>NZ_KB291622.1 GCF_000320405.1 Clostridium celatum DSM 1785 | reverse complement strand
ATAAAATAATTATTTTCCTCCTACTCGATTGTTAAAAAGACCTTTATTATTTCTAGACAGCTTTTTAAAATTAAGATATTAATATATGATTAATATTTCAAATGTAAAACTAGAAAGTAAGAATAATATACTAGGAAATTTATTGGATGGAATAATACGGAAAAAGTGTACAAGCTACTAATATACACAAATAGCTATAGGAATTTAATTCTATTTAAGGCCTCTAAAACTAATATAGTAATATATATGAATGTAAAGAATGAATCTACTATAAGTGTTATTAAGAAAATATGTTATAAATGTAAGTGACGACGTTAGTGAAAGTAAAAAGTACTTTAACTAATAAGATATTGAACTATAAAGATTGTAGTTCAAAAAAATAAAAAGGAGTGGTACAGATGAAGAATAAACTAATTGCCGTTATATTATCAACAGCTATACTAGGGGGAGTAGGTTCAGGAATTTTTAGCACGACTGCAAACGCGGCTACAAAAAAAGTGGACATACAGTCTAATAGTAATAATTCAGAAAAAATAAAAGTAGCATGTGGAAACATGTTATCAGTATCTAATCTACAAAGCGGTAGTAAAACTATTTTTATTAATAATAATAAAGTTACTTTTCATTGGTGGATTGGAACGTCTCAAAACAACAGTTCAAACAATGGTCAATGCAACAATGGAAATGCATCAGGAGATAATAATGTAGTTGGAGATAATACAGTGAATAAACCATCTACGGACAAGCCATCAACTGATAACAATAATAACAACAATAACAATAATAGTAACGATAATAATGGAGGAAGTAACATAGAAGAAAATCCAAATGAAAAACCAACAACACCTCCAACAGTAGATAAGCCATCAAATGATAATACTATACAAACACCATCAGTAGATGAAACGCCATCAGTAGATGAAACACCGTCAGTAGATGAAACGCCATCAGTAGATGAAACACCATCAATAGATAATGGAACAAATGATTCTGAAATATCAAATTCAAACTTTATGGCACAGGTAGAAGCTGCTATCTTTAATAGAGTAAATGAAGAAAGAGCAAAAGCAGGAGTACCAGCATTATCATATAACACTACTATGGAGAAATATGCAAGAATTAAATCTCAAGATATGGGAGATAATAATTCCTTCAGTCACACAGATTTAAATGGAAATTATATTACAACTCAAATGAAAAATGATGGAGTAACATATAGTGCTTGGGGAGAAAATATTGCATATATAGGTGGAGTAACAGATCCAAATGTATTAGCAAATCAATTTATGAACAATTGGATGAATTCACAAGGACATAGAGAAAATATTTTATCAACTAAGTTCTCAAGTATTGGAGTAGGAGTTTATAAAATAGGAAATAAAGTTTACGCAACTCAAGAATTTTATAGATAATTAAATATATAAATGAATTATAAAAAAGGCTTGTACCAATATGGACAAGCCTTTTTAAATTGTATAAAAATAAACATTAAAATATTAAAAAAATAATTATTATGATATACTTTAAGCAATAATTATTTTGAGGTGAAAAGATGAAACCACTTGCTGATTTAATTAGACCAAGACAATTGAATGAGGTTTTTGGTCAACAACATATATTAGGTGAAAATAAAATTTTAGATAGAATAGTTAAAAGTGGACGTATATCTAATATGATATTTTATGGTCCACCAGGGGTAGGGAAGACTACTGTTGCAAATATAATAGCAGAAAAAGCAGGGAAAAGATTTTATAAATTAAATGCAACCAATGCATCATTAAAAGATATTCAGGAAATAACTAAAGAGTTAGATACATTTTTAGGAGTAAATGGAGTTGTCTTATATTTAGATGAGATACAAAATTTTAATAAGAAGCAGCAACAGTCTCTTTTAGAATATATAGAAGATGGAAGAATAACACTCATTGCATCAACTACAGAAAATCCGTATTTTTACATATTTAAGGCTTTACTTTCTAGATCAACAATATTTGAATTTAAACCAGTTGAAGAGGGAGAGATAAAAAAGGCTTTAAAAAGAGCAATTGAAATTAGAAGTAAAGATTATACTGAAATAAAACTGGATATAAAAGAAGAAGCTATAGATTATTTAGCTTCATATTGTAATGGTGATGTAAGAAAGGCTATAAATGGTTTAGAGGTAGCTTTAAATTCTACAAAGCCTAATAGTGATGGAGTTATATTAATTGATTTAGATGTAGCTCAAGATTCAACACAAAGTAAAGTTATTGCTTATGACAATGATGGAGATGCACATTATGATATATTAAGTGCATTTCAGAAATCAATTAGGGGAAGTGATGCAGATGCAGCTATCCACTATTTAGCAAGACTTATTAAAGCAGGAGATTTAATTTCTATTTGTAGAAGACTTCAAGTTATAGCATCAGAAGATATAGGGCTTGCATATCCACAAGCAAGTTTAATAGTAAAGTCATTAGTTGATTCTGCAAGAGAATTAGGATTTCCAGAAGCAAGAATACCTCTTGCAGAGGCAACTATTCTTTTAGCAACAAGTCCAAAATCAAATTCAGCTTATTTAGCTATAGATAGTGCATTGAGAGATTTAGAAAGTATGACAATAGGAGATATACCTATGCATTTAAAGGATGCACATTATAGTGGAGCTTGTAAAATGGGAAGAGGATTAGAATATAAATATCCTCATAGCTATCCTAACCATTATATAGAACAACAGTATTTGCCAGATAATATTAAAGATAGAACTTACTATCAGTATGGAGAAAATAAGTTTGAAAGAGCAACAAAAGAGTATTGGAAAAATGTTAAAAAGCTAAATAATATAGAATAATTAAATTTGATATTTTGTTTTATAAAACTCATTTTTAGGTAAATAGTAGTAGTATGAATAAATGGTAAAAATTTTTATAAAGTGAGAGTAAATCAAGGTTGACAAAAACAGAGTAAGTTAGTATGATATAAATATAAAGCAGAGCAAAAGACTCTGAATAAGGGGTGAGATTATGAAATTATCAACTAAAGGAAGATATGGAGTAAAAGCTATGGTTGAATTAGCTATCCATTATGGAGATTCTCCCCTATCAATAAAAACTATTTCTCAGAGACAAGGTATATCTGAATATTATTTAGAACAGTTATTTTCTCCACTTAGAAAAGCGAAACTTATAAATAGTATAAGAGGAGCTCAAGGTGGTTATGTATTAGGAAGAGAGCCTAAGGATATAAAAGTTTCGGATATAATGTATGTATTAGAAGGACCTATAGAAATTGCAGATTGTATTGAAGGGGTAGCTTGTGATAATGTTGATTGTTGTGCAACAAGACTTTTATGGACGAAAATTAAAAATAGTATAGATGAAGTTATGGAAGGGGTAACCCTACAAGATATAGTAGATGACTACAATAGAATTAAAGAAAGAAATGAGTCTTTAACTTTAAAGAGGAGTGAATAAAAAATGAAAACAGTATACATGGATTATGCGGCTACGACTTATGTAAAACCAGAGGTTTTAGAAGAAATGATGCCTTATTTTACAGAAAAGTTTGGTAACCCATCATCTTTTTATGGAATATCAAGAGAAACAAAGATGGCAATAGATAAAGCAAGAGGGCAAGTAGCAAAAGCTTTAAACTGTGATATTAATGAAGTTTACTTCACAGGGGGAGGCTCTGAGTCTGATAACTGGGCAATAAAAGGTATTGCATCAGCACATAGAAAAAAAGGAAATCATATAATAACTACTAAGATAGAGCATCATGCAGTTCTTCATACATGTGAGTATTTAGAAAAGAATGGCTTTGATGTAACGTATTTAGATGTTAATGAAGAAGGATTTATAGATTTAGAAGAGTTAAAAAATGCAATAACAGATAAAACTATTTTAGTATCAATTATGTTTGCAAATAATGAAATTGGAACAATACAACCAATTAAAGAAATAGGTGAAATTTGTAGAGAAAGAAAGATATTCTTCCATACAGATGCAGTTCAAGCAGTTGGAAATGTTCCAGTAGATGTTAAAGAAATGAATATAGATCTTTTATCTTTAGCTGGACATAAAATATATGGGCCTAAGGGAATCGGTGTTTTATACATAAGAAAAGGAATAAAGATTGACAACTTAATCCACGGTGGTGGTCAAGAAAGAGCTAGAAGAGCTGGAACTGAAAATATAGCCTCTGTTGTTGGATTAGGTAAAGCTATAGAGTTAGCAACTGAGGATTTACAAGGACATATGGAAAGACTATCTGTTCTTAGAGATAAACTTATAGATGGAATATTAGAAAGAGTACCATATTCATATTTAAATGGACCAAGAGGAGATAAGAGATTACCTGGTAATGTTAATGTAAGATTTACTTATATAGAAGGAGAATCTATATTATTATCATTAGATTTTGAAGGAATATGTGCTTCAAGTGGAAGTGCATGTACATCAGGATCATTAGATCCATCGCATGTGCTTTTAGCAATAGGCTTACCACATGAATTAGCACATGGATCACTAAGATTAACACTAGGTGATGGATCAACAGAAGAAGATGTTGACTATGTTTTAGAAGTATTACCTGGAATTATACAAAGAATAAGAAATATGTCACCATTATGGAGTGATTTTGTTAAGAAGGGAGAAAAATAATTATGATATATACAGATAAGGTTATGGACCATTTTAGAAACCCAAGAAATGTAGGAGAAATTGAAGACGCAAATGGTATTGGAGAAGTTGGAAATGCTAAATGCGGTGATATAATGAGAGTTTATTTAAAAGTTGAAGATAACATTATTAAAGATGTTAAGTTCCAAACTTTTGGATGTGGATCAGCTATAGCTTCATCATCAATGGCTACAGAAATGATTAAAGGTAAGTCATTAGAAGAAGCTTGGGAATTATCAAATAAGGCTGTTGCTGAAGCGCTAGATGGACTTCCACCAGTAAAAATGCATTGTTCAGTATTAGCAGAAGAAGCTATACACAAAGCAATCAATGATTATAGAAAAAATGCTGGATTAAGCACAGAAGGTTGGGAATTCGAAGAAACAGATCATGATGAATTACATGATGCAGTACACGGACACGAATAAAATTTAAGGTGTGGATTTAATGGAAAAGAAAAAGAAGGTAGTAATAGGTATGAGTGGCGGAGTTGATAGCTCCGTTGCTGCTTACCTTTTAAAAGAACAAGGCTATGATGTAATTGGTGTTACAATGCAAATATGGCAAGAAGACAATGAATATACAGAAAGAGAAGGTGGATGTTGTTCACTTTCAGCTGTAGATGATGCAAGAAGAGTTGCAAATAAAATAGGTATACCATTTTATGTAATGAACTTTAGAGATAGCTTTAAAGAAAAGGTTATTGACTACTTTGTTCAAGAATACATAGATGGAAAAACTCCAAATCCATGTATAGCATGTAATAAGCATTTAAAATTTGATGAGCTTTTAAGAAAAGCACAAGGAATTGGAGCAGATTATGTTGCAACAGGTCATTATGCTAAAATTGAAAAGAATGAAGATGGAAGATATCTTTTAATTCGTTCAGATGATGATAGAAAAGACCAAACTTATGCATTATATAACTTTACACAAGAGCAATTAGCACATACTTTAATGCCTTGTGGAGAGTATACTAAAGATAGAATAAGAGAAATAGCTAAAGAAATAGGATTAGCTGTTCATAATAAGAAAGATAGTGAAGAAATCTGTTTTATACCAGATAATAATCATGGAAGATACATAAGTGAAGCAAGACCTTTAGAAGTAGTTCCAGGAAATTTTGTTGATAAAAATGGAAATGTTTTAGGTAAGCATAAGGGAATAGTATATTATACAATTGGTCAAAGAAAAGGTTTAGGATTAGCACTTGGAAGACCAGTATTTGTTACAGATATAAACCCAAGAACTAATGAAGTTGTAATAGGACCAGAGGAAGACATATTTAAAACAGATTTAGTTGCTAAAGATGTAAACTTTATTCCATTTGATAAGTTAGAAGAGCCAATTACTGTTGAAGCTAAGGTTAGATATTCAGGAAGACCAGCAGAGGCAATAATTTCACCTTTAAAAGATGGAAAAGTTAAAGTAAGCTTTAAGGAAAAACAAAGAGCTATAACAAAAGGGCAATCAGTAGTATTCTACCAAGGAAACGTAGTTGTTGGTGGAGGAATAATTGCTGGCATAATATAAAAATTAAAAGTCATGGTTAATAACTATGACTTTTTTTATTGAATTAATTATATCAAGTATAAACTTTATGTGAATATAATTTTATCCACCATCAATTATCGAATGTAATGTATCTAATAAGTTATCAAAAAGATTATTCTAAGATTTTAAAAAATCTAATATATTGTATCAAATGAATTGATTTAATATTAACATAATTGAAGGAGGGTTCTATTGAGACAATATAGAATTGAGAAGGAAGGGCAAATAGATTTTTTTAAAACCTTTAGAATAGACTATGAAAACAATAATGTATTGATTGAAAATACAGATGGAGTTTGGAATGGAAATTTATTAGAATTCAAATTAAATATTACTGATGTTAGTAAAACATTATTGCAAGCAATTAAATATTTATCTAAATTGAGAGTTAAGGGAATATCTGTACCAGCTAATATACTTTTGATATCTCTTAATGAAAGAATATGCTATATTTTTAAGAGTCAAGATTATTTTGATGATATTCATAAAATATATTATGGACCTGCTAGTAAAAACAATGATGGTTTTATTATAACTAAATCATATGTAAAAATAATTGATTATTCAAAACAATATGGACAAGCAGAGATGATTCAAATTCTTAGAATAAAAAATCATATGCCTATTAATATTGATGAAAATTGCATAGTAGGATGGGCCGAAAGATATTATAATGAAAATCCTAATGCTCATAAAGGAGATTTTCTTGGAGATTTAGAAGGACTGATAAAAATCATTGGAGAAATCCGACAACCTAAGCATTTTGAAGGTCATATATTACCGTATAAAGGTAAAACAAATGAGAAATTTAAATATTTAATGGATAAATTAAACGATGACTTAAATAAAAAGAATTTAGGAGCTTTTTATACACCAAAGTTATATTGTGAAAAAGCGGCAGAGTTGCTTAGAAAGGCTATAGAAAGAGTTCCTAAAGGTAATGATTATATTATTATAGATAGATGTGCTGGAACAGGTAATTTAGAAGCAATTTTAACTGATGAAGAGCTATCACATTGTATTTTATCTACATATGAATATTATGAGTATAAGGTTCTTTGTGAGAGACTTTCAGATAAAGTAAGATTTATTATACCACCAATAGAAACTGACGAAACTTACGATAAAGGGTTTGTTAAAAATGCAAATGCTCTTAGTAAAGATTATGTATATAATGAGCTAATTCAAAAATACATCAAAGATAACAAGTGTACAATAATTCTTTTTGAGAATCCTCCATATGCAGAAACTACATCGATAGAACACCAAAAAAAGAGTAAATCTAAAACATCATCTATATGGAAGAAAAGTTTTGTTGTAGAAGAAATGAAAAAGGAAGTAAAAGGTGTTGCAACAAATGATTTAGGAAATGCATTTATATGGTCTGCTTTCAAATATTATTTGAGACAAACAACAGATAGTTATATAGTTTTTTCACCTGTAAAGTATTGGAAGGTTCAACATTTAATTTCTAAAAAATTATTAGATGGGTACGCTTTCAATAGAAAACATTTTCATACAAGTATAAATGCATGTATTATGGTTGCATTATGGACTAATGAGGACTGTTTAACGCAACTATCTTTTGTATTAAAAGCTTATGACATAAAGGATAATGAGCTAGTTTGTTGTGATAATCTTGATGTTAAAAAGATTTTCACTAAATATAGCAATATTTATTATGATAAAAGAAAACTAACAACTGAAACAGAAACAGGTATATTAGTTGGCTTAAATGGACTTGAAGCACCTAATAATGTTAAAAAAAGTTTAAAGCCCTTGTATGATGAAAATATTATTGGATATCTTGTGGCTGATAGCTCAGGTTTTGATAATCCAGATAATGTATCAAGTTTATTGATTGCTGGAAGATATAATGGTCATGGCTTTTTTCTAAGAAAAGATAATTATTTGGAAAAACTTCCTATATTTGCAGCAAGCCGCTATATTAGATATAATACGAGCTGGACCGAAAGAACTAGGGTTATGAAATCAGCAGATGGTTCAGAACGATTTTTTAAACATATTGCTACATCAAAAGGTAAACAAGATTTACTGAAAATACTGCTATTTTGCACATTAGAAAGTCAAAATCATATGAGAAGTTTTATAGGAAGCAATGGTATATTCTATAAAAATGAAATATGTCTTGATACAACTAATGGAGAAACTATTGTAAGCATGGACTTAAATAACTTAAAAGTAAATGATACAGAGAAAACATTGATAGATTTATGGAATAAAATATTATATAAAGCTAAATTAACTTCAAATTACAATGCTGAGTTAACATATGGAATTTATCAAATAAAAGATGAATTAAATACACATCATAAAAATGAATTAGGGGAAACCGTATATGATTATCCTATGCTTAATGGAGATATCTCTACATTAACATCTTTAGTTAAATGTTATTATTTAAAGGAAATAGTACCATTTTTATTTAAATACGAATTTTTAAAATAAACTATTAATATTATAAGATTAAAAAAGATTGATAAATTATATTCATCAATCTTTTTTTTGTGTGTGCCCAGCATGGGCAACA
>NZ_KB291621.1 GCF_000320405.1 Clostridium celatum DSM 1785 | reverse complement strand
TTTAAACTTCATTTACCATTTATTTTTTTATTAAAATCTTATTTGTAATTAACTCGAGGTTAACTGCACTACTTATTACTACAATATTTGTTTCGATAGAAAAATAGAGTACACAGGTAGTTTGACTTCCTATATACTCTATGACACAATAACACAATATTTAAAATTAAGTAATGACTATTTCCATTGCATATTTTGAACTATTTTTAGCAAAATGTCAATTATATTTTTTTGTTATTTTTAGTTTATTTTTCTGTAAAAGTTTTCATATACTACATAATGTGTTATTTGAAAAACTAATTCCATTTTTACAATAAATACTTAGTGCATTAATTATCTTTTTGCTATATACTTAATAAAGTCGATTGATACGAAATAATTATTTAAATAATTTAAAATAAATAAAATTTATGAAAAAAAGAGGATACTATATGACGAATTTAACATTTAATGATTTAGGCTTAAAAGAGACTTTAGTTAAAGCCATTGACGATTTAGGTTTTACTACACCATCTCAAATCCAAGCCGAAGCAATTCCAGTTGCCCTTGCAGGTAACGATCTTATAGGTCAAGCTCAAACTGGTACAGGAAAAACAGCAGCATTTGGCTTACCTATGATAAACAATTTAACAGTAAAAAACGCTATTGGTTCAATAATCTTAGCTCCAACAAGAGAATTAGCTATCCAAGTTCACGATGAATTAGTTAAATTAACTAAGTACGAAAAATTAAACATTGTAGCTGTATATGGTGGTGCTCCAATTCATCTTCAAGCTAGAGATTTAAAGAAAGCTAATATAGTTGTTGGAACTCCTGGTAGAGTTTTAGATCATATTAGAAGAGGTAATTTACCATTATCTTCAGTTGAGTTCTTAGTTTTAGATGAAGCTGATGAAATGTTAAATATGGGATTCATTGATGATATGGAAGAAATAATGAAGAGTATTCCTGAGGAAAGACAAACTTTATTATTCTCTGCAACAATGCCTCCACAAATTAAAAAGCTATCAAAGAAATACTTAAAAGATGATGCAAAGCATGTTGCCATTGCAAAAAAAGAAATGACTGGTTCAACAATTAAGCAAAACTTCTTCGAAGTTCATAACTCTCAAAGATTAGAAGCACTTTGTAGATTAATTGATTTTGATAACCCAACTGCTGGAATCATCTTCTGCAGAACTAAGAAAGGTGTTGATGACTTAGTTGCTGCAATGCAAGCTAGAGGATACATGGTTGAAGGTATGCACGGAGATATGTCTCAAGTACAAAGAATGAAGACTCTTGCTAAATTTAAAAATGGTTCATTAAAATTCTTAGTTGCTACAGATGTTGCTGCTAGAGGAATTGACGTTGATGGAGTAACTCACGTATTTAACTATGAATTACCTCAAGACGTTGAATCATACGTTCATAGAATTGGTAGAACTGGTAGAGCTGGTAGAGAAGGTACTGCTTACAGCATAATTACTCCTAGAGAATTCGGATTCTTAAAGCAAATTAAGAACGTAACTAAGAGTAATATTGAAAAGAGACCTGTTCCTACAGTTCAAGAAATATACAATACTAAATTTGAAACTATGGCAAATAAAATTAGTTCAATTATTGAAGCTGAAGACTACTCAAACTTTGTAGATATCGCTACTCAATTAAATGAAAAATATGATGCTGTTAAAGTTATAGCTTCATTAATGCAAAGTCAATTCAAAACTCAATTATCTTTTGAATATGAAAATGATAAATTAGAAGCTCCAGCTCCAGTTAAAAATGAAGATGACGTTAGATTATTCTTCTCAGCAGGTAGAAGAGATGGACTAACTATTAAGACATTAATTAACTATATAAAAGACAATGCAAAAGTTGGCGCATCTCAAATAAGAGATATAGATATAATGGAAAACTTCGCATTTGTAAATATTGAAAACTCAGTTCATAGACAAGTTCTTGAAAAATGTACTGGTGGAAAAATAAATAAGAGAAGAGTTAATGTTGAAGTTTCAACTAATAACAAAAGTAAAAATAAAAGAAGAAAATCTAGATAGTAAAAAAGATAAGGAATTTACTTCCTTATCTTTTTTTTAACTCCTTCAATTAAATATTCTAAATGGCTAATATCTACATTCTCTTTTTTAAGCATTTTTAATCTTTGCTCGGCTCTATCTACAGTTTCTAAGGCTTCAGACCAATCTTTCCCTTTAACAGCGCTATTTGCATATTCTATTAAATAATCTATTTTTAATACCATTTCTGCTAAATCTTCTTTATCTTCATTTATCAAATCTAATAAAATATCATATATTTTAGGGGATACCTTATTCCTAGAATCTCTTAATAAGTTATTATTTTTACTAGTTATTTTCGCCATTATTTATACCTCCAAATAATGTTACTAAATTTATCACTTTTTATTATTATAACTTATATTTAGTAAATATACTCAGAAAATATTTCTGCAAAACCCTCTATACTCATTGGTGATACTCTAACTCTTTTTAATTCATAATTCCCATCTGTGATCTGACTTATTCCACCTTGTGTTGTTACAGCTGCTTTTATTCCTAATTCCTTTGCAATCTCTATAGTTTCATCACTATATCGACCTACTGGGTAACATAAATAATTTGCTTCTGCTCCAATTACTTCTCTTAAAAATGTTTGTGCGTTTCTTATCTCATCAATAGCTTCTTCTCTAGATAAATTATTTAATTCTACATGATTTTCTGTGTGATTTTCTATAATCATTCCTGCATCTTGCATTTCTCTAAGCATATCTGAGGACATATAATATCCATTATCAACACCACTTGTTATAACAAAAAATGTTCCCTTCATATTATGTTCCTTTAGTGATGGAAAAGCGCTAGTATAGTTATCCATATATCCATCATCAAAAGTTATAACAACAGGTCTCTTAGGTACCTTGCCTGTATTCATCGCTTCAATAGCCTCATCCATACTCATTGAAGTAAAATTATTTTCTTCAAGCCAAGCCATTTGCTCATCAAACATATCTGGTGGTACTAAAAGACTATTATTAGGATCATCATCACTTATAGAATGATACATAAGTATTGGAATTCTAACTTCTTCAGATACTATACTTATATACTCTACTGTTGATTCTTCTTCCACGTTATCTTCTATACTTTCTTCTTCAGGGATATCTACTTCCATACCTTCATCTTCATGATTTTCTCCAATTTGAATCTCATTAGTTATCCCCAATTGATCTTCTTTAACAATTTCATTATTACTACATCCAATGATGCTAAAACTTAAAATTAGTAAAATAGCAATTGATTTAAATATTTTATTCATTTCATACACCCCACTTTTTATAATTTTATCTATAATTTTACATTGTTTTATGTTATATGTAAACTTTTTATCTTTTTCAACATTTTGCAAGTTTTTTATATATATTTTTCATTTATATCTTTTGGCAAAAACTTTTATTTTCTATCTTTATAATTTAAATTTTTATAAATTATTTTGCAAATCAAATATATAAGCAAAAAATTTCATACTTTTTAAAAATATAATAATATTTTTTATTTATATTATATTTAATTCTGTATATTTTTTATATTTTATTATCAAATATTTATTTTCATATTTTTCTCTTTGTATTCAAAATAATTTTAAGTGTTATATTATTTTCTAAATATTCTTTAAAAAGAATTATTTGTTTTTTATATTTCATTTGTAAATTTATTACGTTTTATTTTTTGAATTTTTTGATCTAAATAGATGAAGATTAATATTTTTACATATAATTACATGTATTTTTTATCCTTTTATTCAATTTTATTCTTAGATGTTTTTTTGTCTAATTTTATAAAATTTTATATTTTTTTCTCTTATTTTATACTTTTTTTATTTTTATTTATTCCTTACATTAAAATTTTCTTTATTAAATAGAGGTATAAAAAAATATCTAGTATGCATACTAGATATCCATTAATTTTATTATTTATTTTCTTCTAAAATCTTTTTAAGCTTATTTTGCACTAACCATAATTTCTTTTGTTTTCTATTATATGCAACCATTTTAGTCTTATTATTCTTACTTGCATCAAGTAAGTTTATATATTTTTCATCAGCAATTTTTAATGCATCTTCAATTACTAAAAGCTCTTCTTTAGTAAACATATTATTTTCCCTCCAATTAATAAAAATTTTTACTTGTATTATTATATCATATATTAATTAGAGGGAGTAACTAGTTAATAACATAAGTATTTACTTTCATACTAATTTTTTATTAATTACGTAATACTACTTTATCTTTCCCCTTCTATAACACTTTGCATAGTACTTTTATCCATTGCTCCTGGTATATACTTTGTTATATAGCCTTCTTTATCTATTATAAATGTAGTTGGAAATGCACTTATACCATAATCATATACCATTGCTCCATTATTATCTAATACAACCGGAAATGTATATCCTTCTTCGCTTAAGAAATCTTTTATATCATTCTCATTTCCTTCTCTTCCTAAATTAGGTGATGCAACTCCAAGTATAACTACATCATCTTGATTTTTATTATACTCATTATATAATTCTTCCATATGAGGCATTTCCCCTCTACATGGTGGACACCAAGTTGCCCAAAAGTTTAAAAATACTATTTTCCCTTTATATTCGCTTAACGTATGCCTATTACCGTACTGATCATATAATGTAAAATCTATTGGTTCTATTTTATTCTCCTCATTATCTTGTGCTTGTTCATTATTTTCAACTATATTACCCTCATTTAAATTCTCATTACGTATATTTAATTGATTATTTATACCTACAAATCCATTAAAAAACATAACTAATCCTGCAATAATAATTATTACTCCACTAATACTTTTAATAATACCCATATAGCTCTTCATTTTATCAAATCTTTTGAATAACTTATCATAGAATAAAGCTACTATTATAAATGGTAATATAAATCCTATAATATAAGATAATATAAGTAAATTAGATATAATAATATTATCCGAACTTGAAGCCATAATAAGTACTGAAGCTAATATAGGCCCAATACACGGTGTCCATCCAAAACTAAATGTAAATCCCAATATAAAAGCTGTTACTGGAGACATTGCATTAGAATTAATATTTAATCTTTTTTCTTTACTTAAAAACTCCGACTTTATAATTCCTAAGTAAAATAATCCCATAATAATTATTATAATTCCACCAATAATCATTATAATATTTTTATTTGTGTTTAAAAATGAACTTAATGCACTTATAGATGAACCTAATATAAAGAATGTAATTGAAATTCCTAATGTGAAAAATATAGTATTTTTCAGTAAAATACTACGACTTACCTTAGAATCCTTTAAATCATTCACCGTACTATTAGATAACATACTTAAATATATCGGCAGTATTGGCAATATACATGGTGAAAAAATAGATAATATTCCTTCTATAAATACAATAAAAAAATTTACATTTTGCATAACAACCCCCTATTTAATAATTTTACTCTTAACTTTATATTAAATTAAATCAATAATTTACTCAATTAGATATTTTTGTAATTTTAAAAAAATAGTAGTAGTTAACTATTTTTATACTTAACCACTACTATTTTATAGATTTTTACTAGAAAAATTACTATTACTACACTATATAATTTTATGCTTAATTTATATGTATATAATTATTATTAATAATCAATTTGTTATCATTTAATTTTTAAATCATCTATTGGAAAAGGCTTACTATAGTAATATCCTTGTATATATACTTTTTCTTCACCTAATAATTTAATCAATTTAATTTGTTCTAATGTTTCTGCACCTTCAATAACTACTCGCTTTTCATAAATACTCAAAATATCTAGAATAGCTTTTAAGATTTGTTGCTTTTTAATTGAATCCTCATATCCATCAATAAATATTTTATCTAATTTCACTATATCATAATCTATTTTTTGCAAAATATCAAAATTTGAATATTTAATTCCGAAATCATCCATAGCAAATATAATTCCCATTTTTTTTAATAATTCTATTCTTTTATTTATAGCAAAAAAATCATTACTTGAAAGCCTTTCTGTAATTTCAAAACACAAATAATATTTCATTTTTTCATACTTTTTCAAAATTGACTGTACATCATTTATAAAATTAGGATTAAGTAAATCTTTATATGAAATATTTATAGACACATAAAAATTATCCTTACAATTATTTATAAGTTTTAATTTATTATAATCACATAAAGATTTATCAATAGCCCATAAAGTAATATTATACATAATATCTAACTTCTCAATTTCATTTAAAAAATAGTATGGAGTTAAAATTTTCTCACCATTATCTAATCTCAATAATGCCTCATATCCTATAGCATTATTATTTCTTACATCAATAATAGGTTGGTAAAATAATTTAAATTTATCATTGGATAAATAATTCATGTATTTTATTGAAATCTTCCTTTGATTTAATATTTTTTTACCTTTTCTAAATGAAAAAATACTTATTGTTATTACAATACTAAATATTAAAAAGTAAGTTTCATATCTAGCTTCATTATATGCATGATTAAAATAATGATTATATAAATTATATATTTTTTTACTATTTTTCGAATTTATATTAATAAGTATATTATCTATTTTATTAATTAAATCTGCATTATCTTTATTTGCTACTATGTAGCTTCCCCCCAAAGCATACATATACACATCTTTAAATCTTCTAAAAAATTTGTCATGTCCACTAGCAACAGTAAAATCAATTTCCCCTGATTTTAACCATTCTTTTAACTGGTTATTTGATTCAGCCAATTTCACTTCAAAGTTTATTCCATTATTAATTAATTGATCATAAAAATATTTATAATTATATAAATTAGGATTATACCCAAAAATTAATCCATTTAAGCTACTTAAATCACCAAATTCTATATTTCTATTTGTGAATATATAATTTACTTTATTACCAATAATATATGTGCTGTATTCAAATTTTTTTTCAAACTCTTCCGTTTTTATAACCCCAAATAGCAAATCAATTTCTTTGTTTATTAATTTTTCATAATAGTTATTAAATGTTACATTCTCATATCTAAAGTCTATATTTAATTCTTCTGCAATAACCTTCATAATAACATAATAATACCCTTGTGGATTTCCTTTATTATCTAAATAATAATACGGATACTCTTCATAAAATCCAACAATGACTTCTTCTGTTTCAGCATTAACAGCAAAAGTATTAACCATAAAAAATAAAAAGAAAAAACATAATAATTTAATCAATTTATATTTCATTTTCTACCTCCTAAAATTTATATTAGGAACAGAACCAAATGAGTACACCCCAACATTTACTTTTTAATTTTTATTTCTTTTTTATCTGATATTTTACCAAAACCCTTTTATATAATAATCTATTCTCATGAATACATCTATTTATTATTAACTAAATAAATTACATACCTCTGTTTTACTAGTACTATCATTAAAAAGAATATTTAAATATAAATCCCTATATTTAAACGCTATCCAAAATAATAAACAATTATTCACCATAGGCTTGATTATAAGTTATTGATACATTCTTTTACTTATACTACGCTATTTTTATTAATAAAAATAGCCCTATCCCATTATTTTATTAATAGGTACGGCTATTTTCTCAATATATTGCATAATTCTTTTTCTTATTTTTCTATTTTAATTGTTATTTTTATTCATATATATCTGAAAGTTCCATATTAATTCTTTCTTCTCTATTATTATATACTTTATTAAGCCAACTATCATTTTCTAAATCCTTAATAAATACATCTGGTATTTTAATTATAAATTCACTACCTTTTCCTAATTCACTTTTAACCTTAATCTCCCCTTTATGTGCTTCAACTAAGTTCTTTACAATAGCTAATCCAACTCCACAACCTTCGCTTACTTTATTTAACCTTTTTTCTGAATTAGAAAATTCAGAAAAAATTGTTTGTAGTTTTTTTTCTGATATTCCATATCCATTATCTTTAACAGATATATTTACTTTATTATTTTTCAAATATATGCTAACATTTATAATTCTATTTCCATCATTAAATTTTATTGAATTAGAAATTAAATTTATCACTATTCTTTCTAATTTTACCTTGTCAAATGATACGATTTTCTCTTCTATTTCAGTATCAAATATTATTTTTAAGTTTTTAAATTTTCCATAATTATTTATATCCAAACATATATCTTCCACTGTGCTTACAATATCATAATTATGTAAATTTAAATTAACATTATCATTATATATATTAGTTAAGTCTATAAAATTATTTGATAACCTTAGTATTCTTAATGAATTTATTCTTATTCTTTCAATACTTTTCAATAATAAGTTTTTATAATCACTTATATTAAAAACTTTTAATTGATTTTCTAAAAGTTGTATAGTTGTTATAATTATATTTATAGGCGTTCTAAATTCATGTGTTAAATTAGAGAAAAAGCCTTCTTTTAATTTATCTAGTTCTTCATCATATGAAATTGTCTTCATTATACTTAATATTCCTTTAGCATTATTTTTATCTAATATGGCAATTTTGTTAATTTCATATATATATTTTTTATTATTTATATAGATAACTTCCTTATATTCAATATTTGTTTTTCTTTTTAATACTTCTTCATCTGTTTTTTTTATTTGATTAACATTATATATTAGTTCATTAATCTCTTCATATTTCTTACCATAAAGTTCTTCTTTTTTATTTATTCCAAGTTGACTTGCATAACTTTTATTAAAATAAATATGCTTTCCTTCTAAATCTCTATAAGCTATTTGTAAAGGAATTAAATCTAATATTGACTCTATTTCCTCTCTAGATAATTTTTTCCTCATAAAGCGCCCTTCCATTGCTATATTTATATATTTTCGTTCAATATTAAAAATATATTGTTTAATAATAATATCTTAATTTAAGATGTTAATTCTAATATTTATTAATTCAAAGTAAAAAGTAATTTCTTTAATAAATACTACTTTCTTTTAATCGTTTAACAACTTATTAAAACTATGTACTATACTTATAATTAACTTATAAAATAATTCATTCACATACGCTCAATAACATATCTAGTAAAGATTCTTTTTATTACTTTACCAATATATTTCTTAAAAATTCTATTTTTATAGGAAACGATATTGTAATATATTGTTCTATTGTTTTTAATAATTAAATAAAAAAATAATTTGATATACTATTATGATAGTGTTTAAATTGCACGGATATGATATTTATGAGTAAAAACAGTACCTTACTTTGTTTAATAAACATATTTTTAGTCCTGTTTAACATTAGATTTGTTTATTATAATATTATTAAAATTAATTTAATTTATAAAATAAAAATATTATAAGTTTAATGTCGATAGTATATATTTTCTATTAATCTATTTTTTAGATTATTTCCATAATAACTCTTTCATTATATGTATGGTTAAAATTATTTATAAATGAAATAGCTCCTACAATTTTTCCTTTTTCATTTACATATACTACGAAATCCTTTGATCTAATCAATATTTTTTCTTTATTACTTAAAGATATTAATTTAAAATCATCATTTTTCGAAATACAATCATTTCCTCTTATAGAAATACTTTCACGTGCTTTCATAATACATATATTTAATAAAGTATTAAATTTTAAATCAGCTTCTTCTTTATCTTCACTATAATAAATATTTTTCTTTTTCTGCAAATCATCTTCAATATAAATTATATAAATTATATGCTTCACTCCTCGCAAATAAAAAATATTTTTATGAATTGTCTAATATTTTTTCATATACCATTTAAATAATCTAATTTATCATTTGTTAATTAAGTTTTATACTTATTCTTATGTTTTAGTTAAACTAACAAATAATTTTAATAATAGTTTAACGTATTTTTTAATATTTACTTATACATAAAAATCTAATCTAAGAATTCTTTTATATTTTTACCAAGCGAGTTTGCTATATTCTCTAGTGTCTTTATTGATGGGCTAGTTCGCATTCTTTCAATATCAGATAAATATGTATTAGATATACCTGCTGATTCAGCTAATTTCTTTTGAGTCATATTTTTACTAACTCTAATATCTCTAATTTTACGTCCAAGCTTCAAAATTTCACCTCCAAATAATATTCTACGTTAAAAAAGTAAAAAATCAAGTTTTTTGGTTTTTTTTACTTTATTAAAGTATCTTTTTATCATTTATTTAATTTTTTAATTTATTATTTGTTATTTATTTAATTTTTTAATTTATTATTTATTATTTATTTAATTTATAAAAAAAACATTATTATAAATTATTAACTTTTTAAAAGTATTATTTATCATTTATTTACTTTCTTAAACATTTCATTTATAATCTAATATGAAAAATACGTAAATAACGTATTTTAGATGAGGTGTTTTATGAATTTAGGAAAGAAATTGAAACATTTTAGAAAATGTAACGGATTAAGTCTAAAAGAATTATCCACTTTAACAAATTTATCAATATCTTTTTTAAGTGACATTGAACATGATAGAAGTAATCCTTCTATTAGTAATTTAAAAATATTATCAAAAGCATTAAACATACCAATGTATCACTTATTAGAAGATTCAACTTCCCCTACTCCATATGAATCAATTGATTTTTCTGAGCTAATACCTATTTTGCTTGAATTTGAAGATTGGGATAATGAAGATAAAATTGAGCTTTTTTATTACTTAAAAGCAAAAAAATCTATTAGAGATTCAAAAAAATAATCTAAAAATTTAAATACCAAAATAAAAAAATACCTTTTATAATAAAATTTTTATTATAAAAGGTATTTTTTTATTTATGATACGGTTCTCCGTATCGGTGTTAAGTGAGGTTGTAAACTTGCTCATTACTTTTCTCCTTTTCTAATATACTTTTAAAATTATAATTTAATTATGAGCTACATCCCCATATTATTCTATATAGTAATGTTCAAATTCAACATAGTTGCTCCAAAACT
The DNA here is from genome assembly GCF_000320405.1 of Clostridium celatum DSM 1785. Lineage (GTDB taxonomy): Bacteria > Bacillota > Clostridia > Clostridiales > Clostridiaceae > Clostridium > Clostridium celatum. Next base: position 15,422 of record NZ_KB291621.1, on the reverse strand, counting down.
TCTTAACCTAAAAGAAGAAGGAGCACCCTTAACTGATACTCCTTCTCAAAACTTACTTTATATCCAATTGCTTGTTATCCCTTACCATCTTGCCCATTACCCTAACATCATAATAACTTTCTCAAGTGAATATCAAGAGTTTTCTAAATTAATCCTTAACAGCTAGTTAATCTTTTAAATATTCTATTAATTCTTCTAATTCATTATCATCTTCATTTAATTTATTAAAGTCTTCTAAATCAGTTTTTATATCTTTTTCTACTTCCCTTTTAACATTTAATTCATTGATAATATATCCCATAGAAAATGTTGCTATTGAATAAAATGCATACGGTAATGATGAATTAATGTAATATGTTATTACCACTAATATACTTTTACTTACCACAATCTTACCTGATGCTACAAGTGATAATATATATACATGTGAATTATATATAGTTAATAATGTATATGCTAATATAATTATTGAAATAACATATAGTACTTTACTTATTAAATTTGCATCTTTAAAATGTTTTACTTTCATACTTAATTATTCCTTCTAAAAACTTATTGTTAATAATATAATTTTTATTAATTAATCTGTGTTAGTTTTTTATTTTTTAGAACAAGTACAACATCTACTTTTTTAGCTAATTCCTTACTATGAGTAACCACTATTACACACTTTCCATGTTTATGTGCACTTGTTTTTAATATTTCTATAATTTCATCAGCTGTATCACTATCTAAATTCCCCGTTGGCTCATCTGCTAATATTACTGGTGAATCTGTAACAAGTGTTCTTGCAATGGCAACACGCTGTTGCTGTCCCCCTGATAGTTGTAATACGTTTCTATTAATTTCATCATCAGCTAACCCTAAATTGTTTAATATTTTCTTATTCACCTTGGGATTAACTATTTTTAAATTTTCTAAAGGTGTCATATAATCAATTAAATTATAATTTTGAAATATTAATGAAATATTGCTTTTTCTATGATTCTCATATCCCTTTACTTTTATATTTTGATTATTATATAATATTTCGCCATTTCTAGGTTCATCTAATCCAGCCAATAGTGATAATAACGTTGATTTTCCTGAACCCGAAGCCCCTAAAATAGCGTAAAGTTTTCCTTCTTCAAATTCCATGCTTATATCATTTAAAACTTTTTTTCCATTTTTATATGAATAATTAACTTTATTTAATGCTAAAATTGACATTTATTTTCCTCCTAGCTCATTTTGGATAATATTTCTTTTGGTTTTAATCTAATTATTGATGCTGATGATGCCATTACTGAAAGTATGATAATAACTGTTCCTATAACATATACATAAATTAATTCTTCAACCTCTACTTTTACATCTATTTCATCTACTGTACGAGTTGCTAAAGAACTATTAACATCATTTCCTAATGAAAATCCTCCAAATCCACTTTGAACGTCTTGAACCGCTTGCTTACCTGCTTGTGCAACTATTGTATTTCCTATATTTTGTGAAATTACCTTACTTGAGAAATATGATCCTCCAAAAGCTAATATACTTATAAGTAATAATTCAATTATATATTGAGAAATAATATTAAACTTTGAAACTCCTATTGAAAGTAATATACCGGTTTCATGAACTCTTCCTTGAATCCAAAATGCTAACACTAATGAAAGTATTATTACTCCAGCTATTATTGCTCCAATTAAAACCATATTTATAATCTTATCTAAAGAATCAAAAGACTTAGATAAAGCTAAAAATGTATCTTCACTTTTTACTATTGTATACTTATTCCAATCAGTAGGAATATCTTTAAATTTTGATGTTACTTTATCTACATCAGTATCTGTATTGAAAGTAGCATTTGTATATTTTACATTTCCATCTGAATATCCATATAAAGTTTTAATAGTATCTACATCAGTAATTAAAAGATTTTCTGGCATTTCTAATTTATGTCCAGCTCTTTCAGTATTTTCACTTTCAAAAATACCTACAATTTCAAGGTCATAATCACTTTTAGATAAAGTTGATGCATTAAAATCTCCAGCACTCTTTGTTGCTTTTATAGTATCTCCAACTTTTAAATTATTTGCTTCTGCTAAATCCTTATGAATTAATACCTTGTTTTTATCAGTAGCAACAATATGTCTACCATCAATCAGCTTTAATGATTTACTTATAAACTTAATATCATATTCTGAACTTTTATGTGCTTCTACAGAAAAAAGTTTTTCATATTTATAATCATCATTATATTGAACTACATTTTTTTCAGGTTTTATATAATTTACATTTTCTAAATCTAAACCAGCTCCTTGAATTGCTGCATCATAATTCTTAACACCTTCTACCTTTGAAACCTTATCAATTAAATTTTCTGGAATTGTTCCTTCAAAATTACCCGCAAAATTAGCTTGTAATTCAAAAGTATTTGCCATATCCTTATTTGAATCTTGTCTTGCTATATTTGCTGCCTTTTTAATTGAAATTCCACTTAAAACTGCCGTTGCTATTCCAAATAATATAAATAACATAATAATACTTTTTATTTTTTTTCTTGTTATATATAATATTGATCTCTTAAATACATTCATATTTATGTCCTCCTTGTTTATTAACTTGAGTACATTCTATCAACCTAATATGAAATATTTATGAAATTTAAAAATTAAGTTTATAAAATTCATTAAGAATCGTATTAATTAAATTATTTTTTATAAAAAAATAAGGATATTATTAATCTAATACCCGTTATTTTTCAACTATTTTATTTTTTATTAAACATGAACAAATTTCAAATATTTAATTAAAATCAACTTCAAAACTCATTCCAGTTAATATTGATTTAAAAGAATAATCTAAATTATACATTTTTAAAATTTGTTGAACTATGTATAATCCTAACCCATTCCCCCCACTACTCTTATTTCTATCAAAATCAACTCTATAAAATGCCTCAAAAATATGTGCTAAATGTTCTTCTGAAATTGGCTTACAATCATTTTCTATAATAAGTTTTTTATCTTTTATATATATTCTTATTTCCTTTCCTTCATCAGTATAATTTACTGCATTAGAAATAATATTAGAAATTGCTTTAGTAAATAATTTTTCATCTACTTTAATATTAAAAGACTCTTTTAAATTCATTTTAATATTAATTTTCTTTGACTTAGCTATTAATTTATATGGTTCTATGTTCTTTTGAACTAAACTACCTAAATCTAATACACTTTCATTTTTATTATTTATTATATTAAGTTTTGAAGTATCTAAAATTTCCTGAACCATTTTACTTAATTCACTAACTATATCCTTACATTTTTCTAAATATATATAATGATTTTTATATTTTCCTATATCATATAGCATATTTTCAATCATTATATACATACTCATTAGTGGTGTCTTAAGCTCATGTGATGCGCTTCTTAAAAAATCCACCTTAATTTTTTCAGATTCACTTACATTTTTTATTTCCTCTTCCAATGATACAATTGTATTTAATAAATTTTCATATAAACTATTTACATTAGCTGCTAATATTCCTATTTCATCTTCAGTTTTTACCTCACAAAAGGCTTCTTTATTTAAATTCTCCATTTTTTTTGTAACATCACAAATTTCTTTTATTGGAGTTGTAATTTTTCTTGCATATATATATGATGCAATAAGTGCTATAAGCAAGCTTATAAAAATAGAATATGGAAGTATTTTTAATATAATATCTCTTGTTTCTGTGAATGATTCTAAATCCATTACTATTTTAGCACTTCCATTTACATCATTACTTTTTTTAAAGTCCCTACTTTTTATTATTGATAAATTATTTATATTAATATATTGACCGAATATTTCTCCATTTTCATCATCAAAACTTTCTATAATATTTTCACCACTTAAATTAGGAATTATTAAAGAGTTTTCTGTAATTTCCTCTTCATTAACATATATATCTACTTTGTGCAAACCTTGAAATACCCTTTTTTCATCTCCTATAGTAAGTAAAACTTGAATATTATATTTTTCAGCAAAATTCTTTGCTATCTTAAATGATTCCTTATTATCAGATTTATTTACTTGTTCAATTAAATCTTCAATAATTTTATCAGCTTCCTTTTGTTTATTATTCACATATACCTTGGGTAATGCTAAATAAATTAAAACATTTGAAATTAAAATTATTACACTTATTATCCCCATGGTAAATATATATGTTTTTGAAAATAGCTTTAACTTATTCATCATTGCTCCTCAAATTTATATCCAATTCCCTTAACTGTTACTATACAATCTAATAACAACTTTTTTCTTATATTTTTAATATATACATCAATAACCCTATCATTTGGTGCTTCTTCAATCCTCCATAAATTATCTAAGATTTGTGCTCTTGTTAAAACCTTTCCCTCATACTTTAATAATAACTCTATTAATTTTATTTCCTTAGGTTTTAAATCAATATTTTCTCCATTCTTTCTTGCTGAATATCCTTCAAAATCAATTTCTATATCTCCATAACACCACTTTTTATTTTCACTAACTTTTACTCCTCTTCTAAGAAGTGCTTCTATTCTTTTATGTAAAACTATTATTGAAAATGGCTTTGTAATATAATCATCTGCCTCTTCATCAAAACTCATAATTTGGGTATAATCATCACTCATTGCTGTTAACATAATTACTGGAACATTGCTTTCTTGTCTAATTTTATTTAAAACAACAAATCCGTTAGCCTTTGGAAGCATTATATCTAAAATTACTAAATCAATTTTATTATTCTTAAATAATTCTATTGCTTGCATTCCATCTTCTGCACTTATAACGCTATATCCAACCTCTGCTAGATATTCACTTACGCCTTCCCTTATTTCTTTTTCATCTTCAACAATTAATATATTAATTTTCATTTATATTTTCCTCCATTTTATATAATATATATCAAAATGAATTTATTTTATAAATACATAATAACATAAAGTTTCAATTATATTATAAATATAAAAGTGCTAATTTCATAAATTAACACTCTTAACATTAAATTAATAATATTATTTATATACCAATTCCACATATAATTTATCACTAAAGTTCTATATATAAAGGCTTACTTAAATGATAATATTCTCAACCCTCTCCTTCTCAAATTCCCTTATTTATTAACCTAATTTCAGTAAAAACCTCACTTACTTATGGTACGGTTCATTTTTCATTATTCTAAAAGCTCTATAAACTTGTTCTAATAACATAACTCTAAACAGTTGATGTGGAAATGTCATTTTAAAAAACATACTTTATAATTTGCTCTTTTTATAACTGCTTGAGATAATCCTAAGCTGCCTCCTATAACAAAAGTTATGTTAGAGTTACCCATAACCCCTTGAGTCTCAATAAACTTTGAGAACTCCTCTGAGGTCATTTGCTTTGCATTTAAATCCATTGCAACAACAAACATATTATCTTTTATTTTAGATAATATAAGCTGGCCTTCTTTATCTTTAATTTGAAGCTCTTCTTTTTCAGATGCATTATCTGGAGTTTTTTCATCTGGCAATTCAATAATGTCTATTTTGCAATATCGTGTTAATCTCTTTGAATACTCATCTATTGCTTGCTTCAAATACTTTTCTTTTAATTTACCAACTGAAATAACGGTTTTATTCATTACTCTTCCTCCTATGTTATATGTCATTAAATTTATTTCTACTACTAATCTATGTAATCATTAACTTCAACAATAGCTGTATCTTTGCTTATATAAGTGTTTTTAGGAATGAGAACTCTTAGCATATTATCCTTAAATGAAGCTTTTATATTATTAGAATCAATATTTTCTACATAATAATCCTCTTCTATATCCCCACCTGGTTGAATTACTGCCATTGCTACATTTTTATTGTTAGTATAAAACATATTTCTCTTTATTTTGAGTGTAATATAATTATTTTCATAATCTATATCTATATTTTCTTTATTTACTCCTGGTAAATAACATTCGATTGTATATGCTCTTTTATGCTCTTTAAAGTTCACATTAATCGCAGACATATTCTCTATATTATCTACTAGGTTATCCATAAACTCACTATTAATAACATTATCAATTATATTATCAATCATATTTAAGCCATCTGATATTAAATTAAAAGTTCCTGAAAATACATATGGAAATATATTAAACATATAGCGCCTCCATTATAATAGTTATAACTACTATAATCTATTTATTTTTCTTTTGTTTTGACACTAAAATAGAATTATATATTTATTTTTCCAAATAAAAAGAGCCTTGATTTCAAAGCTCTTTTTTAAATATAATTATTTTCCACAGCACTTTTTATATTTCTTTCCACTTCCGCATGGACAAGCATCGTTTCTACCAACTTTATTTTCATTTCTTACGATAGTTGATTCTCTATATGCCTTTTGAATTTCTTTTCTCTTTTCTGGTGAGAATATTCCATCCCATTGTGGTAATGTATATAAGTATTCAGCCTTAGCTTCTAACATATTGAAGTATAACTTTTCTAAATTTATATCTAATACAATTTCATCACTAGCTTCTAAAGCTTCTAAATCGTATGAATTATTTAAACTATCATTTATTCCATCAACAAATCCCATTGCAAATTCTTCTGATGTTTCATATTTCTTTGCAAAATCAGCAATTGTCATTTTTAAAGTTTCTTTGCTATTAGCTAATAAATCTCTGTATATAGCAGTTTCAACTTTAGTATATTCATTCCAGAATGCTGCTTCCCCTTTTGTCTTAACGTATTCTACGACCATATCTGTCCATTGTTTGTATAAACTCATTTTAATCTCTCCTCTTTCTCTCTTTGTACTTATAAAACTTATATCAAATTCTCTCTTTGTACTTATACAAAATTATACTAAATTTTACGTATATTTTTCAATACATAATAAATTATATCATTTTTACTTCATATTTGCTTTTTTTATCGCAATAGTCACATTTTTTTTCTGTCATTTCATTAATAACGGGAAAAGTTTCTTTTTCATTTATAATTTCATCCATTGCTTCATCAATATGTTCTTCACAAGCATATTTAATTTCCATATTAATCACCTTCTAAGCATTAATACTATAAAGTAATAATTTTACTTGGATTGTGTCTATTAGCCATACTTAAAAACACATCTGATCCAATATTAATATTATTATTAGTTAAAATATCTCTAACTGTTAGTTCAGCTAACTCTGGAGTATTATTAGTATTACTTAGATGCCCTAGCATAATACTTTTCCCAAGACCGCTTTTTAGTATCTTAACAATAGCTTCTCCACAATCTTCATTTGATAAGTGTCCATGTACATCTTTTATTCTTTGTTTTAAAGAATAAGGGTATGGTCCAAAATCAAGCATTTGTGGATTATAATTACTTTCAATTAATATTATATCAGATTCTTTTATATTGTCTTCTATTTCTTTAGTAAATGTACCAAAATCAGTTGCTACACTTGCTCTTTTATTACCTAAATTAATAGTATATCCAACTGGTGAAGCTGCATCATGAGGAATGATAAATGATTTTACCTCAATATCCTTTATAGATACAGTAGATCTTCTATCCATTATTTTTATATTGTGTTCTTTTATCTTACCAATATTATTTGTCATTGCAACCCAAGTATCATGTGGAGCATATATAGGAATATCATATTTTCGTGATAAAACCCCTACCCCTTTAATATGGTCTATATGTTCATGAGTTATAAAAATTCCATCAATCTCATTTGGATTTTGCCCTATACATTTTAAAGCTTCATCTATTTTTTTACCTGGTAGACCTGCATCAATTAATATTTTTGCATTATCCGAACCTATAAAAATACTATTTCCACTACTTCCACTATATAATGAGCAAAATTTCATTTGTTTTTCCCCCAAGTTTATCTTAATTCTCTTCTTATATCTGCACCTAATGCTCTAAATTTATCTTCTATATGAGGATATCCTCTATCTATATGCCCTATATCACGTATTTCAGTTTCTCCATGAGCAACTAATCCAGCAATAACCATTGCTGCTCCTGCTCTTAAATCTGTTGCCACAACTTTAGCACCCTTTAAATTTTGAACACCATCTATTATAGCCGTTCTACCTTCTACTTTTATAACAGCGCCCATTTTCTTTAATTCATCAGTATGCTTATGTCTATTTTCCCAAATACTTTCAGCAATTAAGCTTCTTCCATTTGTAATACTTAATAACGTAGACATTGGTTGTTGTACATCTGTTGGGAATCCTGGATATGGAGCTGTTTTAACACTTACTCCTTTTAGTGGTTGATCAACAGTTACTCTTATACTATCATCACCTTCTTCAACGATAGCACCCATTTCCATAAGTTTTGCTGAAATAGACTCTAAATGCTTTGGTATTACATTCTTTATAGTTATATCACCTTTTGTAGCTGCTGCAGCTATCATAAATGTACCTGCTTCAATTTGGTCAGGTATAACACTATAATTGCATCCTACTAATTTCTTAACACCTTTTACTCTTATTACATCAGTACCTGCACCTTTAACATCTGCACCCATAGAATTTAAGAAATTAGCTACATCAACAACATGAGGTTCTTTAGCTACATTTTCTAATATAGTTGTCCCTTCAGCCATTGTTGCGGCAATCATAACATTTATAGTAGCTCCTACAGAAACTACATCAAAGAATATATTTGCTGCATGTAAATTCTCTGCTTCAACATTTACTGCACCATGTTCTATTGTTACCTTTGCTCCTAAAGCTTCAAAACCTTTTATATGTTGGTCTATAGGTCTTGCCCCTATTGGACATCCACCAGGAAGTTCTACTTTTGCTTTTTTGAATCTTGTTAATAATGCACCTATAAAATAGTATGAAGCTCTCATTCTTCTTACATCTTCATTACATGCATCTACAGTTGTAATATCTGTTGCATCAATTTCTAAAGTATTATTATTTACCTTATGTACATTACAACCTAAACTTGATAAAATTCTTTCTAAACAATGTACATCCTCTATATCAGGTATATTATCAATAACACATTTTCCTTCACTAGCTAAGATTGCAGCTGGTAAAATTGCAACTGCAGCATTTTTGGCACCATTTATTTCTACAGATCCCTGCAATGCTTTGCCTCCATTAATAATTAATGTTTCCATCCTATTCACCCTACCTAAATTTATATATATTAATCTATCCTTAAATATAAAATTTATCCAATTTTTTCTTAAATAAGTTATTTGCTTATTTTTACATAGATTTTTAAGTCAACATTATTTATTATAACATAAAGTATATAGGAGTTAATAGGGTTTTTTCTTCCAAAAGCCCTTATTTTTAATACTTTTAGCTATTATCTCGCCTATATACAAATTGTCAATTCTATTTTATTTGTGATATAATTTAATATAACATTGTTATACAAATTTTAACTTGTGAGGTTATAATATGAAATACTATTTAGTTGCATTATTTGATGATGTATCTTATAAAAACTTAAGTCCTGTACAACGGACTCTATCAAAAAAATATAGAGCTAATAGAAATTCACCGATACCATATATACCACTAGAAGTTGTAGAAAATCCTAATATTGATAAACTTAATTCAGTTATGGATAAAATCTTAAAACCATATAAGCATTTCAAAGTTGAATTATCTTCAACAGTAACACTTTGCGAAACAAATAAAACTCTTAATTTAAAAGTTGAAGAAATTGGTTATATTAAAAGATTAAATAGATTAATTAATGAGAACCTTAAATTATATGGATTTAATGTAAAAAATATTAATGATGATATTCACTTAGCCCTTGCTAATATTAATTATATTAATAAAGATAACAAAAAGACTGATTCTGAATTTAAGACAAATTTATCTACACTAAAGGTAAATAGATTAGAATTATGGAAGATTTCAAATAATCGAAGAGAAACCTTAGTTCAAACATACCCACTAAAAACTATTTAGTAGCTATAAATTAAAAGAAATATTATATAAAAAGAACATAACTAATAGAAGTTATGTTCTTTTTTGTTTAATGCTGTAAAAAAAAATATAAACTTTATTTTTTTGTATTCGTTTACGACACTTTTCAAGAATTAATAAATTCTGTAAAATATATTATATTGATCCTAGTAAATGAGGAGGACATTTATGAATATTTTATCTATTGTGGAACTGCAAAGAGAGAGAAAAAGGGAGATACTTATCAATCAAGAATTATCTCAATATAAACTTTGGGCTAGAAAACACCTTGAGTTACAAGTAAAGTTAAGCTCACTAGCCGAAGAGACAAAGTGCTATAAATACTGGATAGATGATGGTTTAAATTTAAATAAAGAACTTATATTTGTAAAATATACTGATTTTTTAACTCACATTATCAATTTAGGACTAGATAAACACTATATAGATAGCTACGATATTACACTTAGACCAAATGATTATTGCTTAAGCGATCAATTCTTAAATTTATATATAGACATAAACGATTTAATAATTTCACCTTCTGTTGACCACTTCTTCACTCTTTTAGAAGATGTTTTAAGCCTTGGAATTACATTAGGCTACTCAGAAGAAGAAATTTTTAACTCATTCGTATATTAATTAAAGCCCTAGTGGCTTTTTTTTTTATAAAATTAATTGATTTATATGTATTAACAAAAAGGATATAAATTTTATACTATAGTAATGTGAATAATTTTAGGAGTTTTTTATGTTCTCTTTAAGTAAAAAACTTGATACTAATCTAAGGGATATCCTAAATAACAATGACATAGAGTATTATCGTGTTTTAATAAAATATAAGACATTACAAGATTCTATCTCAAAAAAAATATCCTCATATAAAGGCCAAATCATTAGAAAAATTGAATCTTGCAATATTATATGTGCTAAGCTTAATTCAAAATCAATCTATAGATTAATAGAGTATCCTGAAATAGAGTTTATTTGTCTAGATGAGTATTTTTCACTTTGTGGAATGAGTATCCCTACTGCCAATAAAATTAGAATTTCAAACAAATTGAACATCTCTGGAAAAGGCATTGGTGTAGGAGTTATTGACTCTGGCGTTTATCCACATCGTGATTTAACTTATCCTTCTAATAGAATAATAACTTTCATTGATTTGATAAATGGATTGCCTTATCCATATGATGATAATGGACATGGTACATGTACTTGTGGAATAATTGGTGGGAATGGTGAATCTTCTAATAAAATTTATTGTGGTCTAGCAAAGGAAGCCACTATTCACTGTTATAAAGCTTTTAATAAACTAGGACGGGGGTACGCTTCTGATGTCTTATTTGCTATCGAAGATCTTATTTCTATTAGTAAAGATTTTAATATAAAAGTTTTATGCCTTCCTTTTGAATCTCTTAACTATAATAAGTTTATTTATATAGCTTTTGATACCTTATTAAAGAAGGCAATCTCAAACTCCTTAATTCCAATCTTACCTAGTGGTAGTAATGAAAATGTTGATAGTTCTATAATAGGTCTTGCTTTAAGTAAAAATTGTATTACTGTATCTGGAATAAATACTGTATCTAAGCCTGAAAGCTATTCTTATTCATCTTGTGGTCCTACGAAAAAACCAAGAAAACCAGATTTTTGTGCTGCTTGTGTTGATGTAGTTTCTTTAAACTGTAATACTTCTTATATTTCATTTAAAGGTAACTCTAAAGTATTTGTTCCTAAGCTTGCTACTTCTTATAAAAGTTTTACTGGAACGTCTGTAGCCGCTGCATACGTAGCTGGTGTTTGTGCACTATTATTTGAGTATAATAAAGATCTATCATTTGATGATGTTGTCGCATTATTAAAAGTTGCTTCAACACCACTAGATATTCCAAAAAATCAACAAGGTAACGGAGTTATTAATATTAATAAAATAATAAACAATGAAAAACACCCTTAAGGTGTTTTTTTATTGTTTATTCTATATATGGTTCTGGATTTACGGGCTCTCCATTAACTCTTAACTCAAAATGCAGATGCGGTCCTGTACTATATCCAGTGCTACCTATAGCCCCTATTATATCCCCCTTTTTTACTATATCTCCTTCTGATACATATATTTCACTTAAATGAGCATAATAAGTTTCCATATTCCCTTCATGCTCAATTATTATTAAATTTCCATAACCACCATCATTATATCCAGCACTTTTTATTTCACCATCAAAAGCTGCTATAACATCCTCACCCATATCTTTTGCTATATCTATTCCCTTATGATAAGAATTTACTCTTTCTTCTCCAAATATTGATGTCATATATCCACCTGAAGTTGGTCTATATAAAAATGATACTCCATCATAATATGGATTTTTAGTTCCTTTTTTTATAACTGTATCAACAGGCGATTTGATTAATCTCTCTCTAACAACTTTTTCATTACTTTTTACCAAGCCATCATATGTAATTTCTTTATATAATAAACATTCTCCTTTTTCTCCTTTAATTGCTTCATTTTGCCCTATATATAAACTATCATCTTGTTTTATAACTACATCTTCATCAACTTCTTCTCTTTCTACAACATTAACCTTTATTTGCAAGTCTAATAAATTTTCATTAATTAATGTTGCCTCATATATTTCCCTGGCAATTTCTTTATTTTGTTTTAAATCTATTATATTTAAGCTACAAGGTAAATCTTCTATTTCTCCTAAAATGTTTATTTCACTAATATTTTCTATATTAAAGCCTAACTCTTTAATATAGTTTAAACATATATCTTTTATGATTAAATATTTTAAATCTATAGATTTATTATCTAATAATAATCTATCTATTGAACTTACTTCATATCCATTAATTTTAATATTTAATTTATTACTTGCGATTTCCTTAAATACGTCTGCTGTACTTTCTTCTACACTTTCTTCATTTTCTTTTATTTCACTAAACACTAATTGACTATTTCCCATATTGCAAAAAATATTTTTTTTACATTTATAGATATTAAATGATATAAACATGATAAATATAAGTATTAGAGCTATTGATTTTAATATAATCTGCACCCCTTCACTTATATTATTCTGTTCATTTGACCCATGATTTTACTTCCTCCTTATTGGCTATTTAAAAAGCACATCACTTACTTTTCCCTTTTTTAAAATTTATTATTCACTTTATTATTTAATTGTTATGTTGAGGGTTCATAATCCCTTTGTTATAATTAGCTTTAGATAATATTGATTTAAAATCTTACTTCTAAGAAAGGTCGCGAAATTATGAGCACTTTTATGCTAAAAAATAAAGCATTAAACTTTACTCCTGTTAGTAATATATTTATAGAAAATTATATGCCTAAAGCGCGTGGAGAATTTGTTAAAGTTTATCTATTAATGCTTAAATATAATACTTCTGGAGAAATGGGTGCTAGTTCTGGAGTTCTAGCATCATCTTTAAACCTACTTGAATCTGATATATTAAATGCACTAAATTATTGGAATGATGAAGGTGTAATTAAACTTATACCATTAGATAAAATGGGTAACTTCAGTGTTGAATTTGTAGATTTAGTAGAATACTCCGAAAATAAAAATAAGGAAGTTAACTTACTAGAAGCTTTAAACAAAACATCAACTAAAGATATGCTTAATGATATTGAAAAACTTTTAGGGAGACCTCTATCCCCTAAAGAAATGACAACATATTTAGGTTGGCAAGATGAATTTAATTTTTCGTCAGAACTCATACTTATATTATTAGAATATTGTGTTTCTAAGGGCAAAAGTGACTATAGATATATTGAAAAAGTTGCAATTGCATGGCATAATATGAAAATTCAAACTATAGAAGATGCTCAAAATTATATAAAGAAAACTGAAGATAAATGGATTAAAATTCGCCATATATTAAATTACTTGGGAATTAAAAATCCTGAATTAATGAAACCACAAGAAGAAATGCTAGAAAAGTGGATAGTTGATTATGCTTTTCCTCTTGAGGTAATAGAAAAAGCTTGTAATATTTGTTTCCAAAGATTAAATAGAGCAGATTTCAAATATATTGATGGTATTTTATCAAGTTGGAATAAAAGTAACCTAAAAACTATATCTGCTATTGAAGAAAAAGAAGCCAATTATAAAAATACCCAAGCTAAGAGAAACTTTACCTCACCTAAACCTCAAGAAGTAAATGCACTTAAATTTAATAATTTTGAAGCTCGTGAATATGATTATGACTCCTTAGAAAAGAAATTGTTAGGATGGGATAAAGATGATTAAAGGATACCAAGCAGAACTAATGGATATTTATGAAAAAATCCGTACAGAAGAAAACCGCAACTTAAAAAAGAGACATGAAGAAATAAAAGAAAAATTTCCTGAGATAATTGATGTAATATTTCTATACAAAAACTTTGTTTAAACCTTTCTATGGCTGCCTTAAAGGGTATTAATGATCCTAAAGAGCTTGATGCCTTAAAAGATGAAATAACAGATCTTAGAGCACAAAAATACGAGATGCTAGTAGCTAGAGGATATTCACCTGATTATTTAAATTTACATTATCATTGTCAAAAGTGTAAAGATACAGGTTTCATTGGTACTGAAAAATGCTCTTGTTTTAAAACTAGATTAATAAAATTGTATTATAAAGATTCTGAATTAGAGGAAGCTGTAAAAAGAAATAATTTTAGAACTTTTAATATTAATTTATATCCAAATCATAAACTAAACGATGAAAAATATACACCTAGAAAAAATATAGAATCTATTTTAGAATTTGTAACTGGTGAATATTTACCTAACTTTAAAAATATTAATACCAATCTTTTATTTTATGGTAATTCAGGTACAGGTAAAACTTTTCTATCTTGGTGTATAGCTAAAGAATTATTAGATAGAGGGCATTTAGTTGTATATAAAACTGCTGATGAGTTATTAAGAGCTTTAAAAGATGTTAAATTCAATAATGATACAGACTTAGAAAATTTACTTGTAAATTGTGATTTATTAATTATAGACGATTTAGGTTCCGAACAAATAACTGATTTTTCATCATCTGAGCTATTTACATTAATTAATAAAAAAATATTAAAAAATAAAAAGATGATTATTTCAACAAATTTAAGTTTACCTCTTATTTCAAAAAGATATAGCGAAAGAATTTCTTCAAGAATAATTGGTGAATTTAAATTATTTAAATTTATTGCAGAAGATATACGAATTCAACTTAACTTAAAAAGACAACAATAAAATATTTAACCGAAAATTTAATTACAATTTATAAATATATGAATGAAATAATCACTTGAGATATATAGTTTATTATTTTAACTATTTTATATTTCAAGTGATTATTTCTATTTATTAAATATCTTCAATTTTTTTATAAAACAAAAAAACTCCACTTTTGTGGAGTTTTTGGAGCTTCATGTCGGAGTCGAACCAACAA
>NZ_KB291620.1 GCF_000320405.1 Clostridium celatum DSM 1785 | reverse complement strand
GATAGTTAACTATCCTCTTTTTTGTATACATTTTATAGTATTCCTTCTGTTTTAAGTAAGTTCTCTAATTTTTGAACTTTTTCAGATAAAGTCATAAACTTTTCTTTTAATATGTAATTTTCATGGCTACCATCATTGATACAGTTTTCCATATCTTCTACAGCTTTTAATGCTTCATCAATATCTTTTTGTGCTAACTTTAAGTTTGATTCTTTCATTGGTGAGTCTCCCTTCACATAGGTAGTAAAAACTAAATAGTACTATATTTATGGTAACACTAATAAATACGTGTTGCAAGGCATATATTGTAAAGTAAAAAAATAGTGGGGAGAGATTATATGATTAATTACATATGGTTTATAATGGTGTTTTTAGGACTAGTAGTTGGTATTTTTACTGGAAATGGAGAGGCGATTTCTCAATCCATACTTACATCTATTGATTCAACTGTTACTTTTATAATTAGTCTTGTTGGACTTATGTGCTTTTGGTGTGGAGTGATGAAGGTAGCTGAAAAAAGCGGATTTACAGAAAAATTAGCAAAATTAATGAAACCGATATTAAAACTAATCTTTAAGGAAGCTGCTAAAGATGAAAAGGCATTAGGATCGATTGTTATGAATATTACAGCTAATATGATGGGACTTGGAAATGCTGCAACTCCTTTTGGAATTAAGGCAATGGAGGAAATGGATAGATTAAATAATGAAAAAGGTAGAGCATCAAATGATATGGCATTATTTTTAGTTTTAAATGCGGCATGTATACAGTTAGTTCCTTCAACGGTTATATCAATAAGAGCAGCAGCAGGATCTACAAATCCAGGAATTATAATTCTTCCTGCTATAATTTCAACTGGTGTAGCGGCAATAGTAGGAGTAATATGTTGTAAAATACTTCAAAGATATTTTTAGGAGGAAAGGAAATGTTTGCATATTTGACCAAAAGTATTATTCCTATAATTGTTTTAATTATTATTACTTATGGAATGATAAAAGGTAGAAAAGTATATGATTGGTTTATAGAAGGAGCAAAAGATGGATTAAAAGTATGTGTTAATATTTTTCCGTATCTTTTAGCTATGATTATAGCTGTGCATATTTTTAGAGAGGCTAAGCTTTTAGATATGTTAAACAATGCAATTTCACCTATTTGTAAATTGATAGACCTACCTAAAGAAGTTGTTCCTTTAGTTTTAATAAAACCACTTTCTGGTAGTGGAGCTATGGGGATATTTACAGATATATTAAAAAATTATGGGCCAGATACAGCAATAGGATTAATTTCATCTGTAATAATGGGAACAACGGAAACAATATTTTATACTGTAACAGTATACTTTGGTGCAGTTAAAATTAAAAAAACGAGGCATACAGTATGGGCAGCAGTAATGGCAGATATGACAGCAATAATTATGGCAATCCTAATGGTAAAAATAATGATACTTTAAAGTTAAACGAAAAAGTGATGATGTGACATTCCCAAAATTGATATGATTTCACTAAGAATTAAATTCTAAGGTTTATCATATGTATTCTTTTCAGTTATATCATTACTTTTTTAATTAACTTTTTAACTATTATAGAATAAAATATGTAAGCTAATATTTTGTTCTATAAAATCTAATCAAGATTTTATGGTACAGTAAAATTATAATAATTTCTCAAGGTAATATATAAAATTTTTTGACATCACGGTTATTCGTAATACAACTCTATTTACATTAAAAGAGTAATATGTAAATTTTTATTGGTAAGGTGTAAATTTTGGTTGTATAATATTACTAAAAGAATCGAATGGAGAATGATTATGGGGATGGAGAAGTTTTATATTGTAAATGAAAAATCATTACCAGAGATATTTAAAAAGGTAATAGAAGTGAAGGAAATTATTTCGCTTGGAAAATCTAAAGATGTTAGTGAGGCTATTAGGACTGTAGGGATAAGTAGAAGTACGTATTATAAATATAAAGATGATATTTTTCCAATGGCAGAAGAAATGAAGTCAAAAAAGGTAACATTAATAGTTTTGATGTCACATAAATCAGGAACCTTATCTAAAGTATTGGACTGTATAGCTTTCTATAAAGGTAATATACTAACAATAAATCAAGATATTCCAATAAACTTATGTGCAAATGTTACAGTAACTATTGATATTTCACATATGGAAAAAAGTATAAGCCAATTAGCAGCAAGATTAAATTCGTTACCAAATGTAAGAAGTGTAAAATTATTAGCAGCAGAATAAATTTTAAGAGGAGATAGGGCTATGGATAAAAATATGTATAAGATTAACAGAGAAAATGTATTAGAAAAAATAAAGGATAATTCAATAGTTGTTTTATTTGCAGGAAAGGCACCTAAAAAGACTGGAGATGAGAGCTATCCATTTACACCAAATAGAAATTTTTATTATTTAACAGGAATAAAAGAAGAAGAACATGTTTTAGTCATGTCGAAATTAAAAGGAGTTAAGAATTCATGTCTTTTTATTAAAGATATTGATGAAGAACTAGAAAAGTGGGTTGGTAAAAGTATACGTAAGGATGAGGCGATTTCACTTGCTGAAGTTGAGCAAGTATAGTCTAAAAGCCAATTCGAAAATGAAATACATAGGCTTTTAACAATGAAGGAAGAGATAAATTTATATTTAGATTTAGATAGACTTAGTGCAAATAGTGACGATACAATATCTCATAAATACGCACAAAAAGTAGTAAGTAAATATCCTCAGGTAAGAGTTAATAATATTTATAGCATTATTGGTGAATGTAGATTAGTTAAATCAGAAAAAGAAGTTGAAAATATAAAAAAAGCTATTGAAATAACTAAAAGTGGTATTGAATTATTAATGAAAGAGGCTAAAGCAGGAATAAAGGAATATGAGTTAGAAGCATATTTTGATTTTAATTGCAAAACTAAAGGGGTAAATGATTTAGCATTTACAACTATTGCGGCAGCTGGAAAAAATGCAACAATACTTCATTATGTAGATAATAATACTGAACTTAAGAATGATGATTTAATTCTTTTCGATTTAGGTGCACAATATAATTGCTATAATGCAGATATTTCGAGAACATTCCCGGTTAATGGTAAGTTTACAGAAAGACAAAAGGAAGTTTATAATGAAGTTTTAAGAGTAAATGAAGAAATTATTAGCTTAATAAAGCCAGGTGTTAAATACAAAGAAATTAATGATAAAGCAACAGAACTAATAGCTGAAGAATGTATTAAGTTAGGACTTATTGAAGATAAAAAGGATGTAAGAAAATATTATTATCATAGTATAGGTCATAGTCTTGGAATGGATACTCACGATATTGAAACACCTCATAGAAATATAACTTTTGTTCCAGGAGTAGTGTTTACTGTAGAGCCAGGAATTTATATAGAAGAAGAGTGTATTGGAATTAGAATTGAGGATGATATATTAGTTACAGAGGATGGTAATATAAACTTATCTAAGGATATAATAAAATCTGTTGAAGACATTGAAAAGTTTATGAATAAAGAATTTTAAGAATAAAAAAGAAAAAAAGTTATAAAATGGTATTGAAAAACAATAGAATAAACTGTATAATTTAATCAATAAGTAACAAAAGTGAATAAATTAGGGTAGAGGCGCGATTAATTAATAGTATTATTGATGAGGAAAGCACTATGATTCAATATGAAAGGAATTATCGCCGAAGCGTACAACCGATGCTTTAAGGTTGTATAGCTGGGAGTGCATAAAATATATGTACTACTGTCACAAAATATTTTGTGGTGAGCTATCATTTGAGACTTGTATTTTTATACTTTTTTAGTGTATATCAAGACCTTGAGTGTTAACTCAAGGTCTTTTTTATTGGGTTAGTTTGGGGTACCCTTGTTATTCGCTTTTAAATAGAAATAAGGGGGAATAAAAATGAAAAAAAGAAGTTACAGAGTATTACTACTTACCATGCTAGTGTTTGTTTTATCAACTACACTTGCATTTGCAGCTGAAATAGATTCAGCTACGGTGAACTCAGAAAAGTTTGGATTATTAACATTAATACCACCAATAGTTGCAATAGTATTGGCATTTATAACGAAAAACGTTGTAGTTTCGTTGTTTATAGGTATCTTATCAGGAGGATTTTTATTAAATTTAACAGGATTTAATGTCTTTAGTGCATTGATACAATCATTTTTAGATTTTATAGATAGGGCATTAAACTCTTTGGCTGATCCTTGGAATGCAGGTATTATACTTCAAGTTTTAGTAATTGGTGGTGTTATAAATCTTGTTGCTAAGATGGGAGGAGCAAAAGCTATAGCAGAAGCTTTAGCTAAAAGAGCTAAAACAGCAAAAGGTACTCAATTAATTACTTGGCTTATGGGAATATGTGTATTCTTTGATGATTATGCAAATGCGTTAATTGTTGGACCAATAATGAGACCAGTTGCAGATAAAATGAAAATTTCTAGAGAAAGATTAGCATTTATTATAGATGCTACAGCAGCTCCAATTGCAGGGCTTGCAATAATTTCTACTTGGATAGGGTTAGAAGTTGGTTTAATTAATGATGCTTTCACAGGAATTGGTGTACAAGCAGATGCTTTTGGAGTATTTCTTCAAACAATTCCATATAGATTTTATAACATATTAATATTAGCATTTATAGTTATAACAGCAGTTTTATTAAAAGAATTTGGACCAATGAGAAAAGCCGAGATGGCAGCTAGAAATGGACAAAAAATTGGAGCTGAAGTTGCAGTAGATAATCTTCAAGGAGAAGATGAAATGCAACCTAAAGAAGGGGTGCAATTAAGCATATGGAATGCAATAATTCCAATAGGAGTTCTAATAGTAGCGGCAATCGCAGCATTTTACTATAGTGGATATACAGCAATAATGGGTGGAGAAGATGTTGAACTTATTAATTTAATGACTAATTCACCAGCATCCTTTGAAGCTATAAAGCAGGCATTTAGCGCATCAGATGCATCAGTGGCATTATTCCAATCAGCATTACTTGCCAGTATAGTTGCTATAATAATGGCAGTTTGTAAAAAGATATTTACAATTGGTGAGGCTATTGAAGTTTGGGTTGATGGTATGAAGGGATTATTAATTACAGGAGTAATTCTTATATTAGCTTGGTCATTAAGTTCAGTTATAAAAGAATTAGGTACAGCTAAATACTTAGTAACTTTATTATCAGGATCAATTCCATATTTTTTACTACCAAGTTTAATATTTATATTAGGTGCAGTAATATCATTTGCAACAGGAACTGCATATGGAACAATGGGGATTTTAATGCCACTTGCAGTGCCATTAGCATATTCAATAAATCCAGAAATGTCATTTGTAATTGTTAGTACAAGTGCGGTATTAACTGGAGCAATATTTGGAGATCACTGCTCGCCAATATCAGATACAACAATACTTTCATCAATGGGTGCAGGATGCAACCATATTGAGCATGTTAAAACTCAAATTTGGTATTCTTTATTTGTAGCAGTAATTACAATATTATTTGGATATATTCCAGCTGGATTTGGATTACCAATATATATAGTATTACCAGTAGCAATATTAGCAGTTTTTGTAGGGGTGCAAATATTCGGTAAAAAGGTTGAGGAAGCTACGCCTGTAGAAGATAATGTACTTAATGTAAATTAAAATTAAGTATTCGTTAAAAGGTTGAATAACGCTGAAGCAATAAGAAAAATAAATAAAAAGGGCTATAAAAAAAGGTTGTGCAAAAGCACAACCTTTTTCAGTTAGAAATACTAATTAGTTTTTTATTAATTACTAATTATTTATGTGGTGGGGGTGTTATAAGTTTATTTACTAATATTGAAATGACTATTCCAAATAAAGTTTCTATAATTCTATTTGTAGCATAAAATAAAGGATCACTATAAGCATGAGCTGTAGTTACTCCTAAAAATGCTATACAAGTAATATTTATTGCACCAGGTCTTTTGAAAATATTACATAAATAAATCATAAGTATTACACCTAATGCAATGATAATGTAAATTATTGGTTTTGCTATTAATTCATTAGAAATATGACCTTCTAATGATCTAAATATAAATAGAAAAATTAAACCGAATGCAGCACCTAAAATTGTTCCAGCTCCACGATTTATTCCCATATGAATAGAATTATAAACTGTATCTTGTAAACAAATTACAGCAGTCATACATGAAAAAAACGGTTCTTCTGGTAAAAGCAATAAACATAAAAATACTGCTATTCCTGATTTTATAGTTCTAAGTCCTATTTTGGGAAGTTTAAAAGAATTCACGATATCACTCCTATTCTTTACGTATTATAACAAAATTCGATACAAATTTTAACTATAAAGCGAAATAATAATATTAATAAAGTATTTGACAGTTTTTACATTTTAGAATATTATAAAATTGATAAATACATAGAAGAGAAGAGTAGTTTAGGAATATAACTAAAAGAGAGCTAGGTATGGTGAAAACTAGCGTTATGGAACTTTACGAAGATGGTCTTGGAGTTGATTATCTGAGCTTTAAAAGTTAGGATAATACGGGAGCAACCGTTATATTGCAGGGTGATGATAGTCACCTACAGAGATATTTATTGTGAAATAAATATAAAAATAGAGTGGTAACGCGTATATAACGCCTCTATATGGGTATAAAAGCCTATATAGAGGCTTTTTTCAGTTAAGAGTTAAAGTTTTTGAGTTAGTATTTAAGTTTCAACTCAAAATCATTAATTCTTAGTGGTTAATTGTTAACTAAAAAAGAGGAGGAAGAAAAATGACAAAAAAACCATATTATATAACTACACCAATTTATTATCCATCTACTAAATTACACATTGGTAATACTTATACAACAGTAGCTGCTGATGCTTTAGCTAGATTTAAGAGATTAAATGGATATGATGTAATGTTTTTAACAGGAACAGATGAACATGGGCAAAAGATTCAAAGAATAGCTGAAGAAAAAGGAATAACGCCAAAAGAGCATGTTGATGAAATAGTTGCTGGAATAAAAGATTTATGGAGCATGATGGATATAAGCTATGATAAGTTTATAAGAACTACTGATGATTATCATAAAAAGACTGTTCAAAAAATATTTAAGCAATTATACGATCAAGGAGATATATATAAATCTTCATATGAAGGATTATACTGTACTCCATGTGAATCTTTCTGGACTGAAACTCAATTAGTAAATGGAAATTGCCCAGATTGTGGTAGACCAGTTGAAAAATCAAAGGAAGAAGCATACTTCTTCAGAATGAGTAAATATGCTGATAGATTAATGAAATATATTGATGAACATCCAGAATTCATTCAACCAGAATCAAGAAAGAATGAAATGGTTAATAACTTCTTAAAACCAGGATTACAAGATTTATGTGTATCAAGAACAAGTTTTAACTGGGGAGTTCCTGTAACATTTGATGAAGGACATGTAGTTTATGTTTGGATAGATGCATTATCAAACTATATATCTGCTTTAGGATATGGTAGTGATAATGATGAATTATACAAAAAATATTGGCCTGCAGATGTTCACTTAATAGGTAAAGATATTTTAAGATTCCATACTATTTATTGGCCAATTATGCTAATGGCTTTAGGAGAAGAATTACCAAAGCAAGTATTTGGTCATGGATGGTTACTTGTTGATGGCGGAAAGATGTCTAAATCAAAAGGAAATGTTGTTGATCCAGTAGTTTTAGTTGATAAATTTGGTGTTGACGCAGTTAGATATTATTTATTAAGAGAAATTCCATTTGGAGCAGATGGATTATTCAATAATGAAATATTTATAAAGAAAATTAATTCAGATCTTTGTAATGACCTTGGTAACTTATTATCAAGAACAGTTGCAATGATAGAAAAATATTTTGATGGTATAATCCCAGCACCAACAGCTAAAGAAGATATAGATAATGAATTAATATCTTTAGCATTAGAAACTCCAGTTAAGGTAACTAAGGCAATAGATAATTTAAGAATTCCAGAAGCATTAGAAGATATATTTGCACTTATAGGAAGAGCTAATAAGTATATAGATGAAACAACTCCGTGGATATTAGCTAAGGATGAAGAAAAGAAAGAGAGACTAGGTACAGTTTTATATAACTTAGCTGAAAGCTTAAGATTTGCATCTGTATTATTATCAGCATTCTTACCAAGCACAAGTGAAAAGATTAATGCTCAATTAAATATAACGGTAAACACTTGGGATTCATTATCTGGATTTGATGGAACAACTCCAGGAACAGCAGTTAAGAAAGGTGAAGCTTTATTCCCAAGAATAGATGTAGCTAAGACTTTAGAAGAGTTAGAAGCTATGAGATTAGCTCAATTAGAAGCTAATAAACCAAAAGAAGAATATAAAATGCAACCAATTAAAGAAGAGATAACTATTGAAGATTTTGAAAAAATAGATTTAAGAGTAGTTAAAGTATTAGAGTGTGAACCAATTAAAAAAGCTAAGAAATTATTAAAGTTAAAAGTTGATTTAAATGGAGAAGAAAGACAGGTTATATCAGGAATAGCAATGCACTATAAACCAGAAGAATTAGTTGGTAAGTATGTTGTTTTAGTTGCTAACTTAAAGCCTGTTACATTAAGAGGAGAATTATCACAAGGAATGATAATAGCAGCTGCTACTGATGATGATAGCACTTTAAATTTAGTTAATCCAGGTGAATTACCAACAGGAAGCATAGTAAGATAAGTAAAGCCAAAATATTAATTTGTTTAGCTAAACTTATACCTAGGAATGTAAACAAGTAGGTGTTTACTTAAAAAGATATAAGAGTTAAAAGTGAAGAGTTAAGAGTTAGGGATAAAACTCCTTGTGGGAGTTCTAAAAATTTAATTTTAGAGAGTAAGCGTAAGTTGACTTTCTTCCTAAACTCTTAACTCTTAGTTATTAACTCTTAAGTAGTAGAAGGGGGTTATTTAAAATGAATGTTATTATAGGAAATGCATGGCCATATGCTAATGGACCATTACATTTAGGAAGAATTGCTGTTTTATTACCAGGGGATATTATAGCAAGATATCATAGAATGATGGGGGATGATGTAGTTTTTCTTTCTGGAACTGACTGTCATGGTACGCCAGTTACTATGAAAGCAAAGGAAGAGGGAATTACACCAGCAGAAGTAGTTGAAAAATATCATGAGGAATTTAAAAAATGTTTTGATTCTTTAGAGTTTTCTTTTGATATTTTTGCAAAAACTCAGTCAGAATTTCATCATAAGAAAGTAAAAGAATTTATATTAGACCTATATAATAAAGGGTATATATATGAAAAAAATGTAGAGCAAACTTTTTGTAATGAGTGTAATGAATATTTATCTGATCGATATATTGTTGGAAAGTGTCCGAAGTGTCAAGAAGAAGCAACTGGTGATGGATGTGAGAATTGCCATGAAGAATTTGAAGTTAATGAACTAATAGATATTAAATGTAAAAATTGCGGCTCAATACCTGTTTTTAAAGAAACTAAACATTTATTTTTTACATTATCTAAATTTGAAAATGATGTTAAAAGAATTTTTATAAGAGAACAAGGATGGAGAGAGAATGCTCAAAAAATCCTTAAAAGATATTTAGATGAAGGTCTGAGAGATAGAGCTGTAACTAGGGATTTCAATTGGGGAGTAGATGTTCCTTTAGATGGATATGAAGATAAAAAGATATTTGTGTGGATTGAAGCTGTTATGGGATATCTTACAGCTAGTATGAAGTGTTTAGAGGAAAGAGGAGAGGACTATAGGGAATATTGGCAAGGAGAGGATTCAAGGATTTATTTTATTCATGGAAAAGATAATATACCATTCCATACAGTAATATTCCCTGCAATTTTAGCTGGGCTTGGAATAAAAAATCCTAACTTAAGAATAATATCAAGTGAGCATTTAAAATTAGAAGGTAAACCATTTTCATCAGTAAAGAATTGGGCTTTATGGGCAGAATATATTTGTAAGAATTACAATGTAGATAGCTTTAGATATTATTTATCATTAAATTCGCCAGAGGATAAAGATACTGATTTTACTTGGAGAGATTATATTAACGTTCATAATAATGATTTAGCTGGGGAATTTTCTTCTTTTGTGAATAAGGTTATAGTATTTGCAAGAAAGAATTATGCTAATAGAATACCTAATGGAAAAATGGATGATAAATTTAAAAATGAAATTTTAAATTTATATTTTGATTTAGGAGATAATATAGAAGAAGGGCGTTTTAAAGATAGTTTAAGTGCTATTATGGATTTATGCAAAAAAGGAAATAAATATTTTGATAATAATAAAGTGTGGGATTTACTAAGCAAAGATCCAAGTAAATGTAAAGATGTAATATATAATTGTATACAAATAATAATTAATTTGGCAAATTTATTATATCCATTTATGCCTAATAGCTGTGAAAAAATAAAAATATCTTTAGGATTAGAAAAAGGAATTTGGAGTTTTACTGAGAAAAAAGAAGGATTAGTAAAAGAATGCCCTCTATTATTTGAAAAGATCGATAAGAAAAAAGTAAATGATGAAGTTGAAAGACTAAAACAAAAGAAAATATAAGCGTTTTTAAACAAAAAAAACCTAGAGTTATTTCATTTGGGGGACGAATAACTCTAGGACCAGTTTTAAAAGGAAACTCCTTCTCTTCACGTAGAATGGGTATATTCAACATATTAAATCAGAGATTTAGAGTTTCAATTAAAAGATGGTTTTAGGGGTAAATAATAATGCTTTAACTACTTTACAAATATTATATTATAACTTTTTTGTGTCATTTAGGTGTCAAAAATCTGAAGAAAGTATGAATCATTATTAAATGTTTAAAAAATCAATAATAAGTATAAAAAACTCAGTATTGACTGAGTTTTTTTAGTTTAATTTGGTATAATAAACAATAAGATTAATTTATAGAAATGGAGAAATAAATATGGAATTTAAATATGAAATCTTTGATACACATGCACATTATGATGATGAAGCCTTTAGTGAAGATAGAGAAGAAGTATTAGCTCAAATAAGAGAAGAAGGGGTAGTAGGTATTTTAAACTGTGCTTGTTCAAAAGCAAGCTTAGAAACTACAAATAAGTTAACTATAGATTATGACTTTATTTATGGAGCCCTTGGAATTCATCCAAGTGATGCTAATGATTATGATGAAAGTGTAAAAAATAGAATAAGTGAATTAGTTAAAGAAAATAAAAAGATTTTAGCTATAGGAGAAATAGGGTTAGATTATTATTGGGATGAAAACCCAGAAAGAGAAATTCAAAAACATGTTTTTAGAGAACAAATGAAGCTAGCAGAAGAATTAAGTCTTCCTGTAGTTATTCATGATAGGGATGCTCATGCAGATACACTAGAAATTATGAAAGAATTTCCGAATGTAAAAGGTATAGTACATTGTTTTTCAGGGAGTCTGGAATTTGCAAGAGAATGTGTTAAATTAGGTTATTATATAGGAATTACAGGTGTTGTTACGTTCAAAAATGCAAGAAAAATATGTGAAGTAATTGAAGGAATTCCTTTAGAAAAACTTTTAGTTGAAACTGACTGTCCATATATGGCTCCTTCACCAAATAGAGGAAAAAGGAATAAATCAGACTATATTAGATGTATAATAGCAAAAATAGCTGAAATAAAGAAAATTAGTTCAAAAGAAGTAAATATAGCCGTAAATGAGAATTTCTTTAGGTTGATACATAAAGAAAAATAAAGTAAAATAATTAGTATAAATTGTAAATATTTTCTAACAATTTCTAAAAATTTTAGTTACCATCATCTACTAGGTCTAAAACTGTAAAAACCGCTATTATTCATTTTTATTTATTATTTTTTATTATGCATTTGATGCATTTAACTTAGCAGTTTTATTATTGCAAGAGTGGGTAATTTGACAAAAATAAGAATTATTTATATAATTCAATGGTTGCTCTTGCCAGAGGAGGTTAAAGGTAGATGGTAGAAAAATGGAAAAAATATTTACTGAACAATTTTTCTAATAGTCCTAAGGCAAAAATGATGGTAGGCGTAGTTACTATGTTAACGGTAGTAGTAATAATTGCACTTACATGCGGAAGAAAAAACATAATTATAAGTATAGACGGAAATGAAGAAACACATAAAACATATAAAGGGACTGTTAAAGAAGTACTTCTAGATAAGGATATAGAGTTATCCCTTAAAGATAAAGTACAACCAGCCTTAGATAATAAGATATCATCAAATGATACTATTACAATTAAAAGAGCTGTAGAAGTTGAACTAGTAGTTGCTGATGAAGTAATAATCATAGAAACTGCTGAAGATACCATTAAGGATATGATTAGTGCAGAGAAAGAAGAACTTAAAGAAAAGGGAATTGAATTTGTAGAAGGAGTAGATGAAATAACTCCATCTTTAGACACAAAAATTGAGGAAGGTCTTCAAATTCAATTTGTTGATGTTGAAATTTTAAATGAAGTTGCTATTGAAGCAATTGATTTTGAAACTATAACACAAGAAGATAATAATTTAGATATTAATACCGAAGAAGTGAGACAAGCTGGAGTAGCTGGTGAAAAAGAAATTACCTATAAGATTATTAAAAAAGATGGCAAAGAAGTAGCGAGAAATATAATCAAATCAAAGGTCGTAAAAGAACCTGTTAATGAGATTATAGCAGAAGGGACAAGAAGAGTTTTTGCAAGTAGAGATGGAAATATTGAATATAAGCATTTAATATATTGTGAATCTACTGCATATATTGGAGGAGGTCTTACCGCTACAGGAACTGTTCCTGTATATAATCCGGAAGGAATAAGCACTATTGCTGTTGACCCAAGAGTTATACCGTTAGGGTCGTTAGTATACGTAGAGAATTATGGTAAAGCAGTAGCAGCTGATACTGGTGGGGCTATAGTAGGTAATATCATTGATGTATATTTGAATTCTCATGAAGAGGCATCTACATGGGGAAGAAAGTATGACGTTGGAGTTTATATTCTAGCATATCCAGGAGAATGGTAAATTACTAAAAGAGGTTGGCAATTATGCCAACCTCTTTTACTTAACCTATAAGTATTAATGTTAAAAAATTTAATTTATTTAGTAATTAATAACTATAAACTATTAGCTTATAACTAATTAAAGGTTTGACATAATACAAATATAAGGATAAATTAATAATAGACTCTATAGGAAAGGAAGAGAAGCCATGATAAAAGAGGTTATAGTAGTTGAAGGAAAAGATGATGTAGCTGCCGTTAAAAAGGCTGTTAAAGCAGAAATGATAGCTGTTGGTGGTTTTGGAATAAATGCTAAAGTAATTGCTAGAATTAAGGAAGCCCAAAAAAGGAAGGGTGTAATAGTATTAACTGATCCAGACTTTGCAGGAGAGAAGATTAGAAAAATAATAGCAAAAAGAGTACCAGGAATAAAGCATGCTTATATTGCACAAGAGGACGGAATTAAAGATGATGATATAGGTGTTGAAAATGCTACTCCAGAAGTTATTATAGAAGCTTTAAAAAGGGCAAAAGTAACTGTTGAAGAAGTAGAACCTATTTTTGATGCACAAGATATGTTCTTCTTTAGATTAAGTGGAGATAAAAATGCGAAGGCTAGAAGAATTAAGTTAGGAAATTAGGCTTGGAATTGGATATGGAAATGCCAATCAAATGTTATCTAGACTTAATAATTATGGAATAACAAAAGAAGAATTTATAGAAGCTATTAAATATGTAGACAAAGAACTAGAGGAGAATAAATAAATGGATATTAAAGATGTAAAAACTGCTGAACTGGTTAAAAAGTATAACTTTAAATTTTCAAAAAGTTTAGGACAAAACTTTTTAGTTGATGATTCAGTTCCTAGAGATATTGTTTTAGGTGCAGAAGTTAACGAAGAAGATTTAGTTATAGAAATAGGACCAGGAGTTGGAACATTAACAGTTCAATTATTAAAGAAAGCAAAAAAGGTTGTTGCTATTGAACTTGATAATGATTTAATTCCAATATTAACACAAGAGTTAGGTGAAAATCCTAATTTTACACTTATACATAATGATGCCTTAAAAGTTGATTTTAATGAAATAATTGGAGAAGAAAAAAGTGTAAAGCTAGTGGCAAATCTTCCTTATTACGTAACAACTCCAATTATAGTTAAACTCCTTAAGGATGGATATAATTTTAAATCATTAACTATAATGATACAAAAAGAAGTTGCAGAAAGAATGAATGCAGAACCAGGTAATAAAGATTATGGTGCATTATCTTTATTAGTTCAATATTATTGTAATACAAGTATAGTAAGAAAGGTTCCACCAACTTGTTTTATTCCTAGACCTAAGGTTGATTCAATAGTTATTAGATTAGATAAACTTGATAAGCCTAGAGTTCAAGTTCAAAATGAAAAGTTATTCTTCGATATAATAAGAAATTCATTTAATATGAGAAGAAAGACTTTATGGAATGGAGTTAAGAATATAGGACCTGCTAAGGAAAAACTAGAAGAAGCTTTCGTTAAGGCTAATGTTGATCCTAAGAGAAGAGGAGAAACTTTAAGTATAGAAGAATTTGTAGCACTTGCAAATTGTATTAATGAAATAATGAAATAATGACTATTTAAGAAGCTATTGTACATATTTACAATAGCTTTTTTTATATTTATTTTTTATAGAATATAGCAAATATCTTTATTATATTAATTACTAAATTTTTAAGAATTAAAAAATAACATATTTACTTAAATAAAACATATAATATATGGAATTAATATAAAGTGGGGGTTCTAAAATGGCAAATAGTAATAGGTTGTATAGAAACTTCGTAATTTTGCAAGAGGATGAAAGAGGATATGCAAATTCTGAAGATAAAACATTATCAGGGTATTCCAAAATTGAAGCTAGGGGAGATAGATGTAAGATATCTTTTTATGCACAAAATTTGAGAAAAGATAATGACGAGTATTGTATGATGGTTATTTGTTGTAAAAAGGATATGAAGCAAATAGTAAATTTAGGTCCTATAGCCATAAGTGAATCAGGTAAGGGAGATTCAACAAAAGAATATAATATAGCTAATATAGGAGGATTAGATTTACATTTTGATAAAATATCAGGAACAGCTATAGCTAAGATGAAAGAAGGTATTCCTGTATTTGTTTTATGTGGTTTTTTAAATGGACAACAACCAAGTGATAATTGGAAAAACTATACTATTGTTAAAGCTGCTGACTTAAAAAATAAATATGTTGATAAGTTAAATGATAAAGATTCTAAGAAGGAATTTAAAAAAATAGAGAAAAAGAGTGATGTAAAAGAAAAGAATAAGAAAGATGAATGTGAAAGAGAAGACGTAGAAGCAGTAAAAGAAGTAGAAACAGTAGAAGCAGTAAAAGAAGTAGAGTCAGTGAAAGAAGTAGAACCAGTAACGGAAGTAGAGGAAATAAGAAGTGAAAGTGTACAAAATGAAAATATAGAAGTTAAGGATAATAACATAGAACCTAGAGATGAAATTGTGGAAGTTGAAAATAAAATAATAGAGGAAACAGTAGTAAAAGCACCTAAAGAAAATTTAAGAGGAAAATTTGAAGATTATGAAGATGAAATTGAAGCAAACAAAGAATTTGATCCTATGAATGGAAAGATAAGAGGTAGCATAGGAGAATATTTTGAAGCCATAGTAGAAGGGTTTGAAAGGGATTATGACGGAATAGATGAAATAAAATATACAAAATGGTATAAAATACCGGTAAAGGATTTGCATGAAATGTGCAATATGTCTAATTACAATAAATATACATTAGCATATTATCCAATGCTTAACTATTATCCTTATATTAAGAAATATGGATATTTTAAATTAGGATATAAATGCGATTCTAAAGGAAATCTTAAACATATTATATATGGAATCCCTGGAAAGAAAGATAAAGATGAACAACCTTATGATGGAAGGACAGGATTTGTTACATGGGTAGATGATAAAGAAGGTGGATGTTGGTTAATGTTCTACGACTTTAAAAATTCTACTGTAGTTGTACCTATGCAATAATTTACTAACATAGTACTTAAAAATATAAAGGAATTAAATTGATAATACTACAATAAAGTATTATAATTATCTTTATTAGGAGGAGCTTAAGCTTCTCCTATTATTTTAAGTTTTAGGGAGAAGTATATGAGTAAGAATTTAAAAAAGTATTTTTTAGCTATAAGTATTGCAGTTATGGCATTTATGTTAAGTGGATGTACAGTATTAGAGGATATAGAAAAGAAATTAGGATTGAAAAATGAATACTTTGAGTATTTAAATTCAAATAAAGTAGAACAAATAAGTATACAAAGCACAAGAGATACCGGGTTTAAGTTTATAGTAACAGAGGATAGTGCTATTAAAGAAATGTATAAATTCTTATTAAGAGCTAAAATAAGCGAAAATAAATCTAATTTAGAACCTGATTATAAATTTGAAATTGATTTAGGGGATGAAGTAAAGGAATTTTATTACGTAGTAGGTAGTGATGAAGGAAATTTCTATGATGGTAATAATATATTTACCGTATCTAAAAGGTTAGATGAGGGGATAATAAAAAATCTTTCGTTTATAAGAAAACCTAGGGATTTTGAATATGTATATTATAATTCAATATTGGATGTTTTAAAAATTAGTAAAGAAAATTCGGATATTGAAAACTATAAAGTTGGAGTAGATATAAATGGTGATATTGAATGTCTGAAATATATATTTTCCACTGATTTAAAAGACTTTTTACAATCAGCAAAAAAGGTTATTCCTAATATAGAATTAATAGATGATGATTCAACTGATTATGATGTTGTAGTTACTGTAAAAAATAGAGGATATGATACTAGCACATATAAAACTTTAATAACCATAACTAATAAAAAGGAAAATACAGAAGAAAATTATTATATATTTGCTACAAATGAATTTAAAGAATGGACTATAGATATAACAGAAAAAGCGCCAAATAAGTGGTAAGATATATAAAATACATAAATAAATATTACTCTGGAAACAATATAAATGTAAATTTGTAAAAGGAGTGAAGTATATGAACGCATCAGTAGATAAAGATACTTGTATAGGTTGTGGATTATGTCCATCAATATGTCCAGATGTTTTTGAAATGGATGATGACGGAAAGGCAGTTGCTAAAACTAATCCAGTTCCAGCTGGGCATGAAGATGATGCAAAAGATGCAGAATCAAGCTGTCCAGTAAATGCTATAAGTGTAGATTAAAATAACATGCCATATAACTTTTATTATATGGCATGTTATTTTTTTATGATGATATTACATTAGTTTTCAATGTTTTGATAAGTCTTTCTATTGGTAAAAAAGCTAACAATACTAAGCAGATTAGTAATTCTCCACCTACTGCCGAACCATTTACTACTAAAGAATATATTATTGGCGACATTCCTTCGGGAGCGTATGAGCCGAAAAATATAACTCCAGATATAAAATGAGATATAAATCGTAAAAACATTCCGATGCTTGCTCCAATATATTTATTTTTAAAGAAACCAGCTATACCAACAGCCATAAATGGTAATGGATAATCAAACAATACTTGAATAGGGTTTAAGATATATGGATCAAGTATTAATTTAAAAACACCAAATAAAAATCCAGTAAATAAACCTATGGATGGACCATAAATAAAAGAAAGTAACAATATTGGAACCATACTACCTAAAGAAATACTTCCACCGCCATTTGGTAATGTATATATTTTTATCATATCTAAAATGAAAGCTAAAGCAATAGCTAGTCCTATTCGTGCTATTAATTTAGAATCAAATTTTAATGATTTGAATTTGATGAAAGCAATTAATAAAATTGCACATCCTATTAGCGTAATTATAGTAAGTGGATTACTGAATAGTGTTTTAAAATTTTCACCTAATGTTGCTAGAAAATTTGACATAAAAAAATACCTCCTTATTTTGCGTAAGAGGTACCTAGACATGAGAATATAAATATTCTATAAATAGCTTTCCTACGCTGGAATTATCCAGATCAGGTTAAAAGGGTTGATGAAAATCATCTCTCAGCCTTTGGGCACCCCTAGCAACTTAATATAATTAAATTTTAGGCAATATTTTACAAAAAGTCAATACCTTTATTAAGCATTTGACAAGGTTTATAATTAGTATTAGTTGATTTATTAAGCAAATTACATAAACTTATATTAGTACCAATTGGTAATAGTTGTTCAAAGGAGCTTAAAGGCATTGTTATAATAGAATCATCTTCTAATAATATAAAAGCATCAGCACCTGTATAATCTAATATCATTCCCTTCATTTAAATACACCATCCTAAATAAATTTTTATTAGTATTTACAAAAAGGAAAATAAAAATACATCCAGACAAAGTGGATGTATTTAAGATATGAATATATTTTATAGATATAAGTCTCTATATACAATTTGAAAGACTTTTAATGATTCTTCAATTTTATGTTTAAGAAGTTCTTTTCTATTATTAAATTCAACTTCTCCAAGTGGTGTTAGAGAATAAAGTTTTTGAAATTTCTTTTTCGGATCATCCCATTTCCCAATTACTAATCCTTCTTTTTCTAATTTTTTTAATAAAGGATATATTCCACCTGTACTAGGTGTCCATAAGCCATTAGTTTTTTGAGAAACCTTAGTTGAAATTTCATTTCCGTTAGTAGGTCCTGATTTTAATATATAAAGAACATAAATAGGTAATAAACCTTTTGTAAAAACCTGACCTACAGCTTCTTTTTCTTTTTGAACTTTTTTTAATTCTGCAAGTTTAGCTTTGTATTCGTCATGTAATCTTTTTTCTTCAGCCTTTAAATCTTCAATATTGTTAAAATCAAAATCCTTCATAGTTTACTCTACCGATTTAACAGAGAAACCTATTAATCCAGGGCCACCGTGAACTCCTAAAGCTGGACTGATTTCTGCTATTTTTATAGATACTATGTTAGGTAAATCTTTTAAGCTATTCATGTACTTTATTGCTTCATCTTCACAACCTGCATGAAGTACAGCAACTTCACATTTACCTTTTTCAAGGTATCCCTTTAATAACTCAGTCATTTTTGATAAAGATTGTTTTCTACCTCTTACTTTAGCAACGTTATAATATACACCATTTTCGTCTGTAGTTATTATAGGTTTAAGGTTTAACAATTCTCCAACTGTTCCGGCAACTCTACCTATTCTACCACCTTTTTTTAGATATTCTAATGTATTTATTGTAAAGTATCCAATAACTCTTTCTCTTATCTTAGGTAATGTTTCGATAATTTCTTCAAAGGTTTTACCTGCTTTTATAAGTTTAGCTGTTTCTATGACTATTTCACCTTGAGGATAAGCTAATATTTTTGAGTCATAAACGTAAGAAGTAAGTTTTGGATGGTCTTCTAACGCTAATCTTAAAGCATTAAAGCTTCCAGAAAGTCCACTTGAAATAGAAATAGCAATTACATGAGTATATCCTTCTTCTTCTAATTTATTTAAAATTTCTTCAATGTCTTGAGCACTAGGAAGAGAGGTTTTTGGAACTTCTTTTTCTAAGTTTTCATATACTTGCTTTGGTGAAATATCCACTCTATCTCTATAATCACCAGTAGAATAAATTATTCTAAGTGGTAATAAATTTACATTGTTTTCCTTCAACACATCTAATGTAAGATCACAAGCACTATCAGTTATTAAGGCAATCTTTTGCATAAAATTTCCTCCACTAATTTAATTATTTATTATATTAAGTATATCATATTCGATATCATTATCAATATGATAATTAAAATACTATCACTATTGATAATGATGTATGATTTAAAAAATAGACTTGGAAATAAAAGTAAAAAGGTGTAGAATGTATAATATATATTTGCAATATACACAATATATTGTATTAGGAGAGTGATATTATGCTATATGTAGTGAAGAGAGATGGGAGAGAGGTTAAATTTAACTCTCAAAAAATTAGTAATGCAATAAAAAAGGCTAGTAATGAAATTGGAGAAAAACTCAAAGAAAGTCAAGTATTGGAATGTACTCAAAAGGTTATTAACTATATAGAGTGTGAGAAAAAAGAAAAGATTTCTGTAGAGGAAGTTCAAAATTTAGTTGAAAAAGCGTTAGTTGAAAGTGGTTATAAAAATATACAGAGAGCATATTCATCATATAGAAAAGAAAGGACAAGAGTTAGAGAGATTAAATCAGATTTAATGAAAGTCATTAATAAAATAGGAATAGAAACAGATAGGGATAATGCTAATGTGGGACATAATTTTAGCTCTAAATTATTAAGAATAGCATCTGAATCAAATAAATGGCATAACTTATATAATATGCCCAAGTATTTAGCTAAGGCTCATGAAATTGGAGAAGTATATTTTCATGATTTAGATTCATACAATTTAACAATTAATTGTCTTCATATACCAACAGGAGAAATATTAAAAAAAGGCTTTAACACTGGATATGGAACTATAAAGCCACCTAAACGTATAGAAACAGCAGCAGAGTTATCTTGTATATTACTTCAATCAACTCAAAATGATATGTTTGGAGGTCAATCTCATCCAGATTTTGATAATGATATGGCAGAATTTATTGAACCAACAAGAGAGGAAATAAGAAAAGAGTTAAAGTCTTATGGAATCGAAGGGGAAAAGCTAGAAAGTTTAATTGAAGAAAAATTAAATGATAGAGTTCATCAAGCTATGCAAGGTGTTGTTTATAATTTAAATACTATGCATTCACGTGCAGGTTCTCAAGTGCCTTTTTCTTCTATAAATTTAGGTATACCAAATTCGAAAGATGCAGCTTTAGTATGCGAAGTATTTTTACAAGAATATTGTAAGGGCTTAGGAAAAGGAGAACAACCTATATTTCCTAATATAATTTTTAGAGTTAAACAAGGAGTTAATAGGGAGCCAGAAGATCCATATTATTATTTATACAAATTAGCGTGCGAAGTTGCATCTAAAAGAATGAATCCAACTTTTATGAATATAGATGCAGACTTTAATAAAGAATTTTATGACAAGGGATATATGCCAGCTACTATGGGATGTAGAACATACTTAATGAAAAACATTAATGGTGAACCAGGATGTAAAGGAAGAGGAAATATAGCACCAATAACTATTAATTTACCTAGAATAGGAATAGAAGCTAATAATGATATAGATAAATTTTTTGAAATATTACAAGAAAGATTAGTTTTAGCTAAAGAAGCTTTACTTCATAGATATAGTGTTCTTAAGAATTTAAAAGTTAAAGATTTACCTTTTGTTGCAGGACAGGGATTAATGAAGGGTTCAGAAAATTTATCTTCAGATGACTCAATTGAGCCTGTTTTGAAGCAAGGAACATGGGGAATTGGATTTATTGGTTTAGCAGAAGCTCTAATTGCTTTAATAGGAGAACATCATGGAGAAAGTCAAAGAGCAAGAGAATTAGGATTGAGAATTGTTATTTTATAAGACAGTATACAGATAAATTAATTGAAGAAACTAGGCTTAATTGGAGTTGTTATGCTACTCCAGCAGAAGGATTATCAGGAAAATTTATAAAACATGATAAAAGGATATATGGAATAATAAAAGGTGTTACAGATAAGGATTATTATACAAATAGCTTTCATATTCCAGTAAGCTATAGCATTTCAATAAAAGATAAGATAGAAATAGAAGCGCCGTATCATAAGCTTTGTAATGCAGGTCATATATCTTATATAGAAGTTGACGATTCACCATCTCCTGAAGTTATCATGGATATAATAAATTATGCTTATAAAAATACAAACATAAGCTATATAGGAGTAAATTTTCATATTAGGTATTGTAAAGATTGTGGAGAAAGCTTAACAAGTAATGAAAGTAAGTGTCCAAAGTGTAATAGTAGAGATATTCAAGGTATATCAAGAGTTACTGGATATTTAAGTCTAGATGAAAGATTTGGACCAGGTAAATATGAGGAAAGAATAGATAGGAGATCTCACACAGGAAGTTATAAAAATAATTATGAAATAATATAAATATAATAATTGCAGAGTAAGAACTTTTAATCTTACTCTGTAATTATTATATATTAATCTTAATGTGAATGAATGGTGAGTAAAAATATATTGCAAAAATATATTTAAAACAAATATAACCACCAAATAAATAGAAAAAAATGAAATATTTCTTATAAAACTTTCAATTTTTAGAAAAAAGATACATTTAACCTTGTGATAAAAAAAGCTATATGATAAAATAATTAGAAGGAAATAAATGTAATTGGGGAAGTGGAATAGCCCCAATTTTTTATAACTAAATTTAATTTATGTACAATTTATTAAAAAGGGGGCTAAAAAATGGCTATAAAAAGTATCAGTGGCGATAAAGATATATATATAGTTGATACAACCTTGCGAGATGGGGAACAAACGGCAGGAGTTGTTTTTGCAAATGAAGAGAAAATAATTATAGCAGATATGCTAAGTGAACTTGGGGTTGACCAACTAGAAGTAGGAATTCCTACAATGGGTGGTGATGAAAAAAATGCAATTAAGGAAATTGTAAAAAGAAATAATTATAAAAAAAGTATAATGGCTTGGAATAGAGCAGTCATTAAGGATATTGAGGAATCTATAGATTGTGGTGTAGATGCAGTAGCAATTTCAGTTTCAGTTTCTGATATTCATATTAAACATAAACTTAAAACTTCAAGAGCTTGGGTTTTAGAAAATATGATTAAATCAGTGGAATTTGCAAAACAAAATGGTCTTTATGTATCTGTAAATGGGGAAGATGCATCGAGAGCAGATAAAGAATTCTTAGTTGAATTTATAAATGAAGCAAAAAAAGCTGGGGCAGATAGATTTAGGTATTGTGATACAGTTGGAATTATGGAGCCATTTAGATTAAGAAAAGATATTGAGGAAATTTATAAAAAAACTAATTTTAATATAGAAATGCATACTCATAATGATTTTGGAATGGCAACAGCTAATGCTATTGCAGGTGTTTTAGGTGGAGCAAGCCATGTTGGTGTAACTATAAATGGACTTGGTGAAAGAGCAGGAAATGCAGCACTTGAAGAAGTTATTATGGCTTTAATGTATGTTTATGATTATAAAGGTGATATAAACACAAAGATGTTTAGGGAAGTTTCAGAATATGTTTCACAAGCATCAGGAAGAGTATTACCCATTTGGAAAGCTATTGTTGGAGAGAATATGTTTGCACATGAATCTGGTATTCATGCTGATGGAGCAATAAAAAATCCTAAAAATTATGAAGCATTTGATCCAGATGTTGTTGGGTTACAAAGACAAATAGTAATTGGAAAGCATTCAGGTAAAGCTGGAATTATTAATAAATTTAAAGAATATAATATTGACTTAAGTGATGAAGAGGCACAAGGTGTTTTAGAGATGGTAAGGGCTTCATGCGTTAGATTGAAAAGGACATTATTTGATAAAGAATTAGTTAAATTATATAAAGAATATTTACTAAAAACTAAAAATAAATAGAGAATATTTAAAATATAAAAATGTACAAGTTAAGCAATAAGTTTTAGGGGGCAAAAATATGGGAGAAAATATAGTTTATAAGATATTAAAAAATCATATAATTGAAGGTAAATTAGAAGTAGGAAAGCCAATAGGGATTAAGATAGATCAAATTTTAACGCAAGATTCAACAGGAACTATGGTTTATTTACAATTGGAGGCAATGAGAATAGATAAGGTTAAAACAAAAAGATCTGTTGCATTTATAGACCATAATATGCTTCAACAAGGATTTGAAAATGCGGATGATCATAAGTTTATTCAAACAGTAGCAGAGAAGCATGGAATTTATTTCTCAAAACCTGGTAATGGAGTTTGTCACCAAGTGTTTTTAGAAAGATTTACTGTGCCAGGAGATACGTTAATAGGTTCAGATAGTCATACTCCAACAGCAGGAGGTGTTGGAATGCTTGCTATGGGTGCAGGTGGACTTGATGTTGCTTTAGCAATGGCTGGTGGAGCGTATTATATAAATACTCCTAAGGTATGTAAAATAAATTTAATAGGTAAATTAAAACCTATGGTTACAGGAAAGGATGTAATTCTTGAGGTATTAAGAAAGCTTACTGTAAAAGGTGGAGTTGCAAGAATATTTGAGTATGGTGGAGAAGGGGTTAAAAATCTTTCAGTACCTCAAAGAGCTACTATTACTAATATGGGAGCTGAACTTGGAGCAACAACTTCTATATTTCCAAGTGATGAAAGAACTTTGGAGTTTTTTAAGGCACAAGGAAGAGAAAAAGATTTTAAAGAGTTAAAGGCTGATAAGGATGCTATATATGATGAAGAAATAACTATTAATTTAAGTGAGCTTAAACCTTTAGCAGCAAGGCCACATAGTCCTGATAATGTTAGTGAAGTTGCTGAAATAGGAAATATAAAAATTGATCAAGTAGCAATTGGTAGCTGTACTAATTCTTCTTATGAAGACTTAATGAAAGTTGCAAAAATTTTAAAAGGAAAAAAAGTTCATAAAGATGTAAGTTTAGTTATTGCACCAGGTTCACGACAAGTTATGGAGATGATAGCTAGAAATGGAGCATTAGC
Source organism: Clostridium celatum DSM 1785 (assembly GCF_000320405.1). Taxonomy (GTDB): domain Bacteria; phylum Bacillota; class Clostridia; order Clostridiales; family Clostridiaceae; genus Clostridium; species Clostridium celatum. Next base: position 3,183 of record NZ_KB291620.1, on the reverse strand, counting down.
AGATATAATAAGCTCAGGAGCTAGAATTTTAGAAAATGGATGTGGGCCTTGTATAGGAATGGGGCAAGCTCCGGGAACCAATGGAGTATCACTAAGAACTTTTAATAGAAATTTTTATGGAAGAAGTGGAACTTTATCAGCAAATGTATACCTAGTCAGTCCAGAAACAGCGGCTGTATCTGCTATAGCAGGAGTTTTAACTGATCCAAGTGAAACTATAGTTGATTTAAATATAGAAATGCCAAAAGAGTTTATAATAGATGATTCTATGATTGTAAAACCTGCACAGGATGGAAGTAAAGTTGAAATTGTTAGAGGTCCTAATATAAAACCTTTTCCTATTAATAAGGAGTTAGGGGATAAAATAGAAGGAAGAGTATTAATTAAGGTTGAAGATAATATAACAACAGATCATATTATGCCTTCGAATTCTAAGTTATTGCCATTTAGATCTAATATTCCATACTTATCAGAGTTCTGCTTTAATACTATAGATACAGAATTTCCTAAGAGAGCGAAGGAGTATAATGGTGGATTTATAGTTGCGGGAAATAACTACGGACAAGGATCAAGTAGGGAACATGCAGCTTTAGCTCCATTATATCTTGGTGTAAAAGCTGTTATAGCAAAATCTTTTGCCAGGATTCATAAGGCTAATTTAATTAATAATGGCATAATACCAATGGAATTTGAAAATGAAGAAGATTATAATAATATTTCTTTGATTGATAACTTAGAAATCACAGATATAAAAGGAGCGCTAGTTAGTAAAACAGCTATGATAAAAAATGTTACTAAAAACTCAGAATTTGTAGTTAAGCTTGATTTAACTGAAAAAGAGATAGAAGTTATTAAAGCTGGTGGAAGACTTAATTACGTAAAACAAAATAATTAGATAAAAAGACACTTAAAAGTGTCTTTTTTTTATGTTAAAAATTAGGAGAATAATGTATAATAATATATAATATGTAAAATAATTGAAGAGGTGAAAGAGATGAAAGATAAAACGAAACTAGTAGTTTCTATACTAGTAGTTATGATATTTTTGCTTGGATTTTATAACGCTGATCCACTTAAGAGCGTTTTTGATTCATTATTTTCAAAGGATCAGCAAGTAAAAGAAGAAATATTACTAATCAATGATAATAAAAAAGAAGAAGAGAATAAAGATATACCAGAACCTATAGAAGAAGTTGAGAAAATTAATACAGTGGAGATAGTCGCAACTGGAGATATATTAATTCATCAAGAAATATTAGATACTCAATACGATGACAGTACAGGGGAGTATGATTTTACTAATAATTTTCAATATATAAAAGATATTTTAGAAAATGCTGACTTAGCCATTGGAAATTTAGAAACAACTTTTTCAGGTACAGAATATTGGGGATATGCAGGATATCCAAGTTTCAATACACCTGATTCATTGGTAGATGCTATGAAATGGACAGGTTATGATGTTATAGCAAATATGAATAATCATGCTTTAGATAGAGATGTATATGGATATGAAAGAACAAGAAATATATTATTAGATAGAGGATTTGATGTAATAGGAACAAGAGGAAGTGTAGATGAAAAAAGATATATAATTAAAAATATCAATGATATTAATATAGGAATAATATCTTATGGATATACGATGACAACAGAAGATTATTTTAAAGGGCTTAATGGAATTGCAATACCAGATGAACTGATACCTTTAATGAATCATTTTCATCCATTAACATTAGATGAAGATTTAAATAATATGAAAGAACAAATAGCTTTAATGAGGGAAGATGGAGCCGAAGTTATAATTTTTTATATGCATTGGGGTGATGAATATGAATTAGAACCTAATGATATACAAAGAACAATTGCACAATTTTTAACTGATGAAAAGGTAGATGTGATTTTTGGAACACATCCACATTCTATTCAACCAATAGATATTTTAACTTCTTCAGATGGTACAAGTAATACAGCAGTAGTTTATTCTATGGGTAATTTTTTATCTAGTCAAAGAACTGAAAGAATAGAGAATCCATATACAGAAGATGGGGTAATAGTATCTGTAAATATATCGAAAAATATGGATACAAATGAAGTTACAGTAGATATCCCAACATATATTCCAACATGGGTAAATTGGTATGGAAAAGATGATAAATTGTTTTATGAAATTGTTCCAGCTACAGTGAATGATGCAGAATATTTAACTAATGAAGGTAAAACTAGAGTTGTAGAATCTCTAAATAGGACTAAATCAATAATAGAAATGTATAATGATAGTATTAAGATTAAAGAGTAATAATTTAGAGTTATTGGCATATTAACTGTATTATAAATTATTTTGGAGTGATTAATTTATGAAAAGATATGTTAGACTTGCAGGAATTGCATATGAAAGTCTTGTTAATGGACCTGGAATGAGAAGAGTATATTTTGCACAAGGTTGTAAACATAATTGTGAAGGATGTTTTAATAAAGAAACTCATGACTTTAATGGTGGAGAACTTAAGGATATGGATGAACTTATTAAAGATGCACTAAGCAATCCAATGTTAAAAGGAATAACTTTTAGTGGTGGTGATCCTTTAGAGCAATCAGAAAGTTTTGCATATATGGCAAAAAAATTTAAGGAAGCAGGATTAAATATATGGTGTTATACAGGATATACATTTGAACAAGTTTTAGAAAATATGAAGAAAGACAGTGGTTTAAGAGAGTTAATTAGCAACATAGATGTTTTAGTTGATGGTAGATTTGAGTTAAAAAATAAAAAAGAAGAACTAAAGTTTAAGGGTTCAAGCAATCAAAGAACAATTGATGTTAAGAGAAGTTTAAATAGTAGAGAAATTATAGTTTTAGAATAATGAGCAAAGAACAATATCACAAATAAATGGTTGAAAGATGTGGAAAAGATTATTGAGAAGAGTTAGATTGAAAATATTGTAATAATTTTAAGTATTTATAAGAAATAAATAAAAAAGGTTGAAATTAATTAAATATTATGTTATTATAAATGAGTAGCAAAGTTGCTAACAAAGAAAGTTTCATTTAGGTAAATAGTTTCTCAAAAATTAGAGATTATTATATCAATTTAGAATCTTTAATTTTAGGAGGAATGTTTATGACAGATAAAACATTAAAATGCAGAGATTGTGGAAGTGAATTCGTATTTTCAGTAGGAGA
>NZ_KB291619.1 GCF_000320405.1 Clostridium celatum DSM 1785 | reverse complement strand
CGTGGGTTCGAATCCCACTCTCTCCGCCAATTACACGGAGAATTACTCAAGTGGCTAAAGAGGCTCCCCTGCTAAGGGAGTAGGCTGGATAAAACCGGTGCGAGAGTTCGAATCTCTTGTTCTCCGCCAAAAGCATCTAACTTATGTTAGATGCTTTTTTGTTTATAATATTTATTAAAGTTAAATTCCAAATTTTCCATAATAAATAATTGTAAACGTACAATTAAAATGATATACTTTTATTTGTTATTAGAGTACAAGCTTGAGGGAGGGTTTATAATGGAAAAAAAATATGTAGTTGGTGTAGATTTAGGTGGAACTAAAATTTATACTGCATTAGTAGATTTAGAGGGAAATATAATAAAAGAAAAAACAGTACCAACATTAGTTAATGAAGGTGAAGAAGCTGTATTAGGAAGAATTCTAGACACTATTAATTACGTTATAGATGGAACAGATAAAAATTTAATTAAATCAATTGGAATCGGTTCCCCTGGACCTTTAGATGTTAAAAATGGAATAATTATAGAAAATTCAAATTTACCATTTAAAAATTTTGCAATAGTTAAAACTATAAGAGAAAAATTTGAATTACCAACACACTTAGATAATGATGCAAATGTAGCGACTTTAGGTGAGTTTATGTTTGGTGCAGGAAAAGGAACTGAAAATATGGTATTTATTACAGCTAGTACTGGAATAGGTGCTGGAGCTGTATTAAATGGTAGATTATTTAGAGGTGCTACAGGAAATGCATTAGAGGTTGGACATATGACTGTATCAACAGAAGGTCCTAGATGTGGTTGTGGTAATATAGGATGTGCAGAAGCGTTTGGTTCAGGAACAGCTATTGGGAAAAGAGCAAAGGAAGCTGTAGCAACAAACGTAAAAACTTCATTAAAGAATTATGAAGATGTAACAGCTAAGGAAGTATTTATTGAAGCTGCAAATGGTGATAAAGTAGCTAAAGATATATTAAACTATTCATTAAATTACCTTGGAATAGCTGTAGCTAACACTATAACAAACTTTGATCCAGAAAAAGTTGTTATTGGTGGTGGAGTAGTTAATGGTGGAGAAATAGTACTTGAAACTATAAAAAATGTAGTTGAAGAAAGATGCTTAAATGCATTTGTAGAAAGCTGTTCAATTGAAAAAGCCGTATTAGGTGGAAAAGCAGGAGTATTAGGTGCTGCCGCTTTAGCCATAACTGAAAGATAAAATATAATATAGGAATTTAATAAATATAAAACAGTATATATGAGTGAAACTCATATATACTGTTTTTCTATATAAAATTTATTTTTATATAATGCAATAATATTATTATAATAAAGCACTAAAAAATAAAGAGCGATTATATATACGTAATAGTTAGAAAAATCTTCAAAATGATAGTATCATTAATATGAGGAGGGTTTAGAATGATTTATGGGGATAAAATATATTTAAGAGAATTAATAAAAGAAGATATTGATGTAGTATATAACTTATGTTCAGATGGTGATGTATTAAAGTATAATGGTGGAAAAAGTGGAATAGTATCAAAAGAATATATTAAAGACCATCTTAAATATTTTAATATTTCCTCAAAAAAGAATTATGTAATTATAAATAAAGAAGGAAATGTAGTAGGAATAATAGCATATTCTCAAGATAAGTATGCAGAAGGAGTATATTCCATAGGTATAACTATAGGTAAAAAGTATTGGAATAGGGGATATGGAAAAGATTCAATAAATACACTTCTAAAATACTTATTTTTTAAAAAAAGAGCCCACAAGATTGAATTAGAAGTTGTAAAGGAAAATATCCAGGCCATAAAGTGTTATAAAAAATTTGGATTTATTGAAGAAGGAATAAGAAGAAAAAAGTACTATTATAAAGATACTTATTTAGATACAGTTTTAATGGGATTACTTAAAGAAGAATTTAAAGCTTAAGGAGTTTTTTATGGGAATTAGATTTATATTCGGAAGAGCAGGGGATGGAAAAAGCCATTATTGCTTAGAGCAAATAAATAAAAAATTAAATAATCAAGATAAGAATAAACTTATACTTTTAGTTCCGGATCAATATACTTTTCAAACTGAAAAGAAGTTATTAGAAGCTATAGGGGAAAAAGCATTGCTTAGAGCAGAGGTTTTAAGTTTTAAAAGAATGGCAACTAGAGTTTTCGATAGTTGTGGTGGAAGAGCTATTAATGTTATAGAAGATTCAGGAAAAAATATGCTTATTTATAAATTATTAAAGGATAAGGGAGAAGAATTACAATACTTTAGTAAGATAAGCAAAAAGCAAGGTTTTGTAGGAACAGTTTCTAAATCAATAACAGAATTTAAAAAATATAATATTTCCGAGGAAATATTAAGGGAAAAAGAATTACAAATAGATAAAGATGAATTAAAGGAAAAAATAAGTGATTTATTAAATATATATGAAAGCTTTAATGGGGCTTTACATAAAGAATATATAGATTCAGAAGATATATTAACGATATTAGCAAATAAATTAAGAGAATGTACATTATATAATGGTGCAGAAGTTTGGGTTGATGAATTTACTACTTTTACCCCTCAACAAATAGAGGTATTAAAGGTATTAGCAAAGCAATGTAAAAATATAAATATTACATTATGTAGCGATGGAGAAGATTCATCTAAAGGTGGAGAAGCTGATATATTCAGTGTAATAACTAGCACTGAAAATAAAATTATAAAGATGATGCAGGAGAACAATATAAGTTATAAGGAACCTGTATATTTAAATAATAAGAATATATATAGATTTAAGGAAAGCAATGAGCTAGAGCACCTAGAAAAATACTTTTTTAATTATCCATTTAAAATATATAAGGGAAAAAATAAAGATGTAAGGTTATATAAGGCTAATAATAATTACAACGAAATAGAGTGGGTTGCTCAAGATATATTAAGACTTGTTAGAGATAAGGGATATAGATATAAAGATATTGCTGTAGTGTGCAGAGAAATTGATAGTTACGATAAAATAACTTCAGTAATATTTAATGAATATAATATTCCATATTTCTTAGATAAAAAAAGAGATATATTAAGTAATCCTTTAGTAGTTTTAATAATATCAGCATTAGAAATATTAATAAGTAATTGGTCCTATGAAAGTGTATTTAAATATGTAAAAAGTGGACTTATAACATTAGAATCACAGTTTATAGATAAACTAGAGAATTATATTTTAGCTAATGGAATTAAAGGATATAAATGGACTAAAAACTTATTAGAAGAAGATGAGAGAGAGTTTACTCAAGAGGAAATTGAAATAGCTGAATATATGGAGGAAATAAGAAGGCCAATAATTAAGCTATATAATAAAATAAAAGGAAATACAACTGTAATAAAATACTGTACGGCCTTATATGAGTTTTTATTAGAAATAAATGCTTTTGAAACTATGGATTCTTGGCTTGAGGAATTTAATAGATTAGGAATGCAGGATAAAATAAAGGAATATACACAAGTACCTAGTATAGTAATGGATATGCTAGATCAAGCCGTGAAGGTTTTAGGTGATGAGGAAGTTGATTTAAAGACCTTTTCTAAGCTTTTAGTATCAGGCTTTGAAGAAAAAGAAATAGGTGTTATTCCTATGTCTTTAGATCAGGTGAACATCGGCGATATAGCAAGGATAAAAGGCAGAGATGTAAAAGCGTTATATGTAGTGGGAGCTAATGATGGTGTGTTACCTTCAGCTAATAAGGATGAAGGGATACTATCAGATGAAGATAGAATAGAGCTTAAAAATTTAGGAATCGAATTAGCCTCTGATACAAGAAGTAGAATATTTGAAGAACAGTTTATGGTTTATACAGCACTAACTATACCTTCAAATTATTTAATGATAACTTATCCTATGGCAGACTTTGAAGGAAAATCCTTAAGACCATCAATAATTATACCTAGACTTAAAAAGATATTACCTAATATGCAAGAAGAAAGTGAAATATATTATAATCACATAAAAGAGTGTGATTTATATTATGATAAATATCATAATATTACAGCACCGATTCCAACCTTTAATGAACTTATAGAAGCATTAAGAAGAAAATATGAAAAGGAAGAAATAGAAGAGCATTGGAAAGAAGCTTTTAAGTGGTTTGAAGAAAGTGAAGAATTTAAAGATAGAACTAATGTTGTATTTAATGGATTAAATTATACAAATTTAGTTGAGAGAATTCCAAGAGAAAAAATAAAAGAGCTTTATAGTAATGAAAATGGAAGACTTATGTTTAGTGTTTCTAGAATTGAAAAGTATGCACAATGTCCTTTCGGATATTATGTTCAATATGGATTAAAGGCTAAAGATAGAAAAGTGTATGAGTTTTCAGCACCAGATTTAGGATCTTTTATGCACGAGATATTAGATCAATTTACAAATAAAATAAAAAAGGAAAATATTCATTGGAGTGAATTAACTAAAGATAGATGCAGTGAAATCGTAAATGAGTTAGTTAATAATAAACTTAGAAATGAAACAAATTCTATATTAAATAGTAATAAAAAATATCAATACTTCTCAGAAAGATTTAAGAAAACTATAACAAAATCAGTTACTGTAATATCAGAGCAAATGAGAAGAGGAGAATTTGATGTATTTAAAAATGAATTTGATTTTGGTGATTTTAAGGATTCTGATCCAATAAAATTAGAATTACCATCCAATGAAACAGTTTATTTAAAAGGTAGAGTAGATAGAATCGATAAAGTAGAATTAGATGGAGAAACGTATATAAGAATAGTTGATTATAAGTCGGGTTCAAAAAGCTTTGATTTAAATGAGTTATATTATGGACTTCAAATTCAATTATTAGTTTATTTAGATGCAATACTTAAAAGTTCAGATAAAATTTTAAAGACAGAGTGTATGCCAGGAGCAATTTTATACTTTAAAATTGATAATCCAATAATTCAATCGAAGAAAGCACTAAGTGAAGAAGAAATTCAGACAGAAGTTTTAAAGAAACTTAAAATGGATGGATTATTGTTAAAGGATGCTAAAGTAGTTAAGGCTATGGATAATGAAATGGAAACTATTCACTTATAGTACCAGCAGCTTTTAAAAAGGATGGAGATTTTACAAGCACTAGTGCTGTTGTGACTAAAGAACAGTTTGATATATTAAGAAAATATGTTAATGATAAAATGATAGAAATTTGTGAAGAAATGCTTAGCGGAGATATTAAAATAGAGCCATGTAAATCTTCAAAAGTAACTTACTGTGATTATTGTGATTACTCATCAATATGCCAATTTGATACATCCTTAAAAGATAATAAATATAAAATTATTCTAAAAAAGAAAAAAGACGATTTATGGAAGTCTATGGTTGATAAAGTAAAAGAGGAGGAAGGAGAGTAAAATGGGAGAGACAAAATGGACTAATGAACAAGCACAAGCAATAAAAACTAGAAATTGTAATTTACTTGTTGCTGCCGCTGCAGGATCAGGTAAAACTGCAGTACTAGTAGAAAGAATAATAAAAATAATAACTAATGAAGAAAACCCTGTAGATATAGATAAACTCTTAGTTGTAACTTTTACTAGTGCAGCAGCTGCAGAAATGAGAGAAAGAATAGCAGCAGCTATATCTAAAGAACTAGAAAAAAGCCCAAACTCTAAAAATCTTCAAAGGCAGCTTACTTTATTAAGTAGAGCGAATATTACTACTATGCATTCTTTTTGTTTAGAGGTAATTAAAAATTATTTTTATACTATAGACTTAGATCCAAGTTTTAGAATTGGTGATGAAACTGAAGCTACTTTAATGAAAAATGAAATAATTGAAGAGTTATTTGATGAATATTACGAAGAGGAAAATGAAGATTTCAAGGATTTACTAGAAGCGTATAGCGGTTCTAAAGATGATGAAAAATTAAAAGAAATGATACTTTCGCTTCATAGGTTTTCTATGAGTGGACCATGGCCAGAAAAATGGTTAATTGAAAAGGCAGAAGCTTTTAATATTAATACACTTGAAGAATTAGATAAAACAGAGTGGGTTAAGGTATTAAAAGATAGTTTAAGAGTAGAAATTAGAGGCTTTTTAAATATGTATAAAAAAGCCCTTGAAATAATTGAATATACAGATGGTTTAAGTCCTTATTTAGAAGCTTTTAATAGTGATTATGGTTATTTATATAATGCATATGAGAGTTTAAATGAAGATTTAACTAGTGTTTATAATGCACTAAATGCTATAACTTTTATTACGCTAAAGCGTCTTAAAAAAAGTGAGGTTTTAGATGAAAATGCCCAAGAAACAGTTAAAGCTATAAGAGAGGGTGTAAAGAAAAAGGTAAAATCTTTAATTGAAAGTAGTTTTGAATTTACACCAGGAGAAGCTTTAGATGGAATAAAAGAAGTTTATCCTTTTATGAAAACTTTAGCTAATATAACAGTAGAATTTGCAAAAAGGTTTGATGAAAAGAAGAGAGAAAAAAATATCTTAGATTTTAATGATTTAGAGCATTTGTGTTTAAAGATATTAATAGATAGAGATGAAGAAAACAATATAATTCCTTCAAATGTTGCAGAGCATTTTAGAAATTATTTTGATGAAGTATTAGTAGATGAATATCAGGATTCTAATGATGTACAAGAAACTATAATAAACTTAGTTTCAAGAAGACTTGGTGACAATCCTAATGTATTTATGGTTGGAGATATGAAGCAAAGTATTTATAGATTTAGGCAGGCAAAACCAAAATTATTTAAGGATAAGTATGATAGCTATTCTGAAGAGGATGAAAGTAAAGATAGAAAGATTTTATTATATAAAAACTTTAGAAGTAGACAGGAAGTTATTGATGGAGCTAACTATATATTTAAGATGGTTATGTCAGAGGTTGTAGGTGAGCTTGAATATACAGATAAAGAAGCATTGAATCTTGGAGCAAGTTTTGAAATACCAAAAGATGAAAAACAAGTGGTTGGTGGTGAAATAGAACTTCATATAATAGATAAATCAGGTTTAGTAAAAGAAGAAAATAATGATTTTAATGAAGATGATAGTGAGCAAGCTAAAGAAGACGAAGAGGATATTGATGGAATAACTCTTGAAGCTAAAGTTGTTGCAAAAAGAATTAAGGAGTTGTTTGAAGAAAGGGATGGCAAAAAATTTCAAGTATTTGATAAAGATACTAAAGAGTATAGGGATGTTAAGTTTAAGGATATAGTAATTCTTTTAAGAGCAACTAAAAATTGGGCTGAAATATTCTTAGACGAACTAGGTTCAGAAGGAATACCTGTATATGCAGACACAGGTAGTGGATATTTTGAATCCATTGAAATTAGAACTATAATGTCATTACTTAAAGTTATAGATAACCCACTTCAAGATGTACCAATGATAGCAACTTTAAGATCTCCAATAGTAGGATTTTCTGCAGAAGAATTAAGTGATTTAAGATTATTAAATAAGGACTTATATTTTTATGAAGTAATTAAATGTGTTTATGATAATGAATTTGAGGTTAGTGATGAGTTAAGGTTTAAATGTGTTAATTTTATAGATAACTTATCAAAATGGAGGGATAGAGCAATCTATACTCCAATAGATGAATTTATATGGTATTTATATATGGATACAGGATTTTATGGATATGTTGGAGCAATGCCTAATGGTAAGCTAAGGCAAGCAAATTTAAAAATATTGTTCCAGAGGGCAAAGCAATATGAAAGCACTAGCTTTAAAGGATTATTTAATTTTATAAACTTTATAAATAAATTAAGAAAATCATCTGGTGATATGGGAAGTGCAAAGGTATTAGGAGAAAATGAAGATGTAGTTAGAATTATGAGTATTCATAAGAGTAAAGGGCTTGAATTTCCTATAGTTTTTACTAGTGGTACTGGAAAGCAGTTTAATTTAATGGATTTAACAAATTCAATACTATATCACGAAGAATTAGGATTTGGACCTAATTATGTTAACCTAGAAACTAGAAATTCATATTCAACATTACCTAAGGAAGCTATAAAGAAAAAAATAAGGTTAGAAACTTTATCTGAAGAAATGAGAATTCTTTATGTTGCATTTACTAGAGCTAAAGAAAAACTAATAATAACTGGTGCAAGTAGCAATTTAGAAAAGGATATAAAAAAATGGGTGTCAGCAGCTTCTTTAGATGAAAACATAGTATTACCTTCTGAAGTGTTAAAGGGTAAATCATATTTAGATTGGATTGCAATGGCTATGTGTAAACATAGAGATGGAGAAAAGCTTAGAGAGATTGTGGATAATTATCAGGGAACGAATAAAGATGAGTTATCCACATGGGGTATTAAATTCTGGACAAAAGATTTATTAACAGTGGATAAAATTTTAGAGGCTGTGGATAAAAATGAAGAAGAGGATCTGTTTAAAAACTCTAAAGATATTGTTGTAGGTAAAGAAATAAAAAGAAGGTTAGATTATAAGTATAAATTTATAGAAGGTGCTATGTTACCAAGTAATATTTCAGTTTCTGACTTAAAGAAAAAAGATTTTACTTATGGTGATGATATACCGGGGATAGTAGAAGTTTTTAAAGAAAAAGAAATTATAAAACCTAGATTTTTAAAAGAGGAAAAAGGATTAAGTGCCGCCGAAAGAGGAACAATAATGCATTATGTTATGCAAAGAATAAATTATGATAGAGTTAATTCTATTAATGAAATTAAAAATCAAATTGAAGAGATGGTTTTAGATAATTCATTAACTGAAAAAGAGGCTAATTCTATATGGCATAAGCAAATTTTAAATTTCTTTAGAAGTGATTTAGGAAAAAGATTATTAAAAGCATATAAAGAAGGTAGAATGGTTAGTAGAGAATTACCTTTCTTTACTGAATTAAGTAGTACAGAATATGATAAAAGTTTAGATGAAAAAATTTATAAGAATGAAAAGATTAGGCTGCAAGGTATCATTGATTGTTTCTTTGAAGAAGAGGATGGAATTGTACTTTTAGATTATAAAACTGATTATGTTGAGGAAGGTCAAGAAGAGAAGATAATCGAAAGATATAAATCTCAACTAAAATACTATAAAGATGCTTTAGAAAAAATAACAGGTAAAGTTGTAAAGGAAACATATCTTTACTTATTTAAACTAGATAAAGAAGTTTCAATATAATTTAAAATATATTTTAAAAGCCGGCTTTGCCGGCTTTATTTATTATTAATTTTATTAAATTAGGATTATTAAAGTATAATTTAATGTTAGATAAAGTTTTTTGCAATTTCTAATAATTGTTCCTTTGTATTTAATGAGCTATTATCTAATACGCTATTTAATAAAAAGGTTAATATTTCTCCAATAATTTTACCAGGCTTTAAGTTTAATTCTTTAATTAAATCAGCACCGGTTATGTTTAAATCTTTAATAAAAAGAGGTTCATTGTTTTCAAGAATAGATTTTACTCTAGCATTCATATAATCCACTTTTTTTAAAAAAGGAACCGGGTCCCAAAGAGAATTAATATCTGCTCTTTGAAGATCGAACAGTGTAAAGATATTATCAACTCCAACACGAAGTAATAACCTTTTAATTTCACCATCAGTAGGCATATAATCAACATTTAAAACTAAATGGTCATAAATTATAGCTGAGACTTTATTTATAGTATTATTATCAAATTTTAATCTAGCTAATATAGGTTTACTAATTATTGCTCCTTCTTTAGCATGACCAGGGAAGTAACAATGGCCATTAGGTAATTCTTTAAGTGTATTAAGTTTACCAACATCATGAAATAATGCTGATAATCTAAGAATTAAATCATTATGAGTATTACTAATAACATTTAATGTATGATTAAATACATCCCTATTATGATTATTACAACGAGGGGTATAGTTAACTAAAGCATTAATTTCAGGTAAAATAATCTCTAATATACCAATATCTTTAAGCATATTTAAACCGCTACATGGTGAATCTGACATAAGAATTTTACAAAGTTCATCTCTAACTCTTTCAATACTTATATTTTTAATTAATTTATAGTTATCTTTTATTGCAATATATGTTGATTCTTCAATTTCAAAGCCTAGTTGACAACTAAAGCGAATAGCACGAAGCATTCTTAAAGCATCTTCTTGAAATCTTTTAGAAGGTTCTCCAACAGCACGAATTATTTTATTTTTTATATCATCTAACCCATTAAAGTAATCAATAAGACCTTCTCTATCATAAAATGCTAAGGCATTCATAGTAAAATCTCGTCTAGATAAGTCTTCTTTTATATCAGATACAAAGTTTACAAATTCAGGACGACGATTATCTAAATATTGTCCTTCAGTTCTATAAGTTGTAACCTCTAAATTTTCATTATCTATCACAACAGTAACAGTTCCATGTTGTATTCCAGTTGGGATAGTTTTGTTAAATAAATTTTCAGTTATGTTAGGAGTGGCAGATGTAGTTACATCATAATCTTTAGGTTCTTTTCCTAATATACAGTCCCTGACACATCCACCAACCATAAAAGCTTCATAATTATTTTTATAAAAAGTATCTATTATAAATTTAACATTCTTAGGTGTATTAATAAGCATATAAAATCATCCTCTAAATAATAATTTTAGTTATTAATATATTTTATCATAATAAAAAAAGAAAAAGTTAAAAGTTAAAGGACAAATCCACTAACTTTTAACTTTTTCTTTAACTTATTATTACCTTAGTACCATCTTCGATATTATCATAAATCCATTTTGCATCTTCTGTTTCTAATCTTACACAACCATGAGATGCAGGAGTTCCAAGGGTATAGTCTAATATTTCACTTTGGCTTTCATCATAAGGAAGTGAGTGAAATAAATAGTCTCCTAAAAATTGAACCCAGTACTTTCCACCCTGACCATAGGAATCAGAGAAAAACCAATCACCACGATTAAGCACTGTAAATACTCCTGTAGGTGTATCTTCACCATCAATTCCAGTTGAACAAGAAAAATCTTTTACCAAATTCCAGTTGTTGGCGTAACCTTCATAGACATAAGTAATTTGTTCAGCTAAATTAACATATATTAAATTGGAAGTTAAACTTTCAATATTTAAAGTATTAATATTTTGAGATGAAATAGATTGTAGCATTGAAGAAGTTGCTTGATCATCTTCAGAAGCTAAATCAGAGGAATTAACAGCCAATAGATATTCATCTCTAGCATCAGAAATTGAGCTAATTTTATTTGCTATATCTTCATCATCTGCACTTATAATAGTGCTATTAGCATTGCTTAATAACTCTATTGCTTTAGTATAATAATCTTCTTTAATTAAATTATCTGCTTCAGTAAATAATTGTTCTTTATAATTTTCAGCACATTCTGATATATTGGTTTGAGCTGTATTATAATACTCAGATGAAGAAGGAATTTTATTAAATAGTTCTATAGCTTTAACAAAATTATTATTATTTTTACTTTCTATTCCAAGTTCTAATAAAGTATTATAATCATTTTCTGAGGAAGCTGTATAATTATCATCTAAAGAAACTATTAATTTATCTAAAGATTCATTTAATAATCCGTAAGTTTTAATTTCATTAAGTATGGTTAATGCATCTTCTTTACTAATTGTATTTGTTAAGAGATTATTACAAAGTTTACTTACTGCTGATGAAAAATATGTTGTTAAATCTTTATTTAAAGTTTTTTGTTTAATTTTTAAATAAAAGTTATCTGAATTAATAATATTTTTAGCTTCGGTAAAGTTTAATTTATTAAATTCAGAGTAGAAACTATCTCGTATTGCTATGTACTTAGAATTTGTATAATAAGTAATGGTAAATCCAATTATAATAATTAGAGAAATTATAGTAATTATTTTAAAAACATTAGATTTAGATTTTCTAAATAAATTATTCAAACTAATACCTCCTAAATAGTTATATCTTAATAATTGACTAATTATAGGAATTTTAAACATATTTATTTTTATTTAACAAAAAATACATGAGATAATTTGGTATAGTGTGATATACTTATATAGTGAAAATTGATGATAATTAATTGAAAATTAAATATAAAGTCAAAGTCAAATTTAAATTTAATGGAGGATATATGAATAAAAGAACTAGTATAATTAATATATTTACTTTTAGTATGAGGCCTAAAAAATATATTTATTTGATAAAAGAAAAATTATCAAAGGCATTTATTTATGTTTTATTACTTTCAGTAATACTGGGAATTATTCAAGGGTGTATGAGTACCTATGTAATTTCTAATGTAGAAAAAACTGTAGAAATTTTTCTAAAGCAAGATGAATTAAAATTTGAAATGAAAGATGGAATATTAAATTTTCCAGCATCACCAATAAAGGAAGAGGAAGGACAAACATTACTATATATAGATACTACTAAGTCTTTAGATGATTTAGATTCTATTAGAAATATAACTGTTCATAAGGAAGAGGTAACAGTTATATTAAAAGATGGGGTAATGACTAAATTTAATTCCGAGCAAAGCACATTTAAATATTCAGATTATGGATTAGATAAGATTAATATAAATAATGATATAGTTATAACTGCTTTAAATAAAATATATATTATAAAATACTTTATAATACCATTTGTAATTATAGTTAAATTTATACAATTATTAATGTGGGCATTAATGATATCTTTAGTTGGAGTAGTTAATAATTTAATTAGTCCTAAAAGGATAAAATATAAAAAAATATTTGCTCTTTCAATATATGCTATTACATTACCAGCACTAATAAATTTAATATATCCAATAGGTGCTTTATCGGTTCTTATCGGAGGATTTACTTTAATGTTTGGTATAAATTACATTAATTATTATGATAATAAAGATATCCAATAAATTTTTATTGTTGATAAATTATAATTTATATGATAAGATAAGAGTGTTAATACTCTGGAGCGTTAGTTAAACGGATATAACACGCCGCTACGGACGGCGCATTAAGGGTTCGATTCCTTTACGCTCTGCCATCAAAAGAACTGCTAATTAGTTAGCAGTTCTTTTTTTTATTTATAAAATTAAGTTTACTTGGAAAACTAAAAATATAAGGTATAATGAAAAGTTTTTTCATAATAAAGAGGTAAAATTATATGATTGATGTATTAATAAATTCATTAGATGAACATAATGAAGCTAATATTCTTGCAACTAAAGAGTTAAATCCAAGTAAAGTATATTATATTAGAAGCAAAGATGATTTCGACAAAATGAAAGTTGTAACAGAGTATTATAAAAATAATTTATCCACTATAGAAATAAAAGAGTTCATAGTAGATGAAGGTGATAATAGACAACTAGAAGAAATAATTAATGAAGTTAAAAATAAAAATATTATTGTAAATTTAACTGGTGGAAAAAGAATTAATTCATTGATTTTATTAGATTTATGTATAAAAAATAAGATTACTGCAATATACATCAATATTAAGAAAAAAGTTATGTATGAATTTAAAGATGGGGTAAATTTAACAGATAAAAGCTTTGAGGATTTAGATATAGAAGATATAGTTAAAGCTGCTGGGGGAAAGATTGTAGAAGATTCATCAGAACTTTGCAATAAAAAAGATTTGATATATTTTTCAGAGCAAATATCAAAAAATTTATCTTTATGGCATGAACATAAGCAAAAATTATATGAAGCAAGTATATTTGAGCATGATAGTAATGAACCACAAAAAATATATATTCATAAAGAAAATTTATCTGAAAAAGAAATTAATTTATTAAATATAATACTTAATAAATTATATGAAATGAATGAGATTACATATAAAGAAGAAGCTAATAAAGTTATTGTTAATTTTAATAATAATTATTTAAAGGCATTTATATTTAAAAGTGGAACATGGCTCGAAATTGAGACAAATAAGTTGGTTAATAAAGTAGATGAGATAGATGAATCCAAAAATGGCGTTATGTTTTTATGGAATGAAAAAAATAATTCTGTTAGAAATGAAGTAGATGTAGTAGCAGTAAAAGATTCAGTTCCAATATTTATTTCTTGTAAGGATAGTGATAAATATAATGAAATGGCTCTTAATGAGTTAAATGTTTATGCAAATAAAATAGGTGGCCCTAATGCATATAAAATATTAGTTGCAACAAAGGAGCCATTAAAACTTCCAGTACGAACAAGAGCAAAAGAAATGGGAATACATTTAATTATATTTGATGGAGACGAGAATAAATTTATTAAAGAGTTTAAAAATATAATTAAAAAGGATTAAATAAAGTATATAAAAATTACAAATGGCAAATTAATAAGAGTCATCTTTATTTGCCATTTGTTATAAAAATATTTTAGAGTAAGAGTTAACCTAAGTTTATTTTTTCACCAATCTTTTCTCCCATATTAACTTTTGTTTCAAAGCCAAAGGAAGATTGCAGTAATATATCATCATCAATTAATACTGTATTGGGTTTAAAGAATAAAATTGTTGTAGAACCACCAAATTTAAAGTAACCTTTTTCGTCACCTTTTTTTACTTTGGTATTTGGTTTGTAACTTTGAATTATAGAACCAACACATGTTGCACCAACTTCTACATGAATTATATCTCCAAAGTTTTTAGAATGAAAAACACTCCATTCACGTTTGTTTTGACAATAAAGCTTAGGAATTCTTTCTAAGGCAACAGGATTTACAGAGTAATAATTACCATTAACAATATTAGATTTTTCTGCAATACCGTCATCAACAAAGTGAAGTCTATGATAATCTATTGGGCATAATCTTAATACTAAACAAGTTCCACCTTCATATTCTTTAGCAATTTCATCATCTTGTAATAATTCAGATAAACTATAACTAATATTCTTAACTTGAATAATATTATCTATTGAAATATCAGTATAGGCAAATAAACGCCCATCTCCAGGAGAGATTAATATATTTTTATCTTTATTTATAGGTCTAGCTTCTTTTGTAAGTTTTCTTGTAAAGAAATCATTAAAGCTTTTAAAGTCTGATGGATCAGTAACACACATATCTATATCAATATTAAAATTTTTTATAAAAGAAGGAATTTTTTTTGTACTTATTTTAGTGTCACAATAGATTCCATATAATTTAGAAAATAATTTTCTTTTTACTAATAACTCTAAAAACCCTTTGCCAATAGGTGATTCATATGCCCATCTAATGGATTTTTCACCGGCAACATTTTCAGTATCATATTTATTTGTATGTCTATTATAAACTTGTATCATTTATTTACCTCTTATTTACTAACTAAAACAATATAATAATTGAATATTATACATATTATAACAAAAAAGTTTAGTTTATTTAATGAGATATTATATATTTTTACTTAAAAATACATTAATATCTTTTAATTTATATCAAAAATTATTTAATAAAACTTAAAGTAAAAGGTTGCACAAAATGCACAACCTTTTAATATTATTCACCGAATTTTTCAACAAATTCGTCAAATGACATAGTTCTATCAAATATAGTACCATCATTATTTATTTTTATTATTCTATTTGCATCTGTTTGAACTAATTGGTGGTCATGAGAAGCAAATAAAATATTACTATCAAAGTCTCTTAAACGGTTATTAACAGAAGTAATTGATTCAAGGTCTAAATGGTTAGTAGGGCCATCTAAAATTATTACATCAGCGTTAGATAACATCATTTTAGAAAGCATACATCTAACTTTTTCTCCTCCTGATAATACATTAGCTTGTTTTAAAGCTTCTTCTCCAGAGAATAACATTCTTCCTAAGAATCCTCTTATGTAGCTTTCAGATTTTTCTTCAGAGAACTGTCTAAGCCAATCAACTAAGCTTAATGAACAATCATTAAAGAATTCAGAATTATCTTTAGGGAAATAAGAAGTAGTTATAGTTATACCCCATTTAAATTCCCCAGCATCTGGTTCCATTTCTCCTGTTATTATTTTAAATAAAGTAGTGATTGCAATTTCATTTCCGATAAATGCAATTTTATCTTCTTTATTTACTCTGAAGCTTACATTGTCTAAAACTTTAACACCATCAATAGTCTTAGATAATCCTTCAACTACTAATATATCATTACCAACTTCTCTTTCAGGCTTGAATCCAACGAATGGGTATCTTCTGCTTGAAGGTTGGATATCATCTAAAGTAATTTTATCTAATAATTTCTTTCTAGATGTAGCTTGCTTAGATTTAGAAGCATTAGCACTGAATCTAGCAATGAAGTCTTGTAATTCTTTAATTTTTTCTTCTTTCTTCTTGTTTTGATCTTTAGCCATTTGTAATGCTAATTGGCTTGATTCATACCAGAAGTCATAGTTACCAACGTATAATTTAATCTTACCAAAGTCAACGTCAGCCATATGAGTACAAACCTCGTTTAAGAAGTGTCTATCGTGTGATACTACGATAACTGTACCTTCAAAATCTCCAAGGAAGTTTTGAAGCCATTTAATTGATTTAATGTCTAAGTGGTTAGTAGGCTCGTCTAGAATTAATATTCCAGGGTTACCAAATAAAGCTTGAGCAAGTAATACTTTTACTTTTTCTGCACCAGTTAATTCAGACATTAATTTATAATGTGAGTCAGTTCCGATTCCAAGTCCTTGTAATAATGATGATGCTTCTGATTCAGCTTCCCAACCATTTAGCTCGGCAAATTCACCTTCTAATTCAGCAGCTTTGATTCCGTCTTCATCTGAAAAATCAGGTTTAGCATATAAAGCATCCTTTTCTTTCATTATTTCATATAATCTTTTATTACCCATTATAACTGTTTCTAAAACTTCAAATTCATCATATGCATAATGTGTCTGTTTTAAAACAGACATTCTTGTATTTGGGGCAATTATAACTTCACCAGTATTTGGTTCAACATCTCCAGATAATATTTTTAAAAATGTAGATTTACCAGCTCCATTAGCACCGATAACACCATAACAGTTACCAGGAGTAAATTTGATATTAACATCTTCAAATAACTTACGAGACCCATATCTTAAACTTACGTTTATTACATTAATCACTCAACATACCTCATTTCATTTATTATTCTTTCGCTATTATAACACAAAGTTTTTATATTTTCATGAAAATATGCAATATTAGGATAGTGAATTAGTGAGAAAATTGCAAAAAAAATCTTTGTAAAAAATTACTTAAAAACAATAGAAAAAGCTACCGTATAAAAATTATATTAATAACTTCAATACAATAGCTTTTTCTATATTACACTAAATATTTATCGAGGTCTTCTATATTTTCTATATCAAATATATCTAGTGCAATATTTATAATATATTTATTTTCTAAGTCTTCAAGTTTTTCAAGGTACTTATCAGATATTTTACCAAATTTTTTATTCAATAATTTAATCAATAATAAATGCTGACCCTTTTCAATACCATCTTCATATAAGTTAAGCATAGAATATCAACCTCTCATACTAAGATTTAATTATATTACATAAGTAAAGACACAAATAAAATGACTTAAGCTACCTAATAAAATAAATATATGAAATATTTCATGATTACCCCAATTACCTATTTTTAGAGTATTAGGTTTTAATGCATAAATAACTCCACCAATTGTATAAAGCACACCACCTAGAATTAATAAAAATAAACTAATACTAGGTAAAATAGCTGATAGAGGTTTTAGCATAAATAAAGCAGCCCAACCCATACCAATATACATAGCACTGTTTACCCAACTAGGGCAGTTAAACCAACAAAGTTTAAATATAATTCCAAATATTGCGATAGAAATCATTATAGTAAACATAGTAAATCCAAATTTTCCACCTAAGGATACTAAACAAAATGGAGCATAGGAACCTGCTATTAATACAAAAATCATTGAATGATCTAGTTTTTGAAATATAGAAATAACTTTTTCTGTTGAAATTATTCCGTGATAAGTTCCTGAGGTTGTATATAAAAGAATTAAACTAATTCCAAAAATAGCTACAGATATTATTGTAACAGTAGAAGCTCCGTTAGACATAGCTTTAATAAGCATTGCAATTAAAGCAACTAATGATAATAAAGCACCAGTAAGATGGGTAATAGAATTTATAGGTTCTCTAAATTTTTTATACATAAAATACACCTCTTATTTCAACAAGTAGTTTTTAAAACTATATGATATTATATTAATATTATTATTTATATGTGCAAGTTAGTCAAAGTTTATTTTGGGAGATTTAAAGAAATTAAAATGAAATACATATGTTTTTCTTGAAAATATTAGAAAATACTATTAATATTGAAATATAACAATGATAATAAGTGGTTTTTAAAACTAGATGGAGGCCTTATGGACATAAATGAAATTTTAAATGGATTAATATTAGAAAATAATATTAAATTAGATGAGATACCTGAAATAGATTTATATATGGATCAAGTAATACAATTATTCGAATCAAAACTATCAGCTCAAAAGAGAAATGAAGATGAAAAGATATTAACAAAAACAATGATAAATAATTACGCTAAAGGATAGTTATTATTACCAATAAAGAATAAGAAATACTCAAAAGAACATTTGATATTAATGTCATTAATTTATATTTTAAAGTGAGCATTATCAATTAATGATATAAAAAGTAGTTTAGATAATATAATAAATCAGTGTGAAGAGAATGAAAATTATCCATTAAGGGAGTTGTATTCTTGTTTCTTAGAACTATGTGAGGTAGATGCAGGGGTCTTCAAAGAGGAAGTCGCTACTAAGGTTGAAGCAATTAATAATAATATTAATGAAAATGATAAAATAAATGGAGAACTTGAAAAGAAGTTTTTATTATTATGTTCTTTAGTTAATATGAGTAATATGTATAGAAGGATGAGTGAAAAATTAATTGATGAATTTTTTAGTGAAGGAGAGAAATAGTCATGAAAAATTCAAATGATTTAAAAAGAGAATTAGATAGAATTGATGGTAGAGGTTATAAGTCTTATAAGGATTTAGAGGGGCAATATGATTTTGATAAATTTATATTAAGTATAGATCATGTTCAAGGTGATCCTTTTGCAGCACCATCAAGAATTAGAGTTATAGTAAAAAATAATATTAATAAATTTCCTATAGAATTATTTAAAGAAGGATATAAAAGAGTTGCTTTATGTGATTTTTTAACTAGACTTTTCACTAAAAATATATATAAGTATGGAGAAAGAATTTTTGGTTCTGGAAAAAGTGGTATTATTGAAATAAGTAGGTGTCCACAACAAATACTAGAAAGGTCTTCAATAATAATAGATAAAGAGAAAATAGAGGCCAGATTTTATATAGGATTTCCTGCAAGAGGAAGAAGTGTACTATCAAAGGAGTTAGAAAAAATATTATTTAATATTTTGCCTAATATAATTGAGAATACTCTAATTTATACAAACATTAACACTAGAAGATTAATTGAAAGAATAAAGCTTGTAGAAGATCAACAATATATTAGAAATAATCTTGATAAACATAATTTAATAGCTTTTGTAGCGAATAACTCAATACTTCCAAGAGAAAGTGGAGTGTCAGAAAAGCCATTAAATAGTGGGAAAAAATTTATTTCACCAAAGTCGTTAGAAGTAGAATTTAATACACCTAATAGAGGAAGTATTAAAGGAATGGGAATACCTAAGGGAATAACACTTATAGTTGGTGGAGGATATCATGGTAAGTCAACATTACTTAGAGCTTTAGAGCTTGGTGTATATAATCATATTGAAGGTGATGGAAGAGAGTTTGTTATAACTGATGATTCTGCTTTAAAAGTTAGAGCAGAAGATGGAAGAGCAATAACAAAGACTGATATATCACTGTTTATAAATAATTTACCTAATGGAAAAGATACTGTTAGTTTTTACACTGAAAATGCAAGTGGAAGTACATCACAAGCAGCGAATATAATTGAAGGAATTGAAAGTAATACAAAGTTATTTTTAATTGATGAAGATACATCAGCAACGAACTTTATGATTAGGGATAATATTATGCAACAGCTTGTAGCAAAGGATAAAGAACCAATTACACCTTTTATAGATGTTGCAAAAAGTCTTTATAGTAAGCTTGGGATATCAACAATACTAGTGGCAGGAAGTTCAGGAGACTTTTTCGATATTGCTGATTTAGTTATTCAAATGGATAATTATGAACCGTATGAAGTTACTGAAAAAGCAAAATCTTTAAGCAAGGGAAATTTTAACATGCTAAAGAAATAAATATAGATATTAATTTTAATAGAGTATTACTTAGAGGAACTATAGAAGCAGGACCAAAAGGTGTTAAAATTAAAACTTTAGGTAAGGATGGTATATCTATTAATAAAGAAAATATAGATTTAAGGTCTGTAGAGCAATTAATAGATAGTGAGCAATTAAATACTATTGGGGCTGCAATGAAGTATGCTGAAAATAATTTAATGGGTAAGAATTTAACTTTATCACAAATTGCAGATAAGATTTGTGATGAAATGAATAAAAACCTTATTGATATTGATAGAATAAAAGGTGGATATGGAAGTCTTGCCAAGGTAAGAAAGCAAGAACTATTATGTGCGTATAATAGATATAGAAAGATAAAGATAAAATAATTTGAATAAATGGAAAAAATATCTAGTATATTTTCGCAAAGTATGGTAATATTAATATTGTAAAGTTAATAATTTACAATATGGCTTGTTGGTCAAGAGGTCAAGACGTCACCCTCTCACGGTGAAATCAGGGGTTCGATTCCCCTACAGGTCACCATATTAAGAAATTTAAGAGCAAACTGTAGGTTTGCTCTTTTTTTATTTATAAGAAAGTAGTAATTATATTTTAATAAATATAATTATTACTTTAAAAGGTAAGTTAAACTGCTGTTAAAGTAATTTAATTGCATGTTAAATACAGTTAGTATTGCATAAAACAAAAAGATGAGTATAATAAAATATAAATAATATGTTGAAAGGAGAAAAATGGTGAACAAGGAAATTCTAAATTTGCAAGAAGTATGTGAATTGTTAAATGTTAGTGAAAAAACAATGATTAAGTTATTAAAAGAAGAAAATATACCAGCAAGAAAAATTGGAAGAGAATGGAGGTTCAGTAAACAAGCAGTTATTAATTGGTTAGGTACAGGAAATTCATTAGAGTATAGCGGTACTGAGGAATATTTAATAGATATATATGAAAAAGATACTAGCAAGCTTTTAGATTTACTAGATAGAGTACACGAAAGAGTAAGTATAATTAGAAAAAATAAAAAATAGAGCACTTTAATGTCAGGGGATATGTTATGAAAAATATATTTAAGATTTATAAGGGAGATTTAAAAAGAATTTTTGTGAGCTATGCAGCTATTATTGTAGTAGCAGCGTTATGCATATTACCGTCTTTATATGCGTGGTTTAATATAAAGGCATCATGGGATCCTTATTCAGAAGCGGCTACAAGTGGAATAAAAATAGGAGTAGTTAATAATGATTTAGGAACAGTATTAAATGATAAAGAAATAAATATAGGTGATACTGTAGTTGATGAGCTTAAAGATAATAGGAGCTTAGGATGGCAGTTTGTAAGTGAGGAAGAAGCAGCAAAAGCTGTTGAAGAAGGAACTTATTATGCGATGATAACTATTCCTGAAAGTTTTTCTGCTGATTTAACATCAATAATTGATGAAGATATAAAAAAAGGTGAAATAGTCTATACAGTTAATGAAAAAGTTAATGCTATTGCACCAAAGTTAACTGATAAGGGAGCTAGTGGAGTTAAAGAAAAAGTAAGTAAAGCTGTTGTTGAAACTGTAAGTGAAGCTATATTTGGAGTTGCTAATGAAGTAGGAATAGAATTAGAGAATCAAATTCCTAAAATATCAACAATACATAATTCATTATTAGAGTTACAAAGTAAATTTGATAATATAAATAATACAACTGATTTAGCTTATGATGGGGCTATAAAATTAGAAGATTTAATAAAAGAAATACAAGAGGAGATTCCTTTAATTCAGTCTACTATAAAAAATGCTCAAAGTTTAAGTATTAGTGTTGAAGAGTTTTTAACAGATTCAAAAGATGCAGTTAATACATTAGCACCAACATTAAAGGAAGATATAAAAATAATAAATGAAATTTCAAATGAAGTATTAAAGCATACACAAGCTCTTATTGATGCAATAAATTCAGGTTCAGATAAGGTTCCAGAAATAGTGGACAACCTAATAACAAAAGTAAATGGAATTCAAGAAATGACACAATCACTAATAAGTATGTTAGAAAAGCTGAATAAGTTTAACCCAGCAAGACCATTTGATGAGGTTATTAGTCAATTACAAAGTGTTAGTGATAGTTTAAATATTGTAGTAGAAACTTTAAATACAGTAAAGATAATGTAGCAAAAGGAATAACTCCAGATTTAAGTCTATTAAATAAAATAATTACACTATCTACTAATGTTTCAGATATTACTAATGGATTATATACTAATTTTGATTCAAGTATCATTCCAAAATTAAATGAGATTTTTGATAAGGGATATGAAGTTGCTGAAGGTGCATTAGTTGTTTTAAAAGAGGCAGAAAATAAGCTTCCGCAAGTAGAAGATATTTTGAATATTGCAGTTACTGGTGTAGATAGTGGAATTGATGGATTAGAGTATGTAAAAGAAAAGCTTCCTAAAGTAGAAGAAATGATTAATGAAATAACAGAAAAAATAGGAAAAATAAATAATAATGAATCATTACAAGAAGTAGTAGATTTATTGAAGGCTGATGTTGCAAAGAGAAGTGATTTTTTAGCTAATCCAGTTGAGATTACAGAAAATAAATTATTTCCTATGCAAAATTATGGAACAGCTATGACTCCTTTTTATACAGTACTATCATTATGGGTAGGAATTTTACTTTTAGTTTCAATTTTAAGTGTACATGCTGATGGTGAATATAAACCTGTAGAAGTTTATTTTGGTAAATTATTATTATTCTTAAGTATAGCATGTATACAAGGATTAATAGTAGCATTAGGAGATTTATATATATTAAAAATTTATTGTGTAAATCCAGGAATGTTTGTGTTAGGTAGCATATTTACTAGTATGGTATTTACTTTTATAGTATATTCTTTAGTTTCTGTATTTGGAAATGTAGGAAAGGTAATAGGAATAATATTATTAGTTCTTCAAGTAGCTGGTTCTGGAGGAACATTCCCGATACAACTAACACCGCAATTTTTCCAGATTATTAATCCATTCTTACCATTTACGTATGCAAACTCTTTTGCTAGAGAAGCTATAGGTGGTGTAGTAACAAATGTATTAATAAATGATATTATTGTTTTATCATCATATGTAATTTTATCTATGCTAATTGCTATTGTGTTAAAGAAACCTATAAATAAACTTTTAAGTGGATTTATAGAGAACTTCCATAAAAGCAAAATAGGTGAGCATTAATTAAAGTAGCATTATTTATCATAAATATAGCAATAAATAAAAAGGATGTATTATATTGAATTAGTATTCAATATAATACATCCTTTTAAGTTCTTAATAAATGAAGTTTGCGATTAAAACTATAACAGGTAAAGTTATTAAAGTTCGTTCTATAAATATAATTATTAATTCTTTTATATTTACTGGGATTTTTGATCCAAGTAGAACTCCACCAACTTCAGACATATATATAAGTTGAGTTACTGATACAGCAGCAACTATAAATTTTGTCATTTCACTAGTTATTGTTGTTGAAGCAACAACTGAAGGAAGTAGCATATCTGCAAATCCAACAACTAATGTTTGAGAAGCTTGAAGGGCTTCAGGTACTTGTAATAATTGAAGTATTGGAACAAATGGTAATCCAAGTATTTTAAATATTGGAGTATAAGTTGCAATTATAAGAGCTATAGTAGCCATACACATAACAACAGGAAGAACTCCAATCCACATATCTAAAACATTTTTGAATCCATCAACAAAGAATTCTTTTATGTGAGAATTTTCTTCAGCTTTTTCAATTGCCTTTTTATATCCCCATGAGAATGAAGTATATCCTTCTGGAATAGATTCATCTATTTTTTTAGTTTCACCATTATAATAAGTATCTTTTTTCTTTGATAATGGATAAATTCTTGGAACTATTATTGCTGCAACTATACCAGCAAATGTTACAGTTAAATAAAATGGCACAAACATATTTCCAAGTCCAACAGTATTTATTACCACTAAGCTGAAAGTTATTGAAACTGCTGAGAAGGTAGTACTTATAGTAGCAGCCTCTCTTTCTGTATAGAAACCATCTTCATATTGCTTATTAGTTAACATTATTCCAAGGGTTCCATCTCCTAACCAAGATGTAATACAGTCAATTGATGAACGGCCAGGTAGTTTAAATACAGGTCTCATTACTTTTGTTAATAATGCACCGAAGAATTCTAATAGGCCAAAGTTAAGTAACAATGGTAAGAACAAACCTGCAAATAGGAATATTGAAAATAATACAGTTAAAAGATCATGTAATACAAATGCACCAGTATCTCCACTAATTATCATTTCAGGTCCTATTTGAAATGCAGCTAGTACCCCAAATATTCCACCAAGCACTCTTGCAGTTAACCATAATGGTGTAGTACTAAAAAGTGAGTTTAAAAATTTATTATTAACGATAAATTTTGGTTTTAATAAAGTTGTTATTAAACTAATAACTGCTGATAAAGCTAGTGTTCCAGTTATTATATAAACAAGATAATCTCCTAAAAAGTCAACTAACATGCTTGAAAAAATAGCAATAGGAATTGTTATATCTCCGTTATGCTTTACTGGTATCATAAAAAGTATTACACCCAGTATTGATGGAAGTATAAATTTTAAGTTATCTTTTAAAGTTACTTTTTTATTGTCAACGGGTTTTAATCCTGAAATCTCCATAACGTTCTCCTTTTATACAGAATTTTTTTATAATTATTCATCTCTATTCATTTTATATGCAAAAATATTAAAAATCAATAGTATAAATGTATAAAAAACAAAAAAGTTTTATAAAATTTAATGTTTATGTATAAAAATTAAGAAATGCAAAAGATTTATGCACAAATTCATATATGTGGAAATGAAACTTTAAAAATACTACAATATTTAATAGGAAATTTTTATAGCAAATAATTAAAAACATAATTATAATATATAGATAATAAGCTAGATTTTGGGAGATGACATAAATGAACTTTAGAGAAGGTATAAAACAGTGTAATAGAATAGTTGTTAAAGTAGGAACTTCAACTCTTACTTATAATAATGGAAATATTAATTTAACTAGAATTGAAAAATTAACTAGAGTTTTATCAGATTTAATGAACTCTGGAAAAGAAGTTGTTCTTGTTACATCAGGTGCAGTTGGAGTAGGAGTAAATAAGCTTAAATTAAAGGAAAAACCAAAGACTATAAAAGAAAAGCAAGCTGTTGCGGCTGTAGGACAATGTGAGCTTATGCATATATACAGTAAATTTTTTGGAGAATATAGTCATATAGTTGGGCAAGTATTATTAACTAGAGATGTTGTTGAAGATGATCATATAAGACAAAATGTTGTTAATACATTTGAAACTTTAATAGATAATAGAATAATACCAATAGTAAATGAAAATGATACTGTTGCTATAGATGAGATAGAAAATATAGTTAGATTTGGTGATAATGATAATTTATCTGCTATAGTAGCGCAATTGGTATCAGCAGACCTTTTAATTATATTATCTGATATAGATGGATTTTATGATTCAGATCCAAGAAAAAATCCAGATTCAAAACTTATAAAGATAGTAGAAGAAATAACTCCTGAATTAGAAGCATGTGCTGGTGGTGCAGGAAGTAATCTTGGAACTGGTGGAATGGCGACTAAATTAACTGCAGCGAAAAGAGCTATAAATGCAGGATGTAATATGATTTTAGCTAATGGTGAGAATCCAGAACTTTTATTAGATATTATCAGTGTAAAAGATATTGGAACATTATTTATAAAGAAGTAGTTATAAGAGGAGATCATAATAATGAGCGAATTAATTGTTAAAGGTAAAAAGGCAAGAGAGGAATCATTTATATTAGGAAATATTAGCACAGCAGAAAAAAATAATGGATTAAATGCGATGGCATCTTTTTTAGTTAATAATAAAGATGAAATAATTTCTGCAAATAAGTTAGATTTGCAAGCAGCAATAGAAAAGGGTACATCTAAATCTATGCTTGATAGATTAGCTTTAAATGAAGATAGAATAGAAGCAATGGCAAATGGATTAAAACAAGTAGCTGCACTTCCAGATCCAGTAGGTGAAGTTTTAGGAATGTGGACTAGACCTAATGGATTACAAATTGGTCAAAAAAGAGTTCCAATGGGAGTTATAGGTATAATATATGAAGCAAGACCAAATGTAACTAGCGATGCAGCAGACTTTGTTTTAAGGCAGGAAATGCAGTTATTTTAAGAGGTGGTAGTGAAGCTATAAATTCTAATAAAGCTATAGTTAAAGTTTTAGTAAAAGGACTTAAATCTGTAGGGCTTCCAGAAGATGCAATTCAATTAGTAGAAAATACAAGTAGAGAAGTTGCAACTGAAATGATGAGATTAAATGAATATATAGATATTCTAATACCAAGAGGTGGAGCAGGTCTTATTCAAGCAGTAGTAAAGAATGCAACAGTTCCTGTAATAGAAACTGGCACAGGAAACTGCCATATATATGTGGATGAATATGCTGATTTTGAAATGGCTAAAAATATAGTTATTAATGCAAAAACATCAAGACCATCAGTATGTAATGCAGCAGAAAAATTATTAGTAAATGAAAAGATTGCTAAAGAATTTATGCCACTAATTTTAAAATCTCTAAGAGATAAAGAAGTAGAAATTAGAGGTGATGAATCAGCAATTGCTTATGATTCTTCAATAATAAAGGCAACTGATGAGGAATGGTACAACGAATATTTAGATTATAAAATTGGAGTAAAAGTAGTTAAAGATATAGACGAAGCTATTAATATAATTAATAAATTTGGATCAGGACATTCAGAAGCTATAGTTACTAAAGACTATGAAAATTCTCAAAAGTTTTTACAAAAAGTAAATGCAGCAGCTGTTTATGTTAATGCATCAACTAGGTTTACTGATGGAGAAGAATTTGGGTTTGGAGCTGAAATAGGTATAAGCACACAAAAGCTTCATGCAAGAGGACCTATGGGACTTAAAGAATTAACTACTATTAAATACATTATTTACGGAAATGGACAGATAAGATAAGTGAGCCTCCAAATTTTAATTTGGTTAGGCGAACTTACT
>NZ_KB291618.1 GCF_000320405.1 Clostridium celatum DSM 1785 | reverse complement strand
AAATAATTATTTTCCTCCTACTCGATTATTAGTTTTTAGTTAGGAAATTAATGAAAAATATTTAAAAGTATAGATAAGGAACTTAATTTTATAAAATAGGAGTGATTAATAATAAAAGAATTGTTCTTAAAATTTTAATAAATTTATTTATAGTTAATAATAGGTATAATATTGTAAATTTTGTTATAATAGCATTAAAAAAATAATAACTTAAAGGCATATATTTATTAGAGAGTGTTGAAAGTTAGAGGAAACTAAAATAAAGAAATTATTTAAAGTAATAACAATAGTAAATGTAAATTTTGTTAATAATAAAAAAAGATTTATATTGTTAAATTACAAGAAAAATATTTTAAGTGAAGGTGATTTAAAATGAAGATAAAGGAAAAATTATATTTTAATGGAGATATATTAACACTTGAAGATAAACAATTATATGTTGAAGCAATATTAACAAAGAATAATAAGATATTTAAAGTTGGAACTAAGGAAGAATGTGAAAAAGTAGCTAGTGAAGATGTAGAGTTAATAGACCTAAAAGGAAAAACACTAATGCCATCATTTATAGATGCACATAGTCATTTTTCAGGATATGCTAGTTCTTTTACTCAAGTAGATTTATCAGAAGTTGTAAACTTTAAAGATATTAAAGAAGTAATACAAAAATTTATTAAAAAGAATAATATACCTAAGGGAAAATGGATACAAGCAAATGGATATGATCAAAACTTTTTAGATGAAAAAATGCATCCAACGTTAGAGCTTTTAGATGAAGCGGCACCTGATAATCCACTTTTATGTAAACATAAATCAGGACATATGGGAGTATTTAATTCTTTAGGGTTAAAAGAAATGGGCATAACTGTAGATACACCAAACCCAGATGGGGGAATTATAGAAAAAAAAGATGGAAAGCTTACAGGATATTTAGAAGAAGCAGCATATATGAATTATATTCAAAGGTTACCTATGGTTTCTAGTGAAGAGTTTATGGGAAGTTTAATTAAAGCTCAAAATGCTTATGCATCTTATGGAATAACAACAGTACAAGAAGGGTTTGTAATAACTCAACTAGCACCAATTTTTCAATATTTAATACAAGCAAAATTATTAAAAATAGACTTAATAGGCTTTATGGATGTAGCTAAAGCAGATGAATTAAAAGAAAAGTTTGCAAATTGTTTAAATAAGTATGATAACCATGTAAAGATTGGAGGTTATAAGACATTTTTAGATGGTTCACCACAAGGGCGTACAGCTTGGATGCGTACACCGTATCTAGGAGAAAAAGAGAATTATTATGCATATGGAACTCAAAGCGATGAAGAGTTAGAAGCTAAATTAGAATTAGCATTAAAAGAAAATATGCAAATTTTAGTTCATTGTAATGGTGATGCAGCTTGTGAACAATACATAAATCAATATGCACTTGCTAAGAAGAAAATTAAATCAACAAATGAAATAAGACCAGTTATAATACATGCTCAATTATTAGATAGAGATCAATTAGATAGAGTAAAAGATCTTAATATGATACCATCTTTCTTTATTGCACATGTATATCATTGGGGGGATATACATATTAAGAATTTCGGAATGGAAAGAGCCAGTAGGATAAGTTTAGCTAAAGATGCATTAAATAAAGAAATATTATTTACATTCCATCAAGATGCACCTGTTATTGAACCTAATATGTTAGAAACTATTTGGTGCGCAGTTAACAGAATAACTAAGAATGGAGTTTTATTAGGTGCTGATGAAAGAATACCAGCGATAGAAGCATTAAAAGCTGTAACTAAAAATGCTGCATATCAATATTTTGAAGAAGATATTAAAGGGACTATAAAAGAAGGTAAACTGGCTGATTTAGTTATATTAGATAAGAATATATTAAAAGTTGAACCTATGGAAATTAAGAATATACAAGTACTTGAAACAATAAAAGAAGGAGAAAGTATATTTAAGAAATAAAATAAATTTAATATATAAAAGAAATTAGGATTTAATAATATATAAACTGTATATTAACATCTAATAAGAAAGAATTAATTTCAAATGCCTTAGAGTATTATTATAAAATTTACAGTTAAAGATAAAAGCTCTATTTGAAATAAGATTGAGTTTTTTATTTATAATTAATCACCTAATTTGATTAAAAATCTTATTAGGTGATTTTATGTTTTAAAATTATAAGTAGATAAATAACTAGATATTATATTAATAAATATTATTAAAGTGGATGATAATCTGAAGGAGTTGGTGCAACAATTCCTATAAATATAAAATCTTCATCTCCAGTATTAATCATTCCATGATGTTCATTTTGGCAGATACTATTATATCGCCTTTAGAAATCTCTACTTCTTTACCTTCCTCAGGATAAAAAACTCCTTTGCCTTGCATACAAATCCATACATCATCAGAAGTAGTGTGCATATGTGTAGGTACTTTTTGACCAGGCTTAACAACCCAAACAACACCACTAGTTGAATCAGTAGAGTAAAATGGAGTTTTTGTAGCTTGATTATCATTTCCTATAGCTACTTGATTTAATTTAAATATTCTAGTTTCCATAGTTTTACCTCCTTTAGTATAAATGTATTTACTATAAGTAAATACAAAAAAAATAAAGTTGTTTTTTGAAATTACTTCTTTAAGATTTATAAAAGATGTTCATAGATTATAATATGTAAATTAATAAATTTAAATGTATATAAATTTTAAAGTTTATAATAATAATATTTATAATATAAAAGAGTTAAATGAGATTATGTAATTACATAAACAGTATAATAAAAAAGAGATTGTACATTTTTGTACAATCTCTTTAAGGTTATTAAGCAGCTTTGTTAGCTTTTAATTCATTTTTCTTAACTATGTTATATCTTATGTTAACTATAAGTGCTAATACAACACCTAATGCTGTAATTCCAATATCAAATAATATTACATGACTTAAATTTATATCTGCTAATATACCAGTAATACTTGGTACTATAGTAGATGCTAAGCTTGAAGCTGTAAATACTATACCAGTAATTTTTCCTTTGCTTGATGGGAATAATTCTGACATTGAAGTTAATGCTAATTGTAAAACTCCACCAGCAGCAGAGAATCCAATTACGAATGCTGCAACTATACAAGTTATAGTGCTTGGGAACATCCAAAGTACTGTTAACATTACTAAAGATATTAATGGGTAAACAAAAGTAAATCTAACTTGTTTAATCCATTTAGCAACTAATATAGAAGTAACAAAAACAGATACTATTGAACCAGTACTATAAATACTTATTAATTTTAGTGAAACTGTTTGTTCAACACCGGCAACTTCTCTTGCAAAAGATGGTAACCAGTTTGCAATTACTTGGAATGTTGCAGTAGCTGTAAAACCGATTAAGATTAAGCAGATACCTTCAATCCAGAAGTTAGCTTTAACAGTAGATTCAACTTTTTCTTCTGTATCAGTTTCAGCTTTTTCAACAGGCTTAAATTCAGGAAATTTAAGTTTGAATATAAATAATCCATTTATTAAGAATACTACGATACAGAATATGAATGACCATCCAAAGTAAAGATTGTTAGCAATTAAGAAGCTTATTATCCATGGTAATATGAATTGACCAGCAGAGATAAATGCTTTAATTGCAACGTTAGCACTTCCAGGTGCCTCAGGGAAACATTCAGTTAATGCAGGATAAGTACCAGCATCCATAAATGAATTAGCCATACCTGCTAATAAAGCGAAGAAGAATGCCATTGTAACATTATTACTAATTAATATACCACCCATGAATAACACATAAGTTCCCATACCTAAAAGTATGAAAGGCTTTCTACCATATTTGTCTGATAGGATACCTGATACAAATAAAACAATTAATCTACCTAATCCTAAAGCTGAGATAACATAAGATACACCAGCTTTATTAGTATTGAATTGTTCCATTAAGAAATCAATATTTTGGGCTAATATTATACAACCCATACCATGTATAAAGTAGTTAATATACATAGATAATGCCGTAGGCAAATACTTATTTTTTGTAAGTGTATTTTGCATTTTAATACTCCTTTTGATAAAAATTTAACGTAATTATGTATAAAAATCTATTTCTTATTACAAAATAAATTTTAATATATTATTTTTAATTAATCTAATACATATTATTAGGAATATCTATAGAAAGTATCTATAGATATGATATAATTAGCTAGGAAATTTAAAGCTGATATTAAAATTAATTCAATTTTCACATCTAGGACTTTATTAAAAATTTAACTTATTGTGAATTACTTCTTAGAAGAAAGTTAGCTTTAATTATATAAACTTTTATAAGATATATAAATTTAATAGTAAAAAAATTATTTAATTTTAATAGTTAAATAAGAAAGGAAAAATAATATGAATTTGAATCATTTAAATTATTTTAGAGTATTAGCGAAACTTGAGCATTATACTCAAGCTGCAGAGGAATTATCAATAACTCAACCTAGTTTAAGTCATGCTATGGCTTCATTAGAAAAGGATTTAGGAACTTATTTATTTGAAAAGCAAGGTAGAAATATTAAGTTAACTAAGTATGGGAAAATATATTTTGAATATGTAGATAGAGCCTTAAGTGAATTAGAAAAAGGTGAAAAAAAATTAAGAGAACTTACTAATGTATCAACAGGAACTGTAGAGCTAGGATACATATACACATTAGGTCCTAATTTTGTACCACAATTGATTAAAAACTTTTCGTTAGTTGAAGAAAATAAAAATATAAAATTTTCTTTTGGGCAAGGAACTACAAAAACACTAATTGAAGGATTAAAGAGTGAAAAGTTTGATATGGTATTTTGTTCTTTTGTTGAAAATGAACCAGATATTGAGTTTGTACCAATAGCACATGAGGAGTTAGTTTTAATTGTATCTAATGACCATCCATTATCCAATAAAGAGTCTATTGATTTAATGGAAGTAGAGGAATATCCATTTATATATTTTAGTGAAAAAAGTGGGATAAGGCCATTAATAGATAATTTATTTAAAAAAGTTAATATTACGCCTAATATAATATGTGAGGTTGAAGAAGATAATGCAGTTGCAGGATTAGTTGAAATAAACTATGGAATTGCAGTGCTCCCTAAAATATCATCATTAAAGCATTATAATGTAAAAGTGTTGCCTATAGTAAATCCAAAGCATGAAAGATTTATATATCTTGCTGCTTTAAAAAACAGGTATTTAACACCATCTGTTAGCTTGTTTAAAAAATATAGTATAGAATATGCCAAAGAAAAGTTTTCAAATAAATAAAATTTGTGTAATATTGTATTTTAATAGTTTAGTAACATTTAGAGGTGATAAATATGGAATATATAAATGATATAAATATACAGGAAGCAGTAATACATATACTTGATAGTAATAGTGACGAGCCAATTTTAAATGAATATACTTTAGAGTTAAGTGAAGATGTTTATAAATTTTTACATAGACATATTGAAAAGTGTTTAAAAGATGAAGAATTAAAGACAGCAGTATTTAATCCTGAAAGAAATATAGTAAAAGAAATAGTTCAAGATTATTTAAATGGAATAGACACGGATATAGTGGGTTTATCTAAAGAGCTTGCAAGACAGCTTTATTCAATAATGAAGGGAAATGTTAATATTCCATCTTGCGATTTAATTGTAGTTTCATTAATTACAGATATAGGTCCAATGACAGGTATACTTAAAATGGATTATGTTAAAAACTTTACTCATTCTGTTGAATTTGTTGATAATAAAATTGGGATTGGAATAGTACCTCAAGCAGCAGGTCTTCCAGCTAGTAGTCAAAGAATTCAGAAAGCAGCATTTATTAAACCAATTAGAGAAGGACAAAAGTGTGACTTATATGTTATAGATAAACAAAAGAAGTCTAAAGATGATGATGAATATGGTGCAAATTACTTTTTGAATAGTTTTTTAGGATGCTCAGTTGTTACAAATAAAAGAGATATGACAAAAACATTTTTAAAGGCTACAGAAACATGGACTAGAAGTAATGTTACGGAAGATGCAGAAAAAGCAGAAAAAATAAGAACTACTATTAAGAGCAAATTAAAAGAAGAAGACTCTATAAATATAGAAGAACTTTCCCAAGAGTTATTTAAAGAAGAACCAAGTAAAAAGCAAGACTTTGAAACATTTATAAAAGGAAATGGATTAGAAAATGAAGTTAATGTTGATAAGGCATGGGTTGAAAAGAAGCTTAAGCGAGTTAGACTTAAAATAGATAAAGATATTGATTTATATATTAATGAAGAAGCATATCATGATAATTCAAAATTTGAAATACAAAGAAATGGTGATGGAAGCATTAACATGATAATAAAACATGTAATCAACTATATTGAGAAATAGAAGTATATTACTAACAATGG
Organism: Clostridium celatum DSM 1785; assembly: GCF_000320405.1. GTDB lineage: Bacteria > Bacillota > Clostridia > Clostridiales > Clostridiaceae > Clostridium > Clostridium celatum. The sequence continues at coordinate 157,154 of NZ_KB291618.1, read as the reverse complement.
TGATTGTGAGAAGTTAATGTTTGTACTATAAGTTAGTTGTTATGCTTGTAGCAAAAACATTAACTTTAAGTTTGCAATAGCAATATATATTAAGAATTTATTACAAAATGGAAAGTTGTATAGATAAATTATTGTTATTATAGTAATATGTAGTAAAATTATATAGAGAGGTGATTTTAGAATGTTAAAAAATAAATTTAGAAATATAGCATTAAGTTTAGCTGTTATTATGGGTGTTAGTTTAAGCACTCCGGCTTTTGCAAAAAGCGAATATAATAGTGGCGATGTATTAACTTTTGGTTCTGATTTAACTAAAGCACAAGAAAATGAATTAAGAGAGTTTTTTGATGCTCCAGATGGGACAAGAACTATTTATATAACTGATGAAACTATTATTGAACAATTAGGCTTAGATCCAAATGATCCAGCAAATTATGCAGGAGGATGTTATTCAAGTGCATATGTAAAATTATTAGATGGTAATAAAGGAATAACAGTAGATGCAAGAAATTTAACGGAAGTTACAGAAAGTATGCTTATGAATGCACTTATAACTTCAGGAATAAGTTCAGCAAGTGTTAAGGTTTCAGCCCCATTTAAAGTTACAGGAACTTCAGCATTATCAGGAATATTAGCTGGTGTTGAAGAAGTTGGTGGGTTTGAAATATCTTTAAAGCAAAAGGAAACTGCACAAAAAGAAATAGAAACTACTATGGATGTTGCAGAAGAGGTTGGACAAGAACAAGCATCAACAATAATAAATGATGTTAAAACAGAAGTTATTAAAGAACAACCAAAAACAGAAGAAGAAGTTGCAGAAATAGTGGACAAGGTTACTGAACAATATAATATTAACATAAGTGATAACTCTAAAGAGTCTTTAGTAGTTTTAATGAATGATGTTAAAGATTTAGATTTAGACTATTCAGAACTTAAAGATGCTTTAAATAAGGCTGGCGATACATTAAAAGAAAATTTAAAAGATTTGGGTGTTAAACTTAAAGATGAAGGATTCTTTGAGAAGATAGGAAATTGGTTTAAAAATCTTTGGGATAAATTTATATCTTTATTTAAAAGTGATGAACCAAAAGATACAACAGAACCAGTACAAGATACAATAAATAGCGATGTAGAAAATTCAAGTAACACGGAAAAAGATAATGATACAACTGATGAAGTACCAGTTGAAAGTGAAAATGACACAACAAATGCAAATGATGAAGAGGTAACTACACCGGAAAATACTGAAACTATTGAACCAGAAAAGCAAGTTGGAGATACAATAGTAGATGATGATCAAGATACTAATACAAATGAAGATGATAATACAATAGAAAAAGTAGAAGAAGAAACTAACACTAATTAAAAATTAGTTGATTTTAAAAAAATTTTTGATATATTATAAATGAGAAAAAGTTCTTAGAATATTAAAATAAAAATTATATATAAAAAGCTTTCTAGGGTTCCGCAGTATTTAATTGGCAGGTCCGAGAGAAAGCGCACAATTTATTGTGTACACGGAAGGATAAAAGCCTGGGAGATATTTTAATATCTCTAAGGCTTTTTTTATTTTATAAATTTGGAGGAGCGAAGAATGAATAATTTTACTTACAAGGAAGCTTATATTGAAGAGGGAAGAAGAGTTTTGGAGGTTAATATACTTCCAGAAAAATATTGTAATTTTGATTGTATATTTTGTCCTATTGGAAGATCTAAAAATAAAGTAGATAATCAAAGATCCTTTGGTGAAATAGACAATGAATTGATTGAATTAGAAAACAAAATAGAAAGCACAAAAGCAGAGTTGATATTTATTAACTCAAAAGGTGAGGCTTTAGTAAATGATAAAATTAATGATGTTATTGATTTTATAAAGGGTAAAGGCTTACCTATAAGGTTACTGTCTAATGGGTATTTATTATGCAGGGATGAATATATAAAGATTGCTAACAAATGTGATGAAGTTATTGGAGAGATAAAAGTAATAACAGAAGATCATTTTAAAAAAGTTCAAAGACCAATTGAAGGATATACATTAGATAAGTATATTTCAAATATGGAATCTTTTAATAAACAATATAAAGGAAAATTTATATTTGAGATTACTATTATTAATGGGTATAACGATGATGAAAAGTCAATTAGTAGTATAAAAAATGTTATTACAAAAATATCTCCAGATAAGATAATAATTTCTAGAATAGAAGATGAAATATTTAAGAAAAAGTTAGGAATATCCGATAAAGACTTTGATAGAATTTCAAAAGAATTATTAAATTGTTAGAGAACTTGTATCGGCAATATCATTAATTACTTGTAACTTAATTATATTAAAACACTAATAGCTATTCTCTATTAGTGTTTTTTATTTAAGTGTTAATTCTAAAAATATTAAAAAGAAGGAGAATTTTTTAATAAAATAAGAAAAAGATTTTGCAATTTTAATACAAATATTTACATATAAGATAAATAGTTGTATAGTTAGTTATATAAGTAATGAACCACTTAACTAAAATTGAATATAGTATAAGTATAAATAAAGTAGGGGGGATATTGTGAATTTAGAATTTACTAATGATGTACCTATATATATCCAAATTGCACAGTCAATAGAAGATAGTATATTGAAAGATATTTTTAAGGAAAATGAGATGATTCCATCAACTACAGAGATATCTGTTAAGTATAAGATTAATCCAGCAACAGTGGCAAAAGGATTCAATATTCTTGTGAATGAAGGGATTATTTATAAAAGGAGAGGTATAGGTATGTTTGTATCGGAAGGTAGTAAAGAGTTACTTATAAATAGAAGAAAAGAAAGATTTTTTAATGACTATATAATTTCTTTACTGGATGAAGCAAAAAAATTAAATATATCTAAAGAAGATGTTATAAAGATGATTCAAAGAGAGGTGTAATGTATGGCAAAGATAGAAGTTAAAAATTTAAAGAAAAGCTATAATAGTAATTTGGTATTAGATGATATTAATATAGTGTTTGATGAAAATAAAATTTATGGATTGCTTGGAAGAAATGGAGCAGGAAAAACTACACTTTTAAATATAATAACAAATAGAATTTTTCAAGATAATGGTGTAGTAGAAGTAGATGGGGAGAATGTACGTGAAAATGATAATGCTTTAGAAAAAATATATTTTATGACTGAAAGAAATTTATTCCCAGAAAGTTATACGGTAAAGAAGATTTTAAAGTGGACATCGGAATTTTATAAGAATTTTCATATGGAATATGCTTTAGAATTGGCAAAAAAATTTGAACTTGATATAAATAAAAAGATGAAAAATTTATCTACAGGGTATTGTTCCATAGCAAAAATTATAATAGCTATGGCATCAGGAGCAGAAATTATTATATTTGATGAACCGGTGTTAGGATTAGATGCTAATCATAGAGAGTTGTTTTATAAAGAATTAATGAAGAACTATATTGATGAACCAAAGACAATAATTCTATCAACTCATATTATAGAAGAAGTTTCAAATATTATAGAAAATGTAGTTATTTTAAATGATAGAAGTATAGTAAATACAGAAGACGCTGAAGAATTGTTAAATAAAGTATATACAGTATCAGGTCTTAGTGAAAATGTTGATAAGTATATAAAAGCCAAAGAAATTGTTAATATAGAAGCTTTAACTAATTTTAAAGCAGCAACTGTTTTAGGTGAAATATGTAGTGAGGATAAGAAATTAGCAGAGGAGTTAGGATTAGAGTTTTCAAAGGTAGAGCTTCAAAAGCTATTCATTTATTTAACTAGTAAGGAGGAAAAGTAAAATGGATAAAAGCTTAAAAATAGCAAAAATGAATGTAATTGATATTTTAAAAGCCACAGGGGTATTTTATTGTATACTTTTGATAACGTTAGCTGCATTATTTGCTATAAATGCTAATGGCAGTGTTTCAGGACTAGAAGTTGCATCTATAATTTTTATTTTCGTATGTGGTTTAAATTCTTTTAAGGAAAACTTTTATTTTTCACAAGGTAATAATATATCTAGAAAAAGCTTTATAGGTGGAGTAATATTATCAGCTTTTCCTATTGCTATAATTATGGCAATAATTGATTTACTTATAAATAGAGTAATGAATTTATTTATACCTTCTCCAAGTCTTTATGATATGGGATATACTGCACTTAAAAATTTTGATAATGGTGCTTTGCATACTGAGTGGATTCAAAGTAATGGTTTTACAACAGTAGTAAATACAATACTATTATCTTTTGTACTTTATTGCTTTGCTTATATTTTGGGAATTGTTATTAATCTGATTTATTATAGATGTAATACACTTATGAAAATAGCTGTATCAGTAATTGGTGGAGGAATATTAATAACTTGGTTATCTTCAGATTTAAATTATGGATTGTTTAAAGTATTAGAAAGAGTACTTGGAATTAAAACACAAAATGTTTATTTAGCTATTTTAAGTTGTATATTAATGTTTATAGTTTTATCAGGTTGTATTTATAGATTAATTAAAACAGCTGAAATAAAGGAAAGATAAGAAGTATTATGTGAGTGGTTTAGCGGGTTAAGAGATAAGGGAGTAGGATATATGGATAAGATTTTAAAGGTTTCAAAATTTAATATTGAGGATATGATTAAGCCAATAGTAATATTTTACGGTTTTTTATTAGCTTATTTATTATTTATAACAAGATGGTCAATAGGTAGTGAAGAAGTAATAATGGGTGGCATAGAAATATTTACAGTACTTTTTATTGTATTACATGGTATGGAGACTTTTAAAAGAAAGTTCTATTTTGCACAGAGCAATAACATATCAAGGAAGTCATTTATTAAAGGAATTATATTATCAATATTTCCAATATCAATGGCTATGGCAATAACAGATTTATTTATAAATAGAGCAATAAATGCTTTTATAAAAATGCCTAGTCTTTATGAATTTATCATTGGAAATTTTAAAGGTAAAGTTTCATCAAGTACTTGGATACAGGATAATAGTGTAGATGTAATGTTAAAGAATATAATATTTTTATTTTTAATTTATTGTATGGTATATATTTTAGCACTAGTTATAGAAATCATTTTTTATAATAGAAATGAATTAGGTAAGTTAGTAGCAATAACTATTTTAATATTTTTGCCAAAGATAGTAAGAAATATAATGGAGCATTTTGATGTCGTACCTTATGAAATAAATAATAAAATTAAAGATATTTTAAATTTTACTGATAATAATATAATTATAGAGTTATTAACCTATGGTATTTTATTTATAGGTTTATATTTTATAGCTAATTTATTAATTAGAAAAGCTACAATAAAATGATTTATACCTCAGTAGAAAAGGTATTATTATTCCCTTTCTGCTGAGGTATAAACTATTTTGATAGAAGTTTTACTAAAATTGCTTTTTGGGCATGTAATCTATTTTCAGCCTCTTCAAAAATCTCATCAGCATGAGCTTCAAGAATTTCCTCTGTTATTTCTTCTTCTCTATGGGCAGGAAGGCAATGAAGAACTAAAGCATCATCTTTAGCTAAACTCATTAATTCTTTGTTTACTTGATATCCTTTAAAAGCTATCATTCTTTTTTGAGCTTCTGATTCTTGTCCCATGCTAGCCCATACATCTGTTATAACTACATCTGCATCTTTAACCGCATCTTTAGGTAAATTAGTCATTGTAAATGAAACATTATTTTTAAGAGCTAATTCATTACCTTTATCTATATAATATTTAGGTGGTTTATAACCTTGAGGATTAGCAATGCTAATATGCATGCCTAAAGTTAAACAGCCAACAATTAAAGAATTACACATATTATTACCATCACCAATATAGGCAACCTTTAAACCATCTAAAATTAATTTTTTTTCTCTTATAGTCATTAAATCAGCTAAAATTTGGCAAGGATGTTCATCGTCTGTAAGACCATTGATAATTGGAATTGAAGAAGCTTCAGCTAAGATTTCAATTCCTTTTTGAGAGAATGTTCTTATCATTATTCCATCTAAATATCTTGATAGAACTCTAGCAGTATCTTGAATAGGTTCCCCACGACCTATTTGTAAATCTTTAGAACTTAAAAACAATGGATTACCACCAAGCTCATACATACCGACTTCAAAGGAAACTCTAGTACGAGTTGATGACTTTTCAAAAATCATCCCTAGGGATTTTCCCTTAAGTAAAGGATGTTCTATACCATGTTTTTTTTCATATTTTAATTGATCTGCAAGATTTAATATATCTAATATTTCATCTTTTGAAAGATTATCCATACGTAACAAATCTTTATTCATTTTATAAAGCCCCCTTTATTAGATTAATTACTTAATTGGTTTAGTTAAAAAGTTAATATTAAAGTTTTTTTAATGAAGAAATTAAGATTTTTAAACCTTCATCAATTTCTTCTTCTGAAATGTTTAGTGGTGGAAGTAGTCTTATTACATTTTTACCTGCTGTTAGAACTAATAGTCCATTTTCTAAAGCCTTCTTTTGGAATACAGAAGAATCTCCATCTATTTCTATTCCTATCATTAAACCTGATCCACGAACTTCTTTTATTATAGAAAGATTTGAAGCGGTTAGAGTATTTTTAATAAGTTGTCCTTTATTATAAATAGAATTATAAGATGAAGTGTTGCACAGCTCATTTAATACTTCAATGGCACCAGCACAAACTACTGGATTTCCACCAAAGGTTGAGCCATGATCGCCAGGAACAAAAGTATTTGAAAGTTTATCGTTGCATAAAACTGCACCTATAGGAAGTCCACCCCCTAAACCTTTAGCACAAGTAACTATATCTGGATTAGCACCAAATTCATTAAATCCAAATAAATTTCCAGTTCTAGCGATTCCACATTGAACTTCATCAAAGATGATTAAAACATCTTTTTCTTTTGCTAGTTCACAAGCTTTGATAACAAATTCCTTATTAAGAGGATGAACACCACCTTCACCTTGAATAGCTTCCATAATTATTCCACAAACATCAGATGTTAATTTTTCTTTTAAATCATCAATAGAGTTTGCACTTACATAATTAAAGCCTTTAGGAAAAGGAAAGAAGTAATTGTGAAACTTATCTTGTCCTGTTGCAGTTAGTGTTGCTAGTGTTCTACCATGAAATGATTGTTTTAAAGAAAGAATAGTACCTCTATGGTTGCCATATTTGTTAAAGCTATATTTTCTAGCAAGCTTAATAGCGCATTCATTAGCTTCAGCTCCAGAATTTGCAAAGAAAACCTTGCTCATATTTGAAAGATTAGTAAGTTTTTTTGCTAAATTAATTGTAGTTGTATTTGTAAAAATATTTGATAAGTGTTGAAAAGAATTAAGTTGAGAAACAATTGCATTTTTCCAAGCTGTATTATTATATCCTAGAGAATTAACCCCAATTCCACTAGTGAAATCTATATATTTTTTATTATTACTATCAAATAAATATGATCCACTTCCATAAGTAAAACTTATAGGAATAGGAGAATAAGTATTCATTAAATATTTATTTGATTCTTCTATTAAATTCATTTAAAAGATACCCCCTAATATATTTCTGTTCCAATTCCTTTTTCGGATAAAAGTTCAAGTAATATTGAGTGTGGAGTTCTTCCATCAATTATATGCGCTTTTTTAACGCCAAGTCGTACAGACTCAACACAACAATTTATTTTAGGAATCATGCCACCCTTAATAATTTTATCTACAGTTAATTTGGGAATTTGATGTAATCGTAATGTTGAAATAAGAGTAGAGGGATCTGAAGGATCAGTCATTACTCCCGGAACATCTGTTAAAAGAATTAAATTTTCAGCTTTTAGTGAAGCTGCTATTTTAGATGCACATGTATCTGCATTAATGTTATAGCTATTACTATCAGATTCACCAATAGCAATAGAAGATATAACAGGAATATAGCCAGAATCCATAGCTATTTTTAAAAGATCAGTATTTACAGATGTTATTTCACCAACATAACCTAAATCTACGTCTTTTTCTAGTTTTTTAGCTTTAATTAATGAGCCGTCAATTCCAGATAAACCAAGAGCTTTACCACCATTTATTTCAATAAGCTTAACTAAGTCTTTATTAACTTTTCCTGCTAAGACCATTTGAGCAACAGATATAGTAGTCTCATCAGTATATCTTAATCCATTTATAAATTTACTTTTATAATTCATTTTAGCTAAAGTATTAGTAATATCAGGTCCACCACCATGAACTATAATTGGATTAATTCCTATACATTTCATAAGGATAATATCATTTATAACTGTTTTAGTTAATTCATCATTAATCATGGCATTACCACCATATTTAATTACTATGGTTTTACCATAATATTCTTGAATATAAGGTAAAGCTTGAACCAATACATTAGCATGTTGAGTATAATTCATATAAGCCTCCTTTTTTGCCCCAGGGGTCAATACAAATATTTACAATTGCTCTGTGTAATGCATGAATAGCCATAGAAATACCAATGTAAAAAAATGGGTTGACCCCGCGGGCAGTTTAAATTAACTGCGATAATCGCCGTTTATTTTTACGTAGTCATAAGTTAAATCACATCCCCATGAGGTTGCTTTACATGAGCCTAATTTTAGGTCTATTAAAATTTTAATTTCATCTTGTAATAATATTTTCTTTGCCTTAGATTCATCGAAATTAGTTGGCAATCCGTTTTTACAAACTACAATTTCACCAGCAGAACTTTCAAATCTTACATCAACTTTTTCAGGATCAAATTCGATATCGGCATAACCTAAAGCACAAAGGATTCGGCCCCAATTTGCATCGCTACCAAATATGGCAGCTTTCACTAAGTTTGAATTAATTACACTTTTAGCAAGAACCTCAGCATTTTCTATTGAAGGTGCATTTTTTACAGTACATTCTATAAGTTTGGTAGCACCTTCACCATCCTTTGCTATTTTTTTAGCAAGGTAAATATTTAATAAAGTTAAAGCTTCTAGGAATAAATTAAAATCATCATTTTTTTCAAGGATAGTTTCATTATTAGCAAGACTATTTGCCATAATTAAAACCATATCATTAGTACTAGAATCACCATCAACGCTAATTCTGTTATATGATAAATTAACAGAAGTTTTTAATGCTTCTTTTAAAAGTATTGGAGAAATTGAAAGGTCTGTAGTAATAAAAGAAAGCATTGTAGCCATGTTGGGATGAATCATACCAGAACCTTTAGCCATAGCAGCAATTGTTATTTTTTTACCTTGAATCTCTATTTCAACACCAGCTTGCTTCATTACAGTATCTGTAGTCATAATTGCACTACAGGCATCTTTAGCAGAAGAGTTGTTGCAAGATAAGTTAGTTACTAATGAAGGTATTCCATCTTTTATAGCATCTATATTAAGTGGAACTCCAATAACACCAGTAGATGCAACTAATACATCATCATTTTTTATATTTAAGGCCTTAGCACAAAGACTAGTCATTTTATTAGCTTTAGCTAATCCATCATCACCGGTACATGTATTAGCGTTACCACTATTTATAATTATTGCTTGAGATTTTTTATTAGTTAAATGCTTTTTAGTTACAGTAAGAGGAGCACCTTTTACTTTGTTTTTGGTGTAAACACCAGCAGAATTAGCTAGAGTTTCAGAATATATAAGAGCTAAATCTTTTTTTAGTAAACTCTTTTTTAAACCACAGTGAATTCCTGATGCTTTAAAACCAGCAGGAGATACCACTGTTAGATTTTCATCTATTTTAATCATAAAAACACACATCCAATCGTTTTAAATTAAGAAAATTTATTAAAAGCTAGGTGCTATTAATGTAAGTCCTAAATTTTCAGGTAGTCCTAGCAATAAGTTCATATTCTGAATAGCCTGTCCAGCAGCACCTTTAACCATATTATCTATAACACTAATTATTATTAATTTATCTTTTCTATAATTTTGATGTAGTGATATATGACAATTATTTGTATATTTAACATGCTTAATTTCAGCAGTTTCGCCTAGTGGTAATACATGGACAAAGTCTTTATTTTTATATCTAATTGTATATATTTCATGGATTTCTTCTAAGGTAAGTTTATTTTTTGTTTCACAGTAAATAGTAGATAATATTCCACGATTTATAGGTAGTAAGTGAGGGGTAAACGTTACTTCAACATTATCATTAGCAATATGAGATAGAGCTTGCTCTATTTCAGGGGAGTGTCTATGGCTACCGATAGCATAAGCAGAAAAGTTTTCATTAGCTTCTGAAAAATGACTTTTAAGTGATAGACTTCTTCCTGCACCGGTAATACCAGATTTAGAGTCACAGATAATATTTTTCGTATTAATTAAATTATTTTCAAGTAAAGGCATAAGTCCAAGTTGAATACTAGTAGGGTAACAACCAGGATTTGCAATTATATTAAAATCTTTAATTTTATCACCATTAAATTCAGGTAAAGCATAAATACTATACTTATGTAGTTCTTTATTTAAAAAAGTTTTTCCATACCATTTTTTATATTCTTCTTCAGAGTCTAATCTAAAATCAGCTCCAAGATCTATGATTTTTTTATTTTTAGTAATAGCTTTATTTGCAATTTCCTCGCTTAAACCATGAGGAAGAGCAGTAAAGACAACATCACATTTATCAATAACATCATCTATATCTTCACAGATTAAATTTGTTTTATTAAAAAAGCTCTTATACACAGAGCTTATCTCCTCATCTTTAAAAGTAGAAGAGGAGATAGCAGCAACTGTAACTTTATCATGATTTAATAAAAGCCTTAATAATTCAACGCCAACATAACCTGTAGCCCCAATTATTCCTATTTTAAACATGATAAATTCTCCTTATTTTCTTTTATAAATTTTTCTAAAGCGGATATTTGTATTTTAACTGTTGAAGAAGTAGGGCCCCCAATAACACTTCTTTCTTCAACACAAGTTAATAAATCTATTGCTTTATATATATCTACTTCAAATATGGGAGAAAAGTCTTTAAATTCATCTATAGATAAATCATCTATAGAAATGTTTTTATCTATACAATAGAGAACTATTTTTCCTACAACTTCATGAGCATTTCTAAATGCCATACCTTTTTTTACAAGATAATCAGCAACATCTGTAGCATTGGTAAATCCACCAGCTGCAGATTTTTTCATATTATCTTTTTTTACTTTCAGAGTTTTAATCATTCCGTTAAAGGTTTGAAATGAAAGAAGAGCAGTATCTAATCCATCAAATAAAGCTTCTTTATCTTCTTGCATATCTTTATTATAGGCTAGTGGTATTCCTTTCATAACAGTAAGTAGTGTCATTAAATTACCATAGACACGTCCTGTCTTACCTCTAACTAATTCAGCAACATCAGGATTTTTCTTTTGAGGCATTATGCTACTTCCAGTGCTATATCCATCATCAAGTTCTATAAAATTAAATTCTCCAGTACACCAAAGTATAATCTCCTCTGAAAATCTAGATAAATGCATCATTATTAATGAAAGATCAGATAATATTTCTATAGCATAATCTCTATCAGAAACAGAATCTAAACTATTAAGTGTAATTTTAGAAAAACCTAATTCTTTTGCAACAAGCTCTCTATCTAACGGATAAGTAGAAGTTGCTAAAGCACCACTTCCAAGTGGCATTTCATCTAATCTTTTAAAACAATCAAAAAGTCTGCCTATGTCTCTTTTAAACATTTCACAGTAAGCTAAAAGATGATGAGCAAAAGTTATTGGTTGAGCCTTTTGCATATGGGTATATCCAGGCATTATTGTATTTATATTAGAGTTTGCTTTTTCTAATAAACTTTCTTGAAGTTTTAAAAGCTCATCAATTATTATTTTTATATATTTTTTTAAATATATCTTAGTATCTAATGTAACTTGATCATTTCTACTTCTTCCGGTATGTAATTTTTTACCTTCATCACCGATATAATAAGTTAATATACTTTCTATAAAACTATGAATATCTTCAGAAGCATTATCAATTTCTATAGTTCCATTATCAATTCTTTTTGAAATTTCTATTAAACCAGCTATTATTTTTTCACTATCCTTAAGAGGAATAATTCCTTGAGCTCCAAGCATTTTTACATGAGCAAGGCTTCCTTCTATATCTTCCTTATACATTCTTGAATCTATTGAGATAGAGGAGTTAAAAGTATTAACTAACTCATTAACTCCTGACTTAAATCTTCCACCCCAAAGTTTCATATTATTTATCTAAGTCCTTAACAGATTCTTTCATCTTTGAATTTACCACTATTGGTAAACCGTAAAGATTAAATCCTTCAGAATCCTTTTGATTATATACACCATCTTCACCAAAAGTAGCGTATTCTTCGCTGTATAAGGAATAAGGAGATTTCATGCCGGCATTAACAATATTTCCTTTGTATAATTTTAGTTTAACTTCACCAGTTACAGTTTCTTGAGTTTTAGAAACAAAAGCTGAAAGACTTTCTCGAAGAGGAGTAAACCATTCTCCGTTATAAACTAAATCAGCAAATTTTAAAGCGATAGTTTGCTTAAAGTGATGAGTAGCTTTATCTAGACAAATTTCTTCTAAATCGCCATGAGCTTTATAAAGAATAGTTCCAGCAGGAGTTTCATAAACACCTCTTGATTTCATTCCAACAAGTCTGTTTTCTACCATATCCATAATTCCTATAGCATTTTCTCCACCAATTTTATTTAATTCTTGAATTAATGTAACACCATCCATTTTCACTCCATTTAAAGCAACAGGAATACCTTTTTCAAAAGTTAAAGTAATATAAGTTGCTTTGTTTGGTGCATTTTCTAATGTATTACACATTTCTAAGATTTTATCGTACTTAGGTTCATTTTCAGGAAATTCTAAATCTAAACCTTCGTGACTTAAATGCCATAAGTTCTTATCTTTACTATAATTAGTTTCATAAGTAATTTTTATTGGAATTTCTCTATCTAAAGCATATTTTATTTCTTCTTCACGAGATTTAATATCCCAAATTCTCCATGGTGCTATAATTGGCATTTCAGGTGCGAAATTTTTAACTGCAAGTTCAAAACGAACTTGGTCATTTCCTTTACCAGTACAACCATGACAAATTGCATCAGCACTTTCTTTCTCTGCAATTTCTACAAGTCTCTTTCCAATTAAAGGTCTAGCAAAAGAAGTTCCAAGTAAATATTTCCCTTCATAAACTGCCCCGGCTTGAAGGGTAGGGAATATATAATCGTAAACAAATTCCTTTGTTAAATCTTCAATATAAATTTTTGATGCTCCAGTATTTAATGCTTTTTCTTCTAAACCTTCTAGTTCATCAGTTTGACCAACATTACCAACTACGGCAATAACTTCACAGCCATAAGTTTCTTTTAGCCAAGAAATTATTATTGATGTATCAAGTCCTCCTGAATAAGCTAAAACTACTTTATTAAATTTTTTCATATTTAAAAGCCCCCTTTTATTTAAATAAGAGTTAAAAGTTAATAGTTAAGAGGTGAATTGAAAATAAGTTATTAAATTTTTATTTATAGATAAACTTATATGCTTAACTTTTAAGTTTTAACATCAAAATAAAATAATAAAATTTGTAATACAGGTATTTAGTTAAATTATCCCCAAGAAATAAATACCAATATTTGATATTTATGATTATACATATAAGTGAATAAATATGCAACAGAAAAATGTAAAAATGCATAAAATATTTTTTTATACTAAAAAAAGGTATTAATATGCATAAACTGAATTGAAAGTATGTAAACGAATTTTTTTATGTTATATTATAAGAGATTGTCTTTAAACTAGATGATTAGCATAGAAATGAGATGTATGATAATCAATTATAATAGCTTATTTTTATAACATAAATGTATTAATATACTGAGTAAATTTTTATAAAAACTATTATATGATAAAAATAAAAAGTAAAATTGGAAATGCTATATAGCATTCCCAACTTTACTTTAAAAGATATTTTCAATATTAGGAACCTGTAACTTTTTCATGTGTTCAGTGCTAAATTTTAATAAATGAAGAGATGCTTCAGTTTCACTTTCATCATCTTTTTCTATATATACAGTTAATTTAAGTGCTTCATTTAACATAACATCATAATCAACATGATTTATATAAATAGAAGCAAGTGAACCTTTAGTTTGTATCAAGTTAAAAATATCCATAGCATTATTAAAATTTTCTTCTTTAGAAGAGGTGTCCAATGTTTCTTCCATTTCATCACACATATCTATTATATCTGTACAAAGATGCTTAAAATTAATATCAGCATAAGTTAAAAAAGCAATTAACACAATAAATATACAGTAAGAAATTATAGAATTCTTCATTTGCTATCTCCTTTTTTACCTTTATCAGGATAATCATCATATAATTGATAAATAAACTTTCCTTGAGTGTCAGTCATAGCTATTAATACATCTTCAATTGCATTTATATGATGTTTTTTTAATTCATGTAAAATCCAATGTTTATTTTTGCCACTAGTAGTAAGAGAATTTTTATTTACATGACCATCTAACACGTAAATAATAGGAAGTTTAGGAGGTGTAGTAGAGTTGCTACTACTACTGTTAGTATTAGTACTGTCACTAGAATTACTTTGAGAGGATGATGATTGACTGCCAGAAGAAGTAGGTTGAGTATTACAACTACAAGAAGTATCACTAGAGCCACCACTACTAGAGCTACTACTTTGAGAAGTTAAAAATGAAAGTTGACCATTATTTTCTAAAATTGCATATTCAACTTCGTTTAAATCAAAATATCCAGCAAGTCTTAGCTCTTCCATAAGTTCATCTAAATTAATCTGTTGCTTCTTTAAGGCTTTATAATTTATTTTACCTTTGCAGACAAGAATACAAGGTTCTCCCTCTAAAAATTTCCTAGCAAACTGACTTTTAAGTTGTAATTGAGTAAGAATAGTTTTTATAAAAAGCAAGGTTACAATAGGAATTATTCCAAGAATTAAAGGTAACCTAGTATCTTGCATTGGAAGTGCAGCTAAATCAGATATCATTATTGTTATTACAAATTCATATGGCTGTAATTCTCCAATTTGCCTTTTGCCCATCAATCTCATTACAAGTATTACTAAGAAATAAAGTATTGCAGTTCTTATAAGAACAATAAACATAGTAATCACCTCTATAAAAGTATTTGTAAATTTGATACTTTTATTCTCCCTAGATAACACCGTGGTAAAAAAATATAATAATTAAAATTTATAAAACAATAGAATAATTTTTAAAGCAGTATATAATAAAATAAAGAGAATTTATTCTTAAAACATAAGAGAAAAGGTTCTAATATTCATTAAATGATTTAATTATAAATTTTATTATATAAAGAGTTTAGAAGGGTGGAGTATTTATGGAACAAAAAGTTGGTTTATTAAATAATAGTGACGAAATAGAGAAAAAATATATAAGAACATTACAATTTATTTTTATTAAGGCAAGTTTGGATTTATTTCCAAATTCAGTTATTACAATTCAACATAGTGTAGGTAAAGGAATATTCGGAGAAATTTTTAAAGAGAAACCTCTTGATGAAAAAGATGTAGAAGAAATAAAAAAGAAGATGGAAGATTTAATACAAAGAGATTTGCCTATTAATAAGATTAAAGTAACTAAAGAAGAGGCTATAAAAATATTTAAGGGATATAAAATGTATGATAAGGTACAATTATTAGAACAAGTTGATTTAAAGGAAGTAAACCTTTATGAATTAGAAGGAAGATATGATTATTTTTATGGTCATATAGCACGAAAGACTAGTGCTATAAAAGCTTTCGATTTAATATATTATGAAAATGGATTTATTTTAAGAAGACCTAATGATTATGAAAAATTTACATTATCAGAATTTGTTGAGCAAAGAAAAATAACAAAAATATTTAGAGAGACAGAGAATTGGCTTAATATATTAGAAGTAGGAACTGTAGCTTCTTTAAATTCTAAGATTGATAATGGAGAGCTTGCAAATTTAGTAATGATATCAGAAGCATTACATGAAAAGAAGATTGCAGAAATAGCAGATAAAATTCAATCAAGAAATGAGATTAAATTAGTTTTAATAGCAGGACCAAGTTCTTCAGGAAAAACTACATTTGCAAATAGATTGGGAATACAGTTAAGAGTAAATGGATTAATTCCGGTTCCAATATCTCTAGATGATTATTTTGTTAATAGAGATCAAACTCCTATAGATGAAAATGGAGAGTATGATTTTGAAACCATTGGTTCTGTAGATGTAGAACTATTTAATAAGCATTTAAGTTTAATATTACAAGGAAAAGAAGTTGAAATTCCAGAGTTTAATTTCAAAAAAGGAGAAAGAGAGTGGGTAGGAAAAAAAGTCAAGTTGCCTAAAAATGGAGTAGTTATAATTGAAGGTATTCATGGGCTAAATCCAATCTTAACTTCACATATTGATGAAATATATAAATTTAAAATTTATATATCAGCATTAACACAATTAAATTTAGATAATCACAATAGAATAACAACTACTGATGTTAGAAAAATTAGAAGAATAGTTAGAGATTCATTATCAAGAGGACATGGTGCAGAAGATACATTAAAAATGTGGCCTAAGATTAAACGTGGAGAAGAAAAAAATATTTTTGTTTATCAAGAAGAAGCAGATGTGATGTTCAATTCAACATTAGTATATGAATTAAGTGTATTAAAAAAATATGCATTAAAAGAGCTTGATAAAATAGAAAAGGATAGTATAGTTTATGAGGAAGCTAAAAGATTAAAATCATTTTTAGGGTTCTTTAGAGAGGTAGAAAAGAATATTGTGCCAGAAAATTCTATTTTAAGAGAGTTTATTGGAGGAAGTATTTTTTATAAATACTAATAATAATTAAAGTTAGATGCTAAGAGTTAGTCGTTAGTAGATTTAATAAAATAAGTTAGAAATTTTATTTGAATTATTAAAAATATAGTTTATTATAAATTATTGTTAAACTACTAACTACTAGCTTAAAGCTATTAAACAATTTAAGGAGGATTTACATAATGAAAAGTGTAGGTGTTTTTGATATACTTGGTCCTATAATGGTTGGACCGTCATCATCTCATACTGCTGGAGCAGCTAGACTTGGAAAAGTTGCAAGAGCTGTTGCTGGTGGAGACATAAAAGAAGTTACGTTTTTATTGCATGGATCTTTTGCAAAAACATATAAAGGGCATGGAACTGATAGAGCATTAGTTGCAGGAATATTAGGAATGGAACCAAGTGATTTAAGATTAAGAGATTCCTTTAGAAATAGCTAGAGAAAAAGGGCTTAACATTAGATTTAAAGAAGCAGATTTAGGAGATGTTCATCCAAATACAGTTAAGTTTCTTATAAAGGGAGAAGAGTGCGTATATGAGTTAGTTGGTTCATCTATTGGTGGAGGAAGTATAGAAGTTAATGAGGTTAATGGAAATTCAGTTAACTTTACAGGTGCATATCCAACAATAATTGTATCTAATAAAGATGTACCAGGTGTAGTTTCTAAAGTGACATCACTTTTATATGATAATGATATAAATATTGCATTTATGAAGGTTTTTAGAAATCAAAAAGGTAAAGATGCAACAATGGTATTTGAAGTTGACCATGAAGTTACACCAGAAATAATAGGTAATGTTAAAGCAATAGAAGGTATAAATAAAGTTATAATGATTAACCCAATTAAGGATGGTGAATAAGATGCTAGCAAGATCTGGTGAAGAATTATTAAAGATTTGCAAGGAAGAAAATATATCATTAAGTGAATATGCTATTAGAATTGAAATGAGAGATAAAGAGCTTTCAAGAGAAGAAGTATATGAAAAAATGGCAAAAAATCTTAAGGTTATGAAAGATGGTGCCACTGAAGGTAGGGAAAAGGAAGTTAATTCTTTAAGTGGTCTTATTGGCGGAGATGGATATAGGGTACAGAAGTACTTAGAAAAGGGAGAAACTTTAACTGGAGATGTAACAGTAAAAGCAATGGCAATGGCATTATCTTCATCAGAAGTTAATGCAGCAATGGGAAGAATAGTTGCATGTCCTACAGCAGGATCTTGTGGTATATTACCTGCAGTAATATTATCAGCAGGGGAAAAGCTTTGTAAAACTGATGAAGAGCTTATAGATGCCTTATTTGCATCAGCTGCAGTTGGAATGATAATTGGTATGAATGCAACTCTTTCAGGAGCAGAAGGAGGATGTCAAGCAGAGTGTGGATCAGCGGCAGCTATGGGTGCAGCAGCAGTAGTTGAAATGATGGGTGGAACCCCAGAAATGAGTTTAGATGCCGCTGCAATAGTACTTAAAAATATCTTAGGCCTTGTATGTGACCCAGTAGCTGGACTAGTTGAAATTCCATGTGCAAAAAGAAATGCTGCAGGAGCAATAAGTGCATTATGTACAGCAGATTTAGTTATGGCAGGAGTAAGTAGTAAAATACCTTTTGATGATACAGTTTCAGCTATGTATAGAGTAGGAAAGAGTTTACCATCGGAGTTAAGAGAAACTGCAATGGGAGGAGTTGCTGTTACTAAAGCAGGACTTATCCTACGTAAAAAAGTCTTCGGAGAAGAGTAAAGGTATGTTGTAAACAAGCATAATGATGAAAAGTTTGCAATTTAACTAAATTATGCACGTTGTGAAAATTGTCGAATATTATGATAGTAGGCAAATTTGCACTATGGATATAAAGTGGGGAAAAGCTTATGAAGCTTAGTAAGGAATCTATTGATTATATTTTAGGCTTGCAAAAGAAGATATTGCCTAATATTTGCTTTTCAAACTCAGAAAATATTCGAGTAATTAAAGATATAATAATGAATTATAATGGAAAGGTTAGTTTTATATCAAAAGATAATAAAAAGGATATAAAATCAATAAATACATTATTAATTTTTATGGAATCTTTAAATGAAGAAGAAAGTTTTAATTTAGAAAAATTATTAATTAATTTAGGTAAACAAGCGGTAGTGATATTGGATGCTAAAGGAATAGATTCAGTAATATACAAAAGAAATTTAGTATTAAGCTTTTTAAATAGAGGGAAGATAGGAATTATAAAGGGAACAAAAAGCCAAATTGAAGCGTTAATTAAAGTACAAGATAATAGTAAAATTTATAATATAGATACTAACTTTAAGTATAGAGATTTTTCAAAGAAAAATAATATAATTTTAATAGTTGAAGATGAGGGATACTATATTACTGAGGGGTATAGTGAGTTTTATATACAAGATAATAATATAGTATTAGATAAAGAAATATTAGATTGTATTTATGAGTGTATATTATCTGTAGGAGTGAGTGTCTGTAAAAATAAGTGTGAAATGGTTCAAGCTATTTTAATCTCAACACTAGTATTTATAATTTCTAAAGAAATGGCTGTAGTAAAATTTGAAAAAGAATTTATGGATGAAGGAGATTATGAATATAATAAAGATGAGACTTTATATAAATATATAATAGATGAGATACATGAGATAACTTCAAAATCTATAGAAGATTGTGATAAAATACGGTATTCATTTAAAAGTTAAATAAAAAGAGCACTTTTGTGCTCTTTTTATATTTATAGGAATTAAGCTTTATTGATTGATCCGAATAATTCCATTCTTTTCTTTAACTGTAGCTTTGATAGCTTCGAATCCAGGATTTAATAACTTTCTTGGGTCAAATCCTTTTCCTTCTTTATCTTTTCCAGCTTCAATGTAAGCTCTTGTAGCTTCTTGGAATGCTAATTGACATTCAGTGTTAACGTTGATTTTAGAAACTCCTAAAGAGATAGCTTTCTTAATCATTTCTTCTGGAATTCCAGTACCACCGTGTAATACTAATGGCATGTTTCCACAAGCGTTGTTGATTTCTTCTAAAGCATCAAAAGCAAGTCCTTGCCAGTTTTCTGGGTATTTTCCGTGGATGTTTCCGATACCAGCAGCTAACATAGTAACTCCTAAATCAGCAATTGATTTACATTCTTGAGCATCAGCAACTTCACCTTTACCAACAACTCCATCTTCTTCTCCACCGATTGAACCAACTTCTGCTTCTAAAGATAATCCTTTTTCTGCAGTAGCTTTAACTAATTCAGTAGTTTTAGCAATGTTTTCTTCTATAGCATAGTGAGATCCATCGAACATTACTGAAGAGAATCCAGCTTCCATAGCAGCGTAACATCCTTCATAGCTACCGTGGTCTAAGTGTAGAGCAACTGGTACAGTTATGTTTAATTCTTCTAACATACCGTTAACCATTCCAACGATAGTTTTGTAACCACACATATATTTTCCAGCACCTTCAGATACTCCTAAGATTACTGGTGAGTTATTTTCTTGAGCAGTTAATAAAACAGCTTTAGTCCATTCTAAGTTGTTAATGTTGAATTGACCAACAGCATATTTTCCTTCTCTTGCTTTGTTTAACATTTCTTTAGCTGAAACTAACATGGCAATACCTCCGTATATTTCAATTTAAATTTATTGGGAATATAATTAGATAAATTAGAATGTTATTTTATTAACAATACCATATCGTTTTTATTCTCCATTGGTTATTATACCTTAAATTAATAAGAAAGAAAACAAAAAATTATGTAAATTAACTTTTAAGAAGGTAATTATAACGCTTTAACTAGACAATTTATAAGTAAATATATAAAATATATCTAATATTACTAGTTTAGAGTAAGCGTTTAATACTTATTAATAAATATAGTAAGATTACACTAAGGAGGGAAAGTTATGTTGGTAGATTTACATATACACACATATTATTCAGATGGAACTATGTCTCCACAAGAGGTTGTTGAGGATGCTAAAAGCAAAGGATTAGGTATAATTGCAATAACTGACCATGATGTTTTAGATTCTTATAATGAGTTTAAAGCTGAAGCTGAAAAGAATGGAATAATAGCTATAAGAGGGGTAGAAATAGATTCTATATTTGAAGGGCATTTAGTTCACTTATTAGCTTATAAGTTTAATGATAATGAAAGATTTATCAATTTGGTAAATGAAGCAAAAAGAACTTTACTTAAAACTAGTGAAGAACTTATTAAAAAGATGGCTAATGATTATGAAAACATATCTATAGAAGATTATGATTCTTATGAATATGATAGAAGAAAAGGTGGTTGGAAGGGGATACATTACCTTTTAGAAAGAAATATAACAGAAGGACTATTTGATGGAATGAAATTTTATGGACAATATGAATGTGGTCATGAAAAATTTGATTTTCCAAGTGTAAAAGAGGTATGTGAAGTTACACATGAAGCCGGTGGATATGTGGTACTAGCACATCCTTCAACTATTATAAAGATAAAACTAAGGAAGAAATTTTAGAAAAATTAGATATATTAAAGAACCTTGGTATTGATGGAGTGGAATGCTACTATCCAGCTAATAGTGAATTAATGACAGAAACATGTTTGGAGTTTTGTAAGAAAAATGATTTAATAATAACTGCTGGTTCTGATGGGCATGGTGATTTTGGAGCTGTTAGTAAAGGGATAGAGTACTATATTGGAGCTATAAATAAAGATAGTAGCTTATTAAATATTGATAAATTATTAAAATAAAATAGAAGTGCTTTTTATTGATAATGAGGATATATCAAAATCTAATTTGATATATTCTCATTATTTATTTTCAAGATATTTTAATGTTTTTATATATTTATCATTAAAAATACACATTATATAAGTAAAATGATTTAAGTATAGGGGTAGCTAGTTATGGGTAATAAAAAAATATTAATTGTAATATTAAACTTATTTATACTTTTCGCTTTAATACCATACGAAATATATAATTGCAAAGTCAATTTTAATGACGGTAAAAAAATTCTTGTAATAGCTTCTTATTCGATAAATAATAATTGGGAAACTTCAGTAATTGATGGATTACAGAACTCAGCGAAAAAGGAACACTCTATAAAAGTAGAATTTTTAGATAGTAAAGTGTTATCAAGTGAAGAATATGATAGTAGCTTTATTAATTTACTTAATCTTAAATATTATAACAATATAGATTATATAATAACTCTAGATGATGAAGCATTTCAATTAGTTAGAAGTAATTTATTTAATGAAGAATTATTTACCTATAAAAAACCAATAATTTTTGCAGGAGTAAATAATAATATATCATTAACAAATGAAGAAAGTGAGTATATTACAGGAATTATAGAATATCAAGATAATTTACCAATGGTAAATATAATGTTAACTGCAGGTAAAAAAATAGATAATATTTATTTGCTTTTAGATAATAGCATTTATTCTTACACAATAAATGAAAATATTAAAAATTCAATTGAATTCGCGGAAAAACCATATAATGTAAATGTTGTAAGAAGTGTTTATTTCGAAGATATTTTAGAGGAAGTTAAGAAAATAGATTATAAAAACTCTGCAATTTTATTAGGATGTACATATAAAAATATTGAAAATAATGAAAATATAAAACCAGAAGTGCTTATTAGTAATATAAAAAAATTAACTAAAGCACCTATTTATACAACTCTTGAAGAATATGTTGAAGCTGGAGCTATTGGTGGAATAGTTAATGATGGATATAAACTTGGAACATTAATTAATAATATTTTAGAAAGTATTATAGCTAGAAATAATATATACAATATAGTTCCACCACATGATACTTTTAGTGTGCCTGTTTTCAATTTTAAATCTATTAGAGAATATAATATAAATCCATTAAGACTACCAAAGGATACTGTTTATATAAACAAGAAATTTTATAATATATTATTACCTAAATATATGATTATAATAATTTATAGTTTAATAGCTTTGTTTATAACTGGAATTGTAGTATTGATATATTCATTAGTTATTAATAGAAAAAGAATGAAAAAAAACAATTTGTTATTAATAGAATCTATAGAAAGAGAAAAGGTAAAGACAGATTTTATAGTAACTATATCTCATGAACTTAGAACTCCGTTAAATATAATAATTAATGCTACTAATTTACTTAAAATTAATGTAAAACAGAACAAATATGATAAAATGTTTTTTTTAGAAAAGTTAGATTATATAATGAAAAACTCCAATAGGCTTAGAAAATATATAAATAATCTTATAGATGTAAATAGATTAGAAATGGGATATGTTGATGCACAGTTTAAAAATGAAAATATAGTTGAAGTAGTTGAAGATGTTACATTAAATATTGTTGATTTAGCAAGAAAGTATAATATACAAGTTATTTTTGATACAGATGAAGAGGAAATAATTACGGCTATAGATAAAATTAAAATTGAAAGAGTTATACTAAATCTTTTATCTAATGCCATTAAATTCACTAACGATGGTGGAACTATACTGGTATCAGTAGAAAGAAAAGAGAGTAGTATAATTATAAAAATTAAAGATAATGGTATAGGAGTGTCTGAAGAAAATAAAAATCATATATTTGAAAAATTTAAAAGAGCAGATTTCAATGAAGGATTTATAAGACAAAATGAGGGTAGTGGGTTAGGGTTATTTATAGTGAAGGGATTAATAACTTTACATAAAGGTAGTATACAGTTAGAAAGTGAATTAAATAAGGGAACAACAGTTATTATAACTTTACCATTAAGAACAGTTGAAGTAAGTGAAAAAGAAGATAGTATAGTGGGAAATTCATTAGATTATATGGTTCAAATGGAGTTTTCGGATTTAGATAAAAAATAATAAAGAACAAAAAAAAGAACTTCAATTATTATTGAAGTTCTTTTGGTGCTGAAGACCGGAATCGAACCGGTACGGTATCGCTACCGCAGGATTTTAAGTCCTGTGCGTCTGCCTGTTCCGCCACTTCAGCAGGCAAGAATTATTATATTATGATATTATTATTAAGTCAATAGAAAAAAAAATATTATAAAAATATTATGCTGTTGGCAAAACTTATTGTATTGAATTAAAATTAATATAATAAATGTTTAGGTGGGTGAGGATAATGAATGTTATTTTTGATGTTTAAATAAATACTATGGATATAATTCTTTTAGAAAAGGACAGTACGAAATTATAAATAACATTTTAAGAGGACGAGATAGCTTTTGTATAATGCCTACTGGTGGAGGTAAATCTATTTGTTATCAAGTACCTGCAATTTTATTTAAAGGTGTAACTATAGTTATATCTCCACTTATTTCATTAATGAAAGATCAGGTAGATAATTTAAATGAGAGTGGAATAAATGCAGAATATATAAATAGTAGTCAATCTTTAGAAGCCATTGATGTAATTATGGATAAATGTTTTACTGGAAAAGTAAAGCTTTTATATATAGCACCAGAAAGATTAGAAAATGAATTCTTTAAAAGAAAGCTAAGAAAACTTAACATAAGTCAAGTAGCCATAGATGAAGCTCATTGTGTATCAATGTGGGGACATGACTTTAGAAAAAGTTATAGCTTAATAGCAGATTTTATTAGTTCTTTGGATAGAAGACCTGTAGTTACTGCTTTTACAGCAACAGCTACTAAGTTGGTTAGAAGAGATGTGGTTAATCTCTTAGGGCTTAGAAATCCTTATACATATATAGGTAGTTTTGATAGAGAAAATTTATTGATTAAAGTATATGTTGAAGAGGATAAGCTTGAGTTAACTAAAGATATTATAAAGGAAAAAGAGGATAAAGCAGGTATAATTTATTGTGCAACGAGGAAAGAAGTAGATGGATTATATTATTATTTAAAAGATTTAGGATATAATGTTTTAAGATATCATGGTGGATTAAGAGATGATGAAAAAGAGTATAATCAAGAAGAGTTTTTAAATGAAAATTCTAATATAATGATTGCTACTAATGCTTTTGGAATGGGAATAGATAAAAGTAATGTAAGATATATAATTCATTTTACAATGCCTAAAAATATTGAAAGCTATTATCAAGAAATAGGTAGAGCCGGTAGAGATGGAGAAAATTCTGAATGTTACCTTTTATACAATAGAAGTGATATAAGAACTCTAGAATATTTAATTTACACAACGGTTCAATTAAATAGAAAAGAAATTGAAATTAAAAAGTTACAAAGTATGATAGATTTTTGTGAAAATAAAGGATGCTTTAGGGCTTTTATATTAAACTATTTTGGAGAAGAAGGTGCAAAGGAATATTGCACAAATTGCAGTAATTGCTTAAAAAATGATGAGCTTAGAGACTATACTATAGAAGCACAAAAGATATTATCTTGTGTATATAGAAGTAGAGAAAAATATGGGATAGCTGTATTGATAGATGTATTAAGAGGAATGATAGGACCTAAAATAGTTAATGACAAATTAAATCAATTATCCACTTATGGAATAATGAAGGATTATAGTAGTAAATTTATAAGAGATTTAATAAAGGCATTAATAGATTTTGAGTATGTTAGCTTAAAGGAAGGAACATATTCAATGTTAAAACTTAATGAAAAATCATATAGAGTGCTTAAATCAGAGCAGAAGGTTTTATTAAAATTAACTACTGAAAATGAAGAAAAAGTAATGAATAATTTATTGTTCAATACGCTTAAGAGATGGAGAAAAAATACAGCAATAAGAGAAGGTATTAAGCCATATATAATTTTTTCAGATGCAACCCTTATAGAATTAAGTAATAAAGTGCCAAGAAATCAAGAAGAACTATTGAAAATAAGAGGTATGGGTGAGAAGAAATTTGAAAAATATGGCCATGAAATATTAAATTTAATGCTAGAACAAAAAAATAAATAAGCTTATAAATTATAGTACATAGACAAAAATATTTATATAAGGAATTAATTAATATAAATAATAATATAATTTATAGTAAGAAAGTCAAAGGAGCCTGAACTTACAAGTGGGCTCTTTTTTGCTCAAAAAATTATTTTAAGACAAAGATTATTAAAAAAACAATAAAAAGATAAATTAACAATAATATTTATAAAATTTTATCATATAAAAATATAAAGAAGTCTAAATAAAAAAATAGTAATATAACTATTTATAGTAATAATATACTAAATTAAGGGGAGGGATAAGTTTATGAACTTTAGGGAATTTATAATTACAGATAGAGAGAGTAGAAACAATGAAAAGTTTGAAGGAACATTTTTGGATTATTTAGAAATAGTTAAGGAAAATCCTGACGTAGCAAAGCTTTCTCATAAGAGACTATATGATTTTATTATGAGCAAAGGTGTAGAGGTATTAAAGGGTGATGAAAATCCAAGAATAAGAAAAATATATGGAAATGACACTATTAAAAAATACGGATACTTTAAAGAAGACTTCTTTGGAATTGATAAAGTTATAATGAAAATTGTAAATTACTTAAATTCAGCATCTATGAAAGGTGAAGAAGCTAGACAAGTTTTATATTTAGTTGGGCCAGTAGTAGCCGGAAAATCATCTTTAGTAGAGGCATTAAAAAGTGCTTTAGTAGGTTGTGAACCTATATATGCAATTAAAGGATGTCCTATGCATGAAGAACCATTACATTTAGTTCCAAATCATTTGAGAGCTAAGTTTAATGATATGTTGGGAACTCAAATAGAAGGAGATTTATGTCCTATATGTAAATACAGATTAATACATGAGTTTAATGGAGAATATGAAAATTTCCCTGTAGAGAGAAAGAATTTCTCTATAAGATCAAGAAAGGGAATTGGAGTTGTTCCTCCAGTTGATCCTAATAACCAAGATACTTCAATACTTACAGGTTCTATAGATATTTCTAAAATGGATATGTATCCAGAAGACGATCCAAGAATATTTTCTCTTAATGGAGCATTTAATGTTGGAAATAGAGGTCTTGTGGAATTCATAGAAGTATTTAAGAATGATGTTGAATATCTTCATACTATAATAACTGCAACTCAAGAAAAATCTATACCATCACCAGGTAAAGGTTCAATGATTTATTTTGATGGATTAATAATTGCTCACTCAAATGAGGCTGAGTGGAATAAATTTAAATCAGATCATACAAATGAAGCAATTTTAGATAGAATAGTAAAGGTAGAAGTGCCTTATTGCTTAGAATTAGATGAAGAAATTAAGATTTATGAAAAAATATTAAGAAAGAGTAATTTTAAGGCTCATATTGCACCACATACAATTGAAATAGCATCAATGTTTGCAATTCTTTCAAGATTATCACCATCTGCTAAGGTAGATCCTATGACTAAACTTAGAATTTATAATGGTGAGGACTTAGTTGAAAAGGGAACTACAAAGAAAATTGATATAGTTGAGCTTAGAGAAGAAGCTGGTCCTTATGAAGGAATGAAAGGTATTAGTACTAGATTTATTATTAAAGCTATTGATAATGCACTTTCAAATTCAGAATTTGATTGTATAAATCCATTAAGCATAATGGAAAGTATAATTAAATCTGTAAAGGATATGGATATTTCTAATGATGATAAGAAGAAATATCTAGGATTTATTCAAGATACAATTCGTAAGGAATATAATAAAATTTTAGAAAAAGAAATAACTAAGGCATTTATTCATTCATTTAGAGAACAAGCTGAAAGTCTTTTCAATAATTATATTGATAATGCAGAAGCTTTTGTTAATAAAACTAGAATTAAAGACGCTCAAACTGGTGAAGAATTAAAACCAGATGAAGAATTTATGAGAAGTATAGAAGAACAAATAGGTGTTTCAGAAGCTTCAAGTAAAGGCTTTAGAGCAGATGTAACTTCTTATATGTTCTATTTAGTTAGAAATGGAGCAAAAATTGATTATACATCATATGAACCATTAAAAGAAGCCATAGAAAAGAAACTTATTGCATCTGAAAAGATTTATCTAGAATAATAACAAAATCTAGAGTTAGAGATAAAGAACAAACTGAAAAATATAATACTATGGTTGAAGAAATGCAAAGGAATGGATATTGTTCACATTGTTGTGATGTAATTCTTAAATATGCAGCAAACAATTTGTGGAAGGATTGATAAGGATGGCTATATTTAGAGATAGTAGTGAAAATCCTGTTGAACACGATAGAAGCATAGAAGATAGAAGACGTCATAGGCAATTAGTTGAAAAATCCATTAAAGAAAATTTAGGAGATATACTTTCTGAAGAAAGTATAGTTGGAGAGACTAAAAATAAGAAATTTAAAATTCCCATTAGGGGTATAAAAGAATACCAATTTGTATTTGGTAGCAATAATAAGGGTGTTGCAACAGGAACAGGAGAAGAAAAAAGAGGAGATAAATTAGGCAGTGCAGATTCAAGTGGTAAGAAAGGAAATAAGGGCGCCGGGAACTCTGAGGGCGATGATATATATGAAACTGAAATAACACTTGAAGAGTTAATGGACTATATAGTAGAGGATTTAGATTTACCTAATTTAGATAAAAAGAAATATTCAGAGATAATAACTGAAAGTGCAAGTAGAAAAAGGGGATATCAAAGACATGGTATAAACCCAAGACTTGCTAAAAAGAGAACAGTTATGGCTAAAACTGCACGTAAGCAAGGAAAGAAGAGAGGACTTATAGAAGCAGGATTAGATCCAGAAATAGATAGGTTTCCATTTAGAGAAGATGATATGAGATATTATAGAGTTAAAAGTAAACCTAAAAAAGAAAGTAATGCAGTTATGATATTTATCATGGATGTATCTGGATCTATGGATAGTACAAAAAAATATTTAGCAAGATCATTCTTCTTTGTACTATCTACCTTTATAAGAAGGAAATACAATAATATTGCCTTTGAATTTATTTCACATACAACAATTGCAAAGCAAGTAAATGAATATGAGTTTTTCCATAAGGCTGAATCTGGAGGAACGTATATATCAAGCGGATTAAATCTTGCACTTAAGTTGATTGAAGAGAAGTATTCACCAGAAGTGTGGAACATATATCCGGTATATGCTAGTGATGGAGATAACTGGTCTGAAGATAATGAAAGAGCAATTGAATCTGTAAAAAAACTTTGTGAAATTAGCAATATGTTTGGTTATGCAGAACTATTACCATCAACTTATTCAACAACTATGTATTATAGATTTAATAAGGAAATAGTAGATAAAAAATTTGTATCTGTAGTTGTTAAGGAAAAAAAGAATTTATGGGATGCGCTTAAGCTAATGCTTAGTAAAGAGCTAAAGGAGGAGTAATAGTGGAGTATACTTTAAAAGATTTAGAAAAGTGGGATGAAAAGATAGAGAAAAAAGCTGTAGAATTTGGGTTAGATTATTATCCACAAGAGTTTGAGATAATTGGATTTAATGAAATGCTAGCTTATGAATCTTATGTTGGAATGCCATCAAAGTATCCTCACTGGAGCTATGGTAAAGCATATGAGAAAAATAAGACATTATATTCTTTGAATCTAACAGGATTACCATACGAAATGGTTATAAACTCCAATCCGGCTATTGCATATCTTATGAAAGATAATACATTATTACTTCAGATATTGACTATGGCTCATGTTTATGGTCATAATGATTTCTTTAAAAATAATAGATTATTTAGAGAAGGGACAAAAGCTCATTATACTGTTGAAATGTTTAAGCTTGATGCAGAAATAATAAGAGGATATATAAATAATCCTAATATAGGTTATAGCAAAGTAGAAAAAATATTAGATGCTGCACATGCATTAAAATTTCAGATTCCACGAGTTGTTGGAATGAAGGAATTAACTCAAGAAGAAATAAAAGAAAATTTAATGAATGAGTATAATAGAAAAATAGAGGGAAGAGATTCATTAGATGATACTGCAGAAATACCTTTGCCAGATTTAAGCAAGATACCTCTTGAACCTTGTGATGATGTTATTGGGTTTATAATTAAGTATGGTAATTTAGAAGAGTGGGAAAAAAGTGTATTAAAAATAGTTAAAAGAGAAACAGAGTACTTTATGCCTCAAATAGAAACAAAAATAATGAATGAAGGATGGGCAAGCTATTGCCATTATAATATCCTTAAAAGTTTAGATTTACCAGAAGGATTACATTTTGAGTTTATAAAGCGCCACAATGATGTCATAGCTCCAATATTAGGAGGATTAAATCCATATTATATAGGATTTAAAGTTTTTGAAGATATAGAAAAAAGGTATGGAAGAGATAAAATCTTTGAAGTTAGATATATTGAAAGAGATAATTCCTTCTTAAGAAAGTACTTAACACAAGATTTGTGTAGGGAGCTTGGATTATTCCAATATGCTAAAAAGAGCTTTGAGTTTGTTGTTGATGAAGTATCTGATGAAGAAGGATGGCAATCTATTAGAGATACCATAGCTAATAACTGTGGCGTAGGTGGTATACCTTATATAAGAATAATTGATTTAAATAGGAAAGATGGTACATTGACTTTAGAGCATGTATTTGATGGAAGAGAACTTGAACTTATATATGCAAAAGAAACTATAAAATATTTATTTGATTTATGGGGACACAAGGTTGTATTAAATACCAAGACTAAAGAGGGTAGGGCAATACAAATTACTTGTGATAATGATAGAAGAGTATCAGTAAATTAAATAGTTAGAATAATAATAAAAAATATATTAACATTAAAAATGATGGATTAAGGATGAAAAGTAAGATGATTTTAGAAAAGTTATTTTACACAATTCGTAATCCGTCATTTTTATTTGTTGCATTTTTTTTAATTATGAATAACTTAATAGTAGAAATATTATAGAGGAGATTATAATGAATTTAAAAGGTAGTAAGACAGAGAAAAATTTATATAGAACATTTGCTGGAGAAAGTAGGGCTAGAAATAAATATACTTTATATGCAGAAAGGGCTAAAAAAGAAGGATACAGAAAAGTTGCATAAGTTTTTGATATTACAGCAGAAAATGAATTAGCTCATGCAAGAAAAGTGTATGGTGATTTTCTTAACCTTATCTGTTCAACAAAGGAAAATTTAATGGATGCTATATGTGGGGAAACAGAGGAAGCTAATGATATTTATGCTAAGTTTGAAAAAGAGGCAAGGGAAGAAGGGTTTACTGAAATTGCAGATTTTTATAAAGAATTAAGAGAAGTTGAAGAGGAGCATGCAAAAAGGTTTAAAAAATTATATGACGATATAGAAAATGGTACTATGTTTAGCGGATCAAAAGACTCAAAATGGGTATGTATGAATTGTGGATATATATATGAAGGTGCAAATGCACCGATAAAATGCCCACTATGTTCATATCCAAGAGAATATTTTAAAGCATATTGTGAATCTAATGATGCATAGGAGGTGGAATCATGTTTATATCAATACCTAAAGAGTTTTTTGTTCCTGTAATTTATGGAGAAAATTTTGTTTTTAATGAAGAAAGCAATAACTTAGAGTTAGACACAAATTTATATAGAGAAAGTACAAAAACTAAGGCAACTGAGAATATACCAATTAAGGAGAGTAGTGTAAGTGAAGCAAAAAAAGAAACTATTATAAGTAATAAAAAAGCAGAAAGTACTATTGAAGAGAAAACAAATGTAGCTATTAAAAATAAAGCAGCAAAAAAAGAGTGTATAGAAATAAATACTATGTATATAGAACTTAAGAGTAAAGAGGTAGCTGATAAGTGTAAAATCTCTACGGATATATTTAGTGAATTAGATGATGAATATATTAATAATGTTGACAAGAAGGACTGTAAGAATAAGTAGATAATAAGTTAAAATTCATTAAATTGAGGTGTTAAATGAAATATAATCAATTAATGAAAGAGTATTATAGTAATGTAAATAATTTAACGCAATTATTGAGATCTATGGTGGATTCATATAGATTGTTGATTGCTGGAGCAGCAGAACTTAATAATATAAATGAAGCAAGAACAAGTTATGTTAAAGATGCTGTTCATAGGGCAGATAAATTGGGAGAAACAATTGATCATTTAATTGAATTAATAGATGATTGTGGAGAAAGTTATTTTCATTATTGTGCAGTTATTGGAGATTATATGCTAAAGAAGGGTGATAATAAGGCTATATTGACAGAAGTTGATGAAGAATTGCTTTTTAATGATGCAACAATGACAAGAGAAGAGTTTAAAGAAGTAAAAAAATATAAGGATGATAAATAAAAAAGATTTGTGAAGGGCTGAATCAAAATTAAATAAAATGATACAGCCCTTTTAAAATTATATAACCAGTTGTAGTGTTAGAATTTCCTTAGTTTAAAAGTACTTACCATTAAATAAGAACATAATAATATTAATAAAAAAGGAATAATAGCAGAAATATTTCCATTAACAGTAAATAAAGCGAATAAAGCTAAAAAACTTCCAGTAACAGTAATAGGAACCCCGGTAAAAACTCCATTAAATTCACTAGCATTATATCTAGCAAGTCTAAATGCACCACATATAGGAAATAAAAGTAATGAAATATACCCGAACAAGCCACTTGGTCCCAAAGTATTAAAATCAAATATTAGAAATATTAAAATAGCAGGTGCAACACCAAATGATACTAAATCTGCTAGTGAATCTAACTCTTTACCAAGATCACTAGAAACATTTAGAAATCTAGCTATCCTACCATCGTATCTATCTACCAATGCTGCTAAAAGTATAAAAATACAAGCTAACTTATATTTTTCTTCAAAGGTAGAAAGTAGAGATAGTATTCCAAAAGATAAATTAATAAATGTAAAGATGTTAGGAATACAACTTTTTTTCATATAATCACTCCTAAGTATATCTTATAATAAGATACAATTATAACACAAAGTAAAATAAAATTTAATAGAAAATAACATTATTAGAGTTATGGTAATATGTGTATAAACTTATTTATATAATATTATATAGATAAAGTTAGGTACATATGAAAAATAATGATATAAAAATAAGGAAATAACAGATAATATTAACAATTACCATTGCTAAGTTATATGAAATTGTTTTATGATATAATTTATTAAGGAAAATTAAGTGTGGAGGGATATAATGAAAAAAGTTAAATTAATATATAATCCATATTCGGGGGAAAATGTTATTTTGGCTAAGTTAGACAATGTAATAAATATTCATCAAGAATCAGGATATACTATTGTTCCTTATAGAATAAAAAGAGAATGTGGAATAGAAGAGGCATTTGCAGATGTTAAAGGTGGCAACTATGAATATATACTTATTGCCGGTGGAGATGGAACAGTAGATTCTGTTGTTAATGCTATGGCTAAGTTAGGAATTTCATTACCAATTGCTATTTTGCCAGTAGGTACTGCAAATGATTTTGCTAAATTCCTAGGTATACCTTTTGATGTAAATGAAGCTTGTAGAAAAATAATAAATTCAAGTGCTGTTGGAGTAGATCTTGGAAGCATAAATGATAAATATTTTGTAAATGTAGCTAGTACGGGGTTATTTACAGATGTTTCTCAAAAGACAGATATAAATTTAAAGAATACAATAGGAAAGCTTGCATATTATTTAAAAGGTTTAGAAGAGTTACCTAATTTTAGACCTTTAAAGGTTAAAATAACTTCTGATGAAGTAAATTTTGAAGGTAATATGTATCTTATGTTAGTGTTTAATGGGCAAACTGCAGGTAATTTTTCTTTAGCTAATAAAGCAAGTGCTACAGATGGAAAATTAGATGTTATCATATTTAAAGCTGTACCTCTTTACGAGTTAATACCTTTATTTATAAAAATACTAAGAGGTGAACATCTAGATTCAGAAGGAGTGCTATATTTTAAAACAGAACATATTCATATAGAGTGTGATGAAGGAATTGTTACTGATATTGATGGTGAAAGAGGACCAGATTTTCCACTAGAAGTTAAATGTATTAAAGGTGGAGTTAAAATTTTAGGAATAAATTAATTTATTTAAAGAATAAATAAAAAGTAAAATTAATAATTATAAATAATAGTATTTTTGAAAGGAAGTAAAATATGATAGCTTTTACTTATTTATGTATATTATTATTTATAATTATTTTTATTTTTTATCTAATGTATTTGAATAATAAAAAATCACCTAAAAAAATAAAATTAGTATATTCAATAGCATTACTAACACTTTTACTTAGATATATCTCTTTGGTAGTTTTATGGATAGTTGAAAAGCAAAGCATAATATATAGTATGAAATCATTAACGCAAACTAACTATATAGCAATTCCACTTTTGGCATTAATAGCGCTATATATTTTTTTGAGGATGGAAGATAAAAGTTTTGATTATAATTATGTTTTTACAATTATACTAATTATAAGTTATGTAATTATTATAAAAATTTATAAGCTTGATATTAAAATAGATAGTGTATTTGGGTTTATTGTAAGATTTAAAGAAATATTAGTACCAAGTTTAATTTATTTAATAATATTGGCAGCTATTATGATTATAACCCTTCTTTTAGGAGATAAACCTTATAGTAATAAAAAAGGGATGAGGTTATTGATGATTTCATTAATAGTATTAATAGGAGAATTTATTATGTTTGTGAGCAATATGATGATTTTTCCATATAATATTGTAGGAGAGGTTTTTATGCTTATTTGTAGTTATAATGCTATAAATACTTTTAAAATAAGGTAAAAAAGGATATGTTTAGAGTAAAAATCAAGGTATATCTAAATAAAAATATAATTTAATAAATATATGGTATTTAAAGTATTGCCTTTTAGAGTTGCTTTAATATAATATTAATATGAGACACCCCTAAAAAGGGGTTTTTGTATGTAGTTTAAAATAAATTGAAATATTTTGCTGCAAGATTATTGTATAGTCAATTGAAAAAATTAAATTTATAAAAAATGGTGGTGAGATTAAATGGAGGGTGTCCCTCAGAGGATAAATTTAAGAAAATTGAATATAAACATAAAAAGAGAGAAAAACTTTCATTTAAGTGAGATTCCAACTTTAGCTTTAGCAAGTAAAACTTATGTATAGTAAATTTTATTTACTAAAGTAAATTGAGCAAATAGTAGTAATTTTATAGGTTTAATTTACACAAAATTAGCAAAAGAAAATTGTAGCTCATTATAAATATTGAATTTCCTCTCTGTTAATGAAGGAGGAAGTTGTATGGAAAAACTATCTGTTTTCCTATTTACTAGTATATTAGGCAAGAAGATGTATGACGAATTTAATGATGTGCTAGGGGAGTTAAAGGATATATACGTAACTACTGATGATGGATATCCAAGAGTAATAGGTTATAAGGTGAGACGAGATGGAGTTACTTTTCATTATGAATTTAGAAGTATAATTTTTTATTCTATAGATAACAATGTTAAGATAATGACAAGAGGTAGTAAGGAAATACTTCCAAGAACGTATTCTTATTTACTATCTAGAAACTTATTAGATAAAAAGATTGTTGATATTAATGGTAAGCAAGTTGTAAGAGTTGATGACTTAAGAATAGCAGAAATTGCTGGAGAATATAGAGTAATTGCTGTTGAAACAGGACCGCTTGCTAAGTTCAGAAGAATGAAGTGTCAAGGTTTAGGAAAGTTTATATATAAGGTTATGAATAAGGATTATGATGATAAAGTTCTTATGTGGGATGATGTTGAATCTTTAGAAATGGTAAATAAAAATTTGCAAATTTCAGTGCCATATAAAAAACTATCTACATTACATCCAGCTGACTTAGCTGATATATTAGAGAATCTTGATGCAGGGCATAGAAAGCAAATAATTGAATCTTTAGATGAGGATTTAGCGGCAGATACTCTAGAAGAAATTGAACCAGAGTATAGGGGAAGTATACTTAAAGATTTAAGTGAAGCTAAAGCGGCTGAAGTATTAGAGAATATGCCTAATGATGAAATTGCTGATATTTTAGATGAACTTAATGATGATGAAAGAGAAAAGATACTTGTAAATTTAGAAACTGAAGATGCTGAAGAAGTAAAAGAATTACTAAAATATGAAGACGAAACAGTTGGAAGTGTAATGAGTAAGGATTTTATTGCTTTTAATTTAGATATTACTATTGGAGAAATAATAGATATATTAAGAGAAACTAATCCAGAAGATGAAGAATTAAATTCTATATTTATAAAAGATGAAGAGGATAGGCTTATAGGAGTACTTGGATTAAAGGATTTACTGTTAAATGATTCAAGTGTTAAGGCTAAGGAAATAATGAATGAAAATATAGATGTTCTTAAGCACTATGAAGATATACATGAGGCTGTTGAAATTTCAGCAAAGTATGATTTATTAACAATACCAGTTGTAGATGAAAAAAACATGTTAATAGGTGTGGTAAATACACATGATTTAATTGATGAAATATTATATCCTATATGGAAGAAGAAGAATAAGTAAAAAATTCCCAAAAAGTGTTGACTTTTTGAAATATAAGAATATAATAAAAATATAAAGTTTAGTTAAATACTCGGAATTAAGACTATGAAGAAGGAAAGTAGTATAAAGGATGGTTACAGAGAGAAAAGGATGCTGTGAACTTTTTACCGGTAATTTATCTGATGTTTAGTTACTGTAGAACTTCAAATGAAGTTAACTTAGTATGACATGGATAAATTCCTCTAAGCTTATAGTAAAGCTAAGAATCACTTTATATGAAGTGCCCTTTGGAGTTTAAGCCTGAAATAATAGTAAGGTTTTACGGTAGCACCCGTTATAGTGATCAGGTATTATTTAGTACTGTAGAATGAGGGAAATCATTATTATTATGATGGTTTAATTAGAGTGGAACCGCGAAGTAAACTTCGTCTCTATATATAGAGACGAGGTTTTTTTATATTTAAAAAATATTTAAAAACTATATTGGAGGTAGTAATATGATTTATAACAATGCAATTGAATTAATAGGGAGAACACCAATACTAAAGTTAAACAATATGGTAGATGAAAATAGTGCAGAAGTATACGTTAAGTTAGAGAAATTTAATTTAGGTGGAAGTATAAAAGATAGAGCAGCGCTTGGAATGATTGAGAAAGCTGAAGAAATGGGATTATTAAAGGAAGGTTCAGTAATTGTAGAGCCTACAAGTGGTAACACAGGGATTGCACTTGCAATGATAGGAAGAATAAAAGGTTATAGAGTAATAATAGTAATGCCGGAAACTATGAGTAAGGAAAGAAGAGATTTAATAAAGGCATATGGAGCAGAGCTTGTATTAACAGATGGTTCTAAAGGAATGAAAGGTGCAATTGAGAAAGCTACATCTCTAGTTAAAGAACATGGATATTTTTTACCACAACAATTTGAAAATGTAGCTAATCCTGAAAAACATTATGAAACAACTGCAGAAGAAATATATGAAGATATAAATGATTTAGATATATTTGTTGCAGGTGTTGGTACTGGTGGAACTATAACAGGTGTAGGAAAAAATTTAAAGCAAAAGATATCTAAAATAAATATAGTTGCAGTTGAACCAAGTAACTCACAAGTTCTTTCAGGAAAAAAACCAGGTGCACATAAAATTCAAGGAATTGGAGCTGGGTTTATACCCAAAAATTATGAAGCAGAATATGTTGATAAAGTAGTAGCAGTTGATGATAAAGATGCTATAAATACAGCAGTTGAATTTGCCAAAAAAGAAGGTGTTTTAATTGGAATATCAGCAGGAGCAGCTGTTTATGCAGCCTTACAACTTGCAAAAGAAGCTGGCAAAGGCAAGAAAGTACTAGCGATAGCTCCAGATGGCGGAGAAAAATATATTTCAATGGGAATATACGAATAATAATTATATAGAAAAGTTAAATCAGAAAAAATTATGATATAAATTCCTAATGAAATCATATTAATTTCTGGAATGGTATATTATAGTTTTTTCGATTAACTTTAGGTAGTAATAAGTAGGTAGCAATAAGTTAGAGGGGTATTGGAAAATAAATAATGGCTAAGATAATACGGAGGAGATAAAATATGAAGTTATTTGAAAATTTATCTTATGATTTGAATAGGGTTATGGAAAATGATCCAGCAGCTAGAAGTAAGATAGAGGTGTTCTTGCTTTATCCAACAATAAATGCACTTATTTCATATAGAATAGCTCACTATTTATATACAAAAAAGTTATTCTTTTTAGCTAGGCTTATTTCTCAAATATCTAGATTTTTTACAGGTATAGAAATACATCCAGGAGCAAAAATAGGAAAAGGATTAGTTATTGATCATGGAATGGGTGTAGTAATTGGTGAAACTGCAGAGATTGGTGATGATGTTCTTTTATACCATGGTGTTACTTTGGGCGGAACTGGAAAAGATAAAGGTAAAAGGCATCCTACACTGGGTAATAATGTAGTAATTGGTGCAGGTGCTAAAGTACTTGGCCCTATATATATCGGAAGTAATGCCAAAATAGGAGCTAATTCAGTTGTTTTAAAAGATGTTCCTTGTGGTGCTACAGCAGTTGGAATACCAGCAAAAAATATAGTAAAGCCCAGGAGAGAAGAAACTAGTATAATCGAGATGGGTGATTATAGAGGGAATAGTAAAAAAATATATAATGATATGGTGATTTAAATATGCTAAAGGAAAAAATCATAAACTATTGTAATTCGTTAGGATTAGATACTATTGGATTTATAGAATGTAGAAAGTTTGAAGAACTTAGAGAGTTTTTTAAATTTAGAAAAGAAAATTTATTAGAAAACGAATTTGAAGAATCAGATATAGAAAAAAGGATTAATCCTAATATATATATGGAAGATGGGAAAACTATTATTTCAATAGCTTTCCCTTATCTTTGGAAAGAAAATGATATGGATAATGGATTTTCTAAATATACAAAGGGATTAGATTATCATAGAGTAGTTAAAAGTTATTTAGATAAAATATGTATATATATAAATGAATTAGGTGGAAATGCTATCTCTTTTGTAGATAGCAACATGCTGCCAGAAAGATATATCGCTTATTTATCGGGTATCGGATTTATTGGGAAAAATAATATGATTATAACTAAGAAATATGGATCATATGTATTTTTAGGAGAAATAATAA
Organism: Clostridium celatum DSM 1785; assembly: GCF_000320405.1. GTDB lineage: Bacteria > Bacillota > Clostridia > Clostridiales > Clostridiaceae > Clostridium > Clostridium celatum. Next base: position 118,236 of record NZ_KB291618.1, on the reverse strand, counting down.
CTGACTTGGATATAAAATGCACAGATAAAAGAAAGTTTTCTGAAATTAAAATGTTTAATGAGTGTGGGGAATGTGATAATTGCTATAAAGAGTGTCCTACTAAGTCAATTAATATAAATAAGAAAAATCCTAATATATGTTCTTCATATATTACACAAAAGAAGGATTTGAATGAAATTGAAATAAAACTTTTAAAAGATAAAATTTTTGGCTGTGATATATGTCAAATAAAGTGTCCTTATAATAAAGAAGTTTATTTTTCTAATATTGAAGCTTTCAAACCTTTAGATTTTATGTGTAACGAAAAAATTGATATATATGCAGGAATGAATAATAAATTTTTCAAAGAAAATATTTCAAAAACCTCATGTGGATGGAGAGGAAAAAATGTTATAAAAAGAAATGCTATAATAAGGTTACATAATAATGGAAAAGATATAAAAAAATATGAAGGGGATTCTCCATATATAAATGAATATATTTCAAAGTTAATATAAATGAATACATTGTTTAGTATTAATTTATAAAATATAATAATCTTATCAGATGAAAAGGAAATTAGGGGGGAGTAAATTTGATATCTAAAACTACGGCAAAGTTAATAAAGCTATTACCGGAAGGTTTGGTTGTTAAAATAGCAAGGAATAAAATAAATGGATATTTAAAAAAATATGCAGATATAAAAATTGATGGTTATGAAAATATAGAAAAGGCAGAAGGTGCAAAGATTTTTATTTCCAACCATTTAAGTAATTCTGATGGATTTATTATAGAAAAAGTATTAAAAGAAAAATATGATCCTACATTTGTTGCAGGAGTTAAACTTTCAAATGATCCAGTTACGAATTTGGGAACTAAGATAGTGAAGAATATTCCTATTAAACCTAATAGTGCAGACAAAGAAGCAATAATGGCTATGATAAATGTAGTGAAGGGAGGAGAAAACTTAGTTTTATTTCCAGAAGGTACTAGAAGTAGAACAGGTTCAATGATAGAAGGTAAAAAAGGTGTGCTTTTGGTAGCTAGAATGAGTAAAGCAAATATTATACCTATATCTTTATGGGGAACTGAAAAATTACTTCCAATAAATAAAGATGGAGATATGGGAAGCGAAAAGTGGAATGAAGCTGAGGTTAATGTGAATATTGGGAAACCAATACAGTTACCTAAAAAGGAAAAAGAAGAATCAAAGCATGAATATGATGAAAGATGTTTAAGATATTTAATGGAAGCAATAGCAAAAGGGCTTCCAGAAAAATATAGGGGTGTTTATAGTAATTAGGAATTAGGATTAAATTTAATTCTAGAAATATTACAATTAAGTTAAGATGTAAAACTAAAAGTTAAAGTAAAGGTGGAATTGTTATGAAACAGAGGACGAAAATAATATTAGAAGAATTAAAAAGAATGTATCCTGATGCTAAATGTGAATTGAATCATGAAAGTCCTTTCCAATTGTTGGTTGCAACTATTTTATCTGCTCAAACAACTGATAAAAAAGTTAATGAAGTAACAAAAGATTTATTTAAGGAATATCCTGATTTAGATGCATTTTTAACTTTATCTATCGATGAACTTGAGGATAGAATAAGGCAAATAGGGCTTTATAGAAGTAAGGCTAAAAATATAATGATAATGTGCAATCAACTTAAAAATAATTTTAATGGAGAAGTTCCAAAAACTATGGAAGAATTAGTAACGTTAGCTGGGGCAGGAAGAAAGACCGCTAATGTTGTATTATCAAATGCCTTTGGAGTACCGTCTATTGCAGTAGATACCCATGTGTTTAGAGTTTCAAATAGATTAGGACTTGCTGATTCAGATAATGTATTAGAGGTGGAAAAACAGCTTCAGGCAGAGTTGCCTAAAAAAGAGTGGAGTCTTACACATCATTTGCTTATATTTCATGGAAGAAGGTGTTGCATAGCTAGAAATCCTAAATGCAATGAATGTCCTTTGACTAATAGGTGTAAGTATTTTAAAGAAATAAGGGCTAAAAATAAGTAAATGAACATTACTTCGCAATATTTTTTTGTTATGATATAATGTTTAAGTGTTTGCAATAGTAAATTAATTTATATTAATGTTAAATAGGAGGTCTGACTAATGAAGGTTGGAGTAATAATGGGTGGAATTTCTTCAGAAAGAGAAATTTCTCTTAAAAGTGGTAATTCTATAGTTGAAAAAATAGATAAAAGTAAATATGAAATAATACCTATAGTTATTGATAAAAAAGAAGATATAATAGAAAAGGTTAAAGGTATAGATTTTGCATTATTAGCTCTTCATGGAAAATTTGGTGAAGATGGAACTGTTCAATCGGTACTTCAAACTTTAGATATACCATATTCAGGTTGTGGACCGATAAGTTCAGGAATGTGCATGGATAAGGATTTAACTAAGAGAGTTTTAAAAGCTAGTGATATTAGAACTGCAAGATGGATAAATGTATCTTCAGTTGAAGAGATAGATTATGAAAAGATAGAGGAAATGGGATATCCTGTTTTTGTTAAACCTACAAATGGTGGTTCAAGTGTAGCTACATTTAAAGTAAAAGCTAAAGAAGAAATTCAAGCTGCTGTTGAAGAAGGATTAAAATGGGATACAGAAGTTATGATAGAAGAATTTGTAGAAGGTGATGAAATAACTTGTCCAGTATTTGATGGAAAGATGTGGCCAGTTATAGCTATAAAACCACAAACGGATTTCTTTGATTACACTCAGAAGTATGCAGCTGATGGTGCAGATGAAATAGTTATTGAATTAGAGGAAAATCTTCATAAAGAAGTTGAAAAAATGGCACTAGATACTTACAAAGCTTTAAAGTGTCAAGTTTATGCGAGAGTAGATATGATTATAAATAAGCAAGGAATACCTTATATTTTAGAAGTAAATACATTACCAGGTATGACTCCGGCAAGTTTATTCCCTAAGAGTGCTGCAGCTATAGAAGTTAGTTACTCAGGGCTTTTAGATAAAATAATAGAAACTTCATTAAAAGTTGAGAGAACTATTTAATTAATAGATGATATATTGAATGAGGCCTATAGGGATAATACCTATAGGTTTTATTTATATTAGCTAATGATTATAGAATAAGAAATGTTGATTATTAATTTGTAACCATAATTAAATTGTTAAATATCATAATATCAAGGAGAATTTTTTATTGGAGGAAATTATGCAAAATAGAACTGATAAAAGTCTTTTTGGTATTGATATTAATGAATATACACAATCGGTAGATTTTTCAGTGCTTGCTACAACAATTGACTTTTTATACTTAAGGTCATCAGGATCAGCAACAGGTAGATTTAGAGTGGATAGAAAGTTTATAGAGTTTGCAAAACAAGCAAGAGATTTTAAAATTCCTGTAGGAGCATATCATTTTGGGGTACCAAGTGCAGATTTAACAACAGCAGATTCACAATGTGACGATTTTATAAATATATTACAACAAGGTTTTGGAAATAAGGATTATGGAGATTTATTTCCAGTTTTAGATGTAGAGACACCTACAGATAAATCTATTACAACAACTACATTAATTGATTGGATAGATAGATTTAGAAAGAGATTTGAGAAAAAAACAAGAAGAAGACTTATGCTTTATACTGGAGTATTTTTTGTTCAGCTTTATGATAATTTCTTTATACCAAATAGAGGATATCCATTGAAGAATATGATTTTATGGATTGCTTTATATACATCTATTCCAGGAAATCCACCAATACCACCTGATGTAGGAGGTTGGACAAGATGGAGAATTTGGCAATACAGTGAAGAAGCAAGTGTTGGGGGTGTTGGAAATCCTGTAGATGCAAATTGGGGTCCTGATAGTATTGACTTGTTAACTCAACCTAGAGATGTAACAGGGCTTAGTGTTACTAGAAAGGGAAATGTTATAAATGTTACTTTGAATAAGAATACTGATACAGATTTGCTAGGATATAATATATTTGCAAATAATTATTGGATTGGAACAGTTGATGCAAAAGATACTAGTTTTAGTATTCAAGTTAAAAACTTACCTTTCAATGTAACAGGTCCGGTAAAAATAAGTATTGAAGCTTTTGATTATGATGGAGAGACATCAAAGAAGAGAAGTAGTATGACTGTATAAAAGTAACAAGAGTTTTTTCTGAATTTAAGATGAAACAATAATGAAAAATAATGCAAGTTACAAATTTTTATGTTTTATCTTACATTTAGAGAGAATTCTTGTTAAAATAATGTATAGGGAAACGATGGTAAAGATATTTTATTAATTGTATTAGTATTAATAATAGAATATAATATAAAAGATACGTATATCATTAAGAAAAAACATATATGGGGAGGAGTAAAGCTTTTTATGGAAAAGGATAATAATATCAATAAAAAAAGTGTTGCTTTTTACAAAAATAAAAAGAATATACTTATAGCTTCAGGAGTTCTAGTGTTAGCTTTAGGTGTAACATTTGGTTATGTAATGAATGTAAAAGGTAAAGTTGATTCATGGGAAGATAAGATATATCCAGGGGTACAAGCTTATGGCTTAGATTTAGGTGGAAAAACTAAAGAAGAAGCTGTTAACATATTAAATAATGAGTTAGTTACTTTAATAGGTAATAAAACTATAACAGTATCTGTTGGAGATAGAAACTTTGAAATTAAATATTCTGATTTAAATCCAACTGTAAATGCAGAAGAAACTGTAGTAAATGCATTAGAATATGGAAAAGAAGAAGGAATGTTTAGTAAGAAATCTATGATTGAAGATGGGGTAGAGTATCAAGTAGAACCAGTACTATCATATAATGAAGAAAAATTAAAAGAGTTCGAAAATGATATTGAATCACAAGTAGACATAGCCGCAGTTAATGCTAGTATAACTATAAATTCAGGGCAAATATCTATTACACCAGAACAAAATGGTAAAAAGATAGATTCAGAAGAATTACATAATAAACTAATTGAGTGTATAAATCCTAATCCTACATCTAATGAAAGTGTAGCTGTAGAATTAAAAGAGTATGCTCCGAGAATAACATCAGCTGAGTTAGCTAAGATTGACGGTAGAATATCGCAATATATTGATACTTATAGAAATGATGGTAGTGGAAGAGTTACAAATATGGAATTAGCTACAGGGTTTGTAAATGGAACACTTTTAATGCCAGGAGATGAATTTAGTTATAACCAAACTATAGGTGAAACTACTGCTGATAGAGGTTATAAAGAAGCTAATACATATGTAGGTGGAAATGTTGTACCAGGATATGGTGGAGGAGTATGTCAAATATCTACTGCATTATATAGAACAGCTATGAGAGCTAATTTAAAATCATCTTTAAGATATAACCATTCAATGATGGTTGGATATTCTGAAGCAAGCTTAGATGCAACAGTAGCAGAAGGGGACATAGATTATAGATTTATTAATACATATGATTTCCCAATTTATATAGAAGGATATATGACTGGTAGTACTATAGTTTTCAATATTTATGGAAATGTTGAAGGTATGGCTGGAAAGACATATGAACTTGTAAATGAAGTGATTGATAAATATGACTATACAACAGAATATGTTGATGATCCAACATTGGCAGAAGGTCAACAAGTTACAAAGAGTGGAGGAGCAGCTGGATATAAATCTAATGGCTATCTAGTAACTTATGAAAATGGTGTTGAAGTAAATAGAGAATTAGTTTCAACTGATATATATCAACCAATGAATGCTGTTGTTTTAAGAGGTACTAAAAAAGCTACACAAGCACCGGTTCAAGAAGAAAGTAAAAATGAGCAACAAACAACAGAAGGTGAGCAACAATCACAACAAACTTCTGAAGCGCAATAATAAAGTAATAAAAAATATGTATCAAAAGTTATTTTGATACATATTTTTTTGCTTATTTTAAGAAATATAGCAATTATGGTGTTTATAGTAATATAAACAATGTAGTAGTGAAGAGTGCATATGAATTTGTGTTAAATTAGGGTAAGTAATAAAATTGTACTAAAGTAATAATTATTAAATACCATATATTAAAAGTTAATAAACTGTAAAAAACTTTGACTAATAAATATAGATATAGTATCATTTAAATTATAAAGATTATTGTAGAGTAAGGTGTAAAGCATCTTACTTTTTGTTTTGGAGGGTGAATTCCTTGAATTTAAATATAGTTTTATATCAACCAGAAATACCACAAAATACAGGGAATATAGCAAGAACTTGTGTTTTAACTGATTCAACACTTCATCTAATTAAGCCTCTAGGTTTTAGTATAGATGATAAAGCTGTTAGAAGATCAGGATTAGATTATTGGAAAGATTTAAAGTTAGAAGTACATGAATCATATGAAGATTTTATGGCTAAATACGGAGATAGAAGAATATTTTTATCAACCACTCATGGAGGAAATATATATTCTGATGAGAAATTTCAAGATGGTGATTTTATAATGTTCGGAAGAGAATCATCAGGAGTTCCAGAAGAGGTTCATAATGCACATAGTGGAATAAGAGTTCCAATGGTACAAACAAGTACTAGAAGTTTAAACTTATCAAATACAGTTGCGATAATAGCATATGAAGCATTAAAACAAATAGGATTTCCAAATATGAAATAATAATAATAAAAGGGGGTACTACTATGGAAAAAATAAAAATTATTACTGATAGTACTTTAGATTTGCCAGTTTCTCTTATTAGAGAGAAAGATATAGAAGTTTTACCACTTCTTATTAACTTTGGAGAAGAGAGTTATTTAGATGGAGTAGAAATAACTACTCATGAGATGTTAGAAAGAATGGAAAAAGAAAATGTGCTTCCAACTACAGCTCAAGTAACACCAAATAGATTTGAAGACACATTTAAAAAATACTTAAATGAAGGATACAAAATAGTTACGTTAACTTTATCATCAGAAATGAGTGGTACTTATCAATCTGCATGTATTGCTAAGAATATGTTAGAAAGCGATGATATAGTAGTTATTGACTCAAGAAATGTTACTTCAGGGCTAGGGGTACTTGCTTTAAAGGCTTGTGAATTCAGAGATAATGGAGATAGTATTTTTGAAATTGAAGAAAAAATAAAAAATATAATTCCAAAGGTAAAAAGTTCATTAGGATTTGAATCACTTGAAAACTTAGTTAGAGGTGGAAGATTATCTAAAACTGCAGGTACTATAGGTAGTGTTTTAGGTTTAAGACTTATATTAGAAGTTAAAGAAGGACAAATGGCAGTTAAAGATAAAGTTAGAGGAAGTAAAAAAGCTTTAAAGAAAATTATTTCTGACTTTGAAAGTGCAAATGTAGATTTTAACTCACCAATAGTTATAGATGAAATATTAAATGAGGAAATTTTTGAAGGTCTTAAAAAATATTTTGAAGAAAAAAATATAGAATATATTCATGGTATTGTTGGGTGTACTGTAGGGATACATTCTGGTACAAGAGCTTGTGGAATATTCTTTATTGAAAAATAATAAGAAGCTATTATATTGATATTTTTGATTATATTTTATTTAAAATAGAAGCTATAAATTTATAGCTTCTATTTTTTCGTGTGTTAAAAATTAAAAGATGAATAGATATAAAAATATAAGGACAAAATATTATAGAAAATTAAAAGTGAAAATAATAGTATTAGAAAAAATATATTATAAGAGTAATTTTGAAATTACATAAAAAGTAAAAAAAGACAACGAAAATTATAATAAAAAAATAAAAAATAGTAGAAAACATTAAAAAAGGAAAAATAATTTAAAAAAAGTTCTTTTAAAGACTTTTAAATTTTTAATATATGATTTATAATAATAGATGTGGGACATAAAAGTCATTGCTGGGACGTTTTTAGTCCAAAGGAGGATCTAGAGTGCAGGAAATATTAGATTTGCAAAGAAAGATAGTTCCTGAGCTGGTGGAAGTCCTAGAAAAACGTTATAATGTTTTGAGAACAATATATTATAACCAACCCATTGGAAGAAGAATGCTCGCAAGTGAACTTGATCTTGGCGAAAGAATAGTAAGAAATGAAATAAATCTATTAAAGGCGCAAAATTTAATAGAAATTAATACTCCAGGTATGACGGTAACAAAAGAAGGACAAGATGTCTTAGAAGGATTACATGAATTCATACATAAAATAAAGGGACTAAATGACCTTGAGGAGTATATAAAAGCATTTTTAGGGCTTAAAGATGTTATAATAGTTCCTGGAGATGTTGATGAAAATCCATCAGTTTTAAAGGAATTAGGAAACAGCAGCCGCTAATTATGCAAAAAATATAATAAAAGATAAAGATATAATCGCCATTACTGGAGGAAGCACAATAAAAGAAGTTGTTGAAGCTTTTCCAAAGGTAAGTAATCTATCTGATATTCTTGTTATTCCAGCACGAGGTGGAATGGGAAGAAAAGTAGAAAGTCAAGCTAATACTTTGGCTGCATCTTTAGCAAAGAAGGTTAATGGAACGTATAAGTTGTTACATATACCTGAAAATGTTAGTTTGGATGTATTAGAAGGATTACTTAAGGAAAAACAAATTAAAGAGGTTATTGAAAATATTCATAATGCTAACATTTTAATATATGGAATTGGTAATGCAATACATATGGCTAAAAAAAGAGGCTCATCTGAAGAATATATAAATAATCTTGAAAAATTAGGCGCTGTTGGAGAAGCATTTGGGTGTTATTTTAATAAAGACTCAAAGGTAGTTTCACAAAATAATCCTATTGGAATTAATATTAATGATGCAAAGAAAATTAATACGCATATTGCTGTTGCAGCAGGAAAGAATAAAGTAGAAGCTATAATTGCAACTGAAATGTATAATACTAATGCTGTATTAGTAACAGATGAAGCAGTAGGCAGAAAAATTGCTGAGTTAATAAAGTCTAATTTAATTAATAAGATTTAAAATTTAATTTTAAATATATAATATCTATTTTTAGGAGGGAATTGTAATGGTAAGAGTTGCAATCAATGGATTTGGACGTATAGGACGTCTTGCATTTAGACAAATGTTTGGAGCTGAAGGGTATGAAATAGTTGCTATCAACGATTTAACAAGCCCAAAAATGTTAGCTCATTTATTAAAATATGATTCAGCACAAGGAAGATACGCTTTAGGTGATACAGTTGTTGCTGGAGAAAATTCTATCACAGTTGATGGAAAAGAAGTTAGAATATATGCTGAAGCTGATGCTTCTAAATTACCATGGGGAGAAATTGGTGTTGACGTAGTTTTAGAATGTACTGGATTCTACGTATCAAAAGCTAAATCTCAAGCTCATATCGAAGCAGGTGCTAAGAAAGTTGTTATATCAGCTCCAGCTGGAAACGACCTTCCAACAGTTGTATTCAACGTAAACCAAGATATATTAACTGCTGAAGATAACATAATCTCAGCTGCATCTTGTACTACAAACTGTTTAGCTCCAATGGCTAAAGCTTTAAATGACTATGCTACAATCCAATCAGGAATAATGTCAACAATCCACGCTTACACTGGAGACCAAATGATCTTAGATGGTCCTCAAAGAAAAGGTGATTTAAGAAGAGCTAGAGCTGGGGCTGTTAACATAGTACCTAACTCAACTGGAGCTGCTAAAGCTATCGGATTAGTTATTCCAGAATTAAACGGAAAATTAATCGGTTCTGCACAAAGAGTACCAGTTCCAACAGGATCAAGCACAATCTTAGTTGCTGTTGTTAAGGGTGAAAATGTAACTGTAGAAGGAATCAACGCTGCTATGAAAGCTGCTTCAAACGAATCATTCGGTTACACTGAAGAAGAATTAGTTTCTTCAGACATCATCGGAATCAAGTACGGTTCATTATTCGATGCAACTCAAACAATGGTATCTGAAATCGGAGAAGGATTATACCAAGTTCAAGTTGTTTCATGGTATGACAACGAAAACTCATACACTAGCCAAATGGTTAGAACTATTAAATACTTCGCTGAATTAGCTTAATTTTTAATAGATAATTATATACGGATTAGATGCTTATAAAAGCACTCTTATAAGATCCTAAAAACGGGTCCGGTCTCTAAGGCATACTTATAAGACCGGGCCTATTTTAAAATTATGAAGAAAACGATAAAAAATTTATGAGGTGAAGAAAATGAGCTTTAATAAGAAGACAATTGAAGATGTTCAAGTTAATGGTAAAAGAGTTTTAGTAAGATGTGACTTTAACGTTCCATTAAAAGATGGTGTTATCACTGATGAAAATAGATTAGTAGGAGCTCTTCCAACAATTAAATACTTAGTTGAAAATGGAGCTAAGGTTATACTTTGCTCACACTTAGGAAAAGATGCTCTAAGACTTTAGCACCAGTTGCTGTAAGATTAAGCGAAATGTTAGGTAAAGAAGTAGTTTTTGCTAGAGATGAAGAAGTTGTTGGAGAAAATGCTAGAAAAGCTGTTGCTGATATGAAAGACGGAGACGTTGTATTATTAGAAAACACTAGATGCAGAAAAGAAGAAACTAAGAACGGAGAAGAATTATCTAAAGAATTAGCTTCTTTATGTGATATCTACGTTAATGATGCATTCGGAACTGCTCACAGAGCTCACTCTTCAACTGAAGGAGTTACTAAATTCGTAGATACAGCTGTATGCGGATACTTAATTCAAAAAGAATTAAAGTTCTTAGGAGAAGCTGTAAATAACCCAGTTAGACCTTTCGTAGCTATATTAGGTGGATCAAAGGTTTCTGATAAAATTGCTGTTATCAACAACTTATTAGAAAAAGTTGATACAATCATCATTGGTGGAGGAATGGCTTACACATTCTTAAAAGCTCAAGGATATGAAATCGGAACTTCTTTATGTGAAGATGACAGAATGGACTACGCTAAAGAAATGATCGCTAAAGCTGAAGCTAACGGTGTTAAATTCTTATTACCAGTAGACCACAGAATTGCTGATGGATTCAAAGATGTTGAAGCTACAGTTACTGAAGATCAAAACATTCCAGCTGGATTCATGGGATTAGATATCGGACCTAAGACAGAAGCTTTATATGCTGATGCAATTAAAGATGCTAAGACTGTTATCTGGAATGGACCAATGGGAGTATTCGAATTCGAAAACTTCAACAAGGGAACAATTGCAGTTGCTAAGGCTATGGCTGATGCAGATGCTACAACAGTTATCGGTGGAGGAGACTCAGCTGCTGCTGTTAATATCTTAGGATTCGGAGATAAGATGACTCACATCTCTACAGGTGGTGGAGCTTCATTAGAATTCTTAGAAGGTAAAACTTTACCAGGAATCGCTGCTTTAAACGATAAGTAAGCCTCTAAATCTGTGATTTAGATAGGCGAACTTACTCATACGAACGAAAGTGAGTAGGAGTTTCCTATAAAGATTCCAAATTTTTGATTTGGTTAGTTTAAGCTATGCAATGGTGTACACCTACGAGCATAAGGGAGTAGGTGCTTCATTTAAAAATTGCAAGTATAATAAAAATAGATTTAAAGGTTATGAATGAAGCCTAGACTTCATTCATAATTAATTATTTTAAAATAAATTATGAGGTGAATATAATGAGAAAAGCTATTATCGCTGGAAACTGGAAAATGCACTATACTCCAGAAGAAGCTGTTAAAGTTATAAATGAATTAAAACCATTAGTTAAGGATGCTACTTGTGATGTAGTAGTTTGTCCTACTTTTGTTTGCTTAGATGCTGTATTAAAAGCAGTTGAAGGATCAAACATCAAAGTTGCTGCTCAAAACATGCACTTTGAAGAAAAAGGAGCTTTCACTGGTGAAGTTGCTCCAGGAATGTTAGAAGCTATGGGTGTTAGCTATGTTGTTTTAGGACACAGTGAAAGAAGAGAATACTTCAATGAAACTGATGAAGCTTTAAATAAGAAGGTTAAGGCTGCTTTCGCTCACAACTTAACTCCAATCCTTTGCTGTGGAGAATCTTTAGAGCAAAGAGAAAACGGAACAACTAACGAAGTTGTTGGAGCTCAAATTAAAGCTGATTTAGAAGGTTTAGCACCAGAACTAGCAGAAAAAGTTGTTATAGCTTACGAACCAATCTGGGCTATTGGAACTGGTAAAACTGCTACTGATGAACAAGCAAACGAAACAATAATGGCTGTAAGAAGCGTTGTTGCTGAAATGTTTGGTCAAGAAGTTGCTAACAAAGTAAGAATCCAATACGGTGGATCAGTTAAACCTGGAACTATAAAAGCTCAAATGGCTCAATCTGATATCGATGGAGCTTTAGTTGGTGGAGCTAGCTTAGTTGCTACTGATTTTGCACAAATCGTAAACTATTAATAGAAGAAATACTTCAAAGTAATATATTTTACTTTGAAGTATTTTTTTTAATATAATATAAAAGTTTATCTGAAATTATTAGAGAAGATAATGGAATATTAGCATTAACAAACACTTTAAGTAGTATGATTTTCATTTATTAGAATTTCATTTATCTTAATTATATAATTATTATAATCATTAAGTTGAGATAGCTGTATTGATAAATTATTCAATGCAGCTTTTAAATTTGCAATACGAGAATAAATATCTAATGATTCTTTGGATAAGTTACTTAAATATATTTTTTCAATAGAAGAAAATTCATTTATTATTGAATTAAGTTGATTACTACAAAGCTCGCACTTATTAGAAAGAGTAGAACTATTAAAAGATGATATATGAATGTAATTAAGTAATACAGCATTTTCGATTAATTGTTCTCTAACTTCTTTGAGGCTCTCTGCATTATTCTCAAAGTTAAAAAACTTTTCAAGAGTTACAATTGAAGGGGTGATACCTTCACTATCTGTATTAGAATTAGATGTAGATGAATCATTAGAAGTGCTAGAATTAATATCAGCGGAAAAATTAGAGTTAACTTTTAATAATTTTTTAGCAAAAATTGTTGGTAGAGCTAATAGTGCTGTAAAAATACTACTAATCCAATTGACAATACTTTTTTGACTACTTATAGATTCAGCAATTGAGTCACTTGAATCATTTAGGCTATCTCTATGGGAAGAAATAATATTGCTAACTGTATGAAGAATTTTTAATTTTGCATTATTAGAACTTATTACTTGAGATTCAAATTCAGAATTTGCAGGGTATGATATTGTACTATTAAATATAGATGCATTAATTGAATCATAGTCATTAATTAAATCATCTAAGGTGGTTTTATCTTCATTTGAAATCATATTATCGGTTAAAAGTGAATCAGTTGCAGTATAAGCAGCTGCTAAATAGTTATTATAATCATTTTTATATTTTGAGTTACCTGTCATTAAAAAAATTTCTTGAGAATTACTCATGTTAGTTATAGTAGTTTTAAAGTTATCTAATTCTATTATTGTATTTCTTATATTTGATGAATTGTTTATGGCATTAGATAATGATGAGTTTTTAATAAACATAAAAACATTTAAAGATATAACTAGAGCTATACTAATGGTTATAATATAAATTATTAGCTTTTTTATAGTATTACATCCTTTAAATTAGTATAAAATATTATATGAACAGTATTGAATAAGTGTTTTTAAAAATAAAAAGCAAATTATCAGAAAATTTTTTAGACAAACGTTTACAAAAATCTCTATATATTGTTTAGTAATAATAATTATAGTATAATAAACATGGTTCAATTAAGGACACTAATGACAAGTGAGATTCAAGGAGAATTAAATTGCATAATGAAACTCACAAAGTTATAAGTTCTTTGAAACTAAAAAGTATTTATATATTTGGAGGGAATTATGGCGAAGAAACCTGTAATGTTAATGATATTAGACGGATTTGGAATAGCTCCAGAAAGTGATGGGAATGCAGTAGCTGCTGCTAAAAAACCAAACTATGATAAATTAGTTGCGAATTATCCTCACTCACAATTACAAGCAAGTGGAATGTTTGTTGGATTACCAGATGGACAAATGGGTAACTCAGAAGTTGGACATTTAAATATTGGTGCAGGAAGAATTATATATCAAGAATTAACTAGAATAACTAAGGAAATAAACGAAGGTGGATTCTTTAAGAATGAAGCATTATTAGAAGCTATGGAAAATGCTAAGAAAGATAATAATGCATTACATTTAATGGGATTATTATCTGATGGTGGAGTTCACTCTCATATAGATCATTTAAAAGGATTATTAAAATTAGCTAAAGAAAATGAAGTTAAGAACGTATATGTTCACTGCTTCATGGATGGTAGAGATGTTGCTCCAGGTTCAGGAAAAGATTTCGTAGTAGAACTTGAAAACTACATGGCTGAAATTGGAGTTGGTAAGATAGCTACTATTTCAGGTAGATATTATGCAATGGATAGAGATAATAGATGGGAAAGAGTACAATTAGCTTACGATGCAATGGTACTTGGAAAAGGTGAAACTGCTACATCTGCTGTAGAATGTATGGAAAAATCATACCATGATAACAAAACAGATGAGTTCGTATTACCATGCGTTATCGAAACTAACGGAGCTCCAACTGGAACAATCAAAAATGGAGATTCAGTAGTATTCTTCAACTTCAGACCTGATAGAGCTAGAGAAATAACTAGAGCTATAAACGATAAAGAGTTTGCAGGGTTTGAAAGAGAAACATTAAATTTAACATTTGTAACAATGACTCAATACGATAAAACTTTAGAAGGCGTTTTAGTTGCTTATAGACCAGAAGCTATCACAAACACTTTAGGTGAATATGTTGCTTCTAAGGGATTAAATCAATTAAGAATAGCAGAAACTGAAAAGTATGCTCACGTTACATTCTTCTTCAATGGTGGTGTTGAAAAAGAAAACGAAGGTGAAGATAGAGCTCTTATTGCATCTCCAAAGGTTGCAACTTATGACTTAAAACCAGAAATGAGCGCACCAGAATTAACTGATGAATTAATAAACAGATTAGATTCAGGTAAATATGATATGATCATATTAAACTATGCTAACCCAGATATGGTTGGACATACTGGAGTAATGGAAGCTGCTAAGGCTGCAGTTGAAGCTGTAGATACATGCTTAGGTAGAGTTGTTGATAAAGTTTTAGAATTAGATGGAACAGTATTTATAACTGCTGACCATGGAAATGCCGAAACTATGATCGATTTCTCAACAGGAAATCCATTTACAGCTCACACAACTGATCCAGTTCCATTTGTATGGGTATCTAATCATACAGAAGGAAAGACTTTATCAGATGGTAAATTAGCTGATATAGCACCTACAATGTTAACAGTAACGGGATTAGAAGTTCCAGCTGAAATGACAGGGGAATCTTTAATAAAATAGTATTTAAGGAGAGGGCTACCCCTCTCTTTTTTTGTTGAAAAAAATATTTGGCAATCAAAAGATTTGACAATATTAATGTTTCTGTATATAATTGCTTTAAAACAAAACTAATATAAATTTAGTGGAGGATGAAGATTATGGGAATAAAGATATTAACTGATTCAGCATGTGATTTAACAAGAGAATATATAGAAAATAACAATATAGGATTACTTTCATTAATATTAAATTTAAATGGGAAGTTAATAAAAGATGATTTAGGACAAACTCTGAGCTATAAAGATTTCTATAACAAGATGAGAGAAGGTGCAACACCTACAACATCTCAAATAAATGCTCATGAATTTGAAGAAGAATTTACTAAGCATATAAAGAATGGAGATTCAATAATTTATATATCAATATCTTCAAGTTTAAGTGGTACTTTTAATAGTGCCAATATAGCAAAAAATATTTTACTAGAAGAATATCCAGATGCAAATATTTTGTTAGTTGATTCATTAAGTTTTTCTGTTGGTCAAGGTTTTCTAGTTAGTAAGGCATGTGAAATGAGAGATGAAGGTAAAAGTGTAGAAGAAATAGTTAATTGGCTTGAAGAGAATAAGAGAAAAGTAGTACACTCAATAATAATAGATGATTTAAATCATTTAAAAAGAGGTGGGCGTATTTCAGGGGCAACTGCAACTATTGGAGGTCTTTTAAATATTAAGCCAACATTATATATAGATGATGAAGGAAAATTAGTACAAGGTGAAAAAATTAAAGGTAAGAAAAAGGCTTTAAGGTTTTTAGCTAATGAAGTTAAGGAAAAAGCGATAAATACTAAAAATGAAACTTTATATATATGTCATGGAGATTGCTTAGAAGAAGCAGAGACTTTAAGGGATATTATATTAGAAGAACAAGAATTTAAAAATGTAGTTGTAAACTATGTTGGAAATGTAGTGGGAGCACATGCAGGACCAGGAGTTTTAGCAGCATTGTTTTTAGGGAGTAATAGATAGAAATAATAGTAAAAAAATAAGGATGTTATATCAAAAAAAATTGGTATAGCATCTTTTTGTTAATGACATTATAAAAAATATAATATATATGGATATTATTGCAATAAATTATAAAAAAATATTGATTAATAGATGAATATACGATATGCTATAGGTAAACGTTAACAAGAGTGCGATTAATTAGTTAATATATATTGGAATTTTAAATAATAAAGATAGTGGGAGTCAAATATGGGTGTAAGAATTATAGAAAATAGCGGTATGTTTAGTTTAAAAAATGAAATGATGTATATAAATAAAAATAGAGTTATATTAGATAAGGAAACTGTTAAGGGAAAGCTAGAAAGACACAATATAAGTATTGATATAATAAATAATGGGAATTATTATCTTATAAAGAATTCTACAAGAAACAATACTTTAGAATATTGGGAAGTTATCTCTAAAGATAAATCAGAAGTTTTACTTATATTCAATGATAGTCAAATAGAAAATAGTTATAATTGCAAAAAAATAAGATTAAAGGGATTAAATGAAGATGCAGTATATGTGAATAAGGACACTAATGAAGTATTTTTAGGTGGAGCATTAATGTATTGTGGAGTAAATATAAAAAAGCTATATGAAAATTACAATGGTAATATAGTTCATTTAAAAAGGTTATAATATATGTTTAAATATAAAAGTTAAGCTATAAGAAAATCAAAAAATAAGATTTTCTTATAGCTATTTTTTATTGCTTAAACGACTATATAAGAAATGGTGATATTATTAATTCTTATATTTGATGGAATGATACCAAGGTTAAGTAATTATTTTATTATAAATGGTAGAGTTAATACCATTGATGTTCCATTTCCTTCTATGCTAAAAATCTCAAGACCATAATTTTCACCGTAATTAAGTTTTAATCTTTTATTTATATTTCTTAATGCAATACCATTAAAGTTATGGTTTTTATCATTTATATAATCATTTAAATCTTGTAATTTTTCTTCAGGTATACCAATTCCGTTATCAGATATTGTTAATAAAAGATTATTATTTACCTTTGACCCTTGAATTATTATTTTACCGTTGCCACTACATTCACTTAATCCGTGATAAATGGCATTTTCTATTAAGGGTTGAATTATCATTTTAATTATTTCACAAGATAATAGTTCATCTGAAACCATATTTTCAATAGTGAATAATTGGTCAAATCTTATTTTTTGTAAATAGATATAATTATCTATAATTTTTAGCTCTTCTTTTAATGTCACAGTATTAATTCTACGGTTCATGCTATATCTAATTATTTCACCAAAGTATTCTGCCATAGTTGATGTTTCTATATCGTCATTTATTTCAGCCATCATATGAATAGATTCTAATGTATTATATATAAAATGAGGATTTATTTGATTTTGTAATTGTTGTAACTCTAATTCTTTATGTTCAAGAGCATTTTTATAGTTGATATTAATTAAATAATTTATTCGATTTTTCATTTTATTATAAGAGTTAACTAAAAAACCTATTTCATCATCTTTATCATAAATAATTTTTGTATCAAGGTTTTTTTCTAAATTACTTGATTTCATATTTTTAGCTAATGATTCAATTGGATTAAATATTCTATTTTTTAAGAATAAATAAAGTATAGCTGACATAATCAAGAAGAATATTAAATTAATAAAGAAAAACATCATATATAGTGTGTTTAAGTTAAAAGCATCTGATTTTTTTATTGTATTTATAAGTATCCAATCATAAAATTGAATATAATTATAAGTTACTATATAGCTAGTATCTTTGTACATATATTCAATCTGAGGTTCTGTATTAGTAGTTATAAGTTGTGTATTTTGATATAAATCATTGAATAGTGGATTTTTATTAGTTTCTGCTATTAACTGGCCATCTGAATCATAAAGTGAAAGAATTTGATTATTAAATGCTATGTCATTATTTAATAAATTTAAAATTTTATCAGTAGGAATTGTAATTAACAATAATCCAGTTATTTCATTTGATGATATATCAATAATTTGTCGTGTTAGAGCAATTAAATTTTCGTTACTAGAAGTATTAACATCAACAATACTTTTAATATTAATATTGCTAAATATGGAAGTTGAGTTATCGGATTGAATACTTTTTAGAAACCACCACTCTAAAGATGGATTTATTAATATATCTGTAGAGGTATTTCTAGAAGCGAATGTACCACGGCCTTTTAAATCATATATGTAAGCTCCATTTATTGAATCGTTTTGAATTAAAATCATTTCGCAAAGATGTTTTAAATAATTATAATTATTTATATCAAGAACATTATCTGATCTAAGGATATTATGTAAGTTTGATATTTCTGGTATAAGTAATGGATACTTGGACACATCAGAAATACTATTAATCTTTTCAGATATTTGTTTACTTAAACTAAGATTGAAATTTTTAATGAGTTTTTCTGTTTTTAAAGATTCATATTTAGAATATGAGTATAAATTTAAAATAGTAAATATGAAAAAAATTAAATACAAAGTTGCAAAAATTGATAGTGTTAACTTCTTTATAGAAGAATTTTTAATTAAAGTCATGTGATCCCCCAATAAATAAATTCCTAAAAATATATAATTACAATATGTAAACATTTAATGTATAATACTAATATATATCAATTAGTAAGTTTATTCAATAAAAGGGAGGATATATGAAAATATTAGTTGTTGATGATGACAAAATTATCAGAATGGGATTGACTAAAATAATAAAAAGGTTATTTGATCAACATGAAGTAATTTCAGATTTTCAAAATGGCTTGTTAGCACTAGAATATTTAAGGGAAAATAAAGTGGATTTAGTTATTACTGATATAAAGATGCCTATAATGACAGGTACAGAGTTAATAAAAAACTCTTTAGATACATTAACTAATCCTCCTATGTTTGTAGTGTTAAGTGGGTATGATGAATTTACATATGTAAGAGATACAATGAAGTTAGGTGCAATTAATTATTTGTTAAAACCAATTAAGCAAGATGAATTAATAAGTGTACTAGAAGAAGTAGAAAATAAAATAAAGGATAATAGCAAAAAAGAAAAGATATTAAATAAATCTATTGATATTTTAAAGAAGGACTTTTTTAAGCATATGCTATTTTCAAATGGAGAAACAAATTATAAAACTGATAAAAGGTTACTTGAAAATATACAGTTAAGTGAAAACTATATATATAAAATGATCATTATAGATAGGGATAAAAATAATGAAAAAGAATTAGTGAGAAACTTTATTAAATCTGTAATTGATAACTTTAAGAGCATGGAGTATTTATCATTTAATTTTGAGGATAATACATATATGATATTTTATATAGATACTACTAAGGAAAAGAATTTAAGTTATTTTGATTCATATATATATGAAAATGTTGATATGTTTATTGAAAATAATAGAAATGTATATATTGTAGAATCAACAGAAAAGGTTTGGAAGCTTAGAGAGCAATCTAAAGAGTTTAGAAAGCTGAAGAGTAGTATAAGACAAGAGCATAGAATAAAAAAATATAATCTTAACTTATCAGATAAAGCATATTTAAGTAATAATGAAGAAATGAAAAAAACTAATTTAACAGCCATAAAGTTAGCCAAGCAGTATATAGTTGATAATTTTAACAAGAATATAACACTTAAAGAAGTTGCTAATGAAGTGTATTTAAGTCAAAACTATTTATCTGAATTATTTAAAAAGGAAACAAATGAAGGGTTTTATGATTTCTTATCAAAACATAGAATAAGTGTTGCTAAAGAGCTACTTTTAAAAACTAATCTCAAAGTTTATGAAATTGCAGAAAATGTTGGGTATAATGATGCAAGAACATTTGGTAGGTCTTTTAAAAAGATAACAGGAAAGACTCCAAATGAATTTAGAAATAATGATGATAAAGAAGGAAATATGTAATTGTGCTTTTAGAAAGAGGTAGTGTTTGTGAAAACTAAAGGTAGCTTTAAAGTTTTAAGTATTGTAGTTGTTATTTTAGTAAGTATTATTATGGCTACAATTTGTATAATTAAACCTTATAATAAAAATAATGAGAGTACTATAGAAGAAAAGGGGCTAGTAGGTGAAATAAGTTTTGTAAGCAATAGAACCGATAAAAAAGAAGAATTAAAGAATTTAGTAAAAGAATTTGAAAAATTACATCCCAATGTAACTGTTAATCTAGAGCTTATAGGTGAAATAGAAGAGATACTTCAGAGAAGGGCAGCAGTACAGGAATTACCAGATGTTACAATAGTTCCAGGAGCTATAAAATCAAGTGAATATGACAGGTATTTTTTACCCATAGATGATTTAGGCTTTGATGAAAATGAAATATATCATTATAAATATGGAATTAATGAAGAGGGTAAACAATATTGTTTAGCAAGTTCTAGTTTATGGTATGGAATTATATATAATAAAGCTATTTTTGAAGAATTAGGAATTGATAAGATACCGAGTACAAATGAAGAGTTTTTTGAAATTTGTGAAAAGATTAAAAGTAATGGAATTGTACCAATGGCTTTAAATTATACGCAGTCGTGGGTAATGGAGTGTTGGATATCTATAGCACCATATTTATTAGATAATAATTTAGAGACTGACGCAATATTAGGCAATGACAATATTCTTTATGAAGATGGAGGAATGTTAAAATCCTTAGATTTCGTTAGAAGTATAGTAGATAAGGGATATGTAGAGGAAAATATATTAGATTATAAATGGGAACAGTGTAAAAGGGATATAGTATCTGGAAAAGTTGCAATGATTTTTTATAATTCTGATTTTAAGTATCAGTTAAGTGAGATGGGAATGAATAGTGATGATATAGGAATGTTCCCACTTCCTGAAAGTGAAGTAATAAAAATATTTGGTGATTATAAATTAGCAATAGCTAAAAATACAAAATATCCCGAAGTAGCAAAGGAATTTTTAAAATTTTTATTTGAAGAAGATAAGTATGTTAATGCATTAAATATACAATCATCTTAAAAACCAGTGAGAAAAACAAGGAATTTTTTAATGAGTTAAAAGGATTTAATATTTCAATAAATAAAGATGAAGATGAAATATTAGATGAAAGAACGAAAGATAATACTATAGATATACATGGTATTTATGAAAATATAAGAAAATCTATTGGATTAGATTATACTTTTACTCAAAGATATATTATTGATAAAAATATAGAAAATATAATAACTGAAACTAATAATGATTGGAACTTAAAAAAGAAAGAATATATAATAGATTAATTTTAAGATTTAAATATAAATATTACACAGATACTTAAATATTATGGACAACAAAATATTAGGACGATATATTAAATGTAAATATTAATAACTTTTATAAGTAGGAGGAATATATGAACAATTATATAGTATTTGATATAGGTGGGTCATCTGTAAAGTGGTCTATAATTAATAATTTAGGTAAGATAATTATTAGTGATAAAATAGATATAGCTAAAACCAGTGAAGAATTTTTCGAAAACTTATCTACTAAAATTAATAGTTTAAAAGAAGAGTATAGTTTAAAGGGAATTGCTTTAAGTGCACCAGGAGCTGTAGATAGTGAAAGTGGAATTATTGGAGGTATGAGTGCATTACCATATATACATGGGCCTAATTTTAAACGAATATTAAATGAAAATACTGGATTACCAGTTGAAATAGAAAATGATGCAAATTGTGCAGCTTTAGGTGAATGTTGGATTGGTGTGGCAAAAGAAGAAAATGATTGTGCTTTTGTGGTTTGTGGGACAGGCATAGGTGGAGCATTAGTTAAGAATAAAAAAATACATTCAGGTATTCATAAGCATGGTGGAGAATTTGGTTATTGCTTAGTAGATATAGATGTTACTAAGCAAAAATATTTATCATGGAGTGGAGTAGGCTCAACATTTGCATTAGCAAAATCTATTGCAGAGAGAAAAGGCATAGATATAGAAAAGTTTAACGGATTAAAAGCTTTTGAATTATATGATAGCGGAGATGAAGTTGCGATAGAAGAGGTAAATAAATTTTTTAGATATATGGCTATAGGCATATTTAATATTCAATATACTTATGACCCAGAAGTTATAGTTTTAGGTGGAGCTATTTGTGAAAGAAAAGGTTTTTTAGATGAAGTAAATAAAAGGATAGATGAAGTTATGAATTCTAATCCAGATGCAACAATAAGACCAATAGTAAAGATTTGTAAGTATGGAAATGATGCAAATAAATTAGGGGCTTTATACAATTTTTTACAAAAACAAAATTTGATATAGGATATAAAAATAGAGCTATATATTAAGATGAATATAGCTCTATTTTACGTTATAGATATAATGAAGAGTATTTATATGAAAAAGTATAGTAATAACTTAAATATAGATATTGTTTAAAGATATTTGTAAAATTATAATGATATATAGAAAATTAAAATTTTATGAGGTGTTATAATGTTAAAATATGAAGAAATTGCAATTGATCTTCAAAATAAAATAGCAAATAGAGAATATAATGTAAATGATCAATTGCCACTAGAAAAGGAAATGTGCGAAGAATATGGTGTCAGTAGAATTACAATAAAAAAGGCAGTAGATATTTTAGTAATGAAAGGATTAGTTGTAAAAAGAAGAGGGGCAGGTACTTTTGTAAAAGGAATTGAAAGTAGCGAAATAAAAGAAATAAGTGAAAGTAATTTATTAACTGGATTTACAGGTATTTTCCGCAAAATAAAAGTAACAAGTAAAGTTATTGAGTTTAATATAATTAATACAACTAGTGAGATTGCTAATAAGTTAAAAATATCTAATGATGAATTTGTTTATTATATATGTCGTGTAAGATATGCAAATGATGAACCATATGTAATTGAATATACATATATGCCTATTAATGTTATTACAGGATTAAAAAAGGATGTTTTAGAAAAATCTATATATAACTATATAGAAGAAACTCTAAATTTAAAAATTAAAAGTGCTCATAGAACTATTAGAGCTGTAAGTGCAAATGAAGAGGAGAGAAAGTATTTAGAGATAGAGAAATATTCACCATTATTAGAAGTTGAGCAAATAGCTTTTTTAGATAATGGTATACCATTTGAATATTCAAAATCTCATCATAGAAATGATAAATTTGAATTTAAAAGTGTAATTATAAAGTAGAAAAAGTGTGCAAAAATTATGATTTGCACACTTTTTTTAATAAATTTATATTTTTATAATAAAAGAATATACTTTTGCTTTACAAAAGATATATCTTTTATTATAATAAGTCATGTAATAGATTTCATAAAAAGTTATAAACTTGAGAGGGGATGGATTAGATGTCTAAATTTAATGAGTTAATTGAAAAGTATTTACTACCTATAGCTGGTAAGTTAAGTGCTAGCAGAGTTTTAACAGTTTTACGTGATTCATTTATGCTAAGTTTTCCACTAACAATAGTTGGATCGCTTGCAGTTGTTATAATGAATCTACCATATTTAGATAAGGTCATAGGTAGTAATGGGGTAGCTACTGTAACAGATGTATTAAGTATACTACCATCAGCGACTATGAGTATAGCAACACTATTTGTTGTAATGGGCATTGGGTATTATTTAGCAAAAAGTTATGATGTTGATCCTATTTTTCCAGCAGCTATTTCAGTAGCATCATTTTTAGTTTTAACACCGATTTCAATGACTACAGAAGCAGGTGTTTTAGTAACAGATATAATTCCAATTACAAGATTAGGTGCAAAGGGAATGTTTGTTGGTATTTTAGCAGCATTCTTAGCAACTTGGTTATATGTACGTATTATGAAAAAAAATTGGACAATCAAAATGCCAGATGGTGTTCCACCAACAGTAGCAAAATCTTTTGCCGCATTAATACCAGCATGTATAGTATTGACAGTATTTTTAGTAATTAGAACTATTTTTGTTTATACACCTTGGGGTAATATACATGACTTTATATATCAACTTATACAAGTTCCATTAATGCACTTAGGTAGTGGATTAGCAGCAACAATAGTTGCGGTATTTGCAATTCAACTTTTATGGTTCTTTGGTTTACATGGTCAAATTATAGTTAATTCAGTATTAGATCCAATTTGGAATACATTATCACTTCAAAATTATGAAGCAGTAGTTAATCATACAGATTTACCTAACATAGTTACTAAACAGTTCATGGAAACATTTACTGTTGGTATAGGTGGTACAGGTATGACGCTTGCAGTTGTAATTGGTATATTAATAATTGCAAAAAGCAAACAATTAAGAGAGGTAGCTAAATTAGCAGGACCAGCAGGAATATTTAACGTTAATGAACCAGTTATATTTGGTTTGCCAATAGTTATGAATCCAACAATACTTATTCCTTGGATTATCTCACTAATAGTAGGTGTTACTATAGCTTATTTATCAATGAAATTTGGATTAGTTCCAATGACAACAGGGGTAGCAGTACCTTGGACAGTACCAATTTTCTTTAGTGGTATGCTTGCAACTAACTCTTTAGCTGGTGGTATATTACAATTAGTTATATTAGCTGTAGTATTAGCAATTTGGACACCATTTATAAAAGTAATGGATATACAAGCAATTAAATTAGAAAAAGAAGCTGCAGAAAAATCTAAAAATAAAGTAAGCAGATTTAAAAAGACAAAAGAAACAGCAGAAATGACAGAAAAAGCTTACTAAGAAAATTTAAATACAGTATTTAAATAAATAGATATAAAATCTGGAGGGATATTATTATGAAAAATATATTATTAGTTTGTTCAGCAGGAATGTCAACAAGTTTATTAGTTACTAAAATGCAAAAGGCAGCAGAAGAAAATGAAGTAGAATGCAAAATCTGGGCAGTATCACAAAGTGATGCTCCAAATAATTGGGAAAAAGCAGATGTATTATTATTAGGACCACAAGTACGTTTTTTAGAGTCAAAAATGAAAACTATGGTTGGTGGAAAAATACCAGTTGCAGTAATTGATACTGTTACTTACGGAAGAGTAGATGGATTAGCTGTTTTAGAACAAGCATATGATGTTATGGATGAATTTGAAGCATAAAATTTTTATATGCAAAAGGAATATTAGATATCGTTAAAAAATAAAACACAATGTAGATTAGCTTTAGATTAAAGTATAATCTATGTTGTGTTTTATATTATAAAGCACAAATTTTTAAAGATATATTTATTAAAGGAAAATTAAATATTAAAAAATAAGTGTAAGTAATAGAGTTAATATTTTAATATATAATTTATAAATAAAAAATAAAACCAGCATATTGCTGGTTTTATTAAAAAAGTACTTATTTTGAATATTTTTTATGTGTTAAGATTAATTCTTCAACTAACATTTTTAATGTTTCAGTTGTCATTAATTGATCTTCTGCATGCATTAATATTAAAGAAAATGGTAATTGTTCACCATTAGCTTCTTTTTGAACTAAATCAAAGTGACTGTGGTGAGCTTTAGATAAAAACTCTCCAGATAAAGTAACTTTATTATCGGCATCTTCAAATTGCTCTTCTCTAGCTAACATTAAAGCTTCCATTAATAATGATTTTGCTTCTCCAACATTACTAATTAACTCAAATGCAACTGATTCCATATTATTCATAAACAAAACCCTCTCTCTTAAAAGTATATACTTATTATATAATAGAACATTACAAATTTCAATAAAAAATATATATTTAATCTTTCTGAATAAATCATAAATAATTAGTAGAATAAAAATAGAGTAGATAAAGGTAAAGGTGAAATAAAAAATGATAAAATATCAAAAAATAGCATTAGATATCAAGGATGATATTTTAAGAGGTAAATATAAACCAAATGAACAGCTTCCATTTGAAAAGGAAATATGTGAAAAGTACAATGTAAGTAAAATGACTGTAAAAAAGGCATTAGATTTATTAGTGGGTGAAGGTCTAATAATAAAGAGAAGAGGTTCTGGGACATTTGTAAAAGATATAACAGAAAATGAAATTCAATGAATAATAGAAAAAAAACAATTTTCTGGATTAACTAATACTAATTTAGGGCATAAAGTAACAAGTAAAGTGTTAGAGTTTAAAATTATAAATGCTTCCGAAACAATTGCTGATATGCTAAAAATAGAAAAAGATGAATTTATTTATTCTATCCATAGAGTAAGATATGTAGATGATATCCCTGTAGTTATAGAAAAAACTTACATACCTTTAAATCTTATTCCAGGAATGAAATTAGCAGATGTTAAAGGATCTATATATAGTTACATACAAGATAAGTTAAATTTAAAAATACAAAGTGCACACTCTACAGTAAGAGCCTATAAAAGTACAGATTTAGATAGAGAATATTTAGAATTAAATTTAGATGAACCTGTATTAGAAGTAGAAAGAGTTGCATACTTAGATAATGGAAAAGTTTTTGAATATTCTTTTTCTAGACATAGATATGATAAATTTGAATTTAAAGCAATTACAGTAATTTAAAAAATTACTGCAATGAGAAAACATAAAAAATTCTTAGTTAATAAATCACAACTTATTAACTAAGAATTTTTTTTGCTTTTTTTAATTATGACAAATGAATATCAATATGTTTTGCAGTAATATAAGAAAAATTCCAATATAAAAGTATGTTTTTTTAAAATCAAAAACATGATTTTAAAAATAAAAGATATGTTTTTATAAATAAAAGTATAGACATTTAAAAAAGACGAGGATATAATATGATTAAGAATTAGTTCTATAAATTATAAATTTCGGAGGAGAAAAAAGATGACTAAAAAATATATATTTCCAGAAGGGTTTTGGTGGGGATCAGCAACATCAGGTCCACAATCAGAAGGAGATTTTAATAAACCACATAAGAGTGTATTTGACTATTGGTATGAAGTAGAGCCAGAAGCTTTCTTTGATAGAGTAGGACCACAAGTTACATCTAATTTTTATAATAGCTACAAAGAAGATTTAGCTATGCTTAAGGAAATTGGTTTAAATAGTTTTAGAACATCAATTCAATGGACAAGACTTATAAAGGATTTAGAAACTGGAGAACCAGATGAAGATGCAATAAGATTTTATAATGATGTTATAGATGAAACTATAAAAAATGGCATGATTCCAGTTATGAATTTACATCACTTTGATATACCAGTTGAATTATATGATAAATATGGTGGATGGGAATCTAAACATGTTGTTGACTTATTTGTAAAGTTTGCAGAAACAGCATTTAAGTTATTTGGAGATAGAGTTAAGTATTGGACTACTTTTAATGAACCTATAGTAGTTGTTGAAGGAGAATATTTATATCAGTTCCACTATCCGAAATTAGTAGATGGTAAAAAAGCTATGCAGGTATTATTTAACTTAAATCTTGCATCTGCAAAAGTAATAAATAAATTTAGAGAAATTGGATGTGATAAGGATGGAGGAAAAATAGGTATAGTTCTTAACTTAACTCCAGCATATCCAAGAAGTAATAGTGAAGAAGATTTAAAGGCAGCTAAAATTGCTGATGACATATTTAATAACTCATTCTTAGATCCAGCTGTTAAGGGAGAATTCCCATCTCTTTTAGTTGAACTATTAAAAGAAAATGGTGTTATGTGGGAAGCTTCAGAGGAAGAAATGGAGATAATAAGAAAAAACACTGTTGATTTCTTAGGAGTAAACTATTATCAACCAAGAAGAGTTAAAGCAAAAGAATCGGAGTTTGATAATTCAAAAGGATGGATGCCAGACAAGCACTTTGATTATTATGATATGCCAGGTAAGAGAATGAATCCATATAGAGGATGGGAGATATACCCTCAAGCAATGTATGATATAGCTATGAATATAAGAGATAATTACAATAATATTCCATGGTATATTTCAGAAAATGGTATGGGTGTTGAAGGTGAAGAAAAATATATAGATAAAAATGGTGAAATTCAAGATGATTATAGAATTGAATTCTTTAAAGAGCATTTACAATATCTTCATAAAGGAATAGAGGAAGGTTCAAATTGTTTTGGATATCATTCATGGACTCCAATCGATTGTTGGTCTTGGTCTAATGCTTACAAAAATAGATATGGATTTATTGCTGTTGATTTAGCTACTCAAAAGAAGACAATAAAGAAGTCAGGTAGATGGATTAAAGAAGTAGCAGAAAATAATGGATTTTAAAAGAGCTAAAAATTAAGAGTTAAAGTTTTTATAGATAATAAATAGAGTATTGAGTTAGTAATTTTAGCTCTTTACTCTTAATTTTTAAGGTGAAATTTTGAAAATAAAATATTATCAAGGACGGAAATATTATGGATAAAGATTATGTTGTAGCTGTTGATTTAGGTGGAACTAAAATATATACAGCATTAGTTGATTTAAAAGGAAATATTATAAAAGAAAAGATTGTTAGTACAGAAGCTAATAAAGGGGATATTGCAATAGTTTCTAATATAAAGAAAACTATAGATTATGTTTTAGAGGATATTGATAGAGAAAAAGTAGGGGCAATAGGGATTGGATCGCCAGGACCTTTAGATGTAAAAAGAGGGTTAATTGTGGCACCACCTAACCTACCTTTTAATAATTATAATATAGTAGAAGAATTAACTACTACGTATAATTTACCAACTTTTTTAGATAATGATGCAAATGCAGCTACATTAGCCGAGTATATGTTTGGAGTAGGTAAAGGTACTGAAAATATGGTTTATATAACTGTAAGTACAGGCATAGGTGGAGGAGCTATATTAAATGGAAAGATATATAGGGGTAGCACTTCAAATGCATTAGAAGTAGGACATACTACAGTTTTTAAGGATGGACCAAGATGTGGGTGTGGAAATAAAGGGTGTTCAGAGAGAATGTCATCAGGTACGGCGATAATGAAGAGAGCATTAGAGGCTGTTAATAGCAATGTTAATACGAATCTTAAAAATTATGAAAATATAACAGCTAAAGAGGTGTTTGTTGAAGCAGCTGAAGGAGATTATGTGGCTAATGATATTTTAGATGAAGCATTATCATATTTAGGCCTAGTAGTTTCTAATGTGATGAATACTTTAGATCCAGATATGATAGTCCTTGGTGGTGGTGTTATTAATGGTGGAGAGGTTGTTATAGAAAGAGTAAAAGAAATTGTAAAACATAGGTCTTTAAGTATAATAGCTGAAAACTGTAAGATAGAAAAATCTAACTTAGAAGGTAAATCAGGTGTTTTAGGGGCAGCTGCATTAGCTATAAGTGAATTAAGATAATAAGTTTATTTAAGAAAGGGAGAGTTTGATATGTATCCAATTAGATTTGAAAATCTTTATTATAATAAAATTTGGGGTGGAAGAGATTTTGAAAATTTTAGAGATAATATGCCAGAGGGGGAGATTGGTGAAAGCTGGGATATAGCTTGCCATCCAAATGGTATTGGAATTGTAGCCAATGGGGAGCTTAAAGGAAAAAGATTTGATGAAATAATTTCAGAATTTGGTCATGATTTAGTTGGTTCAAAAGTAAGCACAGAAAAGTTTCCATTATTAGTTAAACTTATAAATTCAAAAGAAAAATTATCTGTACAAGTTCACCCTGGTGATGAATATGCAAAGAGAGTTGAAAATGAATTTGGAAAGACTGAGGCTTGGTATGTTGTTGATGCAAAACCAGGAGCTAAGTTAATTGTTGGAACAAAAAATTGTAATAAAGCTACTTTTGCAAAAGCTATAGAAGAAGGTAAATCAGAAGATTATCTAAATGTAATTGAAGTTAAAAAAGGTGATTGCTTCTTAATAAATAGTGGACTTGTTCATGCTATATGTGAAGGATTAATAATAGCTGAAATTCAACAAAATTCAGATGTTACTTATAGAGTTTATGATTACGGAAGACCAAGAGAAATTCATGTTGAAAAATCACTTGATGTAATAAACTTTGATTTAGCAGCAGAAAATTTATCAAATCATGAGATTGTTGAGTTTGAAGGATTCTCTAAAATTAATTTTTGTGAAAATGAATATTTTGGAATGCAAAAATTTAATATTAAAAAAGAATGGACAGACTGTAGCAATGAAGAAAAATTCTTTATTTTAACTTGTGTTGATGGAAAAGGAACAATCGAAGGAAAAGAATTCTCTGAAGAAATTAAAATGGGAGATAGCTACTTAATTCCAGCAAAATTGGGGAATTATTCTGTTAAAGGTGAATTAGAAGTAATAAAAAGTTATCCTATGTAAAAGAGATGTTATTAATTATTTATCACAGATATTAAAAAAATATTGTAAAGAAAAGTTATTGATATATATAAATTTAAATACTATAGAATTATAAAAAATAGTTAAACTTGATATCCATTAAGTTTAACTATTTTTATATATTTTTTAGAAAAAGAAAATTGTATTTTAGATAGGATTAATATACTATAGGTGAGTATTATAAGAATATAATAATATTATTATTAATATAATAGTACAAATATTAATTAAGGTAGGTTATAATGGCTAGGACATATGCGTATTCAGCAGACTTCGATAAAGAAGTGGAACGATTGTTCAAAGATGCTAAAGTTTTAGGGGAAGGGCATAATGGAATTGTTTATGAAGTACCTGGAAATAGGGCTATAAAAATATTTACAGATAAAAATGTTTGTAGAAGTGAAGCAGAAATATTATACAAAGTAAAAAAATCTAAATATTTCCCCAAAATATATAAAAATGGAGATTATTATATATTAAGGGATATGGTAAATGGAAAGAGATTAGATGATTATATAGAAGAAAATGGATTAAGTCAGCAGTTAATATATAATCTTTACAGATTAATAAATGAATTTAAGGCTTTAAAATTTACAAAATTAGATGCTAGATGTAGAGATATATATGTAGATAAAGCTGAAAGGTTAATGGTTATTGATCCTAAGCAGTGTTATAGAAGAAAAGTTGATTATCCAAGGCATTTGATGAAAGGTCTTGATGGAGTAGGTGTTTTAGAAGAGTTTTTAAAAGGCATATATATAATAGATAGAAGAAAGGCAACAGAGTGGGAGCAAAAAATTAATCAATATTATGCAAAAGAGTATTAATAAAAAGTAAGGTGGTGAATGGAAAATAAATATCTATTTGCTATCTTATTTTTTATTTTAATAAGTGAATATTATTCATTTTTACTGTAAAAAATAAGTAGGTAGATGGTAAAGAAAAAAATAAATATTTCATTTATTGCTAAATTTAAGGAGGATATAAAATGAAAAATTTTGTTGAAATTGTTGATGTAGTAGCAAGACAAATACTAGATTCAAGATGTTTTCCAACTGTAGAGGTAGAAGTTTATCTAGAAGATGGTACAATTGGTAGAGCTGCAGTTCCATCAGGAGCATCAACAGGGATTTATGAGGCTGTTGAATTAAGAGATGGAAATAAGGATTATTATATGGGTAAAGGAGTTTTAAAGGCTGTTGAAAATGTTAATGATACAATAGCTGAAGAACTTATTGGATGTAATGTTTTTGATCAAACATATATTGATAAAATGTTAATTGAACTTGATGGAAGCAATAATAAAGGAAAATTAGGAGCTAATGCAATATTAGGTGTTTCCTTAGCAGTTGCACAAGCAGCAGCTAACTATTTAGGACTTCCTCTATATCAATATGTAGGAGGAGTAAATGCGAAAGTTCTTCCAGTACCTATGATGAATATTATAAATGGTGGATCTCATGCTGATAACTCTGTTGATTTACAAGAGTTCATGGTTATGCCAGTTGGATTTGATTCTTTTGATAAAGCTGTTCAGGCTTGTGCAGAAGTTTATCATGCATTAAAGAAAACTTTAAATGATAAAGGATATTCAACAGGGGTTGGAGATGAAGGTGGATTTGCACCTAATTTAAAGAGTAATGCAGAAGCTATTGAAGTTATATTAGAAGCTATTAAGAAGGCTGGATATGAACCAGGAAAAGATATATTTATAGCAATAGATGCTGCATCATCTGAATATTATAAAGATGGTAAATATGTATTAGAACATGAAGGAAAGAGCTTAACTGCTGCTGAAATGGTTGATTTCTTTGAAGATTGGGTAAATAAATATCCTATTATTTCTATTGAAGATGGTATGGCAGAAGAAGATTGGGAAGGTTGGAAATTACTTACTGATAGATTAGGTAAGAAAGTTCAATTAGTTGGAGATGACTTATTTGTAACTAATACTCAAAGATTAGAAGATGGTATTTATAGAGGAGTTGCAAATTCAATTCTTATTAAATTAAATCAAATTGGTACATTAACAGAAACATTAAATGCTATAGAAATGGCAAATAGAGCAGGATATACAGCTGTTATATCTCATAGAAGTGGTGAAACAGAAGATACTACAATAGCAGATTTAGTTGTTGCAGTTAATGCAGGTCAAATTAAGACTGGTGCACCAGCAAGAAGTGAAAGAGTTGCTAAATATAATCAATTAATTAGAATAGCAGAAGAACTTGATGATGTTGCAGAATATAGAGGAAGAAAAGCATTCTTTAACATAAAGGAACAATAAAAAATTAATAGTTAAAAATAAAGGATCGTGCAAATTTAGCACGGTCTTTTTATATATTACAAAATTGTAATAACTATGTAATATTAATCGATATGTTATAAAAAATTTTTTATATAAAATTAATTAAGAAAAAGTAATGAGTTTTAAATATGAAGTAATTTAATAAAATCTTAATAAATTAAGCATTCTATATAAGTAAATATTAAGATTTGAATTAAATAAATATTAAGATTTACTATTTATAATTAATTTATAGTAAAAAGTTGGGGGAAATAAAATGAATGTATTAATTTTAACAGGAAAATTCGGAATGGGACATTATTCTGTATCAGAAGCAATAAATGAAGAAATAAAAAGTAAGTGTTCAGATATTAATGTAGATATAGTAGATATATTAGAATATTTAATGCCAAAAACAAGTAAGGTTATTTATAGTAGTTTTAATGTATTAGTTACAAAATGGTCGAATTTATATAATTTTATAAATAGTAATAATGAAGACTATAATATTAAAACTTTTAATTATTTATTTGTAAATAAAATAGATAAGTTATTTTTAGAGTATAAACCTGACTTAGTTATATCTACATTACCAATAAGCTCACAATATATTTCAAAATATAAATCCATTAAGAAATTAAATATTCCTTTATTTACATTCATAACTGATATTTCTAGTCATAGTGAATGGATTTACAAAAATACAGATTTTTATTGTGTTGGAGATTATAGTATAAAAGAAGATTTAATTAAAAAAGGTATTGATGAAGAGAAAATATTTGTTACCGGAATTCCGGTTAAGCAACAATTTAAAAATAATACTGTATCACTTCATAAAAATAGATTAAAAGAGGTTTTAATTATGGGTGGAGGCTTAGGTTTAATTCCCTTTAAAGAAGAGGTATTTGAATCACTTAATAATGAAAGAAATATAAAAACAACAATTATAACGGGAAATAATAAAAAAATGTATGACTATATTAAAGGGAAAGTATAAAAATATAGTTGTAGTTGGATATACAGATACAATAAGCGAGTATATGAAAAAAGCAGATTTAATAATATCAAAGTCAGGTGGAATAACTTTATTTGAAGCAATTCATAGTGAAGTACCTATTTATGTTATAGAACCTTTTTTAGTACAAGAAATTAAAAATGCACAATATATTGAAAGAGAAAAAATAGGTAAAGTTATTTGGAAAAAGAATTTTTATATAGAAAAAGACATTATAGAATTAATAAATAATGATGTAGCTGTTTTAGAAATGAAACGTAATATGAAGAAAATTAAAGAGAAACTAAGACAAGAAGAGATTATAAATATTATAGAAAAGTTTAAGAGGGGAGCTTAGTAATGGGATTTGTAGTTATTATAGCAATTAGTATATTGGCATATAGCGTTTTTCCAACCTTTTATTTTAAATTTAAAGGTACGTCTATTGCTAATGAGGTTAAAAGTGAAAAGTTTTTAT
This sequence comes from Clostridium celatum DSM 1785, assembly GCF_000320405.1. GTDB lineage: Bacteria > Bacillota > Clostridia > Clostridiales > Clostridiaceae > Clostridium > Clostridium celatum. Next base: position 83,928 of record NZ_KB291618.1, on the reverse strand, counting down.
CCTTAACTTTTGATGATGGACCAGATGAAAAATATACAGAAAAACTTTTGGATTTACTTAAAAGATATAATATAAAAGCTACATTTTTTGTTGTTGCTAAGTTTGCAGAAAAAAATAGTAGCATTATAAAGCGTATGGAAGAAGAAGGACACACTATAGGACTTCATTCTTTAGAACATCAAAATGGTTTAATAAGAGGTCCTTTATATACAAATAAAGATTTTGAAGAGAGTATAAAAATCTTTAAGAATTTAAAGATTTCAGTTAAGTCATTTAGACCACCGTGGGGTCATCTCAATTTAACAACATTAGTTAATTTGAAGAAATATAACTTAAGTTTAGTACTTTGGGATGTAATAATTGGTGACTGGAAAAGTGATATAAGTTCAGATGAAATATCAAAACGATTATTAAATGAAACAAAAAATAAAAGTATTATCTGTTTACATGATGGAAGAGGTAAAAATGAAGCTCCTCTTAGAACAATTGAAGCTTTAGAAAAAACATTGCCTATATGGCTTGAAGAAGGATATGAGTTTATCACAATAGGAGAACTGTATGAGTAATAATATAACCCCAAAAGATATTTTTAAAAATAGTATATTTTTTATAGCGTTAATTTCAGTTACATTTTTTATTTTATTTAAAGACAGTAGTGTAAGTAATATATTAATTTCACTAAAGTCTGTAAATTTATTTTATATATTTATAGGAATTATTTGTATGTTTATATTCATAATTTGTGAAGGAATAAATATTAGACGAATGCTAAAAATATTTTCATATGATATAAGTGTTTTTCAAGGATTAAAATATTCATTTGTAGGTTTCTTTTTTAGTTCCATAACTCCATCAGCTTCAGGAGGACAACCTATGCAAGTTTATTATATGAAGAGAGACAACATTAATATTTCACATTCTTCGCTTGTATTACTTATGGAGCTTGCTAGTTTTCAAATTGTTACAGTAACTATTGCAGTAATAGGTATTATAGCTAATTTAGATTTTATTATGAACTTAAATTACACAATGAGGATTCTTATTTTTTTAGGATTGTTAATTAATTTGTTAATTCTTTGCTTTATTATTTTAGCTATATTTTCGAAAAAATTTACAATGAAATTAGCGGAATTATTTTTAAGATTAATAAGTATACTGAAATTTATAGATGTTGAAAAGATTAGAAAACAAGTAAAAGAACAAATAAGTCAATACCAACAAGGAGCAATACTAATTATAGAAAATAAATATATTTTTATAAAAGTACTTTTAATAACTATTATTCAAATAGGAGCAATGTATAGTATAACTTTTTTTGTGTATAAAGCATTTGGCCTTGATGATTTTTCATTCTTTACAGTTTTTTTAATACAAGCAATATTGTTTATTTCTGTTTCTGCAATTCCTCTTCCTGGAGCTGTTGGAACAAGTGAAGGTAGTTTTTTAACTTTATTTAAAACACTTTTTCCATCAAGTTCATTAAGCTCAGCAATGTTACTTAGTAGAGGGATTAGTTTTTATCTGTTTGTAATAATAAGTGGAATTGTTGTAGCTAGCATAAGATTATTAAAAAGCAAGTCTAGCATTAAGTGTAGCAAAGGTAGTTTAACCAATGAAAAAATTATATAAAATTATAATTTGAGCTTATTAATATTATCTATAGGATACTTAAAATATATTAAATTTATTTAGTAAAATCTTAATGTAATATTTTGATATTTACAGAAGAATGGCCTAGAAAATTATGGAGTTATTTGTAAATAATCTTGTAATAGTAGGATTATTATGTTATGATAATTTCATATGAGTATGCTTGAAAGTATAGAGTGGGAGGTGTAACCGTGAAAAATGTATTATTTGTTTTAGAAGCGGTTTTAGGATTAATAGTTGTAGTGTCAATATTAATGCAAAAAAGTAAAGCTGATGCTTTAAGTGGGTTAATTCAAGGAAGTAAGAGTGAAACATTCTTTACAAAAAACAAAGCTAAGACAAAAGAAGCAATGTTAGTTAAGTTAACAATAGTTTCAATGCTTCTATTTGCAATAAACACAGTAGTTTTAAATATAGTTTAATATAATTATTACTTAGGCCACTATATAAAATAGTGGTCTTTTTTTAGTGATTTACTAAAATTTTGAGAATACTATTATAGTAGGGAAATTATTTTAAGCGCTGTGTGTTGAATAAAAAAACATACATGTGGTACTATAATAAATAGTGTGTATAAGAAAATAATGGATAAAGACAATAAATTAAATTAATCGGAGGAAATTACATGAAAATAAAAGACACCTTACTCAGCTTTATGAGGGAAGAGGCATATAGACCTATGGATATTCAAGAACTAGTTACAGTTTTTGATATAAATCCAGATGAATATAAATCATTTAAAAGAGCCTTAAAGGTTATGGAGTTAGAAGGGTTAATTATTAGAACAAAAAAAGATAAATTTGCACTTCCTGAAAGATTAGGACTTATAAAAGGGAAACTTCAGGCGCATCAAAAAGGATTTGGTTTCTTAATTCCAGAAGAAGAAGGAGAAAAGGATGTTTTTATTCCAAGTTCATTTATTAATGGTGCTATGAATAACGATAGGGTACTTGTGCAAATTACTAGAGATGATATTAATGGGAAGAAGAGAGAAGGAGAAGTTGTAGAAGTACTTGAGAGAGCTAATACTAGAATTATAGGTGTTTATGAAGATAGTAGAAACTTTGGGTTTGTTGTTCCAGAGGATTCTAGATTAAATCAAGATATATTTATTTCAAAGAAAGATAAAAATGGAGCAAAGCATGGTGATGTAGTTATTGCGGAAGTAACTAAATGGCCAGAAAAGAGAAGAAGTCCTGAAGGAATAGTTAAAGAAGTGCTTGGAAAAAAAGGTGAAAAAGGATTAGATATTTTAACTATAATTAAAAAACATGGTCTTCCAGAAGAGTTTCCACCAAAGGTTTTAGCTTATGCTGAAGGAATTTCAGAAGAAATAGAAGAAAAAGAAATAGAGAGAAGAAAAGATATTAGAAATCTTAGAATGGTAACAATAGATGGAGAAGATGCAAAGGATCTTGATGATGCTGTTTCTATTGAAAAATTAGATAATGGTAGATATAAGTTAGGAGTTCATATTGCAGATGTTACTCATTATGTTAAAGAAAAAAATCCGCTAGATAAAGAAGCGTTAAAAAGAGGAACTTCAGTTTATTTAATAGATAGAGTTATACCAATGCTTCCAAGGAAGCTTTCAAATGGCATATGTTCACTTAATCCTAAGGTTGATAGATTAGCATTAAGTTGCTTTATGACTATTGATAACAATGGTAAAGTTTGTGACCATGAAATAGCTGAAACTGTTATTAGAACATCAGAAAGAATGACATATACAGATGTAACTAAAATACTTAGAGATAATGATGAGGAACTTATTAAGAAGTATGATTATTTAGTAGATGACTTTAAAACAATGCAAGAGCTTTGCTTAATACTTAGAAATAAGAGAATGAGAAGGGGCGCTATAGATTTTGATTTTGAAGAATCTAAAATAATCTTAAATGAAAATGGTAAACCAATTGATATAAAACCATATGAAAGAGAAATAGCAAATAGAATAATTGAAGAATTCATGCTTGTTTGTAATGAAACTATTGCTGAGCATATGTTCTGGACTAATTTACCTTTTGTATATAGAGTTCATGAAAATCCAGATGAAGAAAAATTACAAAAATTTAGGGACTTTATTTACAACTTAGGATATACAATGAAAGTAACACAAGATATTCATCCAAGAATTCTTCAAGAAGTACTAGAAAAGGTTAAAGGTAAGAAAGAAGAAACTGTAGTTAGTACTCTTTTATTAAGAAGTATGATGAAGGCAAAATATACACCAGAATGTTCTTCGCACTTTGGATTAGCAGCAACATATTATTGCCACTTTACATCACCAATTAGAAGATACCCTGATTTACAAATTCATAGAATAATAAAGGAATTCTTAAATGGTAAGATAGATGAAAAAAGAGCTGCCAAACTTGCACCAATAGTTGATATAGCTGCAAAGCAATCATCAGATATGGAACGACTTGCAGAGGAAGCAGAAAGAGAAGTTGATGATTTAAAGAAAGCTGAATATATGATGGATAGAATAGGTGAAGAATTTGAAGGAATTATATCATCTGTTACATCATTTGGTATATTTGTTGAACTTCCAAATACAGTAGAAGGACTTGTTCATATAACTGATTTAGATGATGACTATTATGTTTATGATGAGCAACATTTAATGCTTTTAGGTCAAAGAACTAAGAAAATTTATAGATTAGGTGATTCGGTTAAAGTAAAATGCTCTAGAGTTGATATAGATAACAGAGAAATTTTCTTTGATATACTTGAAAGTGAACAACATTTAGAAGAAATAGTGCCAAGCGAAGAGACAGCTTCAATAATTGCAGAAGTAAAAAAAGAGTTTGGAACTAAGATTGAAGATGAAGAAAAAACAGAGGAATCAATAGAACCAGAAGAAGAATTCAATGAATAAATTACTTAAGTTGTGATTTTAGTTATAAATTGATATAATTAAAAAAAACGTGTTAATAAAGAAGTGGGTGCGGATATGGCAAGAGTTAAGAATAGTAATTCTTTAGCTGAAAACAGAAAAGCTCGTCATGATTACTTTGTTGAAGAAACAATTGAAGCAGGGATTGCATTAGTTGGGACAGAGGTTAAGTCTATAAGAGGTGGAAAGTGTAATTTAAAGGATTGTTATGCTGATATTAAAAATGGTGAGGTATTTATTCTAAATATGCATATTAGTCCTTATGAGCAAGGAAATATATTTAATGTTGATCCTTTAAGAGAAAGAAAGCTTTTACTTCATAAGGAACAAATAGGAAGACTTGCAGGATTAGTTTCTAGAGATGGATACACATTAGTACCTCTATCTTTATATTTAAAAAATGGAAGAGTTAAAGTAGCTCTTGGTATTTGTAAAGGTAAGAAAAACTATGACAAGAGAGATTCTATGCTTGAAAAAGCACATAAAAGAGATATAGAGCGTCAAATGAAAGAAAGAAATAGATACTAATTTAAAGTATTATAAAATGAGATTATATCATCAATTTTGATATAATCTCATTTTTATATTGAGGCAAGAAGGTGTTAATAAGAAGATTTAATATTTTTTTCATTCCAACCAAAGTCGAATGGCATATTAACAGCATTTAAGCTATTGCAATTTATTAGAGGATAACCATTTGAATCAAAGCCAGAAATTACAGCCTTATGATCTGTAAATAGTGATTTTTCAAATCTTAAAATATCATCAACTTTCAAATTAGTAGGTGTTGAAAAGTTGCTATTTAAAGTTTTGGTATAAGGTAAGACTGTTTCAGTTAATGTAAATGTGTAATTATCTATTCCATCATCAAATACATCACAGTAGTAATCCTTATCGATTAAATATAAATCATCAAAATTTTCACTATAACTATATAGAGTTAATATATGGGGAATAGTTAGTGAAAATTCATTTTTTAATTTACCTTTATTATGAACATAAGTAAAAGTACATTGTTCATCCACATCTATTATAAATTTATTATCCTTCTGAGTGATACTATTTATAATTATAAAAGAGTTTATGGAAGTAAATAAAATACCACGCTCAATAGCCCAATCTCTTAAATAAGCAATTCTTTTAAATTCGTATATTAATGAATATCTACCATTGGAGCTAGAAGCTCTATAGTAGTTATATAAAGAAGATACATCTCCAGATAAGAAGCTGTTATTTCTTTTGGTAAAAGCTTCAGATAAAAATTTATTTATACTTTCTTCATAAGATTGTAAATTACTATTTTTAGGTAGTGAATTTTCAGTGTAATCTACAAAGGTATAAATAGAATCATTATTAGTAAGGAAAAAATTATTTTCAGTATAATCAATATAACTATGACCTTTAACAGTTCCTAGTGTATAAAAGAAATATATAAATAAAGAAATTATAAGGATATCATATATGAATACTAGAAAAAAATGTTTAAAGGTATATCTTACTTTAATATTTTTATCTTTAGAAAACATTCAATCACTCCTTGTAACTAAAACTTAAAGTAAATATGATATTAAAAACTTATAACAAATATAAGGTTTTATAAATTTAATATTTAATTAATATATATAAGGTATGGTTAGTATAGAAAATATACTAAGAAAATAATTCTAAATATAGTATTAACAATTAATAAATTTATTATTTACTAAAAATAGTAATAATATGATTGAAGTTGATTATTTAAGTATATACATTTTAAAGTTGAAATATTACAGTATATAAATTAGTATAGTATATGAATATGTTTTTAAGTGAAAACATTTAAACAATTATTAAGGAGAAGCGATAATGGCATTAAATATAATTGATATTGCAAAGTTAGCAGGGGTATCTAAATCAACAGTATCTAGATACTTAAATAATGGGTATGTTGGTGCTGAAGCTAGAGAAAAAATAAAAAAAGTGCTTGATGAAACAGGGTTTACTCCTCAGAGACAAGCAAAAGGAATGAGAACTAAAAAAACAAATTTAATAGGAGTAATAGTTCCTAAAATAAGTAGTGAAACTCCAGCAAGAGTAGTGGAGGGAATTACAGAAATTTTATCACCTAATAATTATGATATTTTAATTGCAAATACGAATCTTTCAATTGAAAAGGAATTAGAATATCTTAATATATTTAAGGCTAATCAAGTAGATGGAATTATCTTTATGGCAACTAAAGTAACTGAAAAACATATAAGTGTTATGAAAAACTTAGAAGTGCCTATTGTAGTTGTAGCTCAAGATATAGAGGGGTTTTCATCAGTATTCTTTAATGAATTTGATGCAACAAGAGATATAACAAATTGTATAATTGAAAAAGGTCATAAAAAGTTAGGCTATATTGGAGTTTATGAAGAAGATCAGGCTGTTGGTTTTGATAGACGAGAGGCATTTATAGAAACATTAAATGAAAAAAATATAGAAATAATTAATGAGAATATAAAAATAGGTGACTTTGCTGAAGAAAGTGGTTATAAATTAGCAAAGGAAATTATGGAAGGAAATAATCCACCTACTGCAATAGTTGCAGTGACTGATAATTTAGCATTAGGTGCAATAGAGTATTTAATTGATAATAATTACAGAGTTCCAGAAGATGTTGCAGTGGTTGGTATGGGAGATTCTAAAATATCAAGGGTTATTACCCCTAAACTTACAACAATTCACTATCATTATAAAACTGCAGGAAGAAAGTCGGCAGAAATAATGTTGGAATATCTTAATGAGAAAACAATACAAAAAGAAAAAATGGTAAAAAAAGTTAAAATAAATTGTTTACTAATAAAAAGAAATAGTGAAAAATCAAACTGTGAAAAGGTTTTAATGATTTATATATGGGAATGTTCCTATATATAAATCATTAAAAAAATATATAGGTTAAATAGAATAATACTGAAATGTATAATGTTTATTCAAAAATTACCAAGATAAAAATTTTAAGAAAGTGTAGACTTATATAAAATAAAGTTATATAATCGTATTGAAATTAAATTATAAACAAATTTCGACAATTGACTTAGCAAAAAATGAAAACGTAATACGTTTTTTTAAGGTGAATGGGAACATTACCACAAGTTTTTTATAAGCACTGTGGGAACATTACCACTTATTGAATAAAGCCTTTATTATAAGGTAATTATAAATTTATTAAAAATTAAAAATTAAAAATTATTAGGAGGATTTTAAAATGGGGTCAAATAAGTATTTTGATGCTGCTCAAGATATTTTAAAGTATATCGGTGGGCCAGAAAACGTTGGTAGTGCTGCACATTGTGCAACAAGATTAAGATTAGTATTAAAAGATCAAAACTTAGCTAACAAAGAAGAACTAGAAAAATTAGATATTGTTAAAGGTGCCTTTTTAAATGGAGGTCAATTCCAAATAATAATAGGACAAGGGACAGTAAATAAAGTTTATGCAGAACTTATAAAAATTGCAGGAATTAAAGAAATGAGCACTGCAGAAGTTAAGCAAGAAGGTGCTAAAAAACTAAATCCAATACAAAAGTTAGCTAAGATATTATCAGATATATTTGTTCCAATTATACCAGCTATAGTTGCAGCAGGTTTATTAATGGGATTATTAGGTTTAGCAGGTAAATTTGGATTAGAGCAATACTCTAATACTTGGTGGTGGATGATGCTTGATTGGTTCAGTTCAGCAGCATTTAACTTCTTACCAATATTAGTTGCAATAAGTGCAGCAAAGGTATTTGGATGTAATCCATATTTAGCGGCTACTGTTGGGGGAATAATGATTCACCCTGCTTTACAAAATGCATGGACACAAGGTACTGGATATGAAACTATTAAAGTTTTAGGATTTATAAATATGCCATTACTTGGATATCAAGGAACAGTATTACCTATATTATTAGTTGTATTTATAATGGCATATATAGAAAAGGGTACTAGAAAGATAGTTCCAGAAATGCTTGATATATTAGTAACTCCATTAATAACAGTATTAGTAACTGGATTCTTAGCTTTAGCAGTTGTAGGGCCATTAGCCAATGTTGTTGGAGCAGCAATAAGTATATTCTTAACATTTGCAATATCTAAATTAGGTGTAATTGCTGGACTTATATTTGGAGGAGCATATTCATCAATAGTTATAACAGGAATTCATCATAGTTTCCACGCTGTAGAACTTAATCTTTTAGCTGAAACTGGTGTAAATACATTATTACCAATTTGGTCAATGGCAAATGTAGCTCAAGGGGGAGCATGTTTTGCAGCATTCTTATTAACTAAGAATAAGAAGATGAAGGCTGTAGCTCTTCCATCAGCAGTAAGTACACTATTCGGTATAACAGAAGCAGCTATATTTGGTGTTAATTTAAGATATAAGACTCCATTTATAGGAGCAGCCATTGGTGGAGCTATTGGTGGAGCTTATGTAGTAGCTATGAAAGTTGGAATGACTGCAGTTGGTGTTACTGGAATACCAGGAATAGCCATAACAAATTCTACATCAATGTTACATTATGTTATAGGAATGGTTATAGCAATAGGTGTTGCTTTTGCCGCTACTATGATAATGGGAATTAAAGAAGAAGCTTAATATTTTATAATAAAGAAGAAGTTGTTAAATTAATTTCTTCTTTTTTTATATTAAAAATATAATAGAAGTTATTGTGATTATTTATTTAATTGTATTTTCAAGTATATAAAGATAATAAGTAAATTGTATTTTTTAACAACTAGGCTTTTAAAAGTATATTATTCTAATCATAAAAGGGAAAAATACAGTGCTAAATAGAAAAAAATAAGTGAGAAATCTATTTATACTGAAATTTATGAAAGATATGCCATTTTGTAGTAAAAAGTTAAATTTTATAGTATAATCAAAAACAACAATTGCTAACTATTATTTAATAATAAATAATACATATTATAAGTGGTAGCATATTGATATTAAATTTAAAATTAAATAGGCAAATCTAAAGAAATTTAGAGACGCAAAGCTATAGGGACTAAGGAAGTATTTCTATGTCAGCCAGTTGCCAAAGAGTGCATTATACTTTTTGTTTATAAAGTTTTAAAAGGTTAATAGTATTTATAGAAAATTAAAAGTTATATTTAAATGATAACGTTTAATAATGATACCGATATTTTCTGTAAGTAAAAATTACTTTTATTAAAAGTTTATGTTTATTTTAGCTACTCTTTAGGGAGTAGCTTTTTTAATGTGCTTTTCTGGGGGAAATAATATTTCAGGGGGAAAATGAATGTTAAAAAGAAAGTTATCAACATTAATTTTAGCAACAACAATAACTAATTTAGTTGCTACACCAGTTAATGTGTTTGCAGAAACATTAACAAGAAACAATATTATTGAAACTAATGAAGTGGAGGAGGAAAATAAAACTAATAAAGCTACTATAACTAAATTTACTTTATATGGTAGTGAGTTGTTAGAGAGTTATAATGAAATTTTTAAAATGGACAACTCTAACATAAAATCTATAACTAATAATGGTGGGAAATATTCAAGTAGTACCATAGATAAGGCCATAGATGGAAACTTCCAAACTCATTGGGAAACAGGAATACCTAATAATAGTAATTTTACTAATGAAGTTATAATAACTTTAAATGAAGTAGCTACATTAAATAGAATAGTTTATGCGGCAAGACCAGATGCAGGTGGAAAAGGTTTTGCAGAGGAAGTTGAAATATATTCATCTAATACAGAGGATGGAGAAGACTTTGAACTAGTAGCTTCAGGTCAATATGATGGTTCAATAAGAGATATTGTAGAAATAAAATTTGATGCAACTGAATTTAAGAGGGTAAAATTTGTATTTAAAAAAGCAAATCAAGGATGGGCAAGTGCATCTGAATTTATGTTTTATAAAGAAGATAATATAATAGATAAAATGAATAATATATTTACTAATGATTCAAAAAATCAGTTAAGTGAAGAGTTTAATACTCTAGAAAAACTAGAAGCTTTTGATTTAGAAGCCAGCACACATCCTTTATATAGTGAAATAAGAGAAGATATTAATAATGCTAGAATAACATTAGAAGGAAAAGCATTGGAATTTACAGAGGCTAAGGTATCTAACTTTAAGTCATTTAATGATGAAAGGCTAGCTAGTTATGATGAATTATTCAAAGTGCCGTTAGAGAAAGTTACAAGTATAACAACTAATGGTGGACATTATTCCTCTAATGTTATAGCAAGAGCTATGGATGGAGATGTAAATACAAATTGGCATTCAGGTAAGCAAAATACATCTAGCCATACAAATGAAGTAGTAATAACTTTAGATGAGTTAACTACAATAGATAGAATAATGTATACAAGCCTAGTTTCAAGAGGATTTGCACAAGAATTTGAGATATATGGATCTAGAACTTCTGAGGGGGATACATTTGAGAAAATATCAGATGGGTCTACAAGTATAACAACTAAAAATACTTTACAAATAAAATTTAAAGAAACAGAAGTAAGAAGAATAAAATTTGTATATAAAAAAGGATATGAAAATTGGGCTTTAGCTTCTGAATTTGGTTTATATATGCCAGATGAATTAGATCAAAAAATAGATATATTATTTATAGATGAAAAAATGAATGAAGTTAACCCAGAGTTTGGAACAATTGAAGTTATTAATAATTTAATAGAAGAAGCTAATGGACATCCGTTTAAAGATGAATATATTGAAAAATTAAATATAGCTAAAGAGTTAGTAGAATTTGGAAAAGTTCAAAGCGGTACTGCAAATGTGTCTAAATTTGAACCATTTTATACAAACTATATAAATGAGTATGATGATGTGTATAGAGTTAAAAATTTAAGTATAAGCAACAATGGTGGACAATATTCTAGTTCAGCGATAAAGTATGCAATAGATGAAGATACAAATAGTCATTGGGAAACTGGAAATCCAAATAGTGATTCATTAAGAATGAAGTTATATTAACTTTAGAAGATGCAGAAGTGATAAGTCGTTTAACTTATAAATCAAGAGTCAATGGTAAGGGATTTGCAGAGCAGTTTAGTATATATATATCGCCAGTAGCTTCAGGAGATAATTTCCAAAAAGTAACTGAAGGAAGTTATACAGTAACTAGTGATATGCTAGAGATACAATTTGAAGCTACTAAGGCTAAAAGAGTAAAGTTTGTATTTGATAAGGCTAATCAAAATTGGGCATCAATTTCAGATATAAGATTATATAAAGAGGATTTAGTATCTAAAAAAATAAAAACATTATTTACAAATGGGTTAATGGATATTGTTTCAGAAGAATTTAATACTATAGAAAAGTTAACAGAACTTGAAAATCAGGTTAATGAGCATCCGTTAGCACCAGTTTATTTAAAAGATATACAAATGGCTAAGGATATTATAAATGGTGCATTAGAAACTGTTAAAACTGTTGTGGCAGAACAGTATGGAGATAGAAATGCACATGCAAATAAGAATCTAAAGTTTGGATTTGGTAATAATAATCAACCTACAGGAATAGTTGCTAGAGCGGGGGAAACAATAACTGTATACGTTGATGCAGAACCAGGTGAGCCATTACCACAATTAATGTTTTCTCAACAGGAAGGAAGCTTTGCAAGTTGGGGAAGATCTGTAAGTTTACACATAGGTAAGAATGTAATAACTGTACCAGCTGTTAGTCAAAATGATGGATGGTACAATCATGATGTAACTCCAGGTGGAGCTGTATATATAGTAAATCCTTATACAGAGGAACAGCAAAGTAAAGCACCAGTTATAAGATTTGCATCAGGTTGTGAACAGTTCCCTATGATGGATAAAAATACTGATGAACAAGAATTCTTAGAACTTCTAAAGGATTATAAAGCAAGAGTTGATGCAGATAAGGTAGAAAATCCAAATGTTATGGATAGAAAAATGATAGATGTTGTAGAGGTAGTTTCAGATCATCTTGTATTTACAGGAACTGCAACAGGGGCATATGAAGCTTATATAAATCAAGGTTTTAGTCCAATGAATACTGTAAATATGTATGATGATCATATGGATATGATATTTGAATATTTAGGCATGGATGGAAGTAGTATAAAGAATGATATTAAGTATACTAGAGAGAATATAAGATTAGCTCAACCATTTGGATATATGTATGCTGCATCTGGACATATTGGTGTTCAAGGTGATGTAATGGTATCTATGTTAACTAGTGTAGGTGGCTGGGGTGTTGATCATGAAATGGGGCATAAGCTGGATATAGGAGTAAGAACTATAGGTGAGGTTACAAACAATATGATACCTCAATATTCTTCTTATTATTATAATAAGGCAAATAGAAGAATACCTTTTGAAAGTCATGTTTTTAAGAATGTTATAGCAACTAATAATAACAATTATTATAATGGTGGATACTTTGAAAACTTAGCTGTATTCTGGCAATTAGAAATGATATATCCAGGATATTGGGGAAAATTAAATAGTCAGTATAGAGAAAATAACGTAGTTTTAGATTCTGAAAATTCAGCAAATGATAAATTAAATCAGCTAGCTAAATATTCTAGTATAGCCTTAGAATTAGATTTAAGCGAGCATTTTGAAAGACATGGATTCTGGGTTTCTGATGAGACAAAAGAATTATTAAGTAAATATCCAAAACCAGATATAAAAACTTGGTATGCTAATTATGATTATATAGAGTATGATGGTGAAGGATTTGATAGTAATCCTGAATTAAGTGTTAGTATTCTAAAAGAAAATGAAAATATAAAATTATTATTTAGTGTTAATGAAGATTCTAAAAATGATGTATTAGGTTATGAAATATTTAAAGATGGTAAATTAATTGGATTTACTTCAACTAATAGCTTTGTGGATACAGAATCAATGGTAGGGGAAGATGCAAATTATACTGTTATACCTTATGATAAGAAATTAAATAGTGGAGAAGAGGTAGTAGTAAATTCTCTAACTCCAAGTTTAAATTTACAACAACAATCAATAAGCATAAAACTTAGAGAAGAATTTAATCCAATGGATTTAGTTAAAGCATTAAATTACAATGGTGTAGATATAAGTTCAAATATAGTTATAAATGGAGAAGTAAATGTAAATGAAAAAGGAACTTATCCATTAGAATATACTATTGAGGATAATGGAGTAGTTGTTACAAAAACAGTAAATGTACAAGTTGTAAGTGATTATGATTATTTATCAGATTCAGATTGGAAAAATGCTACAACTCAACATGGAACTCCAAGAAGAAATGCGAATATAAAGGGAAGAATAAATAATGAAACAAAGACTTTTGATAAAGGTTTTGGAATACATGCAAATGGTAAGATAACTTATGATTTATCTAATGAAGATTATGATAATTTTGAGGCATTGGTTGGTGTTGATATGGGAATAACAGCTCAAGCTAACTCAAGCATATCATTTAAGGTTATAGGTGATGGTAAGGTTCTGGCGACTACAGGTGTAATAAAGCATGAAGATAATATGGTAACTATAAATGTTCCAGTTAAGGGTGTTAAAGAATTAGTTATAGAAGTTAATGATGGAGGAAATGGTAATACTTCTGACCATGCAGTAATAGCTAATCCAAAGTTAACTACTAATAATGCTAAACCATCGTTAACTGTTATAGATAAAACTTATAAATTAGGAGAAACAGTAGACTTTATGGAAGGAGTTACTGCATCAGACATAGAAGATGGAGGCTTAACTGATAATGTTGAAATAATTTCTAATAGTTTTGAAGAAAATAAAGTTGGAAGAATTGAGGTTGTTTATAGAGTTACTGATAGTGATAATAATGTGGTTGAAAAGACTTCATATATAACAATATACGAGGAGTTAGTCACTACTAAATCAAAGTATGGTTTATTTAATGATTTAGAAGCTTATAATGAAAAGTTTAAAATACCAGTAGTTTCAGTTTCTAATAATGGTGGAAACTATGGAAGTAGTGTTATTGGTTATGCAATAGATAATAATAGAAATACACATTGGGAAACAGGAAAACCAAATAGCCTTTCATTCCAAAATGAAGTTATATTTGATTTAGGTGAAATTAATGAAATAGATAAAATTGCTTATGCTGCTAGAAATGGTGGAAAAGGATTTGCAACTAAGTTTGAAATTTATATTTCTACTGAAGCAGAAGGAAATGACTTTAGACTAGCAGGTACTGGTTCGTACAATGGAAGTGTTAATGATGTTATTGAAATTGATATAACTAAAACAGAAGCAAGAAGAGTGAAATTTAAATTTATTGAAGCAAATCAAAATTGGGCAAGTATAGGGGAGATGTCATTCTATAAGAGTGATGAATTATCAGATAAGATTACAAATGAACTATTTACTGATAGTAATAAAAATGAAGTAAGTGAAAAATATAATACTTTAGAAAAGCTAGAAGTTTTAAGAGAAGAGGTTGATGCTCATCCAGCAAGGGAGCTTTTCCAAGATGACTTAAATAGAGCTGAACAAATTATAAGAAATAAGTTCCCAAGCTTAGTAGTAGGTGGAACAGAATATGTTAAGTTAAGAAGTGAATATGACTTAATGTCATCTGTAAGTGCAAATGATCAAGAAGATGGAGACATAACTAATAAAGTAATAGTTAATGCAAATGATTTTACAACTAATAAAACAGGTGAATATAAAGTTTCATATACAGTAACAGATAATGATGGAAATGTTGCTACTTTAGAAAAAACTATTATAGTTTATAGTGATTTAGAATATTTATCTGATATTGAATGGACTTCTGCAAGAACTGATTATGGTCAAGTAAGAAAAGACTTAGCTTCAGTTGGAGCTAAAATTAAATTAAGTGTAAATGGCGAGGAAAAGATATTTGATAAAGGTATTGGAACTCATGCAAATTCAGAGATAGTTTATAACTTAGAAGGTACAAATTATAAATATTTTGAAACTTACGTTGGTATAGATAGAAATATTACAAAGCAAAATAATTCAAGTGTAATATTCAAAATTTATGCTGATGATTTAGAAGTTTATAATAGTGGACTTATGAAATGGGAAGATGATGCTAAATTAGTAAGGATTCCATTAGAAGGAGTATCAGAGTTGAAGATTATTGCTGATAATGCAGGTAATGGTAATGCATCAGATCATGCTAGTTTTGGTGATGCCAAATTCTTAATATTAAATTCGGTTCCAAAGATTAATGTACCAAAATCAGTATCTACAAAAGTAGGTCATCCTATAGAATTAAATGAAGAGTATTCTGCAACTGATGCTGAAGATGGAGATTTAACATCTAATATTGAAGTATTAGGAGAAGTTAATTTTAATAAAGCTGGAAAGTATGAATTAACTTACAAGGTAACAGATTCTGATGGAAATACAAGTATAAAAACAAGAAGTGTTGCAGTAGTTGACATGAATGATTATAAGTATTTAACAGAATATGATTGGAAATCAACTAATAATAGTTACACTGCACCTAGAAAGGATATATCAATAAGTGGAAGAACGTTAAGGTTAACAGATGAAAATGGACAAGAGATATCTTATGAAAGAGGTATAGGAGCTCATTCAACATCAACGATAATTTATGATTTAAGTGATAAAGATTATGCATACTTTAGTTCATATGTTGGTGTAGATAGACAAATGTACGGAACTGTTGGATCTGTAACTTTTGAAGTTTGGGTTGATGGCGATAAGAAGTTTGATAGTGGATTAATGACATCGAGAGATGCACAAAAATATGTTGAAGTAGATATTAATGGAGCTAAGGAATTAAAGCTTGTTGTAACTGATGGTGGAAATGGTAATGGTTCAGATCATGCAACATGGGGAGATACTAAATTACACTTTGCCAATAATGAAGGTATTGAAATAAATAGAGCTAAATTAGATGAATTAATTGAAAGCATTAATAACTTAAATAAAGATATTTATACTGAAGAAAGTTTCGATAATTTACAAATGGTTTTAGAAGAAGTTAATGTAGATTTAGCTAATGGATATACTCAAGAAGAGGTTGATAACTTGTTTGTTAAACTAAATGAAGCATATGAAAATTTAGAACAAGCTATTGATTTATCAGAAGTAGTAAATATTCCAGATGAATATCTGAAGAGAGCTATTAAGGCACAATTAAATATATCATCAGATGCTATAACTATAGGAGATATATATAATCTTATTGAGTTAAATGCTATTGGATATGGAATTTCAAACCTAGAAGGATTGCAATATGCTAAGAACTTGGAGTCATTAAATATTCAGTATAATGAAATAAAGAATCTAGTACCAATAAAGAATCTTGAAAAATTAACTGACGTAAAAGCTATGTATCAAAATATAGTTGCAGGTAGTCTTTATAAAAAAGATAATAAAATAACTATAAACTTCGATGTTATAAACAGAAAAGGGGAAAAGTTAAATCCAACACAAATAATAGTGAGAAATAACAAAACCTTGGAAGATACGATTCTTAATGTAGAAGAGTGTATAGATGAAAATGGATTAATATCTTTTGATACAGTAGAATTCGATCAATTTATGCATACTGTATACTTGGGATATGAAGATAGAGAAGATAATTATCTAGCTCAAGTTATATATATGTTTGACAATAGATAAATACGAATTTTACTAAGGTAAGTATAAGACTATACCATATGAAAAACTAATATCATAATATGATATATATTTCGATATTAAGTTTATAAAGAAAGTGTAAAATAAAAATAAATTATATAGGTAATTAATTTTAAAAATAGTAGCTATATTTGTATAAAAATAAATATAGTTGCTATTTTTTTATTTATCATATTTATAAATGAGTTTAAAGGTTGTGTAGAAATAAATATAAGGAAATATAGTTAAGAAAGAGAAAGTGTAATTTTCAGAAGGTTGGATAAAGTAACATTTTAATTTTTACTTAATAAAATAATAATAGGTAAAGTTAAGGTGGTGAGGGTGTGAGTAAAAGGAAACCTAGATTTATTAAGGTTATTAAAAGATGTTGGAGTGAGATAAGTTTTAAAGATAAGGGATTAATATTAATTATGATAATTTTAATTATACAATGTATTCATAACTTATATACCCCTGATCCTACTAACACAGATTATGTCACTGTAAATGTAATGATTAGAACTAGTGTTGCTAGTATATTTGGATATTTTTTAAGCTCTAACTTTTTGGTTAGAAACAAAGAGGAAGAGTCTTATATAGATGAGGAAAATGACTATAAGTTTAAGATTTTAAACAATGAATTACAAGAAGATAATATAAGGGGAAAAGTTGAAACTGAATATGATGAAGAAAAAGAAATAACACGAGAAAAAGAAAGATACTTTTGTAATAAAACACTACAGAATGCTATAGCTATAATTTTATGTATCACAATTATTATATCTCTAATAATTGGAGTAAACTTTAATATAATTCCGGCAGGAGCAGACTCGAAAATATCTCAATTTAGAGATTTAATTAGCGGATGTATAGGATTTCTTTTAGGTAATTCAAGTAAAGATAAAAAGTAATATAAGTTATAGATGAATTAAAATTTAATTTATCTATAACTTATATTATGTTTCTCATTAATATAGATGTTTAAATTATAGAATAAAAAGGGGGATATTTCTAAGAAAAATATATGGACTAACATAGGATAAATGATATAATATTTTCATAAGCGTAGTATTTTATAATTTATGAAATTATAAAGAGGGGATAAGTAATTCGATTTCAATATATTTTTTTGAAAATGAGGGAACGTTCCCATTAAGGATAATTTAGGAGGAAAATAAATGAAAAAAGTAATTTCAATCGGAGAAGCTTTAATAGACTTTATACCTCATGAAAAAGGAGTAGCTTTAAAGGATGTAAGCAATTTCTTAAGAGTTGCTGGTGGAGCACCACTTAATGTTGCTGCTGCTGTTTCAAAATTAGGTGGTAAATCTGTAATGTTAACTAAACTAGGTGTTGATGGATTTGGAGATCATATATTAGAAGAAGTTAAACCATTAGGGGTTGATGTTTCAAATGTTTTAAGAACAAAAGAAGCTAACACAGCTTTAGCTTTTGTTTCATTAAAAGAAGATGGAGAAAGAGATTTCTCATTCTACAGAAATCCAAGTGCAGACATGCTATTAAATGCATCAGAAATAAAAGAAGAAGTATTTTCAGAAGGTGGAATATTACACTTCTGTTCAGTAAGTTTAATAGATGCTCCAATAAAAGATGCTCATAGAAGAGCTATAGAATTAGCTAAGAAAAATAATTGCTTAATAAGCTTTGACCCAAATGTTAGATTGCCATTATGGGAAATTCCAGAAGCTTGCAAAGAAGCAATATTAGAATTCTTACCATTTGCAAACATTGTTAAAATAAGTGATGAAGAATTAGAATTTATAACTGGAATAGCTGATGAAACAGAAGCATTAAACTTCTTATTACAAGGAGCTGTTGAAGTTATAATATACACTAAAGGAACTAATGGAGCAGAATTTATAACAAAAGAAAGGAAAATATTCTCGCCATCATTTAAGGTAGAAGCTCAAGATACAACAGGGGCTGGAGATTCATTTATAGGATCATTCCTATACCAAGTTGCTGAAGGAGATAATACTTTAGAAAGCTTAGTTAGCTTAAATGAAGAAAAAGTAAAAGAAATATTAACATTCTCAAATGCAACAGCTGCTTTAACAGTATGTAAGAGAGGTGCTATAGGAGCTTTACCAACTAAGGAAGAAGTATTAACTTTAGCACAAGGGAGATAATAGTTTTATGTTAAGAAAAGAGTTCGATAAGCAAATAAAGGACTGTATGGACGGAAATTTAGCGGCTGTAAAAAATGATAAATGGAGAAATAAGTATCATATAATGGCTCCAATAGGTTGGATAAATGATCCAAATGGATTATGTGAATTTAATGGAGAGTATCACTGTTTCTATCAATATTCACCACTTACTCCAATGGGAGGATTAAAATTCTGGGGTCAATATACATCTAAGGATTTAGTTAATTGGGAAGATAGAGGGGTAGCTCTTTATCCAGATATAGCTGAAGATAAAGATGGTGTTTATTCAGGTTCTGCATTTGTGAAAGATGATACAGTTTATTTCTTTTATACAGGGAATGTTAAACATGCAGGAGAGCATGATTATATTTTAACTGGAAGAGAACAAAATGTTATACTTGTAACTAGTAAAGATGGAGTTAACTTTTCAGAAAAGACAGTAGTGCTTAGAAATGAAGATTTCCCAAGTAATATGTCACTTCATGTTAGAGATCCTAAAGTTTGGGAAGAAGATGGAGTTTATTACATGGTATTAGGTGCTAGAACTGTTGATGATAAAGGTTGTATTTTATTATATAAATCAAAAGACCTTTATAATTGGGAGTTTAATTCAATACCAGCAGGCGAAAGAGATGATATGGGATATATGTGGGAATGTCCAGATACATTTAAACTAGAAGGTAAAGATGTATTTATGTTTTCACCACAAGGAATAGATGCAGAAGGTTATAAGTATAATAATGTATATCAAAGTGGATATGCTGTTGGAAACTTTGACGAGGGTAAAAAGCATTTAGAACTTGGAGACTTCATTGAGATAGATAGAGGATTTGATTTCTATGCACCACAAACATTTGAAGATAGCAAGAATAGAAGAATAATGATAGGATGGATGGGAGTTCCAGATGCAGTTATACATAGGAATCCAACTATAGATAACTTTTGGCAACATGCATTAACTATTCCAAGAGAATTAATTTTAAAAAATGATAAAATATATCAAGTACCAGTTATTGAATTAGAAACTTTAAGAAAAGGTGAAGCTTACAAGGCTGAAGTTTCTTTAGAAGAAGGAAAAACTTTAGAAATATTCGAAAACAATACTTTTGAGTTAAATATTGATTTAAAGAATTGTAATGACTTTAGAGTTTCATTAAGAGAAGATTGTGTACTTTCATTTAAAGATGGAGTATTCAAATTAGAACTTGGAAAATCAGGTTATGGAAGAGCTATGAGAGCTGTGGAAATTAATTCTATAGATTCTTTAAAAATATTCTCTGATAATTCTATTTTAGAGATATTCCTAAATGATGGAGAAGAGGTATTTACTACTAGAATTTATAATGATTCAATAGATAAGTGCCTAAAGCTTGAAGGAACAGGAACTGCTTTAATAGAAAAGTGGAATTTGTAAAAAAGTATTCATAAAATCAATATTCATAAAATAAATATTGATAATACTAATTTAATATATATAATGAAAATAAAGGGATTCTAATTGTTTTAAACTTTTACCACCAATAGGAGTTTAGCATTTGGGAAATCAGTATCATTTTCAACAAAAATGAATAGTATATATTAGTTAAGTAAAAGAGATGGTAAGGCTTATGAAAGTGCATAGGTCTTATCATTTTTTTTGGTTTAATATAAAAACTCATAATCTCTCCATAATTGTTTTATATAATTTGAAAGTAGATTATTTTAGGAGAGTGATTATATGGACGATATACCCTTAGGAATTAAAAAAATAGATAAATTAAATAGGTTAAGTAGTTCATATATAGCAGAGATTGGTTAATTATCGTTAGTTTTTATTATGTAATTTTGTTATATATGAGCTTTATAAGGAGGCAATTATGACAAAAGAATTATTAAAAATTATTGAGTACAAAAATATGGGGCAATTAAGTCAAGAACTGCAAAAAATGAATCCTGTAGATATAGCAAAAAGTATGGAATTATTAGATGATAAATCTTTGCTAGTAGTTTTTAGACTTTTAACTAAAGATACTTCTGTAGAAGTGTTTTCATATTTAGATAAAAAATCACAGCAAAAGATTATAGAATTAATTACAGATAATGAATTAAAAGATATAATTGAAAATTTATTCTTAGATGATACAGTAGATATAATAGAAGAATTACCAGCTAATATAGTAGGAAAAGTAATTTTAAATACTTCATTAGAAAAAAGACAGTTAATAAATCAATTTTTAAAGTACAAAGAGGATTCTGCCGGAGCTATTATGACTATAGAGTTTGTAGATTTTAAGGAGCAGATGACTATAAAAGAAGCTATAAATCATACTAGAAAAATAGGTATAAATAAAGAGTCGTTAGATAACTGTTTTATAATAAATAAAGAAAGAGTATTAAAAGGGGTTATATCCTTAAAAGATTTAATTTTAAGTAATGAAGAAATGTTAGTTTCGCAGGTGATGGACACAAATATAGTTTCTGTTAAAACATCGGAAGATCAAGAAAAGGTAGCAGCCTTGTTCAAAACATATGATTTATTATCTATGCCTGTAGTAGACAATGAAAATAGATTAGTTGGAATTATAACTGTAGATGATATTGTAGATATTATTGAACAAGAAAATACTGAGGATTTTCAAAAAATGGCTGGGATAGAGCCAAATGAAGAGCCATACTTAAAAACACCAATTTTAAAGTTAGCAAAAAATAGAATAATATGGTTGCTTGTATTAATGATATCAGCAACATTTACTGGAGCAATAATTCAAGGTTTTGAAGAAGTTCTACAATCAGTAGTTATATTGGCATCATTTATACCTATGCTAATGGATACTGGTGGTAATTCAGGGTCTCAATCATCAACATTAATTATAAGAGGACTAGCATTAGGTGAAATAACTACAAAAGACTTTTTTAAAGTAATATTTAAAGAATTTAGAGTAAGTATAGTAGTAGCAACAGTTTTGGCAGTGGTAAATTTCCTGAGATTATATATCTTTACTAGTGCAGATATTATGATTTCATTTACAGTATGTATAAGTTTATTTTTTACTGTTGTATTAGCTAAGGTTGTAGGGGGAATTTTACCTATAATATCAAAAAAATTAAATTTAGATCCGGCAATAATGGCAAGCCCTCTTATTACAACAATAGTAGATGCTTTTGCATTAATAGTATATTTTGGCTTTGCTAAAATATTTTTAGGAATATAAAATTTACAAAGAGTTGTTATAAAAAATATTTTATGCAACTCTTTAAGTGTTTTTATGAATAATATTATTGTAATATTAAATTATAAATTTTTAGGAGGATATTATGATAAGCATATTAATAGTTGATGATGAAAAGAAAATATGTGAATTTATAAAAGCTTTTTTAGATAATGAAGGATACTATACAGAAGTTGCTTATGATGGAAAAAGTGCTATAGATAAATTTAATTCAAAGAAATATAATTTAATAATATTAGATAGAATGATTCCAGATATAAGTGGAGAAAAAATATGTGAATATATAAGAAGGGGATCTGATGTTCCAATAGTTATGTTGACAGCAAAAATAGAAGATGAAGATAAAATAGATGGATTTAAATTAGGGTGTGATGATTATATTTGCAAGCCGTTCAATATAAATGAATTAATATTAAGAATAAAGGCTATTTTAAAAAGAAGCAATAATTTGAATGAAAAAGAAATTATAAGATATGATGATGAATTAGAAATAAACATGTCCTCTCATGAGGTTAAGGTTAGAGGTGAATATGTAAGTTTAACTAATACAGAATATAAGATATTACTTACATTAATAAATAATCCTAAGAAGATATATACGCGAGATAAATTATTAGAGAATGCTATTGATGGATATTATGAAAAAGGTGATAGAGCTATAGATAGTCATATAAAAAATTTACGCCAAAAATTAGAGATAGATTCAAGAAATCCAAGAATAATTCAAACTGTATATGGAGTTGGATATAGATTTGGATTATAAAAGTAAATTAAGATCAATAAATAGTAAGCTTATAATATCTTTCACTTTTATTATGATTGCAACTATTATAGCAATAAGATTTTTTGTAAATACAAGCTTTAAGGCTTCGTTTGAGAAGTATGTTGATGATAGTAATAAGACTGAAGTAGATCACTTATTAGATATTGATATTAAAAATATATATGTAAATAATGATTGGGATATTGAGTTAATAGAAAATTTAGGCGTAGATGCAATAAGAAAAGGAATTGCAATTGAGATATATGATGAGAGCAATGATAAAATATGGAGTGTATTTGAAGATGAAAAGGTGTTATCAGATATTACCTTAAGAAAAATAAGTAATAATATGCAAAGTATAGAACGAAAATGGGATGATTATTTTAAAGAGTATAAGGTTAATATTATCGATATAGATGGAAAGTTAGTTGGATATGCGTATATAGGTCATTATGCATCAACTTATTATATGGAAAATGATGTGGAACTTTTTAATGCTATCAATAAAATTATATTTATAATAGGAGTAATTTCTATAAGTAGCATTATAATAATTTCAATAATAATATCTAAATCTATAGCAAACCCTATTTCTAAAGTAGCAAAAATGACAAAAACCATAGAGCAAGGAAATTATAAAAAGGAATTAGAGTACAAAAGTAATATAAGAGAAGTTGATGATCTTATAGATTCTATAAATAAATTGGCCACTGCTTTAAATAAGCAAGAAAATTTAAGGAAACAATTAACTGGAGATATAGCACATGAGCTTAGAACACCATTAACAAGTGTTAAAGGTCATTTAGATGCAATTATTTTAGGAATTTGGGAACCTACAACTGAAAGGCTTGTTAGTATAAATGAAGAAGTAACAAGAATTTCAAAGCTTGTTGATGATTTAAGGAAATTAGCAAAGTTTGATAGTGGAAGAAATACTTTAGAAAAAGAAGTAGTAAACCTGAAAAATTATATAAGAAATATTACTTATAATTATGAGGGGAAAGCACTTGCTAAGAATATAATAATTAAATATCAATTAGAAGATTTAGAAGTTTTAATTGATAAAGAGAAATTTGCACAGGTAATAGTAAATATATTATCTAATGCTATCAAATATAATAAAGGAAATGGTCAAATACATATTAGAACTTTTATAAAAGATAATAATGTTAATTTATCAATTAAGGATAATGGAATTGGTATACCACAAGATGAGATAAGTAATATATTTGAACGATTTTATAGAGTAGATAAATCAAGAGGAAGTGTAAAAGGAATTGGCGTTGGACTTACAATATCCAAATCTATAATAAATGCTCATGGTGGGGATATAAAAGTTATTAGTAAAATAAATGAGGGATCAGAATTTATAATTATTTTACCTAAAGAAAATAGGAAATAAAGTTATAAACATTTATTGGGAAAAATGTTAATTAAAGTGTGAATTGTTTTTTAGTATGTGTGGATAAATTTTTATTTTAAAAATAAAGTAGAGCCTAGACTCCGGGAAGGACAAACTAGGCTCTACAAATAATTAGCACTTTACGTACCAACTGCTTATTTAGAATAACATCTTTCGACAAATAGTGCAAGAACTTTATTTTAAAATATAAATAGTAAATATTAGAAATTTATAATAATAACAATTAGATAGTAAAGAAAAATAATTCTATTTACTTAAATTTTTCTTTATTACCTATATTATTGAGAGTTTGCTAATACTTTAATGGTATAGTTAAGTTGACAGTTAGAGAATCATGTTCTATAATAAAAACACGATATAAATTATCGTTTAAAAATTGAATAGGGAAAGCGTTTATGACCTATTTACCTTAACATGGGGGCGTTTTGGCTTCGACGGGGGTGTGATGGGTTTGATAAGCGGGCCGAGGGAAGCATGTGACCTCGATAATCAGGTATGCACTAAATATAAACGCAGAAGACAATTTTGCATTAGCAGCTTAATATAGCTTGCTCATCAGTCCAGGATGCCTACGTCTTGGGTAGCTGGTGTCATTGAAGTAGGGAACGAAGTCTAGCAAAGCTTTGAGCTAGAGGGGTATTTATGAAGCTAGGGAATTAGGAGTTTGTTTGTGAGCGAACTAAGGACCGAAATTTTAGTCACAAACTACGCTCGTAGAAAGTCAGGCTGGTCTGCTTTCGGACAGGGGTTCGATACCCCTCGCCTCCACCAAATAAGAACGCAAGTAAGGATACAATGGTAAAACCTTGAAATATCAAGGCTTGGCCATTGTATTTTGCTTTTTAAAGATAAATTTAAAACTGATTTTAATAGAGATTTTAGCCGTTTTTAGGTAATTTGAGTATTTGTGCACACCCCTTAGTGGAATTTTCACTAATGGGTGTACATTTTTACGCATAAAGGGGTAAGTATTAAAGAAAATAATAATATGAATAAAGCTATGGAAAAGAATACAAAAGTATAATATAATATATAGTGCTATATTATAAAGATATTAATTAGGAGGAGAGTTATTTTGAGGAATGATTATGCGAAGTTATTTGTAAATAAGTTAGATAATAAAATTGTAAAAGTAAAATATTCTCCAGAGCATGATGATTATTATAGTATTGTAAAAGAAAATTGTACCAAAGGCTATAGGCAGATAATTATTACCTCAAAGATTATGACATCTATTATTGAGGAGTATTTTTATACAAACTCATATAATATTACATCTATAGAGTTTATGGAAGATGATGTAACGTTAAAAAATGAAATTGATTCAATTTTAAGTAAGCTAAGATTAGAGAGAGCATATTTTGGGTTATTATTAGAAAAAATTAATTTTTTATCAGAAGAATCAGCTATTGATATTAGAAGTATTGAACTAAGGGGTAGAAATGATAAGAAAGAAGCAGTTAATATTTCATTACAAGTTAATGGTATAATTGGAATAAATAAAAAATGTTTTGAAGAAGAGTCAGAAATTCTTATTAAAAAGATTGAGAGGTGTCTAAGTTAATGGAGGCATCTTTATTCTTTATAATTGTAAAATGTGTACTTGCTCCTATAATTGCAGTATTTTTGGTGGATAAATGGAATTTGTTTAAGAGTATTACTTTTATACCCAATGATTATGTATTTGAATTTGGACTAGCTGCGTATTTAGGTTTTCTGGAGTGGTTATATGCTGGACTAGTATGGAAAATTAAAGAAAATGAAGCTAAGATTGAATGTTTATTTTACTGTAGTGGACAGCAAGAAAGTATTGAAAGTAATCCAGCTATTCAATTTAGAAATGAAGTTGCTTATATTAATGGTAAAATTAATGTTTCAGGAAAAGTAAAGAAGCTGTGCAAAAATAATGTTTTGATAACAATACCTAATTGGGTAGATATTCAAATAGATAGTTGTGATGATTTAATTGTGATAGAGAATAATGTTTGTAAAATTAAAATTGATAAAATTATCAATTTAAGAGGAGATACTATAGAAAGTACAAGTGTTAAATTTAAAATCGGATTGATAAAGAATTATTCCTCAAATCAAGAGTACTCAACAGTTATCCAGCCTAGCTTAGAAAAAAAGTTTGGCTATAAGTTTACATATAATAAATTTAATTTAAATTAATATGGAGGTAAAATGGTTACTACGAGATGGTCAGATAGTGAGAATAGCATTTTAGATAATGTTATTGAAAGGTTATTGCAAATTCCAGAAGATGATGAGATAGGGGAATCTATAGCATATGCTGATTGGAAAATTAATAAGAAATTTGATGGTAATCCTAAAATTACGCTTAACAATAGAGAAATTAGCTATAATCTAATAAAATATTCATATAATCAAATATCATCAGGAAATCAACCGATAGAGGATAGGACAATACCTAAAAATGGGTTTATAGTTGTTTATTCTAATGGGGTAGGGATTGGTTACATAATTAGTAGAAATTCAGACGGAATGAAATTGTTAAGAAAAATGTTAAAATATTCAGGGAGAAATGAAATTTCTAAAAATAGTTTTGATATAAAAAGTGATTTTTGTATGGTTGATTAGTAAAGTATATACTGGTGAAAATATTATTGAAACAGAAAGTGAGATGTTGGGAAATATTTCGCTTGATACAATAAAAGGATTTAAAGGTGATACAGAAGATTTATTAAATAAAGTTTCGGCAACTGGAGAATCAGTTATAAATATAATAAGTACACTATCATTTTTATTAGAAAGTAAAAATCTAAATCAAATAAAACTTGATTTAGAATATAGAAATCATGAAAACATAGAGTTAGTATTAACTAATAATGGTACTGTAACTACGGCTTTAGAAAGATATCAAGGTGAGTATGAGGAGTTTGATGAAGAAGAATTACTAGCCAAGTTATACTTATTAATATACATTGAAATTCTTCCGTTATTAGTACAAGCTTATAAAACCGATATAGATAATGATAATTGGAATTCACAAAAAAATATTGAATTTTTAAAGATGGTTGCAGCAGATTTATCACAAAAAGTAGAAACAAGGATAGATATGCTAGAAAAAACAAATGGTAAATAGTATTATTTGTTTGTTATAATAATTATTTAAATGGATAATAAATATGCCCTAATACATCACACGCTGAGACGGTTGTAAGGCTGATTAAGAAATAGCCTGGTATCAAAGGTTTAGCGGGTTTTTAGAAAATTTAATAGTGTGTTTTATGTTCCCTAAGACTACGGTCTTGGGGAATTTTTGCGTTAGGGGGTCTAACGATTACACGAAATTAAAATAGCGAATTTAAATATTAAAAGCTAGTAATTAAATTATTAAAATAAAGTATTGACATTGTTATTTTGTGGATGTATACTTAAAACATAAACAAAGAGATAAAAATTTTAAAGAAAACAAGTTAGTAATTAAATTATTAAAAAGAGGTAAGGAGATGTTAAAATGAAAAATGTTAAGAGAGTTATTGATGAAGTATTAGAGGTTCAAAGGGGGGCAATTAGTGTAGAGGAGTTAGATTCAAGTACAGCGATATTGTTATTAGTAGGTTATTGTTCTAACAATGATATTTCTGACAATGTAAATTTAGATGTGATTTTAAATAGTGTCGATATTAAAGCTGCTATTAAAGAAGCATTAGACAACATAGGTGAAGAAGTACAAGAAATAAGAAGTGCTGTATCATATTTAAATAATTTAAAATTATCAAGTGAAGAAATAGCTAAAATACTAGTGATATTGAAAAGTTCATTCTTTAATGCAGAACAATATAGAGATGCATTTGAATATATGTTAGGTAGTACAACAGAATTATCAGGAAAGATGGGAGTTGCGGGATCAACGCCAAATTTTATAAACAAATTAGCAGTTGAAATAGTGGAACCTAAAGATGGAGAGTTTTATGATGGAAATTTTGGAATAGGTGGAGATGCTTTTGAGGCATATAAGTTTGCAGCAAGTTATGGAAATGAGCTTAAAATTTATGGTCAAGAATTAGAGTTAAAAACATATTCAATAGCTTGCATAAGAATGTTTATTAATGGAATTAAATCAGCAGATATAAGAGTTGGAGATGTATTAATAAATCCGGTATTTAAAGAAGGGGAAAATACGATTAAGAAGTTTGACACTGTAATAATGAATCCACCATTTAGCATGATGTGGAAGGATAGAGAAAATGAAATATTAAATGATAAGTATGGAAGATTTATATATGGAACTCCAGGAGTATCAAGTGCTGATTGGTTATTTATATGTAGTGCATTAAAATCATTAAAAGAAAATGGAAAAGCTGTAATAATAACAACTCTTGGTGCATTATTTAGAGCTGGTGCAGAGGAAAGCTTAAGAAAGAAAATTATAGGATTTGATTATATTGAGTCAGTTATAGAGTTAGCAAGTGGATTATTTACTAATACTGCTATACCTTGTGCAATGATTGTATTTAATATGAATAAAAGTGAAGAAATGAAGAATAAGATACAATTCATAAATGCTGATGATATATATGAAAATGTAAGAAGGGGTAAGAATATTTTAAATGCTGAAAATATCAATACAATTTTAGATATCTATAGAAACAAAAAAGTTGTTGATGGTATTAGTTCAATAGTAGAGTTAAACAATATAGAAAATAGTAATATTCTACCAAGTAGAAATGTTGTTAGAACAGAGTTTGAATCTTCTGAATTTGGTAAGGTTAAGATTCATTTAGACAAGCTTAACACATCGAAAACATTAGGTGATATAGGAAGCTTTTTTAGAGGAATAAATGTTACTAGTAAGAACGTTCAAGATGCTAATGGTGAATATAAAATAATAAATCTTGCAGATATTAAAAATGGTAAGTTAGATGTAGAGTCTATGCCAAGGTATTCTATAGAAAATAATGCTAGAGTTGAAACTTACAAGGTTGAAGCAGGGGATATAATAATATCGAATAAGGGTGCAACTAAGATTTGTATCATTCCAGAACATGATGGAGATATTTTAATATCACAAAACTTTATTGGTATAAGATTAAAACAAGGTAATAATCCTCAATATATAAAAGAATTTTTAGAAAGTCCTATAGGTGAATATTTAATTGAAGGTAGAAAAACAGGAACAGCAGTAGCTATGATTAATGCGAAGGATTTAAAGGAGATACCTTTAATAGATATGAGTAGTGAAGAGCAAAATAGGATTATGAATGAATATATAGAAGAAGAGAAAAGTTTAAAAAGAGAGATGGAAGCACTTCAAGCTAAAATAGACAATCTTAAGTTTGATTTATATGATAAAATGAATATAAAAGATATTTTTGAAATAATATAAGTCAAAATCTATATTAGCCTTACTTAATGATAAGTAAGTTAAGTAAGGTTAAGTAGAATTAAGTGGAAAATCAATAATTTATAGATTTAAAAAATAAATTTTAAAATAATGATGATTATATCATAAGAAATTAGATAAAAAATGGAGGAAATGAAATGGCTAACAATAATGAACGTACAGAATTACATCGTACTATTTGGGCGATAGCAAATGACCTAAGAGGGAGTGTTGATGGTTGGGATTTTAAGCAATATGTTTTAGGAATGTTGTTTTATCGTTATATCTCAGAAAATATAACTAATACAATAAATGCAGATGAACATGAAGCGGGAAATACTGATTTTGATTATGCAAAGATTTCAGATGAAGAAGCAGCTGAAATAAAAGATGACTTAGTAAGTTTAAAAGGATTCTTCATTTATCCAAGTGAGCTTTTTGAAAATTTAAAAGAAAGAGCTAAGAATGATGAGGATCTTAATATAACTCTAGAAAAGATTTTTAGAGACATTGAAAATTCATCACAAGGAACAGAAAGTGAAGGAAGTTTTAAGGGCTTATTTGATGATATAGATGTAAATAGCAATAAGCTAGGAGCTACAGTTGCTAAGAGAAATGAAAATTTAGTAAAACTTATAAATGGTATTGCAGATATGAAGTTAGGAGATTATCAAGATAATACTATAGATGCATTTGGTGATGCTTATGAGTATTTAATGGCAATGTATGCTTCAAATGCAGGTAAAAGTGGTGGGGAGTATTACACACCACAAGAAGTATCAGAGCTTTTAACTAGGCTTACTATTGTAGGAAAAACAGAAGTAGATAAAGTATACGATCCAGCTGTTGGAAGTGGATCATTGCTATTAAATTTTGCTAAGATACTTGGAAAAGATAATGTAAGGCAAGGTTTTTATGGGCAAGAAGTAAATATTTCTACCTATAATCTTTGTAGGATTAATATGTTCTTGCATGATATTCCTTATGATAAGTTTGATATTGCACATGAAGATACGCTTATAAACCCACAACACTTAGATGATGGACCATTTGAAGCAATTGTATCTAATCCACCTTATTCAATTAAATGGGAAGGAGACAACAATCCATTACTTATAAATGATCCAAGATTTTCAGATGCCGGAGTATTAGCCCCAAAGTCTAAAGCGGACCTTGCATTTATTATGCATAGCTTATCTAGCCTATCAACTAATGGAACAGCAGCTATAGTTTGTTTCCCAGGGGTAATGTATAGAGGTGGAGCAGAGCAAAAAATAAGAAAATACTTAGTTAGCAATAATTTCGTAGATTGTATTATTCAGTTACCAGAAAACTTATTTTTTGGAACACCAATAGCAACTTGTATTATGGTACTTAAGAAATCAAAAACAGAAAATAAAACATTATTTATAGATGCTTCAAAAGAATTTATAAAAGTAACTAACAATAACAAGTTAACTGAAGATAATATAAAGAAAATAGTTGAGACATATGTAGAGAAAAAAGATAAGATAGAATATTTCTCAAAGCTTGTTAGAAATGAGGATATAGAAAAGGAAAATTATAATCTTTCAGTATCTACGTACGTAGAGCAAGAAGATACAAGAGAAATAATAGATATCGATGTTTTAAATGCTGAGATAAAAGAAATAGTATCAAGAGAAGCTTCATTACGTGATGAAATTGATAAAATTATTGCTGAAATAGAGGTGTAAAATGAGTAGATTAGAAGAACTGATAGAAGCAATGTGTCCAGACGGTGTGGAGTACAAGATGTTAAAAGATATATCAATAATGCAACGTGGAACAGCGGTAACTAAAAAAGATTTAAAAATTGGAGATATTCCGGTAATTTCTGGAGGGAAGGATCCTGCTTATTATTGTGATAAATACAATAGAGAGGGTGAAACAATAACTATTGCAGGAAGTGGGGCTAGTGCAGGGTATGTACAATATTGGAATATGCCTATTTGGGTGTGTGATGCTTTCTCGATAAAGGCAATAGATAACAATTATACAAAATATTTATTTTACTGTTTAACTAATATTCAAGAGTATATATATGGTACAAAAAAAGGTAGTGGGGTTCCACATGTATATATATCAAGTATTGATAAAGTAAAAATTCCAGTTCCGCCGATAGCTATACAAGAAGAAATTGTACGTATTTTAGATAGTTACACAGAACTTAAAACTAAGCTAATATCAGAGTTAACATCAGAGCTAGAAGCAAGACGTAAGCAATATGAATATTATAGGGATGAATTGTTTGGAAAAGATTGTGATGAAATGATAAATAGATGTTTAAAAAACAACATCAAAGTAATTACCCTAGAAGAGCTTGGGAAATTTACCAGAGGCAAAAGATTTGTGAGAAATGATATAAAAGAAGAAGGAGTTCCATGTATACATTATGGAGATTTATATACTTATTTTGGTGTAAGTGCCAAAAAAACTAAGTGCTTTTTAGATAAGGAATTATCTAAAAAAATGCGTTTTGCACATAAAGGTGATGTTGTTATTGTTCAAGCTGGAGAAAATGATATGGATATTGGAATTGGTGTTGCATGGATGGGAGATGAAGATGTTGTAGTGCATGATGCTTGTTATATATTTGAGCATAATATTAATCCGAAATATATTTCATACTATTTAAGAACTAATATTTACCATTTGCAAATAAAAAAATACGTTTCAATCGGGAAAATATGTTCTATTTCGGCACAAGGAATTGGAAAAGCATTAATTCCAATTCCATCACTTGAAGAACAACAGCGTATAGTAGATATTTTAGAGAAATATGATGTTATTTACAAAGGCATTAGTATAGAGATTCAAGCAGAAATTGAAGCAATACAAAAGCAATATGACTATTATAGAGATAAACTTTTGACTTTTAAGGGAAAGAATTAAGGATTATAAAAGGGGGATGTAATGCATTTAGCATTATTGATTGATAATTATGAAATATAAAACTATTGCAGAAACCTACTGAAGCTACTGTTGTAGCTGAGTATATTCCTGAGAAAAGAACAGACACAGCATATCAAAACGAGGATAAGTTAGAACGTGAATTTATTAAGAGTTTAACTGAGCAAGGGTATGATTATATTAAGATAAAAGATGAGAAGGAACTTATAGCAAATCTTCGTCATAGGATGGAAGAATTAAATAACTATAAGTTCTCTGATAATGAATGGAAGAGTTTTTATAGTAATATAATTTCAAATAGTAATGATGGGATCTTAGAGAAAACTCGTAAAATACAAGATGATTATATTCAAAATCTTACTTGTGATAATGGAGAAACTAAGAATATAAAGCTAATTGATAAGAAGAATATTCATAATAATTATTTGCAAGTTTTGAATCAATATGAAGAAGATAATGGAGCTCATCAAACAAGGTATGATGTAACTATTTTGGTTAATGGGCTACCGTTAATTCATGTTGAACTAAAACGTAGGGGAGTGGCTATAAGGGAAGCATTTAATCAGATTAAAAGGTATCAAAGGGATAGCTTTTGGACTGGGTGTGCCTTATATGAATATGTTCAAATCTTTATAATTTCAAATGGAACTCATACTAAGTATTATTCTAATACTACTAGAGATAGACATGTAAAAGAATTTGAGCAAAAGATAAGCAGTAAAAAAAAGAAAACAAGTAACAGCTTTGAATTTACAAGCTATTGGGCAGATGAAGCTAATAATATCATTACTGATTTAGTGGATTTTACAAAGACATTTTTAGCTAAACATACAATACTAAATATCTTAACTCGGTATTGTGTTTTTACATCTGAAGATGCACTTTTAGTTATGAGGCCCTATCAGATTGTTGCAACGGAAAAGATTATAAATCGTATTAAAATATCTACAACATATAAGAAAACTGGAACATTAGAAGCCGGAGGATATATATGGCACACTACAGGTTCAGGTAAGACATTAACTAGTTTTAAGACAGCTCAATTAGCAACAAGTATTGATGGTATAGATAAGGTGTTATTTGTAGTAGATAGAAAAGATTTAGATTATCAAACAATGCGAGAATATGATCGCTTTGAGAAAGGCGCTGCTAATAGTAATAAATCGACGAAAATTCTTCAGAAACAACTTGAAGATCCTAACGTAAAGATTATTATTACAACTATTCAAAAGCTATCGGTATTCATATCTAAGAATAAGGAACATGAAATTTATAAAAAGCATATAGTTATTGTTTTTGATGAGTGCCACCGCTCACAATTTGGAGATATGCACGTTCAAATAACTAAGTCGTTTAAGAATTATCATATATTTGGATTTACTGGAACACCTATATTCTCTGTAAATTCAGGAAGTGGGAAGAATGTAAATCTTAAAACAACAGAGCAGGCCTTTGGAGATAGGCTTCACACATATACAATAGTTGATGCTATAAGTGATGGAAACGTACTTCCTTTCAAGATTGATTATAATAATACTATTGCTAAATCTGACATTATGAATGATAAGAAGGTAAAGGCTATAGATAAGGAAAATGCCTTACTTGATGATCGAAGAATAGCAGAAATAACTAAATATATATTAGAACATTTTGACCAAAAAACCTATAGGAACCAAGGTAAGTCATTCTATAATTACAAGGTTATTACCAATGTTGAGGAAATGGCCAAGTCTAAGAATAATACGGCTTCAGAAATAAAGGAGGATAGAAAAATAAATGGTTTTAACTCTATTTTTGCAGTAGCTTCTATACCAATGGCTATAAAGTATTATACAGAATTTAAAAATCAAATGTCAGAAACAGGAAAGGGGTTAAGGGTAGCAACAATCTTTAGTTACAGTCCTAATGAAGAAGATCCTGAAGATAGTCTTTATGAAGAAAACTTTGAAACAGATGAGTTAGACCAAACTTCAAGGGATTTCTTAGATGGAGCAATAGATGACTACAATGGAATGTTTGGTACAAGTTATGATACAAGTCCAGACAAGTTCCAAAACTATTATAAGGACCTATCATTGAGAATGAAAAATCGTGAAATAGATATCCTTATTGTTGTAAATATGTTCTTAACAGGGTTTGATGCAACAACATTAAACACATTATGGGTAGATAAAAATCTTAAGTATCACGGTTTAATACAGGCGTTCTCACGTACTAATAGAATCTTAAATTCTATAAAGGTATTTGGAAATATAGTATGTTTCCGTAACTTAAATGAGGAGGTTGAAAAGGCATTATCTTTATTTGGAAATAAAGATGCTAGTGGAATAGTAATTCTAAAAACTTATGAGGAATATCTAAATGGATATGAGGAAAAAGGAAAGCACGTAGAAGGCTACAAAGAGGTTATTAGCAATCTAGAGAATTTATATCCACTTGAAGTAGAATTGATTACAGAGAAGGATAGAAAAGGATTTATAAAGCTATTTGGTAAGGTGCTAAAGCTTAGAAATATTCTTAATTCCTTTGATGAATTTTGTGGTAATGATATAATTACTCAAAGAGATTTACAAGATTATCAAAGTAGATATATTGATTTATACCAAGATTATTCTAAAAAGGATGATACAGAGAAAGAAAAAATCAATGATGATATTGTATTTGAAATAGATCTTATAAAGCAAGTTGAAGTAAATATTGATTATATTTTAATGCTTGTAGCCAAGTATTATCAATCTAATTGTAAGGATAAAAGTATACTTACAACTATTGATAAATCAATCAATTCAAGTATGGAGCTACGTAGCAAGAAGGAATTAATAGAGAACTTTATAGAAAGTATAAATGGTGAACTCGATGTAAATAAGGAATGGGTACAGTTTGTTAATATGAAAAAAGAAGAAGAATTAAATAGTATTATCACTGAAGATAAATTGAAGGAAGAAGAAACTAAAAAGTTTGTAGATAATTCTTTTAGGAATGGTGAGCTAAAAACCATAGGCACTGATATTGATAAAATACTTCCGCCAATGTCTAGATTCGGTGGAGCAAGAGCTAAAAAGAAGGAAAAAGTTATTGAAAGATTAGGCCAGTTCTTTGAAAAGTATTTTAGAATATAATAGAAGATTAGCTTTATACAGGTTTAAATAAATCTAGCAATAAAATATTTTCGTTTTAGCAATGATATAATTTTATTTAACTAAAATGATATATTAGGAAAGTAATTTAAAAGGGGAATACTCGATAAAATACTTATTGTTTGTAGCTGGTATTATAAAGATAATGACTAAGTGGCAAAGAATATTTACGTTAATATGAAAGCTTGTGTATTATGGCTTATAAACAAGTAACAATAAAATTGTTTAAAGAACAGTTTGTTAATATAAAGACATGTCAATACTCTTAGAAGGAGGTGTTGGCATGTCTTTTAAAATTTCATGGAAGATTCATATCTTATGTTTCTTATTAGCATATAGCTTTTGCTATATTCAAATAGACAACATAAGTAATGTATTTTTAGACTTAGTTATTAACTACAAATTTTTTAGTTTAACAGGATTTTATTTCTTAGATATGATAATTACTACGTTAATACTAATGATACCAATTACTTTAGTGCATGAAATAATACATGGAATAGCATATACTATCTTTGGGGGTAAGATTAAATTTGGATTTAAGGGGATATATGCATACACACAAGAAATATCAGGGGTAATATTACATAGGACTAAATTTGTAATAGTATTATTAGCTCCAGTAACTATTATTTCATTAAGTGTATTATTGCTTACAAGTAGTTTAGGTTCATTAATATTTTTATTAAATTTTTTAGGAAGTACAGGAGATATTATTATGGCTATTTATTTATGTAAGAGTAATTGCAATAGCTACATTAAAGATAAAGAATACGGATTTGATATTATAGAGAAATAGTTGAAAAATAATTAAAGTAAAACACCATCACTTGATAGGGGGAGTGATGGTATTTTACTTTATAATATTTGTATCCTCCTAGAAGTATTATTATGAATCTTAATTAATCCGTCTTTCTCTAACTTAGCTAAATTATTATGAACAGAGGCTGTAGATTTAAGATTAACAAGAATACATAAATTTCCAACTGATGGTAGAAATCTATTTTCTTTTTGATATTTAACTATTGTTTGATAAATTTCATTTATTAATACCATTAATATTCATAAGACCCCTATAAAATATAAATATAGTACTTAAACTATAACAGAACACAAATTCTTTAATAACATATTATTTGGATAAAATAAATAAAAAATACTTTTTTAGGAAAATATATTGCAATTAAATGGAATTTGCTATATTATGTAATTAGCAGTTTAGCTTACAAGCATATTGGCCTTGTGTATGTAGCAATTCTGAAATATAGTTAATAAAGCTATCCAAAACAAAGAGTAAGAGTTAATAAAAGTATGAAGATAGTATGGATTTTAAAAGAGTATAATTTGAAAATTAGTGTTTAAAGAATAGAGATAAGAGTAAATAATAATTAATACGCGTAATTAATTTTAAATATTTTTAAAAGTAAATGTGTATAGAGAGATAGGGATGTAAGAATATGAATATGTATAATGAAATGAGTTTTGGTGAATTTATTGCAAAGAAGAGAGAGGAAAAGAAAATAACTTTAAGAGAAATGGCCAGATTACTAAAGATTACACCACCATATTTAAGTGACATTGAGAAGGAAAGACGTAACCCTCCAGATAAGGACAAGCTTGATGAGTTAGCTAACATACTATCTTTAAGTGAAGATGAATGCAGATATATGTATGATTTAGCTGGGAAGAAGAGAAATTCTATATCAGTGGATCTACCAGATTATATTATGGAAAGAGATTATGTACGTGTTGCACTTAGAAAAGCTATGGATCTAGAAGTTGGAGAGGAAGAGTGGAAGAAGTTTATAGAAGAACTCGAGAATAGAAAGGGGTAGTTTTCATTTATGTACAATCCTAGTTTTAGAATGAAATCAAATAATGTACCAGTATTAAGTAAAGAAGAAATAGACAATATAGCAGAAAAATTTATAATGGATTTTAGTCCGGAAACTTTAGTAACGCCGCAACCTATAGATGAAGATAGGTTTTTAGCACAATATCTAGGATTGCAACAGGATTTTCAATATCTATCTCATTGTGGCTGTTATCTAGGAATGTTAGTATTTAATGATACAAGTAAAGTTCAAGTATATGATATATATACAGAAAGAGCTGAATACATAAGTGCGAAATCTGGTACCGTTATCATTGATAATACTTTATTAGAAGAAGGTCAAGAACAAAGATATAGATTTACAGCTATACATGAGGCAGGACATTGGATATTTCATAAGAAAAAATATTATAGGGATATGGCTCAAATATCATTATTTGATTTTCTTGATATGTCTAATATTCAATGTAGGACTGTAAGTGTTGAGCCTAAATTTAAGCCAATTAATAAATGGAATGATAACGATACCATGGAGTGGCAAGCAAATTATTTCGCTTCAGCATTATTAATGCCTAAATCCATGGTATTTAAAATTTGCAATGATGAAGATTATATTGAAAATTTGAAATTTATGAGTTGGGGAAATGAAAAAAGATATAATGAATTACTAATTCAAAAAATATCAAAAACTTTTAATGTGTCAAAACAAGCTGCAGAGGTAAGGTTAAATAACTTAAAAATAATGAATAGTTATGATAATAATCAATGTACACCTACAGTAAAATTTAATAACGCAATTTAAATAAATGGCATCCTTAAAAAGGGTGCTATAAAAAACAATAAAGTGTAAGCAAAAATGCTAACATGTTAATTTAAAAGGAGAGGTTATCTATGAGAGAAAAAATGAAGTGTCCATGCTGTAATAAAAGAGCGTTGGATATATTAAGAGCACTAGGAAATGTGGTTATAGAAATGAAATGTCCACATTGTAGAAATATAGTAGAAATAAAATATAATAAATAACTACCGAGCAACGAAACCAAATAAGAGTTATCAAATGGCCGGAGTAAAGCTAAAAAATAATAGCTTACTCTAGGTCATTTTTTATTTTAAAAAAGTTTTTAAAGTGTAAGTTAGTCTGCCGGTTTAACTTTTAATATTAACTTACAGAGCAAGAGAAAGGGGGTGAGAGTGATGGAAATGTTAGCAGATTGGATAACTCCAACTGAAAGAAGAATGGCAATTTTAAAAGTTCTTTGTAAAAGAAGAAGTGAAAAAATTAAAAATTTAGCTAATGAGTGTGGAGTATCTGAACGTACTATAAGAACTGATATTGAACATCTATCACTCTCATACCCAATAGAAACTATTCGTGGGAGACATGGTGGCGGAATTAGAATTGTTGGTGACTTTGATTTAGATAAGAGATATCTTAATCAACAACAAAAGAGCCTACTTGAAAAGTTAAAAGGTGAACTTTCAGGCCAAGACATACTGATTATGAATAGTATATTACAAGATTTTGCTCTAAGTACCAATTAAGGAAAGGAGGAGAAAGAGTGGATGAGTTAAATTCTAAAACAATAACTATCAATATGATAAGTAATATTTTAGATGAAAAAAGCAGAGAAGGAAAAGCACATAAGATAAAAAATCTGTTGAATAAGTATAATGCTGGAAAGCTGATTGAACTGGATGAGAAAGATTATTTTGATTTTATTCAAGAAGCAAAAAAACTATAAAAATTTAAGAGGAGTGAATACTATGGATATTAACGTGAAAATAACAGTGGAATCGCCACATATTATGGCTGCAATATTAGCTTTAGCAGAAGCATTACCTAAGGTGAATTTAGGAGCAAGTCTTTCTTCTGTTATAGAAGAGAATGTTGAAGTAAAAGAAATTGAGCCTAAGGTAGAGGAAGCTATTAAAGAAAAAGAAGTTAATGAAAATAAAGAAGAAGCAGCTGAAAAAACTATAACACTTGAAGAAGTTAGAAAAGTATTAGCTACAAAATCTAAGAATGGAAAGCAGGCAGAAGTTAAGGAGCTTATTAAAAAATATGGAGTTAATAAGCTAACTGATATTCATCCATGGAATTATAAAGAGATTCTTGAATTAGCGGAGGTTTTATAATGGCCAAGCATGCATTATTATCTGCTTCAGCTTCACATAAGTGGTTGCATTGTCCACCATCTGCAAGGCTTGAAGAGCATGAAGAAAATACAAGTAGTGTATTTGCAGCAGAAGGTACAGCAGCTCATGAGTTATCAGAATACAAATTAAGAGATTATATTGGTACTAAAACTGAAAGACCAGTTAGTGAATTTGATAGTGAAGAGTTAGAGCAATATACAGATGTTTATGTGAACTTTGCAACTGAACTTATTGATGAAGTTAGGATAAGCTGTAAAGATCCAGTGATATTAATAGAGCAAAGGCTAGATTACTCATGCTATGTGACAGAGGGATTTGGTACAGGAGACCTTTTAATAGTTGCAGATGAAAATTTGGATATAATGGACCTTAAGTATGGAAGAGGTGTTGCAGTTTCAGCAGAAGATAATCCACAAATGAAGCTTTATGCTATAGGTGCTCTAAACTTATTTGATAGTCTTTATGACATCAAAAAAGTAAGAATGACTATTGTACAACCTAGACTTGAAAGTATATCTACCTATGAGATGTTAACAGAAGATTTATTAAGTTGGGCAGAGAATGAATTGAAACCAAGGGCTGATTTAGCTTTTAAAGGTGAAGGTGAGTTTCTTTCAGGGGAACATTGTAGATTCTGTAGAGTTAGACATAACTGTAGAGCAAGAGCAGAAGAATTTTTAGATGCAGCTAAGTATGAATTTAAGAAGCCGGATTTATTAACTGATGAAGAAATAGCAGATGTGTTATTTATATCTGATAGATTATCAACATGGGCTAATGATATTCATAATTTTGCGTTACATCTAGCAATTAATGAAGGAAAACAATGGCCAGGATTTAAGTTAGTTCAGGGTAGAGCTAATCGTAAATATAAGGATGAAAAGACTGTTATAAAAGTTTGTGAAGATAACGGAATAACAGATATTTATTCTAAATCACTTTTAGGAATAACAGCTATGGAAAAGTTAATAGGCAAAAAGAAGTTTAATGAAATTCTAGGAACATTAATAGAAAGACCAGAAGGTAAGCCAACATTAGTTCCTAGTTCAGATAAAAGAAAAGAAATAAAAATAAATAACACAGCAGCTGCTGATTTTAAGGAGGAAATATAAATGGAAAACAATACAAAGGTTATAACGGGTAAGGCAAGATTCTCATATGCAAATGTGTGGGAGCCAAAATCAATCAATGGTGGAGATGAAAAGTATTCAGTTTCATTAATAATACCAAAGGCAGATACAAAGACAGTTAATGAAGTTAAAGCTGCTATAGAAGCTGCAAAGCAAGAAGGTAAAGCTAAGTTTGGTGGAAGAGTGCCGTCTAACTTAAAAACTCCAT
This sequence comes from Clostridium celatum DSM 1785, assembly GCF_000320405.1. GTDB lineage: Bacteria > Bacillota > Clostridia > Clostridiales > Clostridiaceae > Clostridium > Clostridium celatum. Next base: position 42,444 of record NZ_KB291618.1, on the reverse strand, counting down.
TAAGGGATGGAGATATCGATAGACCTGATGACGAAGCTTATAAGAACAGCTATTTTATTAACGCAAACAGTAAGGACAAGCCTCAAATAGTAGATAAAAATGTTAAGCCTATATTAGACCAGAGTGAAGTTTATAGTGGGTGCTATGGAAGAGCAAGTATAACTTTTTATGCATTCAATTCAAATGGTAATAAAGGAATTGCTTGTGGACTTGGTAATCTACAAAAGTTAGCTGATGGAGAGTCATTAAGTGGACGTACTAAAGCAGAAAATGAGTTTTCAACTTTTGAAGACGAAGACTTCTTAAGCTAAAGAGGTATAGTGTATGCAGAAAACATTAGCTATAGATATAGAAACTTATAGTGATATAGATTTAATCAGAAGTGGTGTTTATGCATACACCACTTCACCTAAATTTGAAATATTATTATTTGCTTACTCTTTTAATAACGATGAAGTAAAGGTTATAGATTTAGCATCAGGAGAAACTTTACCTAATGAAATTATTGTAGCGCTGGAAGATGAAAATATTATTAAAACAGCATTTAATGCAAATTTTGAAAGAGTATGTTTATCAAAATTTCTTAATAAAAGATTATCAGCGAAGTCATGGAGATGCACAGCAGTGCAAGCTGCAAGTTTAGGATTACCTTTATCTTTAGATGGAGTTGCACAAGTTTTAGGATTGCAAAAGCAAAAAATGAAGGAAGGTAAAGATTTAATTAGGTATTTTTCAATGCCTTGTAAACCTACAAAGTCTAATGGAGAAAGAACTAGAAATTATCCACATCATTCAATTGAACGCTGGTGTACGTATAAACGGTACTGTGCACAAGATGTAGAAGTTGAAAAAGCAATACGTAAAAAGCTTGATAGGTATCCAATCATAAATAGTGAGCAAGAGATTTATGTGTTGGATCAAGAAATCAATGATAGAGGTGTTCTTATAGATACACAGTTAGTTAAAAAAGCTATAGAGTGTGACAATCTCCATAAAGAAGATACTTATGCAGAAGCTAAAAAGTTAACAGGACTTGAAAATCCTAATTCAGTATTGCAGCTTAAGCAGTGGCTTTTAGAAAATGGAGTAGAAGTAGAATCTTTATCTAAAAAGTCAGTAGCAGATTTAGCTAAAGATTCAGAGGAAGATGTGCAAAGATTACTTAATTTAAGAGCTCAACTTTCAAAGACTTCTGTTAAAAAGTATGAGGCTATAGAACGAGCATTATGTCCAGATAAAAGAGTACGAGGATTACTTCAATTTTATGGTGCTAATAGAACAGGGCGTTGGGCTGGTAGATTAGTTCAGGTTCAGAACTTACCTCAAAATCATTTGAAGGATTTAACTTTAGTACGTGATTTAGTTAAAGATGGAGAGTTTGAGACTTTAGAAATATTATTTGATAATGTACCACAGGTTTTATCAGAGCTTATCAGAACAGCTTTTATACCAAAGGAAAACAATAGGTTTATAGTGGCAGATTTTAGTGCTATTGAAGCTAGAGTTATAGCTTGGCTTGCAGGTGAAAAGTGGAGGCTTGATGTGTTTAATTCTCATGGAAAGATATATGAAGCCAGTGCTAGTCAGATGTTTGGAGTACCTATTGAGGAGATAACAAAGACTTCACCTTTAAGGCAGAAGGGGAAGATTTCAGAGCTGGCACTTGGTTATGGTGGTTCTGTTGGAGCACTTACAGCTATGGGAGCCTTAGATATGGGAGTTAAAGAAGATGAGCTTCAAGGATTAGTTGCTGCATGGAGACAGGCCAATCCTAATATTACAAAGTTATGGTGGGATATAGACAAAGCTGCAATTAAAGTTGTAAAGGAAAAAGGCTGTGAAGTAGTAGGTAAAATTGAAATCTTCTATGAAAGAGGAATAATGTTTATTACTTTACCTTCAGGAAGAAATTTATCTTATATAAAACCAAGACTAGAAACTAACAAGTTTGGTAGAGAAGGAATTACCTATGAAGGCATAGGTGCAACTAAGAAGTGGGAGCTTATAGAAACTTATGGTCCTAAGTTAGTAGAGAATATAGTTCAAGCAATTGCAAGAGATTTATTAGCAGAAGCTATGATTAATGTAGATAAAAAAGGGTATGAAATAGTTATGCATGTGCATGATGAAATTATAGTAGAAACACCAATAGGTGAAGGTTCACTAAAGGAAGTTTGTGATGTTATGGCTATAGCTCCAGAATGGGCAAAGGGGTTACCACTTAGAGCTGATGGATTTGAATGTGAATATTATAGAAAGGATTGATGAGAGGTGCAGGTATTTATAAAAGAACTAGGTAAGTACAGAGGTTACTTACCTAGACAGATAATAAAGACATTAAGAGGTCAAGCCTTGTCAGGAGATTTAGTTGGAGCAAAAAAGGGATTGGAGAAAATTAAATTAAGATTAGAGAGAGGTGATAGTAGATATGAAAATTGCAGTAGCTAATTCAAGAAAAGATACAGTGTGGAAGAACATAGATATTACCTGGGACAATTTTTTAGTTATGGCAAGTAGTACAAAGGTAACTACTGAAACTATGGATGAGTTTAGGAAGCTGCCTAAAAATAAACAGGATGAAGTCAAAGATATAGGTGGATTTGTAGCAGGAGAGTTAAGAGATGGAAAACGTAAAAGTGGATTTGTAGAATACAGGTCCATGCTTACTTTAGATTTAGATTATGCAAGTTCTAGCTTATGGGACGAAATAACTATGTTTTATGGATTTAGATGTTGTATATATTCTACTCATAAACACACTTCAGAAAAACCACGACTTAGATTAATCATACCTTTAGCTAGAAATGTAAGTTCAGATGAGTATACAGCAGTTTCTAGGTTAATAGCTTCAGATATTGGAATAGATCAATTTGATGATACTACCTATGAAGCAACACGACTTATGTATTGGCCATCAACTTCTTATGATGGAGAGTTTGTTTTTGAAGACCAAGATGGAGAGTTGTTAGACCCAGACAAGGTGCTATCAAGATATAAAGATTGGAGAGATAGTAGTGAATGGCCAGTATCTTCAAGGCAACATAAGGTCATAAAGAATAATATCTCAAAGCAAGCAGATCCTTTGGAAAAGGAAGGGATGATAGGTGCTTTTTGTAGGACATATACTATTGAAGCAGCTATTGATAAATTTTTAAGTGATACTTATAAGCCAAGTTTAATAGAAGGTAGGTATGATTATATTCCAGCAGATTCATCAGCAGGTGTAGTTGTTTATGATAATAAATTTTCTTTTTCACATCATGCCAGTGATAAAGCTTGTAATAAGTTATGCAATGCTTTTGACTTAGTTAGAATTCATAAGTTTAGCGATTTAGATGGCGAGTGTGAAGAAGGAACTACACCAACTAAACTTCCATCCTTTAAGGCTATGCAGGAGTTTTGGATGAAGGATGAAGAGGTTAAAAAGCAATTAATAAATGAAAAAATGGAAAAGGCAAAGTCAGAGTTTGATGTAGTAGAAGATGGGCAATGGCAACAAAAACTTACTGTAGACAAGAATGGAAATATAAAACCAGAGCTACAGAACCTAGTACTTATTATGAAAAATGATGAGATGTTAAAGGGTATAGCTTACAACCAGCATAGAGATGGGATTGATGTGAAAGAAGAGTTACCTTGGAAGCAAATTAAAGTAGGTTGGAATGATTCTGATATGGCAGCTTTAAAAGTATATTTTGATAGAAGTTATGGTATATGGTCACCTGCTAAATTAAAGGAAGCATTAATATCAGTTGCAGCTGAAAGAGCATATCATCCTGTAAAAGAATATCTAAATAATTTAGAAGAGTGGGATGGGATTAAAAGAGTAGATATGCTTTTAATAGAGTATTTAGGAGCAGATGATAATGAATACTCTAAAGCTGTTATTAGAAAAACTTTAGTGGCAGCTGTAGCTAGAATTTATGAGCCAGGTACTAAGTTTGATAGTGTATTAATTTTAAATGGACCACAAGGTATAGGGAAAAGTACTTTCTTTTCAAGGTTAGGTAAAGGGTGGTTTTCTGATAGTTTAACTTTAGGTGATATGCGTGATAAGGCAGCAGCAGAAAAGCTACAGGGTTATTGGCTTTTAGAGCTTGGAGAGCTTGCAGGTATAAAGAAAACTGATGTTGAAACAGTTAAATCTTTTGTTTCAAGAACAGATGATAAATATAGGGCAAGCTATGGAGTTAATGTGGAAAGTCATCCAAGGCAGTGTGTTATTGTAGGGACAACAAATAGTGAAACAGGATTCTTAAGAGATATCACAGGAAATAGAAGGTTCTGGCCCGTTAGAGTAAGTGGAGACAGTTCAAAGAAAGCATGGGATTTAACAGAGGTAGATCAAGTATGGGCAGAAGTATTATTTATATATAAGCAAGGCGAGGATTTATTCTTAAAAGGAGATGAAGCTCAAATTGCTATAGCACAGCAGGCAGATGCTATGGAAAGTGATGATAGAGAAGGATTAGTTAGAGAATATCTTGAAAAGTTATTACCAGATAATTGGGATACTATGAGTCTTTATGAAAGAAGAAATTTCTTAAGTGCTAATGACTTTGGTGCAGCTTTAGTAGGTACTAAAAAGAGAGAACTTGTTTGTAGTATGGAAATTTGGTGTGAATGTTTTGGTAAAGATTCTGCAAGTTTAAAGAAAGCAGATTCTTATGAAATAACATCAATAATGTCTAGATTAGAAAATTGGAAACCATACAACGGGACTAAAAGTGGCACTACAAGATTTCCTATTTATAATAAGCAAAGAGCTTTTATGAGAGTTGAAAATGGAAAATAAGAAATATTGTGTTCCAAAATTAAAAGGAACAGTGGGTATATGCGTTAGCTTGTACTAAGGTAGTGTTTCAGTAAAGAAGTTAGTATTTTAAAGGGTTAAGCAAGGGTATAGGAACAGTGGAACAAGAAAATCTCCTATGAGATAAATAATATATATATAAGTAATAATAGTACATGTTACGTATATATACACGCGTAAGGGTTTTTTAGACCATTGTTCCCTTAATTGTTCCACCTAATATGAAAGGGGTATTTATGAGAGAAAGGGAAGTTGAAAAAGCTTTAACTAAGGAAGTTAAGAAACGTGGAGGGATAGCATTTAAGTTTGTATCACCAGGAATGGCAGGTGTGCCAGATAGGCTAGTTTTAATGAAAGATGGAAAACTTGCTTTTGTAGAACTTAAAGCACCAGGAAAAGAAATGAGACCTTTTCAAATATTGAGAAAAAGACAATTAGAATCATTAGGATTTTTAGTTTATTGCATAGATAGTAAAGAAAAGATTGGAGGTGTACTTGATGAAATATGTACCTCATGAATATCAAAAGTATGCACAGGATTTTATTATAAATAATTCAGCATGTGCCTTACTTTTAGATATGGGACTTGGAAAAACAGTAATAACTTTAACAAGTTTATGGAGTTTGTTATTTGATTATTTTGAAATAAGTAAAGTATTAGTTATAGCTCCATTAAGAGTAGCTCAAGATACTTGGAGTAAAGAGTGTGAAAAATGGGATCATCTTAAAGGTCTTAAAATTTCAAAAGTTTTAGGTTCAGAAAAAGAAAGAAGAATGGCTCTATTTGATAAAGCTGATATCTACATAATAAATCGTGAAAATGTAGAATGGCTTTGTAATAATTATGACTTTGATTTTGACATGATAGTCATTGATGAACTTTCAAGTTTTAAATCCTCTTCTTCAAAAAGGTTTAAAGCTCTTAGAAAAATTAGACCAAAGGTAAAAAGAATAGTTGGGCTTACAGGAACTCCAGCACCAAATACTTTAATGGATTTATGGAGTCAAATAAACTTAATTGATATGGGGCAAAGGTTAGGAAGATTTATTAGTAATTATAGAAATGACTTTTTTATTCCTGATAAAAGAAATGCTCAAGTAATATTTAGTTATAAACCTAGAGAAGGTGCTGAAGAAGAAATTTATAAAAGAATAGCTGATATTTGTGTCAGTATGAAGGCTTGTGATTATTTAGATATGCCAGAAAGAATAGATAATGTAGTTCATGTGAAAATGTCAGAAGAGGAAAAGAAACTTTATAAAAGATTAGAAAAAGATATGATTTTACCGTTAGCTGATGGAGACATAGATGCAGTTAATGCAGCAGCACTATCTAATAAATTACTTCAAATGGCAAATGGAGCAGTTTATGATGAGCTGAAGGAAACAAAGATAATTCATAATAAAAAGTTAGAAGGTTTAGAAGATTTAATTGAGGCAGCTAATGGAAAACCAGTATTAGTATTTTATGCTTATAAACATGATAAAGAAAGAATATCTAAAAAATTTAAGGTTACAGAAATTTCAACTAGTAAAGATATATCAAAATGGAATGAAGGTAAAAATTCAAATAGCGATAGCACATCCAGCAGCAAAAGGACATGGGTTAAATCTTCAAGCTGGAGGTTCAACAATTATATGGTTTGGACTAACTTGGAGTTTAGAGCTTTACCAACAAGCTAATGCAAGACTATGGAGACAGGGACAGAAAGATACAGTAGTTATTCATCACATTGTTTCTAAAGGAACTATAGATGAAGAAGTAATGAAAGCTCTTCAAAGAAAACAATGTGGACAAGAAAATTTAATTAATGCTGTTAAAGCAAGAATCGGGGGTATAAAAGATGGAGATTTATAGAGATAGTATTATAATGGTGGACTTTGGCCAAAACCAAGGATGTGTTCAAAGTGGAAGAAGGCCAGCAGTGGTTATTCAAAATGATGTAGGTAATAAGTTTTCTACCACAACAATAGTAGTTCCTATAACAGGAAAACATAAAAAGGAACTTCCTACACATCATGAATTATATAAAAAAGATTATAGTTGCTTAAAATATGATAGCACAATATTAGCAGAGCAGGTTTTAACAATATGTAAGGGGCAAATATTAAATGTTATAGGTCAGCTTAAAGAAGAAGACAGTACAAAACTTAATGAAATACTTTCTGTAAGTATTAATTTAAATAAAAAAGTATGCTAAATTAAGGAGGTATAGAAGGTATGGAATTAAGAGATATATGTGTAAATAAAGTTAGAAAGAATAAATGCAAAAGATTAGTAGTTGATATTTGTTTAGGTGATGAATGTCCTTTTAAACAAACAAGTAAACAACAAGAAGAAGCTCAAAGAAGTGTATTTAAAAGATTAAGTAGTTTAGATGGACAATTACAACTTTATATATCAGATAAATATTATAATGGTTCAATGCCTTGGCAAAAAGGAGGTAGAAGGATATGACAACTAAAGAGTACTTAGCTCAAGCTTATAGAATAGATCAAAGAATAAATAGTAAGCTTGAACAAATAGTGTCTTTAAGAGAATTAGCAACTAAAGCAACATCTACATTAAGTGATACACCTCCAAGTGGAAGTCGTAATGTTCATTCTATGGAAGGAATAATAGTAAAGATGATGGAATTAGAGAATGAAATTAATGCTGATATAGATGTACTTGTAGATTTGAAGAAAGAAATAATGTCTATAATAAAAAAGATTAATAATCCAGAACAGCAAACATTGTTGGAGTTGAGATACCTTTGTTTTAAAACTTGGGAGCAAATAGCTGTTGATATGGGATATAGTATTCAAAATGCATATAAGGTGCATGATAGAGCTTTAGAAAATATAATTGTTCAAAATGATAAAATTTTAATAAAAAAGTAAATTAATTATTGAGAAGATAAAATTCTTGTGATATAATTTAATCAATCGATCCCACCAAGCCTATGTGATATTTTTTTATATCACATGCGTAACATGGTGGGCCTTTTGTTTTAGGAGAAATTTATGGGAAAACCTTTTAAAAGTATAGAAGAACAAATAGAAATTTTGAAAGAGCGAGGTATGGTAATTAAAGATAATGACTATGCTTCTAGAGTTTTATCTCATGTTAATTATTACAGATTAAGTGGGTATACATTAACATTAAGGAGAGATAATGTTTTTTATAATAATGTAAAGTTAGAACAAGTAATGGAAATATATAATTTTGATGCAGAGTTAAGAGTTGCATTATTATATTTACTAGAATATATTGAGGTGGAGTTTAGAACTCATTTTGGATATTATCATTCAAAAGAATATGGGCCGTTAGGATATTTAGATAAAGAAAGCTTTGATGATGAGTGGAGATATGAAAAATTCATGAAAAACATAACTCAACTTATAGAAGAAAATGAAAAGAATGAAATATTCGTTAAACATCATAATGAAAAATATGATGGAGAGTTTCCATGTTGGGTAGTAGTAGAGTTAATGTCCTTTGGTTGTTTATCAAGAGGATTTAAAAATTTACATGCTGAAATTAAAGAAGAAATTTGTAAAGATCATTATGCATCTATACCATATAATTATATAGAAAACTGGTTGCAAGGTTTTGTTATACTTCGTAATATATGTGCTCATAGAGGAAGATTATATAACAGGTACATAACATTTGCACCTAAGCTGTCAAAAAAAGATAAGAATTTATTTAAAAATAATTCTTTAGATTTAAATAAAAATACAAAACAAGTATTTGCGTATATTTATATCATGAATAAATTAATAGATGATATTAATGTTAAAGAGAACTTTATTAATAGGTTAGAAACATTAATTAGTAAATACTCATTTGTTAATTTAAAGCATTATGGATTTCCAGAAACGTGGAGAGAAATTTTAAAATAAGTGTATTTAAAATTAAATTAAGAACATACTATATACTAATAGATCCTGCAAAGCCTATCAAAGAAGCGTAACAATGCAGGCCAGACCTTGGAGCAATCCAAGGTTAAAATTTATTAATAACTTAAAAAGTAGAGTAAAGTTGATAGAAGTAGAGTACAAACTTCTGATATTATTATAATAGAGAAAATAAATTAAGAGTCATTACAGCAAAAGTTGTAGTGGCTTTTTTCTTTAATGAGGTGATTTTAATGCCCAAGAAACCATTGAAACCGTGTAAATATTTGGGGTGTGCTAAGTTAACAGAAGATAATTATTGTGATGAACATAAAGATTTTAGGGTAAAAGAAAGAGCTACTGCTACTGAACGTGGTTATGATAGTAAGTGGAGAACTGCTAGGAATATATTCTTAAAAGTTAATCCTTTATGTGTTAGATGTAAAGAGGAAGGTAGATTAGTTAAAGCTACTGTAGTTGATCATATTAAACCTCATAGAGGAGATAAGAAGTTGTTCTGGGATGAAAGTAACTGGCAAGCTCTTTGTAAGAAGTGTCATGATAAGAAAACTATGACTGAAGATAGATACAAAGAGTATGAATATTAAAAGAGTAGAGTAAAGTTGATAGAAGTAGAGTATGAATTTCTGATATTATTATAATAGAGATAAAGAAATTGATTTAATGGTTGGGGTTAAGGTTGGGTAGGGGGATATCTAATCTTAAAAGAAGGACAAGCCAACGACCGCCGCCCCCTCTCACGTGAAATTTCGCATAATTACACAAGGGGGGTACTAAAAAATCGCAAAATATAAAGTTGTAATTAAGTAACTGTAAGGGATAGCAGTTACTTTTTTTATTGCAAAAAAGTTTAATGAAAGGAGCAATTAACATGACCACTGAGGAAAAGGAAAGAATAAAAGAATTAAGATTAAAAGGTATGGGATATAAGGCTATTGCTAGTATTACAGGATTATCAAGAGATTCTGTAAGAGGGTTCTGTAGAAGAAATGGTCTTATAGGTGTTTCAGCTGTAGTTGCTCTAAATTTAGAAGAAAAAATAAAGAAAAATGAACTTTGTATTTATTGTGAAAAACCTATTAAACAAAAACTGCAAGGTAGGGCCAGAAAGTTTTGTGCTGATGAATGTAGATATAAATGGTGGAATGAAAACTTAGATAAAAGAAATAAAAGTGAGGAAGCAATTTATAAATACACTTGTCCTTATTGTAATAAAAAGTTTACTGCCTATGGAAATAAGAAAAGAAAATACTGCAGCCATGATTGTTATATAAAAGATAGATTTTGGAGGGAAGAGGATGGAGTTTAAAAAGTTAAAAATAGATTCATTAGTACCAGCTGATTATAATCCAAGAAAAAAATTAAAACCTGGTGATGCTGAATTTGAAAAAATAAAAAATAGCATTAATGAGTTTGGATATGTGGACCCTGTTATAGTAAATAAAGATTTAACTGTAATTGGAGGGCATCAAAGAGTATCAGTTTTAAAAACATTAGGTTATGAGGAAATAGATTGTGTAGTTATTGAAGTCGATAAGACTAAAGAAAAGGCTTTAAATATAGCTCTTAATAAAATTACAGGTGAGTGGAATAAAGAATTACTTGCTGATTTAATTAAGGATTTACAAGACTTAGATTATGATACATCTTTTACAGGATTTGAACCACCAGAGATTGATGCATTATTTAATGAGTTACATCCTAAAGGTGTAAAGGAAGATAACTTTGATGAGGTTCCACCAGAAAATCCAGTAACACAAAGCGGAGATATTTGGTTACTAGGAAGACATAGATTAATTTGTGGAGATAGTACAAAGCTTGAAACTTATGAAAGGTTAATGGATGGGAAGAAAGCTAATCTAACGGTAACAGATCCTCCTTACAATGTTGCTTATGAGGGTACAGCAGGGAAGATTCAAAATGATGATATGGATGATAAAAAGTTTTATGAATTTTTGTTAGCTGCCTATAAAGGAATGTATGAAAGTCTTACAGATGGAGGTTCAATCTATGTGTTTCATGCTGATAAGGAAACTGTTAACTTTAGAACTGCCTTTAAAGATGCAGGTTTCTTTTGTCACCAAACTTGTATATGGGTAAAGAATTCACCGGTATTAGGGAGATGTGATTATCAATATAATCATGAGCCAGTACTTGTAGGGTGGAAGCCTACAGCAGGACATAAATTCTATGCAGATAGAAAGCAAAGAACTACTTGGAATTTTGATAGGCCCACAAAATCTAAATATCATCCAACAATGAAGCCAATAGCATTAGTAGCTTATCCAATTACTAATTCAAGTTTAATAAACTCTATTGTACTTGACCCATTCGGAGGAAGTGGTTCAACGCTTATTGCTTGTGAGCAAACAGATAGAATTTGCTACACTATTGAGCTTGATGAAAAGTATGCTGATGTTATTGTTAGTAGATATATTGAGCAAGTTGGTAATGATGAAGGTGTGTATCTATTAAGAAATGGTGAAAAGATTAAGTATAAAGATGTAGTTAAAACTGTAGAAGAGGCACTTTAAATAGTGTCTTTTCTGTTGTCATTAATGTATAAATAATGTCGTTAAAAACCTGTGTTTTTTCTTTAAATATAACTGGATAAGTACACCTGTCAGAGGTAATATGTACACTAGCAAAAGGGTATTGAATACCATTTAGGAGGTAAGCAAAAATGAAAAACCAAACAATAGGTGTAGAGATTGAAATGACAGGAATAACAAAGGCAGAAGCAGCAGCGGTTGCGGTAAACTTTTTAGGAGGAAGAATCACAAGGGAATATGATGGATATGATACTTACAACATAATAGCACCAGACCAAAGGGTTTGGAAGATAATGAATGATGCAAGCATAAAGACAATGAAAAATACAAAAGGAAAACTTAAGGCGGTAAACAACAAGGATTACAGTGTGGAGCTAGTAACACCGATTTTGAGATATGAGGACATTGAAACCTTACAAGAATTAATAAGAAGGTTAAGAAAAGCAGGAGCAGTTAGTGATAGCGAGCTACAATGTGGAATACACATACACATAGGAGCAAAAGACCATACACCAAATACTTTGAAGAACTTGGTAAACCTAATGGCTGCAAAAGAGGATTTGATTTACAAAAGCTTAGAAATAGATCCAGCAAGAGTAAGATGGTGCAAAAAAGTAAATGAAGATTTGATACAAGCCATAAATAAGAAAAAGCCGAAGACATTAGAACAACTTGCAGACCTTTGGTACAGCGGATATGGATTTGAAAGCAGAGACAGGCATTACCACACAAGCAGATATCATGGATTAAACTTACATAGTACTTTTACAAAAGGAACTATTGAATTTAGACTTTTCAACGGAACATTACATGCAGGAAAAATAAGAAGCTACATTGTTTTATGCCTAGCAATAAGCCACCAAGCATTAACACAAAAGAGTGCAAGCGCAAGAAGAACGCATACAGATAATGAAAAGTACACCTTCAGATGTTGGCTTTTAAGACTAGGGCTTATCGGTGAAGAGTTCAAGAATTGCAGAATGCACCTTATGAAAGCACTTGATGGAAACTCAGCATGGAGAAATCCAAATGCAGCATGAGATTAAAATAAAGCAAGGGGGAGCAATCCCCTTTGAAAAATTAAAAAAGGAGAAGTTGAGAATGAAAAGAAAAATATATGGTGCTTATGGTTCTAATATGAATCTAGAGCAAATGGCACATAGATGTCCCAAAGCTAAGGTTATAGGAAGTGGAATACTTCAAGATTATAAATTAACCTTTAGAGGCAGGTATAAAGGTGTTGCTAATATTGAACCTTGCAAAGATAAAGAGGTGCCAATAGTACTATGGGAAATAACTGATGACTGTGAAAGCGCACTTGATGTATATGAAGGTTTTCCAAGTCTATATGTAAAAAAAGAAGTTAAGGTAATAGTAGATGATAAGCCAGTAAAAACTATGGTTTATATAATGGCTAAAGAATATACAGATATGGTTGCAGCACCTACTGAATATTATTTCAATGTGATAGTGACAGGGTATTCAGATAATGCTTTAGATTTAAAGCCATTGCAAATTGCATATGAGGAATGTTTAGAGGAACTTAAAAAGTAAGAAAGTTTAGATTAGGGTCTATAGAAATATAGGCTCTTTTATTATATAAAATTTTAAAAGATTGGGGGTGAAACCTATGGCACAAAGAGGAAGAAAACCAAAGCCAACAGCAGTTAAAGTACTGGAGGGTAATCCAGGTAAAAGACAGCTAAATGAATTAGAACCTAAACCTGAAAAGAAAGCACCTAAATGTCCAGCATGGCTAGATAAAGAAGCTAAAAAAGAATGGAGAAGAATATCTAAGCAATTAGAGGACCTTGGGATATTAACAGAAGTTGATATGGCTGCTTTTGCTGGATATTGTGAAGCTTATTCTAGATGGAAGGAAGCAGAAGAGTTTATTTCAAAACATGGAACTATTGTAAAAACACCTAGTGGTTATTGGCAACAGGTGCCACAGGTATCCATTGCTCAAACGTACCTTAAAATTATGATTAAATTTTGTGAACAGTTTGGTCTTACTCCATCTTCAAGGAGTAGAATTGTTGCAGATAAAGGTAATAATGATGTAGTAGATCCTATGGAATTGATGTTAAGGGGTGAGCTTAAATAATGTTTGATGAAGCAAAAGCACAAAGAGCAGTTAACTTTATTAATTGTTTAAAGCACACCAAGGGCCAATGGAGAGGTATCCCTTTTGATTTACTACCATGGCAGGATAAAATAATCAAAGATATATTTGGAACAGTTAAAGAAAATGGATATAGGCAATACAACACTGCATATGTAGAAATTCCAAAGAAAAATGGTAAGTCAGAACTTGCAGCTGCAATAGCATTACTTATGACTTGTGGTGATAGTGAATGGGGAGCAGAAGTTTATGGATGTGCATCAGATAGACAACAAGCTTCAATAGTTTTTGATGTTGCTGTAGAAATGGTGGAGCAGTGCCCAGCGTTAAAGAAAAGAATTAAACCTATAATGTCTATGAAGAGATTAGTATATAAACCTACTAATAGTTTCTATCAAGTTTTATCTGCTGAAGCTTATACAAAGCATGGCCTCAATGCTCATTCAGTAATTTTTGATGAACTTCATGCACAGCCTAATAGAGAGTTATTTGATGTTATGACAAAAGGTTCAGGGGATGCTAGACTTCAACCATTATTCTTTTTAATAACTACAGCTGGAACTGATAGAAATTCAATATGTTTTGAACAGCATCAAAAAGCTGTGGATATTATTGAAGGGAGAAAAATAGATAAAACTTTTTATCCTGTTATTTATGGTATTGAAGATAATGATGACTGGGGAGAAGAAAAGAATTGGTATAAGGCAAATCCATCACTTGGACATACAATCGATATTGAGAAAGTTAGAAATGCTTATAATAGTGCAAAGGAAAATCCAGCTGAAGAGAATATATTTAGACAGCTTAGATTAAATCAATGGGTGAAGCAATCTACACGTTGGATGCAAATGGACAGATGGGATGAATGTGATTTTAATATTGATATAGATTCTTTAAGAGGCAGAGAATGTTATGGCGGCCTTGACCTTTCAAGTACAACAGATATTACTGCTTTTGTTTTAGTTTTTCCACCAAAGAATTCAGAAGAAAGTTATATAGTATTACCTTACTTTTGGATACCAGAAGATAATTTAAAACTTAGAGTAAGAAGAGACCATGTACCTTATGATGTTTGGGAAAAGCAAGGATTTATAAAAACTACAGAAGGAAATGTTGTTCATTATGGATTCATTGAAACTTTTATTGAAGAGTTAGGAACTAAATATAATATAAAAGAAATTGCCTTTGATAGATGGGGAGCAGTACAAATGGTACAAAATCTTGACGGCATGGGCTTTACAGTAGTTGCATTTGGTCAAGGTTATAAAGATATGTCACCACCATCAAAGGAGTTAATGAAGATAACGCTTGAAAAGAAAATAGCTCATGGAGGAAATCCTGTACTAAGATGGATGATGGATAATATTTATGTTAAGACAGACCCGGCAGGAAACATTAAACCAGACAAAGAGAAAAGTACAGAAAAGATTGATGGAGCTGTTGCATTAATAATGGCTTTAGATAGAGCTATAAGGAATCAAGGAAGTTGTGGAAGTGTATATGATGATAGGGGAATATTGATTCTATAAAAATTGCATAATATATTTCAAGAGAGTAAGTTAAATGATATACTAATTTTAGGAAATATAAGAGGAGAATTTTTATGGATGATTTATTAGTGATTGATGATTACACTTCAATAGATTTAGTTAATGGTTCAGAAATTTTAAAGAGTAAGTTTAGTAATCGTTATATTAATATTAAGGAAAATTTATTAAATGAAATATCTGAGATGGTCTCTGGGGCAGGAAAAATAAAAGATATAATAAATCCAGAAAAAGCTTACATGGCTAAGTTTCCAACAGATATACTTGAAAAAATGAATAGTGGACAGTATGATATAATGAAGTGTAAAGATGGAGAGTTATTGTCCACTATTATAGATAAAACATTACCTAAAAATAAAAATATAGTTCATCAGATAAGACTTGAGGAAGTGAGTATTGGAGTAGAGGAAAAATTAAAAGATTTATCGGCTAATATATCTAATATGGTTTTACAGCAACAGTTAGCTGATTTAGCACAAATGTTAAATCAAATACAGAAAACTCTTATTGATGTAAAAAGAGGGCAAGTATTAGATAGAATAGCGTTAGTTAAATCGGGAAGAGAAAAGTTAGAGCAAGCAATGAAGTTAAGTGATAGCAATGAAGATAAAAAGCAACTAATAATTAATGCTATTAGTGGTTTAAATGATGGAAGGGCTAAACTAGAATTATATATAAGAGACGAAATGGAAAAAGATATAAAAATACCAGAGAATAAATTAATTTTAATGTTTAAATCTCTATTTAATAATAGTTATTATGATGATATTGAAAGTAATTTTGCAGAGTTAGAAGAAGGAATAAATGCATACTTTGAAGCAACTAATTTATTGGCAATCTCATATGAAGTAACTAATAATAGAGAGGCTATAGAAGAGGTTTTCAAACCAGCTAAGAGGTTAATACAGGATTCTGCTTATAAAATGAAAGCATTATCAAAAGTCGTTTTAAATGGAGAAGTAAGCAGCTTGGCTTGGTATGATAATGAAGAAAAGATATTATCAGAAATAGATAATTATAGCAACTTAAAATTACTACAAGAAAAGAAATATATTTGTATAGAGTTTAAAGGAAAAGATTTATTAAGGGGGAGAGCTAATGAGTAAATGTATTTTTTGTAAAAAAGAGAATGATGGAACTATATGCAAGCACTGTTTAACGAAAGGTGCAGCTAAAACGGGAAACGCTATGAAGACAGGCGGGGAAGTTGCAATTAAAGCTATTCCAGTTGTGGGATCAATAGTATCTTTAGTAATGGCAAAGGGAAAATTTAAAACAAAATCTTAGCTAACATACATAAAAATTAATATATAAATTTAGTTCTCTATAAAAAGAGAACTTTTTTTATGCATTTTTAGGAGGAAAGTAAAATGAAAATACCAATAATATCAAAGTTATGGGAACCTAGAGCAGGCCCAAAGAATAGTTTAATAGGAAGTAGTTATAGCTTTTTCTTTGGAGGAACTTCTAGTGGAAAGACTGTAAATGAAAGAACTGCCATGCAGACTACTGCTGTTTATTCTTGTGTTAGAATACTTGCAGAAACAGTATCTTCATTACCACTTCATACTTTTAAGCATACTGAAGGCGGTAAAGAAAAAGCTACAGAACATTCAATATATCATTTGCTTGCAGATGAGCCAAATCCAGAGATGACTTCATTTGTGTTTAGAGAAACACTTATGGGTCATCTTTTATTATGGGGAAATGCATATGCACAGATAATTAGAGATGGAAGAGGAAATATTATAGCCTTATACCCTCTTATGCCAGATAGAATGACTGTGGATAGAGCTGATAGTGGAGAGATTTATTACATTTATAACAAAGAAGGTAAGCAATATTATCTTAGAAATTATGAAGTATTGCATATACCTGGACTTGGTTTTGATGGATTAATAGGCTATTCTCCAATAGCTATGGCTAAAAATGCAATAGGCATGGCAATAGCAACAGAAGAATATGGCGCTAGTTTCTTTGCAAATGGAGCAAATCCAGGAGGAGTTCTTGAACATCCAGGTGTAGTTAAGGACCCAGCAAGAGTAAGGGAAAGCTGGAATAGTGTTTATCAAGGTACTAAAAATGCACATAGGGTTGCTGTATTAGAAGAGGGAATGAAGTTTCAAAGCATAGGTATTCCACCAGAACAAGCACAGTTCTTACAGACAAGAAAGTTTCAACTTAATGAGATAGCAAGGATATTTAGAATACCACCTCATATGATTGGAGATTTAGATAAATCAAGTTTTTCAAATATAGAGCAACAAAGTCTTGAGTTTGTAATGTACACCTTAGATCCATGGGTAGTTAGATGGGAGCAAGCTATTAAAAGAGCATTGTTTTCAGAAAGTGAAAAGAAAGAATACTTTGTTAAGTTTAATGTAGATGGATTATTAAGAGGAGATTATCAAAGTCGTATGAATGGTTATGCAGTTGGAAGACAAAATGGTTGGTTATCAGCTAATGACATAAGGGAACTAGAGAATTTGAATAGAATATCAGATGACTTAGGTGGAGATTTATATTTAGTAAATGGTAACATGACAAAGCTTTCAGAAGCGGGAGCATTTGCTAATAAAAATAATACAAAATTGGAGGGCAGTAATGAATAAAAAGTTTTGGAATTGGGTTAAAAATGAAGAAGGAAGAACTTTATATTTTGATGGATATATAGCTCAAGATAGTTGGTTTGATGATGATATTACACCAAAGCAGTTTAAATCAGAATTAACTAATTCAGGTGGAGATATTGTAGTATGGTTAAACTCACCAGGTGGAGATGTTTTTGCAGCAAGCCAAATTTATAATATGTTGAAGGAGTATGATGGAAAAGTAACTGTGAAAATTGATGGAATTGCAGCCAGTGCAGCTTCAGTTATTGCTATGGCAGGTAGTGAAATATTAATGTCACCAGTTGCAATGATGATGATTCATAATCCAGCTACAGTTATATTTGGAGAAGCTTCAGACCTACAAAGTGGAATTGATATGCTTTCAGAAGTAAAAGAAAGTATTATTAATGCTTATGAGAAAAAGACATCACTTCCAAGAAAGAAGATATCTAAAATGATGGATGCAGAAACTTGGTTCAGTGCACAAAAGGCAGTGGAGCTAGGATTTGCAGATACGGTTTTATATGAAGATAGTGAGGAAATTACCGATGGATTTATTTTTGACAAAGTAACAGTTACTAATGCTTTGATGAGAAAGATACCAAAGGTAAAAGAAACACAGCCTGTAGAAAATATAGGAACACCACATGATCAATTATTAAAAAGATTAGAGTTATTAAAATATTAAATTTGGAGGAATGTGTATGAATAAAATATTAGAATTAAGAGAAAAAAGAGCAAAGCTATGGGATAGTGCAAAATCATTTTTAGATAGTAGAAGAAATGATAAAGGTTTATTATCAGCAGAGGATACAGAAACTTATGAGAAGATGGAAGCTGATGTTGTTAACTTAGGAAAAGAAATTGATAGATTGGATAGACAAGCAGCATTAGATTTAGAGTTATCAAAGGCTACGTCAAATGCAATAAGAAATAATCCAAAAGCAAGTATTCAAGGAGAAAAGACAGGAAGAGCAACAGATGAGTATAATAATGCTTTCTGGAATACTATGAGAAATAAAAACAGTTTTGAAATTCAAAATGCACTTCAAGTTGGTACTGACAGTGAGGGAGGGTTTCTTGCACCAGATGAATTTGAAAGAACATTAATTGAAAGCTTGGAAGAGCAGAATATATTTAGACAGCTTGCTAATGTAATAAAGACTTCTTCTGGAGATAGGAAGATACCTGTAGTTTCAACTAAAGGAACTGCTTCATGGGTTGATGAAGAAGGTTTAATTACAGAGTCAGATGATGCATTCGGGCAAGTATCAATAGGAGCATATAAATTAGCCACTATCATTAAAGTTTCAGAAGAACTTCTTAATGATAGTGTTTTTAATTTAGAGCAATATATAGCAAAAGAGTTTGCTAGAAGAATTGGAGCTAAAGAAGAGGAAGCATTCTTTATCGGAGACGGGACAGGAAAGCCTACAGGAATATTTGCAAATACTGGTGGAGCAGAAGTTGGAGTTACAGCTGCAGGTGCAACAGCTATAACATTAGATGAAATAATGGATTTATTTTATTCTTTAAAATCTCCATATAGAAAAAATGCAATATTCACAATGAATGATGCTACAGTAAAAGCTATTAGAAAGCTTAAAGATGGAAATGGACAATATATCTGGCAACCATCAATTACAGCAGGAGCACCAGATACTATTTTAAATAGGCCAGTTAAAACATCAGCATATATACCAACTTTAGGAGCAGGAGCAAAATCTATTGCTTTTGGTGACTTTAAGTATTATTGGGTAGCAGATAGACAAGGTAGGTCATTCCAAAGATTGAATGAATTATATGCGGCTAATGGACAAGTTGGATTTAAAGCAACACAAAGAGTTGATGGTAAGTTGATATTACCTGAAGCTATAAAAGTAATACAAATGAAAACATCATAATAATTTAGTGGAGGTGAGTGTATGGTAGTTTCATTAGAAGAAATTAAATTATATTTAAGAGTTGATGGTGAGGAGGAAGATACACTCATCTCAACTTTTATTAACGTATCAGAAGATTTAGTAGAAGGTATTCTTAGATATTCTGTATCAGAGTTTGAAGTAGTGCCAGAGATTGTTAAACAAGCAGTAATGTATTCTGTAGCTAATATGTATGAAAAAAGAGAAGATTATGATGCTAAAGAAGTTATAGATATTATGACTAAGCTTTTATTTTCATACAGGAAGGATGAATGGTGATGATAGGAAGTTTAAAACATAGAATTACTTTTCAGATATTAGTTACAGCTATTAATGAAAATGGATTTGAAGTTAGTGAATGGAAAGATTATAAAACTGTATGGGCTAAGGTTTTAAATTTAAGTGGTAAAGAATACTTTGAAGCTGCAACTATAAATAAAGAAAAGACAGTTAAGTTTATTATAAGGTTTATAAAGGATATAGATGAAAGTATGATAATTAATTTTGAAGGTAGGAAGTACAACATAACAGATATAAATAACATAAGATATGAAAATAAATATTGTGAAATAAAAGCTATGGAGGTGGACTCTAATGGCGAAGATTCAACTTGAAGGAATGGCTGAACTTATTGATAAGGTAAATAAGTTAGGTGAGAAGTCAGAAGAAATTAAAAAGAAAGCGTTAGATAAAGCAGGTGAACTTGTAAAAGATAGTATGGAAAAGAAAGCTCCAAGATCTAGTGATATAAAAAAACATATGGCTGATAATATTAAAGTTTCAGAAATAAACAAAGATAATGGAGTAGATTTTGTAATGATAGGTCCTAATAAAGGAGATAATACAGAGTTCTTTTATAGTAAGTTTACTGAATGGGGTACAAGTAAAATACCAGCTCAACATTGGGCAGAAAAATCAGTAATTGAAAATGAAAAAGGAATAAATAATGTAATAAAAGAAGAACTTCAAAGGGGGCTTGATGAGTTTGATAAATAAATTAATTATTGATGCTTTAAAGCCTTTAAAAATGCCAGTATCCTTTCAAAAGTATAGTGGAAAAGCTAAAGTATATATAACATTTCATGAGTATTCAGTTAATGGACAAGAATATGAAGATGATATTGAAGCTATGACAGGACATTATATACAAGTGGATATATGGAGTAAAGAAGATTATACACAGTTAGTAAGTAATGTAAAAGAGTTATTAATTAGTTGTGGATTTAAGAGGCTTAATGAAGAAGATTTATATGAAAGTGATACAGCAATATATCACAAGGGAATTAGATTTTATTTTTTAGAAGAAAAGGGGGAAGGATAGAATGGCTAGACAAATGGGATTAAAAGATATTCATATAGCAATTTTAACAGAAGATACTGCAAGTGGAGCAACTTATGAAACACCAGAAAAATTAGAAAGAGCTATAAGTGCAAAGCTATCACCAAAATCAAATACTGAAAATATATATTCAGATGATTCAGTAGAAGATGTTATTGCTGCATTTGAAGGAGTAGATGTTGAGATAGAAGTTAATCAATTATCTTTAGCAAGTAGAGCAAAACTTCAAGGAGCAAAAGTTGTAAAAGGCGTACTTATAGAAAATAAAGATGATATACCACCAACAATAGCTCTTGGGTTTAAATCTAAAAAGACTAATGGAAAGTATAGATATGTGTGGTTATTAAAAGGGAAGTTTGAACTTTCAAGTGATGAATATGATACTGAAGCAGAAAAACCAAATCCTAAAAGTGCGAAACTATCAGGAAAGTTCTATGCTAGAGATTTTGATGGCAATTATAGATTTATAGTTGATGAAGATGGAACTGGGGTTGATACTTCAATAGTTAGTGGTTGGTTTACAGAAGTTCCAGATGAGCCAGCTGTGACTTTATAAGCTATTTCATTAAAGTTATTTGAATTAAATGGAAAGTTTAGTATAATAAGTGTATTATGATGTTTCTTCTAATATCTATGGGTATTGGGAAAGGTGTAAGAAAATTATGATTACTCAATGAATTGTTAGATGGAACAAGAGAAAAGAAAGGGGGATAGAAATTAATGAGTAATAGATTTAATGATATCGATTGGTATTGTGACCGTTGCAATGCATATTTAAATCAACAGCTAGGGTTTGATGATCATAGATATATTTGGAAATGTACAGAATGTGGTCATAAAAACAGTATTTCAGAATCAAATATTTATGAATCCGAAGAGGCGTTTAGAAGTGGTAATAACTAGAGGTTCATTTATATATGTAGGAGGAAAATGGTAATGAGAAGATTGTTTAGTATTTTACGTATAGCATCTTTTGTGGCATTGATAATTTTTCTAATTTGTAAATATGTATTTAGTATAGAATTATCAATAGGGTTGGCGATAAGCTATCCATCTATACTGTTTTTATCATGGCTGTATTATAAAGTGTTGCACAAAAAATATCCTAATTATAAATCTACACTTATTGAATATATTCTTATGGATGATGTTTCTATGTTTAATATGGATACAAGAAGATCAATGAGATTATGGAATATATGGCATTTTAGAAATGATAAAAGTTCAACTAGATCATTTGGAGAAAAAGTTAAAGTTTGGATATTAACAAGTGTTATATTATGTATACTGATTGGAGTAGTAATTGCTTTTATATAAGTAAAACATTAGGGAGGCGCGAAATATGTCTGAAGGCTGGAGTTATGCGAATTTATCACGTAAAGCAAAAGAAAATGGTGGTCCTGAGAAGTATATAGAGACTGTTAAGAAGCATAGCTTTCAAGAGGGGGCAAACTTAAGAAAGGATGAACAGTTTTCAATAGCCTTAGTGGGACTTGCTGGGGGAATACTGCTTTGTCAAATACCAAAAGCTATTCGATATTTCAAAAATAAATCAAAGGAAGTAACTAGTGAAGAGGCTAAAGCAGCTGAAGAAAAGTTAATTGACGAAATAAAAAATACTGAAGATGAAGAAACAGCGGGAGTGGTACCGAATAGAGATGAAGGATCATTTGAGTGAATAATGAGTAGTTCTAAATTTAAGGTAGAGTAACGTATAGTATAATTAGTCCAGATAATTTTACCATTATAGATTAACAGGGAAAAATAAGCCCTGTTTTTTTTGATTAAAAATTTAGAAAGGAGTTGATAATTTTGAAAGCAGCAGAATTAAGAAATAAAGGTATTAAATTTACCTTAGGAAATAAAGAATATGAATTAAAGTTTAATATGAATACATTTTGTGAATTAGAAGAGGTTTATGGTGATATTAATAAAGCCTTTGAAGATTTGCAGCTTATGAAAATTAAAGCTATAAGAGCTCTTTTATATGCAGCAATTAAAGTTGAAGATGATACTGTAACTTTAAAATCAGTAGGAGATCTATTACAGCTTGGTGATTTGGAAAGATTAGGAACAGTAATTAATGAGGCATTAAGTGAGTCAATGCCTGAAATAGAAGAAAATATGGGGGAATAGAAAGCCACACCGATTCGGATACATGGAATTGGGAGTGGCTTTATTATTTGGGGACAAATTTATTAGGTATGAGTGAAGAGCAGTTTTGGAGAAGTACTCCTAAGAAATTAACTGCTCTTTTTAGTGTTTATAAAAAAGTTAATGGAATAGAAGAAAAAGAAGAATTTGATTATATAGATAATGTTCTTTTCTAAGGGAGGTGAGATACAGATATGGCAAGTGGAGGTAATACAGTAGTTGCTAAAATTGGTCTTGATGATAAAGGATTTCAAGATGGTATAAGTAAAGTTCAAAGAAGTTTAAAACTTGTCCAAAGTGAGTTTGCTGCTGCAAGCACTAAGATGGGTGTCTATGGTAAAGTAACAGAAACCTTGAAACTAAAGCAAGATACATTAAACAAGCAGATGGAACTTCAAAAGCAAAAGGTAGCAGCACTATCCAAAAGTTATCAAGAAAGTGCAGAGACAAAAGGTGAAGATGCTAAAGCTACTGAAAACTTAAAGATTAAATTAGATTATGCTCAAGCAGAGCTTAATAAGATGGAAAATGAACTTAAAAGTGTTAATCAGGAGCTTAAAGTTCAAAGTAGCGGCTGGACTCAAATGGGTAAAACTTTTGAGGGGATTGGCAACAAAATGAAAACTGTAGGTGAAGGGTTTTCTAGTGTAGGTAAAACACTTTCTATGTCTGTAACTGCACCTATAGTTGCAGCTGGTACAGGTCTTTATAAATTAGCTACAGATTTTGAAAAAGCTAATAATACTATAAGAATTGGAACAGGTGCTACAGGAGAATCTCTTAAAGGATTAGAAAATGACTTCAAGGCAGTGTACACTACAGTGAATACTACAATGAGTGATGCTAGCCAAGTAATAGCAGATTTAAACACAAGAACAGGATTAAGTGGAGAATCACTACAAGAATTATCTACACAAATGTTAAGACTAGCAAAGATAACAGGTGAGGATATAAACACACTTATTCCAGCTGCTACAAGAATGTTTCAGGATGCAGGGATAAGTACAGAAGATTATGCAGAGGCATTAGACTATACCTTTAAGGTTAGCCAAAGTACAGGAATAGGAGTTTCAAGACTTCAAGAGTTAATGACTAAGTTTGGTGGGCCACTTAGACAAATGGGATTTGATTGGCAGACTTCAGCAGCTATGCTTGGTAAGTTTGAAAAGGAAGGTGTAAATACAGAACTTGTACTTGGAAGTTTAAGAATTGCACTTGGAAAGATGGCTAAGGAAGGAATAAGTGAACCTAATAAAGCACTTGCAGAAATGATAGAAAGAATTAAAGAAGCTGGTACAGCTGGTGAAGCAAATACTTTAGCTATGGAGATGTTTGGAGCAAAAGCAGGACCAGATATGGCAGCTGCTATTAGAGAAGGTAGATTAAACCTTGATGAATTAATAAGTAGTATAGAAAGTAGTCCAGAAACAATAGAAAAAGCTGCAAAGGATACGGAAACTATAAGTGATAAGTTTGTAATATTAAAAAACCAAATGGCTGTAGCTTTAGAACCTTTAGGCAAAAAGTTAATTGAAGCTGTAGAGGGAGCTATGCCATCTATAGAAAGATTAATTCAAGCAGTTACAGGTATTATTGAAAAGTTCACATCACTAAGTCCAGCACAACAAGATTTGATAATAAAGTTTGCAATGATAGCTGCAGCTATAGGTCCCGTAGTAAGTATTATTGGAAAAGTTATTAGTGTTGGGGGTTCATTATTCACAACTTTTGGATCGATATCCACAGCTATAGGAGCAGCAAGTGGAGCAACAGGGGCTTTAGGAACTGTCCTTACAGCGTTAACAGGACCAATAGGAATAGTTATTGGAGTAATAGCAGGTCTTATTGCTATATTTGTTACTTTATATAATAGCAATGAAGAGTTTAAAAATGTAGTTAACGCTACTTGGAATGAAGTCAAAAATATAATAGGTGGAATTATAGATGGACTAAAAGAATTATTTAAAGTCTTTATTGAATTTGCAAAACAAATATGGAGTCAATGCGGAGATAGTATTGTAAATGTAATAACCAGTGCTTTTACATTAATATCTACTGTTATAAAAAACACACTTGAAGTTATAAAAGGTGTTATTAACATAGCAGTGAATATTTTTAAAGGTGATTCGCAAGGTGCATGGGAAGCTATTAAAAATCTAACATCAACTGTATGGGAAAATATGAAGACCATAATATCTACTACACTAGATTTGATAAAGGGAATAATTAACACTACATTAGAACTAATAAAAGCAATAATATCAACAGTGTGGGAAGCTATTAAAGGGATAACCACAGCTGTGTGGAATAGCATAAAAGCTACAACATCAAGTGTTTGGGAATCTATAAAAAATAGTATTTCTACAATAATAGATTCAATGAAAAATACAATAACAACTGTATTTAATGCTATTAATTCAGTGGTAACTAGTATATGGAATGGAATTAAAACTATAACGACAAATACTTGGAATAGTATAAAGAGTACGACATCAACTATATGGGAAGGAATTAAAAGTGTAATTTCTAATGTTGTAAATGGGGTTAAAAATGTAATATCAACGGTGTTTAATTCTATTAGCTCAACGATATCAGGAATTTGGAACGGCATTAAAAATACTACCACAAGTGTTTGGAATGGAATTAAAACTGCAATTACTACACCAATAGATGCAGCAAAGAATACGGTTAAAGGAGCGTTAGATTCAATAGCTAGTTTCTTTAGAAATTTAAGATTGCCAGAAATAAAAATACCTAAAATTAAATTACCTCACTTTAGTTTAAGTGGAGAGTTTAGCTTAGTACCACCAAGTGTACCAAAACTATCAGTTAGTTGGTATGCCAAAGGTGGTATTTTTAATTCTCCAAGTGTTATAGGTGTTGGTGAAGCTGGTACAGAAGCAGTATTGCCTATAGATAGATTAGATGATTTATTAGCTAAGGCATTGCAAAAAGTAAATGGAACATCAAATGAAAATAGTAATAGTACATTTACGCTGTATATTGAAAACTTCATAAATAATACTGAAAAAGATATAGAACAATTAGCTTATGAGTTAGAGTTCTATAGACAAAGAATAACTATGGGAAGAGGTGGTAAATAGATGTTTAGTTTTAATTTTAGAGGTAAAAACAGCTTTTCAGATTATGGAGTATATATTTCTAAAAGACCAGCTATACCATCTCCTAAAAGAAGAATTACTAACGTAGTTATTCCAGGAAAAAGTTCAAGCTTGAGGTTTGATGAGAATACTTATGAAGATATTACTATTGCTGTGGAATCTTCAATTAAAGATAAAGTATTACCAAATAAAATAGATGAAATAAAAGAATGGCTATTGTCATATGGAGAAAGTAATTTAATTTTTAGCAATCAAGATAATAAAAAGTATATAGCTCAAGTAGTTAATGTAATAGATTTTACACAGGTACTAAAGTATATTTCAAAGTTTGTTATAGTTTTTAATTGCAGACCTTTTAAGTATGAAGTAGAAAGTGATGTTATTGAAATGACAGCAGAAGGAAGTGTAACAAATCCAGGAAGTATATATTCAGAGCCAATAATTAAGATATTTGGTAGTGGAGATATTAATTTAACTATTAATTCAGAAGTTATAAAGTTAAAAGAAGTTACAAATCATATTATTTTAGATAGTGTTCAGCAAAATTGCTATAACGAAGCTACAGATAATTTGAATAATAAAATGACTGGTGAATTTCCTAAGTTTGAAATAGGAGAAAACAATATATCATGGACAGGTAGTGTTTCCAAAGTGGAGGTTATTCCAAATTGGAGGTGGCTATAAGTGTTATGCATATATGATAAAAAAACTATTAAAGGTAATTTTGATAATAATGGACTTGGAGTTTTAAATGAACCAATATTAGCAGAAGTAACAGAAGAGTTAAATGGACAATATTATTTAGAAATAGAATATCCAGCCAATTCAAAGAAGGCAATATATCTTAAAGAATTTAATATAATAAAAGCTGATAATCAGTTATTTAGAATTTATAAAGTTGAAAAAGTCCAATCTGCTGATAAAAGAGTAAAAGCATATGCTAATCATATATATTATGATCTAGCTAATTATTTTATTGAAGATGAAAGACCAACTAATGCTTCAGTAAAAACAGCAATGCAAAAAGCTATGATAAGTGATTTATCTACAATATATAGTGTAGATAGTGATATTATTATTCCTAATACTTTATATATGGTAGAACTTAGTCCAGCTGAAGCTATGTTTAAGATAATTGATAGATGGGGTCAAGGAGAATTAGTTAGAGATAATTATGATATAAAAATACTAAAGCAAAGAGGGGAAGATAATGGTGTACTTATAAAGTATGGGAAAAATATTAGTGGGTTAAAAATAACAATAGACACTACTGATGTTGTCACAAAAATATATCCCAAAGGAGCTAATGGAATAAGACTTTATGAGAAATACATTAATGTTCCAAATTGGGATAGTGATTTATATCCACCATTTCCTATTATAAAGAAAGTTGAAATTAAGGAAGCAGAAGATGAAGTTACTCTAAGAAAGGTAGCAACTGAATTAGCAAAAACCATAGGGTTAAGCTCAATTAATATACAAGTTGATTTTATAGAGTTAAGTAAGAGTAGAGAATATTTAAGATTTAAGGATTTAGAAAAAGTTAATGTTGGAGATATTGTAACTGTTAGACACAGTGAATTTGATATTGACGTTAAGGTTAAAGTTATTAAGATAAAAAAGGATTTACTTACAGGTATAAACACAAAAGTTGAATTAGGACAACCATTAGGAGATTTTCTTAAATCAATGGACCCAGCAGCATTGATAAAAAGTGCTACAGATGAATTAGGCAATCAAGTTGCTCAGGCATTAACCTCAATGCTTTACTATGGAAATCCATTAGAGTTAACAGTAAGTACTACTGAAATTCAGCCAATGTATTTAGGAGTAAGTGCTGTTTCAAATACTAATTTAGCTTTAAATGTAGCAATAAGCTGCATAGCAAGTTCAGAGTGTACATTAACAATTAAAATAGAACTAGATAATGTTGAAATACCATTTAAGCCAAAGCAAAAACTTCATCAAGGAGATAATGTTATAGGTATACCTTTAGGAATACCACAGGTTAGTTCAGGTGCACATTATGTAGGAATATATTTAAAAACGGACACAGGTACAGTAAAAATACCTATATATAATATGCAATGTATGATAGATGGTAGGAATCTTCAAGGAGGATTAAGTTCAGAGCTTCCACATGCAGAAGTGAAACAAGAAATTCAATTTGTAAGAGTAGACACGAATTTAAATATAGGAAGTGCCGTAGATATTTTATTTAATGATTTAGTAAATAAAATAATCACTGAGGAAATAAATTATTTCAGTATTAATGGAGAGAAGGCAAGTGATAGTTGTATTGTAGAGTTAAATTAAAAGGGGGTAAGGGTTTTGGAATTTAGAGAAAGTATTGCTTACAATATAGACTTAATAAATGAAGATAGAAAAGAGTTGTTAAAACAAAAACCAAAAGTTCCAACTAGGGGAATTGCAACAGTTGAGTTATTTGATAGTGAAAATGGAGAAAAAATATATGAAGCTAAAACTGAAAATATTATTAATAATTATGTTAGCAAAATAGCATATATGGATTATTTTTATTCAAAGATAAAGGGAAATAGAAATAGTAATTATTATTCGGCTCCATTTCAAAACATAGTTTTAACTAGTTATAGTGGAGAGGAAAGTGCTGATACTCCTTATTATAAAGGTGAGTTAGTTGCTTATGCTGATAAAGCAACTTCATATTCTGGAAGTGATATTTTAAAGGGAACAATAAATACGGCTGAAACCAAATTAGACACAGAGGGAAATGGATTATTACATTTTGTTTTTGATTTTCCTACACATGCTGCTAATGGAACTTTCCAAAGTATATGGTGGATTGGAGATATGACTACTTTACCAACTAAAAAAGAAGAAATCACAGTAGTATGTCCATGTACTAGAACAGATGCTATAGCAGGTGGAAGTAATTATTATGTTGGAAAAGCCATGACTAGATCATCAGATAAATGGGTTTGTATATTAGGAGAGAAAAGTACAAGTAGTTATACATCAATATTTTATCCTAAATATGCATTAATTTTAAATGATGATTTTACCTTTTATAAATATATAGATATTTCAGGAAAATTAAGCAGCAGTATAACTAATACTTTTTGTGGATGGGGAGCTAGTGATAATGGAGTAATTATTATAAATGCCTACAGTAAAACTAATAACTTAGCAATTATAGATATAGATACAGGGCAAGTACAAACATTAAGCCTTGATACAAGTAATATAGGTAGCCAATATGTAAATGTGAATATTAGAGCAAATAAGGTTTATGTAAGTGGAAGTAAATTCAGTGAGTACGTTATAAATGGAGGGACATTAACATTAGTAAGAGACTATGGTAAAGCAACATCATATTTTTTTAGTGATTTTAATGATAGTGTAGCTTTTTTAAGTGAGGATAAAAAGATATGCTATTTAAATAATAATGCAGTGAAAGCAACTCCTATAATAATAGATACATCATCAACTCAAAGGCATTTAAAGTATAGAGTAGATGATAACGAAATAGGATATACCTTAGAACAAATTAAACAAGATGGAGCAAATGTAACTTTGACAATAGGAAAATATTCTATTGGAACACATGTAGGAGCACAAACTTTATTAGCAGCACCGGTAACAAAAACTCCTACTAATACAATGAAAATACAATATGATTTTCAGATACAAAAAATATTGTAATTAAAAGAGAGGTGTATAAAAGGATGAAAGAATTTATTAATGTAGGACAATTTTTCATTACAGTTTTAGGTGGGTTCTTTGGGTGGTTGTTAGGAGGTTTAGACGGTTTAGCGTATGCGTTAGTATTATTTGTGGCAGTAGATTATATTACTGGAATTATGGCTGGAATAGTTGAAAAGAGAATTTCAAGTGAAGTTGGGTTTAAAGGTATATTTAGAAAAGTAGTAATTTTTATATTAGTATCAATAGCTCATATAATTGATTCAAAAATATTAGGGAACGGTAGTGCAATTCGTACAGCCGTTATTTTTTTCTACATTTCTAATGAAGGTATTAGTATTTTAGAAAATGCAGGTAGGGTAGGGTTACCTATCCCAAAGAAACTTATAGATATATTACATCAATTAAATAAGGAGGATGATATTAATGAGTAGATTATGTTTTGATTATGGACATGGAGGAAATGATCCAGGAGCTTGTTATAATGGAAGAAAAGAAAGTAATGATGTTTTAGCAATAGGAAAAGAGGTATCTAAGGAAGTAAGAAGACATGGAGTAATTGTTGATGAGATAAGAACTACTGATACTACTTTAACATTGCAACAAAGAAGTAATTATGAGAATAAAAGTAATTATGATTACTTTATATCATTTCATAGAAATGCATTTAAGCCTGAAGCTGCAACTGGTGTAGAAACTTATACCTATTTAAATCAAGATGCTAGATCTAAGGCTATGGCTGATAAAATACAAGCAGCTATTGTTAATATTGGATTTGTAAATAGAGGTGTTAAGAAAGAAAATTTTCATGTTTTAAGAGAAACAAAAGCCCCAGCGGTATTAATTGAATTAGGATTTTTAGATAATTCAAGGGATAATAGTTTATTTGATAGTAAGCAAAAAGAAATAATTAAAGCTGTTTCAAAAGCTATATTATCTCAATTAGGAATAACTTATAAAGAAGAATCTGTTAGCAATTCTAGTAATGGTAAAACATTATATAGAGTTATGGCAGGTTCTTTTTCTATTAGAGAAAATGCAGATAAGCAGGTTCAAAAGCTTAAAGCCGGTGGATTTGATGCAACTGTTATGATTTTTAATAAATAGAATTAATATGGATAATGTTGACTTATATAAATTTCAGAGTGATATGTAGTAATAAATTTATATAAGTCGATTTAGGAGGATTCATATGACTAATAATGAAAAAGAAAAAATAAAGGTTTTCAGGGAAAAAGGATATAGTTATTCTAAAATAGCAGTAGCTTTAGAGATATCAGAGAATACGGTAAAGGCTTTTTGTAGACGAAATAATTTAGGTGGAGTAAGAGCAAGTAGAGTTAATACTAAGATAGAGGAACATATTAAATGTAAGCAGTGTGAAAAGGAATTAGAGCAAAGTGAGAAAGGTAAAAGAAAAAAGTTCTGTTCTGATAAATGTAGGAGACAATGGTGGAAAGAACATGATTATTGTATTGATAGAAAAGCATATTATACATTAACTTGTTCTGAGTGTGGTAATAAGTTTAAAAGCTATGGAAATAAGAATAGGAAGTATTGTAGTCATAATTGTTATATTAAGAAACGTTTTGGTAAAGGGGATAGGGAAAATGAATGAAGAACAATTTAATCGTGAAAAGAATTATAGAGTAGCAATAGCTATAGCAAAATCAATGCTAGTAAAAGAAATAATAGATAAAAAGGATTATAAGAAAATAAATAAGTTATTAGTTAAAAAATATAATCCTGTAGTTGGGGCTTTATAACTTGATTTATATATTTAGTAGAGCTAACATTGATACCTGGAAGGAAGTGATTTAATGGAAAGAACTATTAAAGTGATACAAAAAGGAATTTCAAAAATTCCAAGTAAAAAACGTGTAGTTGCTTATGCAAGAGTATCAAATGGTAAGGATGCAATGCTTCATTCACTTTCAGCACAGGTAAGTTATTATAGTAATCTTATTCAAAATAATAATGAATGGAGCTATGTGGGTGTTTATGCAGATGAAGCTGTAACTGGAACTAAGGACAATAGAGAAGAATTTAATAAGTTATTGGATGAATGCAGAAATAGAAAGGTAGATATGATTATAACAAAATCAATTTCTAGATTTGCAAGAAATACAGTAAAGATGTTGGAAACTGTAAGAGAATTAAAAGAGTTAAATGTAGATGTATTTTTTGAAAAAGAGAATATTCATAGTATGAGCGGGGATGGTGAGTTAATGCTTACTATCCTCGCTTCTTTTTCGCAAGAGGAAAGTAGATCAGTAAGTGAAAATTGTAAATGGAGAATAAGAAAAGGATTTGAGCAGGGAGAGCTTATAAACTTAAGATTTATTTATGGTTATAGGATAGACAAAGGGAAAATTGAGATTTATGAGGAAGAGGCTCAAATAGTTAGAATGATTTTTCAGGATTATTTAGATGGATATGGGTGTACAGTAATAGCTAAAAAGTTAAGAGAAATGAAGGTGAAAAAATTAAGGGGTGGAAAATGGAATTCTGAAAGGGTAGCAGACATTATTAAAAATGAAAAATATATAGGTAATGCGTTACTGCAAAAGAAATACGTTAAGGACCACTTGACTAAGAAGCTAATTAAAAATAAAGGAACAATACCACAGTATTATGCAGAAGAAACACATCCTGCAATTATAGATATTGAAACATTTAAAAGAGCTCAAGAAATAATGAAAGTTAATAGGATTAAATATAAATGTGAGCCAGGAAAGAAAAATTATATATTTACTTCTAAAATACAATGTGGAATTTGTGGTAAAAACTATAAGCATAAAGATAGAAATGGAAGAAGCACTTGGGTTTGTTCAAATCATCATAAGTATGGAGATGAAGGGTGTATAGCAAAGCCAATATGTGAAGAACAATTAATAAAGATACTTAGTGTAGTATTACAGATAAAAGAGTTTGATGAAGATATATTTAATGAGACTATAGAGAAAATAAAGATTGAAGAAAGCAGAACAGTAATTGTGATTTTAAAAAATGGAAAGGTAATAAAGAAAGGAATGGTTTAAATGACAACGGCAAGAAGGGTAACAATGATACCAGCAGTAGAAACTTTTGCTACAGTATCTAGTGAAGGTAGTTTAAGATTAAAAAGGGTAGCAGCTTATGCAAGAGTTTCTACTGATAATGAAGAGCAGCTTTCAAGTTATGAAGCACAGGTAGATCATTACACAGGATATATTCAAAGTAATAATCAATGGAAGTTTGTAGAGGTCTATGCTGATGAAGGTATATCAGCAACAAGCACCAAAAAGCGTGATGGATTTAATAGAATGATTAAAGATGCTTTAGCAGGAAAAATAGATTTAATAATAACTAAATCAGTATCAAGGTTTGCAAGAAATACAGTAGATACATTAACTACAGTTAGAAAGCTAAAGGATAAAGGGGTAGAGGTATATTTTGAAAAGGAGAATATCTACACATTAGATAGTAAAGGAGAATTGCTGATCACGATAATGTCCAGCTTGGCTCAAGAGGAAAGTAGGTCAATTTCAGAAAATGTTACATGGGGACAAAGAAAGAGATTTGCAGATGGAAAAGTAAGCTTACCCTATAAGCAATTCCTAGGATATGAAAAAGGTGAAGATGGATTACCTAAGATAGTAGAATCAGAAGCTAAGACAGTAAGATTAATATATAAAATGTTTTTAGAGGGAACAGCAGGAACAACAATAGCTAAGTACTTAAGTGAAAATAACATTCCATCACCAGCAGGAAAAAAAGTGTGGAGTGAAAGTACTATTAGAAGTATTCTTCATAATGAAAAATATAAGGGAGATGCAATTCTTCAAAAGAGCTTTACTGTAGATTTTCTTACTAAAAAGAAGAAAGTTAATGAGGGAGAAGTTCCACAGTACTATGTTGAGAATAGTCATCCAGCAATAATAAGTGCAGAAGTATTTGATTTAGCACAAGCTGAATTTGAAAGGCGAAGAAGTGATAGAGGATTGAGAAGAAGTAATTCTTGCTTTTCTGGGAAGATAATATGTGGTGAGTGTGGTGGATTTTATGGGAGTAAGACTTGGCACTCTAATAGTAAATATAGAAAGGTTGTATGGAGATGCAACCATAAGTATGATAACAATGAAAGGTGTAAAACACCACATATATATGAAGACAAGCTTAAAGAATTATTTGTTAAAGCTTTTAATGAGATGATAGAAAATAAAGATGAGATATTGAGAGATTATAAAGAAATAATTGATAGGTTAGGTGATACTTCAAAACTAGAAAAAGAGAAGTTGCAATTAGAAAATGAAGCTGAAATTTTGATAGAGTTACTTAAAAAACAAGTAGAAAGAAATGCACATGCAGCATTAAATCAAGAAGAGTATGAAGAAAAATATAATGAATTAGTTACTAAGTATGAGGAAGTAAAGAATAGAGTAGAAGAGGCAGAGAAAAATGTATTTAAGCAAAAGATTAAGTTTGAAAATATAAAAGAGTTTATAGGAAGATTAGAAAAGTGTAATGAGTTAATTACAGGGTTTGATGAAGGAATATGGAATAGTGTTATTAATAAAATTGAAGTAAATTCCAAAGATGAAATAGTATTTGAATTTAAGAATGGTAATGTATATTCTACAGGGGATGGCTTTATTTGAATATCTATAAAGGAATAAAAGCAATAGAATTGGGAACAATAAAGAAATGATAATAGGTTAATATTGTAATTTGTGATATAATTTACTTAAAATTTTAAATTAATAGAAAATTTTCAAGTAACTAGCTAGGAGGCACAGAGGATGATAGATATTACTATTAATATTACAGATTACATAACAATCGAACAAATTACGAATGAATTTAACAAAATTAATAATAAAAGAGAAGAATACACGCTTAATTTAGTATTATATAAATTTGTACAACCCGAGACTTTAGCTGTTATAGTATCACTATACAAATATAAAATATCAGAAGAATACACAATTTCTATAATTATAAAAAATTCTAATAGTTATGCAGAAAGGCTAGATTTTTATAAGCATTTAAATAAAGAAACGGTAGTTAATAACTATAGATATAGTAGTGAGGGAAGATTTGTTGAGATTACAAACTTTGATAATACTAATAGTATAGAATTAGTTAATGAGGTAATGAAAATTTTTAGAAATAATCTTGAGTTAGAAGAATCAGTTTTTAAGATGTTAAATTATTGTTTTTTTGAAGTTGTAGATAATGTTCAAAATCATGCTGATTCTAATATTGGTGGATTTTTAGTTGCACAACGATATCCGACAGGACGTAAATTATGTATCTCAATAATTGATTGTGGTAAGGGAATATATAGAAGTTTAACAGAAAATGATAAAAGCGAGTATAGCAATCTAACAGAAGAAGAGGCTATTTCTTATTGTATAAGAGAATCGGTTACTAATGGAAAAGGTATGGGGAATGGGCTTTATCATACTACTAGGTTTATTGAGTTAAATGATGGGAAATTAATGATATACTCAGGAAATAAAAAGCTGATAATAGAAAATAATGAAAAGGAAATAAGGGATATACCATATTTTAATGGTACGATAGTATCACTTCAAATAGAGATGGATAATGAGGTTAGGCTAGAAGATATATTTGGAGAAAATATTCCAGTAAGTGTTGATGAAGCAGAAGACATGGTTTTTGATTTGTGGTAAAGGAGAATAATATGATTATAAGATTTTGTGAATTAGGAATTTCTTTAGGAACAAGAGATTTAGGAAATAAATTAAGAGAGAAAATTGAAGAGTCTATTGAGAATAATGACAAGGTTATTTTTGATCTAGATAATATTGAAATATTATCAAATTCATTTGCAGATGAATGTTTTGCTAAACTATTATTAAAGTTTGATTTCGATACAATAAAGAAAAATACGTCTTTTATTAATGGTAATAATAGTAATAATACTATTATTTTAAAAGCATTTAAAGATAGAATGAAAAAAATTAACAAAGAATCTTAGTTATACTTTTTAGCAGAATACAGTTTAGTGTAATTGTAAAAATAACATTAAAATGTATCCAAGCTTTAGTCATTAGACATGAAACCCACTAAAATCTAAATTGATTTTAGTGTGTTTATTTATATTATTTTGAGATTTAGATATAGTAATATATAATTAAAGCATAAAGCTAATAAGGAAGTATGAGAAACTTATGAAGAAACGTGAAATAAAGTATCCAATAGAATTAGTAGTTTCATTATTGTGTGATAAATGGAAATTTATAATATTGTGTAAGTTAAGAAAAGGTACAAAGAGGTTTGGTGAGCTTCAAAATGAAATTGGAAATATAAGTGCAAAAGTTTTAACAGCACAACTAAAGGAATTGGAAAGGAATGGATTTATAAAAAGAGAAGTTTACTCAGAAGAAGTACCAATAAAAGTGGAATATTCGTTAACAGAATTAGGTCAAAGCTTATATCCAATAATGGAATCTATGTTTGATTGGGGAATGAAAAATAAAGATAAATTTACAGAAGAATATAATATTATTATTGATGAAAATTTGAAATTTTCAAAGTAATAACAAATCAATCCGTATCATTAAAAATTTGATACGGATTAATTTTTAAGCTAAGAATGTTTCAGGAACCTTTTCATTGTGTGCAAAATTAGCAATAAGCATATTCTGCATATTTTTATAAGGTTCTGAAGTCATTGCTTTAGCATTTAAGGGACATCTCTTAACACAGCTATTACACTTTATGCATTTAGAAATATCAATAGTTCTGTAGTCTAAAAAGTCTATAGCACTAGTTGGACAGTGTTTTGCACATATTCCACAAGTAACACATTTTTCATTAGTTTCAGGAGCAAATGGCATAGATGGAATATTCTTTTCTACATATGGCATGCTTCCGGGTAGGGTTAAAGAATTTAAATCTGATAATGAGTTAATTTCTTTTAATCTTTTTATAATTTTACATCCAAAATCAGAAGCAGTTTTTAAATCTTCAGCATGTGGTCTTCCAGTAGCTAATTTACTTGTTGATGAATGTTCTGTAATAAAGGTAGCAGCACCTAATCCTATAAATCCTTTTGAGGTAAAAATATCATATTGCTCTAATAAGGCATCTTCATAATCTCTATTACCATAAGTAGTTATAAATACCCCAAGTGTATTGTTAGCAGTAATCTTATCTAGAAAATTATGTAGTAATCTTGGAAATCTTCCAGCATAAGTTGGCATACCTACTATAACTAAATCATCACTAGAAAAAGTTATGTTATTAGTTCTGTTTTGTGGCAATGTTATATCAAATTCTTCATAGTTTGAATCAATAGATTCGGCTATAGCTTTAACAATTTTTTTAGTTCCACTAGTAGGGCTAAAATATAATATTTTTAAATTTTTATTCATATAAATCATTCCTTCTATTTTGATAAAATTACTATATCAAACAGGTGAAATATTAACAATAATGTACTTTTTAGTAAGGTAGTTACCAAAGGGTAAGTAAGCCGTTAGTGAAATTATGGAAACAAAGTATTTATATGAGGAGTCAATATTAGCGGGAAGTGATCATGCATTAATAACATCTATTATAGCTATTACAAAATAAAATTTACAATGTATGTAAAAGTAAGTTATAATAAAAGCCGATTATTTAGTTATTTAGAAAAATAACTAAGCGATTGGAATA
Source organism: Clostridium celatum DSM 1785 (assembly GCF_000320405.1). Lineage (GTDB taxonomy): Bacteria > Bacillota > Clostridia > Clostridiales > Clostridiaceae > Clostridium > Clostridium celatum. Next base: position 5,003 of record NZ_KB291618.1, on the reverse strand, counting down.
AAGATAAAGTATTGACAAAAAATCAAGAAGATATAACTATTATAATATCTAAAGACATTGGAGGATGGTCATAGAGATGAAGATAGCAGTATGTGAGGATGAAGCTAAAGAAATTGATTTTCTTAATGTTAAAATTAAAAAATGGGCAAAAGAAAAAAATATTGATGTATCAATTGATAACTTTACAACAGCAGAATTATTTTTGTTTGAATGGTCTGATTATGATAAATATGACATAATATTTTTAGATATAAAATTAAGTAAGATGTCAGGAATCGAGTTATCAAATATAATAAGAGAAAAAAATAATAAGGTTGATATTGTATTTGTAACAGGATTTTTTAAATATGCATTACATGGATATAGGGTGGGGGCATTACAATATCTAATAAAGCCTATAGAAAGTTCTGATTTATATTTCTGTTTGGACAAGTCCTTAAATAGAATAACTAATGAATTTAAAGAATCTATACTTATTTTAGAGACAACTAAAAAAACTATTAAATTAGATTATAATGATATAAATTATTGTATAATGTTTTCACCTTATATAGATATTCATACAAATTCAGGGAAAATAACACTAAGAAAGAAAATAAGTGAAATAGAAGAAGTATTACCTAGTGAATATTTTATAAGATGCCATAGATCGTACATAGTAAATGTAAAGTATATAAAAGCGATAATAAAAAATAACGTATTGCTAGTAAGTGGTTTAAAAATACCAATAAGTAGAGGAAGGTATAAAGAAGTAAATGACGCTTTTATAAATTATATATGTCAATAAAGCTTGAGGTAATTATATGATTGATTTATTTGTGATGGAAGTAATTGGTGAATTTATAAATGTTCTTATTATGATGTATTTTTTTAATAAGGTTATGCCACCTAAAAATAAAAGATATAGTCAAGTATGTACAATAATTATGATAATTATTTATACATTAATACCATCCGATTACACCAATAACGTAATTTTTAATATACAAGGAAATGGAATAATTTTATTTATTTTTGGTTATTATATTTTATTATTAATATACCCTATTGTATTTAGGAGAGGGAGAATGTCAGAAAAATTTTTTTTATCATCAGTTTATCTTACTATTATGTTAATAATTTCTTTTATAGTATTAATAGTAGTTGCAGAAATATTCAATACAACTATAGCTGAAATAGCTTTTTACGGTAATTATAAGAAAAGTGTAGCAATGCTTATTAATAGATTTATTCAATTTATATGTATTAGTATATTGGCAAATAATATAGGTTTTATAAAATATATAAAAAATAAAACTTTATATGTAGGAGGAACTATTTTAGTTTTACACCATATATTAATATTTATAATGGAAAGAGACTTAGTTGAAAGATTAGATAGAATAAATATAAATATTATAATAATAGTGTCTAGTTTATGTATAATTCAAATATTATTAATATATGTTTTAAATACATTCTCAAAAGAAACTGAAGAGAAGTTTTTGTTAAAAATGGAATTGGACCGTAAAATGCATGATGAAGAAATTATAAATATGTACACAAGAATGATAAGATGGAAGCATGATGTTAGAAATCATATAAGTATGATTTTAGGATTATTAGAAGCAGGTACAAAGGAAGAAGTTATTTCATATATAAATGAAATAACTAGTAATATTATTAAGCTTGATAAAAATATGTATTCAAATAATATAGCTATAAATTCTATATTAATGAGTAAAATGAAAATGGCAGAAGAAAAAAATATAAAGGTAAATTTAAATCTGAAAATAGATTCAGAAATAAAAATTTCTAATGTAGATATATGTATTATTATAGGTAATCTGTTGGATAATTCCATAGAAGCCTGTGATGTTATTGAGGAAGATAAATTTATAGATTTAAAAATAGCTTCTGAAATGAATAGATTAGTAGTTAAGATAAGTAATAATACTAATGGATATGTCAATGAAGTAAATGGTAAATTCTTAACTACGAAGCATAGTAATATGCATGGTATTGGGCTAATTCAAGTTGATAAAGTTGTTAAAAAATATAATGGATATATTAATAGAAAACATGAAAATAATATATTTACTACATATCTAATGGTTTAATATAAAATTTAATTATAACATATTGAAGGATACTGATTTTAAACAGTATCCCTTTATTTTTTTATGTTTAAATTATTTAATAATGCAATTTAGGTACAAAAATAGTCATTTAGCGACAAATTGAAAATAAATTAAAATAAATAAAGTAAAATGATTAATATAACAATATTTTGCATGAAAAATTAATGTATAGAAAAAAATATATAAGTTTATTTAATATATTAATTAAAATATTAATTTACATCAAAGTAGATTTAACAGTGAGAGGTTTTAATGTATACGATATTAAGAATGTTCATTATATTTATTTTATTAAATATTTTCATGCCTATAAACTCAGTTGGGGCAATATTAAATGAGGCGAAATTTGAAAATATATCTATTGATGAAGGGCTTTCAAATGAAAATGTAACTTCAATATTTCAAGATAGTAGAGGTTATATGTGGATAGGAACAAAAGATGGACTTAATAAATATGATGGGCAAATAATAAAAATATATAACTGTAATGTTAAGAGTGAAAATACTTTGAGTTCCACTTACATAATGGATATAGAAGAAGATGTTTATGGGAATATGTGGATAGCTACTGATAATGGATTGGATTTTTTGATGGCCGATACAGGTGTCATTGTAAGAATGAAGGATAGAAAAGATAAGTATAACTTAGGGGAGTTAAGTATAACATCACTAATAAAGAGTAAATATGACGAAAATATTATGTGGGTAGGAACGGAAAATGGATTAATGAAAATAGATGTTAGAAATAACTCAATTCAAACTTTTTATCATGATCCAAGTGATTTAAACTCATTAACAAATTCATCAATAACTTGTTTAGAAGAGGGGGAGGATATTTTATGGGTTGGAACTAAACAAGGGTTAAATATAATAGATAAAGATTTAAAAGTAAGCAGTAACAGAAGTGATAGTAGTACAGATAAATTATTTATTTCAAATATGACCATGGATGAAAATGGTAATTTGTGGATATCTACTAAAGAAGGTATTTTTATTTATAACATAAAAGAAGAGAGAAGAGATTATATATATATAATTGATAGTGAGAGTATTAAAGAATACAATATCACTAAAAATAGTATAAATAGCATTTACGAATTTAATGGTAAAAAAGTTAAATTCTATAATAACTATGTTTTTAATGATAGTAATAATAACATATGGATATCTAGTAGTAATGGTGTGATAAGATATTCAAGTGAGAACGAGAAATTTGATATATTAAAAAAAGATGAACTATCTAAAAATTCAATTAGTAGTAATATTATAACCTGCTTTTATGAAGATTTTAATGGTACAATGTGGATTGGAACGGATAAGGGGATTAATATATTAAATGAAAATATTATATTTAAAAGTATTAATAAATATGACAACAATGCAGTAGCTATATTAAATCATAATGATTATATATGGATAGGTACTAAATTTTATGGTATATATATCTATGATTATAAGACTAGTGAGCTAGTAGATGTTTTATATGAAGAAGAAAATTTTAATTTAAAGGATAGATATATAAGATCTATGTTTGAAATTAATAATAAATATATTATTGCTGTTACCAATAAAGAGTTAATATACTTTGATACCGAGGATAATTCTTATAGTGAAATACTTATTGGAGATGATTATTATTCAGAATTGAGCTATATGTATAGTGATTGGGAGAATATCTGGATAGCAACAACAACGGATTTTTACTCTTACAATATAAGTTCTGGAGAAAAGACATATTATAGCGAAAATATGAAAGAGTTTGGGATAAATCCAGGAAACATAAAATATATACTTCAAGATAATAAAGATGAAGATATTATTTGGTTAGGTGGAGTTAATATTGGATTAATAAAATACCATAAACAAAATGGTGTTATGGACAAATATGTAAGAGAAACTTTAAATGAGAATTCGTTAATAAATGATTATATAAATTGTATGGTATTTGATTCTAGTGATAACTTATGGATAGGCACCAATATAGGATTAAGCAAATTTAATTTAAAAACAAATGAATTTACTTCGTATACTACAGCTGATGGATTAACTAATAACTTTATTAATTCTATTTTAGTTGATGATAATGGTGATATTTGGATAAGTACTAATAAAGGATTAAATAAATTTGATATAGAAGAAGAAGTTTTTACAAATTTCACAAAAATGGATGGTTTACATGCATATCAATTCAATTTAAATTCAAGCTTAAAACTTGATTGTGGATATATAATGTTTGCTAGTACAGAAGGAATTACATATTTTAATCCAAGCGAATTAAAAGATTATAAAACATATAATAATGAAGTTGTAATTGGAGATATATATGTTGGTAAAAATAAAGTTGTATATGATGGAGATGAATTAGTTTTAGAGCATAACTACAAAAATTTGTATATTAGTTATTTTTTACCCAACTATGAAAGGATAAATAGTATAACTTATGAATATATGCTTGAAGGGTTCGATTCAGATTGGATATATATTGATTCAAGAAATCAGTTAGATTTTAAATATCTAGAATCAGGAACTTATACTTTAAAAATACGAGCTAGAGATGGACAAGGTAAAAAGACAAAGGAAACAAGTATTAAAATAAGAGTAAAAAATCCAATATGGAAAACCCAGTTAGCATATATTATATATATATCTATAATAATAGCATTGTTCATTTGTATATTTAATTATGTTAAGATACTACGTCATTTGGTTAATCAAAAAACTATTAAGTTAAATAAACAATTAGAAGAAAATAAAAGATTAAGTAAAGAAATAATAAATAAAGAAAAATTTAAAAATAATTATTTTGTAAATTTATCTCATGAGCTTAGAACACCAATAAATGTTATAGGATCAATGGTGTTAGTATAAAGTAGTGGACACATT
>NZ_KB291617.1 GCF_000320405.1 Clostridium celatum DSM 1785 | reverse complement strand
AATAAAATAATTATTTTCCTCCTACTCGATATTTAAAAATAATTGCGCAATTAAAATATATATAATTTCTTAAATTGAAGTGCACATCAATTAAGAAAAAAATTAAATACTTAGTTAAGTATAATTAATAACAAATAAAAAAGTAAATTGTTATAAAAAGTATAACAGATATTTAAAGGAGGAATAGTAATGAAAAGTATAGATGAACAAATTAGAATAATTTCCAAAGGTGTAGATGAAATAATAGGTTTAGATGAATTAAAGGAAAAGTTAGCTAAGAATAAAACATTAATAGTAAAGTTAGGATTAGATCCAAGTGCTCCAGATATACATTTAGGGCATACTGTAGTTTTAAGAAAACTTAAGCAACTTCAAGATTTAGGTCATAAAATTATAATTATAATAGGTGATTTTACTGGAAAAATAGGAGATCCAACAGGAAAATCGCAAGCTAGGAAGGCTTTAACAACAGAACAGGTTTTAGAAAATGCAAGAACTTATGAAACACAAATTTTTAAGGTTTTAGATAAAGAAAAGACAGAAGTAAAGTTTAATAGCGACTGGTTATCTAAGATGAATTTTGAAGATGTAATAAAATTAGGTTCAAAGATGACAGTAGCAAGAATGCTTGAAAGAGAAGATTTTAAAAAGAGATATGAAAATCAAATGCCAATATCAATTCATGAATTTTTCTACCCTTTAATGCAAGGATTCGATTCTGTACAGTTAAATGCTGATATTGAATTGGGAGGTACAGATCAAAGGTTTAATTTACTTATGGGAAGAATGTTACAAAAGGAGTTTGGGCAAGAGCCGCAAACTACAATAATGATGCCATTACTTGAAGGACTAGATGGGATAAATAAAATGAGTAAAAGCTTAGGAAATTACATTGGTATAGATGAAGATGCAGCAGTTATGTTTGAAAAAGTTATGACTATCCCAGACAATTTAATAATTAAATACTTTGAATTAGTAACAGATGTTCATCCAGATAAGGTTGATGAGATAAAGAATTCATTAGAAAATGGCATGAATCCAAGAGATGTTAAATTAGAACTTGCAAGAGAAATAGTAGAATTATACCATGGAAAATGTGCAGTTCAAAGTGCAGAGCAGAGATTTAAAATAGTGTTTCAAAAGAGGCAAATACCAGATGATATAAAAACTGTAGAATGTCTAATTTCTAATTTTAATTTAGCAGAAATAATTGTAAGTAATGGATTAGCAAAGAGTAAAAATGAATTTAGAAGATTAGTAACTCAAGGTGGAGTGAAAATAAATGGAGAAAAAATAACTTCATTAGAGACAATAAAAGAAACTTCTGAAATTATAGTTCAAATAGGGAAAAAACATTTTATTAAGATAGTATTAAAGCAATAAAATTCTTATTTATCTGTAGCATTGATTTATGTAAAGGTAAGATATAAAATATTATTACAAAATATGGTATATAAGTGAGGGGTAAGTATGAAATTTCCAACACATATAGTAGCTGCAGGGGCATTAGTTACTAATCAAAAGAATGAGGTTTTATTAGTGAAAAATCCACATAGGGGATGGGAATTTCCTGGTGGACAAATTGAAAATGGAGAAGATTTAATACAAGGAGTAAGTAGGGAAGTTTTTGAAGAGTCAGGAATTGAAATAAAAGTAGATAAGTTAGTTGGAGTTTATTCCAATACAAAGTCATATATTGGTTGGGATAATAAGACATTTGTACCTACTAAAGTTATATTTGATTTTTTGGCAACAGCAATAGGAGGAAGTTTAAAGACCAGTGAAGAAAGTGTTGAAGTAGGATGGTTTGATAGAGATGTTGTATTAGACATGATAAGTGAAGAGTGGATAGTAGATAGGATGAAAGATATGTTAGAATTTGATGGACAACTTATATATAAGGTATATTCATCTAGACCTTATGAAGTTTATAGAGAAGAAAATATTTAGAATATATTTTCATTAGAAAAATGGTGCTATTTTGAATTTAGCACCATTTTATTTTTAGTAATATTACTATAAAATAATAAATTAACAATATAATTTATTATTAATTTATACATAAATGGTTAAATTTATAAAAATATGTTCATACTACAACAAGAGAGGAGAGTTGTTATATGAATTTAGAAAAAACTTTTTTAAAAACTTTCTTAAAAAATTTTGAGGAAGAGTCATTTCAGGTAAACTTTTGGGATGGTGAAGAACTTCTTATTGGAAATGGAGAGCCACAATTTAAGGTTTTAATAAATAAACCAATAGATAAGAAAGCATTGTTAAATAGTACATCATTAGCTTTTGGAGAAGCTTATATGGATGGGGATGTTGAATTTGATGGAGATTTATTTTTAGTATTAAACACTATATTAAAATACATAAATAAATTTAATACTAATCATAAAGCATTACCACAAATATTTCATAAGGTTACAAATAAGTCTAAGCAAAAAGAAGAAGTAACTTCGCATTATGATATAGGTAATGATTTTTATAGTATTTGGTTAGATAAAACTATGAGTTATTCTTGTGGATATTTTAAAAATGAAAATGATTCATTAGAAGAAGCTCAAATGAATAAAATTAATCACATATTAAAAAAATTGAATTTACAAGAAGGCCAATCATTATTAGATATAGGTTGTGGTTGGGGAACTTTATTGATTGAGGCAGCTAAACAATATAAAGTAAGGGGATTAGGTATAACATTAAGTGAAGAACAATATAAAAAGTTTAGTGAAAGAATAAAAGAAGAACATTTAGAAGATTTGTTAGAAGTTAAAATTATGGATTATAGAGATTTAAAAAAATCACATTTAACCTTTGATAGAGTCGTTAGTGTTGGAATGCTTGAACATGTGGGGCGTCCTAATTATAATTTGTTTTTTGAAAATGTAGATTCAGTATTAGTAGAGAGCGGAGTATTTTTATTACATTATATAAGTGGTTTAAAAGAATCAGAAGGTGATGCATTTATAAAGAAATACATATTCCCAGGTGGTGTTATTCCTTCATTAAGAGAAATTATAAATATTTCGGCAGAGTATGATTATCATACAATAGACATAGAGAGCTTAAGATTGCATTACACAAAGACATTACTAGAGTGGTATAAGAATTTTAGTGACAATATAGATAAAGTAAAAGAGATGTTTGATGAAAGATTTATTAGAATGTGGAGTTTATATTTATGCTCTTGTGCAGCAACATTCAATAATGGGGTAATTGATTTACATCAAATATTATTTACAAAAGGTGTAAATAATAAATTGCCTTTAACACGTGAATATCTATATAGCAAATAGAAAATTAAAGTTTATGTATGAACATCAATAGATAATTAATAGAATTTAAGTGTTGCAAATAATATAAGAGTAGGTAGTATTATGGTAATTTTGGATAATATATATAAAAAATAGAAAAAATGTAGTATAATACTGTTTATATAATTTTATTGAACAGGAGAAATTGATGAAAGGACTAAAGATTAAGATTTGTTTAGTAATAAGCATAATTTTAATATTGATTTGTGCACCAACAAAAATTTATGCAGCTGAAAAACAAATGAATAAATTAAATGTATTATTTATTACTTCTGGCGACTATAACTCGGAGAATTTCAATGATCAAATAAGAGGTATAAAAGAAGGAATGAATAATAATGTTAACATAAGGATTGAACATATGGATATACCTTGTAGTAATGATAAGGAACAAGAAGAAAAGTTCTATAGATTAATAAGCTATAATATTGAAAGTTATGGAGGATTTGATGCTATTATAGCGGCTGATGATAAAGCTTTAGAATTTTGTTTAAAATATAGAGAGAGTTTATTTAAAAGTATGCCAGTTGCGTTTTTAGGCGTGAAAGATGATAGAATTATAAAAAGTGCTATAGAACATGATTTGGTAGCTGGTGTTAAAGAGTTTGAAACAATTGAGGATAATATAAAAATCATAAGAGAAATTCATAAAAATATAGATAGAATTATATTTATAGATAATGATGAATTTAATAATGATATTATTAAAAAATATAATGAGTTTACTTATGAAAATATTAGTACAAAAAAACTATCTCTTGAAGAATTTGAAAATAAGTTATCAAAATTAACTAGAAGAGATGCAATAATTGTGATTTATCCTAATAAATTAAGAGACCAAGATTTAAGCTATTTAGAATTTAATAAATTAATAGTTCAAAACTCTCCAAATACGCCAATATATAATGCTTCAAGTTGTTTTTGGGGAGAAGGTAGTATCGGTGGAAAAGTAATTGATTATTTTAATCAAGGTGAAAAAGTTGGAAAAATAGTTTTAGGGATGATTAATGGCGATGATCCTAAGATGTTAAATATATTAGATGATAGTACAAATAAATATATATTTGATTATACTGCTTTGAAAAAATTCTCAGTAAAAGTAAGAGATTTACCTAAGGAGGCTGAGATTATAAATGACCCAATTGATATACTAAAAGAGTATAAGTATATTATTATAGGAATAATTATTGGAGGTATGGCTTTAATTTCTATAGTTATAACATTAATGTTATATATTAAATATGAAAAAAATTATGAGAAAAAAATATTAAAGGCAATGCATAAGGCAGAGGAAGCAAATAAATTAAAAACTCATTTTATATCTAACATAAGTCATGAATTAAAAACACCAATAAACGTAATTTTATCAGCTATACATCTTGCAGAAATAAAAAATATAGACGGAGATACTAAAAATTATGGTATTATAAAAGAAAATTGTTATAGATTAATAAGACTTTTAAATAATATTATTGATGTAGAGAAGTCTGAGGTGAATGATTTACAATTAGAAATTAAAAATACTAATATTGTAAATTTGATAGAAGATTTAGTTTTATCAATAGTACCATATGCTGAACATAAAAATTTGAATATAATATTTGATACAAATGAAGAAGAAGTTGTAATGGCAGTTGATGTTAATAAAATTGAGAGAATTATATTAAATTTATTATCAAATGCTATAAAATTTTCAAAGGATAATGGAAATATTGAAGTAAAACTAAAATTTACTGAAGAGATACTAGAAATAAGTATAGAAGATGATGGAATAGGCATTGAAAACACAGATATAGATAGAATATTTGAAAGGTTTATTCGTGTAGATAATACTTTTTGTAGGAAAAATGAAGGTAGTGGTATAGGGTTATCTATTGTAAAATGCTTTGTAGATCTTCATGAAGGAAGAATTTTAGTTTTTTCAGAAATTAATAAAGGAAGTAAATTTGTGGTTGAAATACCTAGAAAAGTAATAGAAGAAGAGAATAATTTTAATTTAGAGGATAAAATTAGACAAAATATAAAAATAGAGCTTTCAGATATATATATTTAAAAAAATAGCAAATGAAATAATACTTTAATATGTTATTTCATTTGCTATTTTTATATTGTAATTTAATAAAAGTTTATAAGTTTTTTATTATAGATTATTTGATAATTAATACAATTATAAATTTGTTATTAATGAGATTGCTCTTATTTTTAAATAGAATTTTATACTTGTCTGAAATTGATATTTTTAAATTTAAATAAATAGTATTAGTATGTAGAAAAGATATATGATTAAAAAATAATGAAATATAAATATGTTATAATGTATTTACATTATTAAGTTTATTATATGTATTTAAGAAAAATTAATTATGGGGTATGAATATGGATGATAGAATAATTAGATTTGGAGTTATAGGAACAAGTGAAATTACACAGGTATTTTTAAAAGGAGCTAAGTTAGTAGAGAAGTTTAAATTAGCAGCAGTATATTCAAGAAAAGAAGAAACTGCACGAGAATTTGCTGATAAGTATGGTGTAAAAACTATTTTTACAAGTTTAGAAGAAATGGCAAAAAGTGATGAAATAGATGCAGTTTATATAGCATCACCTAATAGTTTTCATGCTAAACAAGCAATTATATTTATGAAAAATAGAAAACATGTTTTATGTGAAAAAGCATTTGCTTCTAATATAAAAGAAGTAGAAGAAATGATAAAAGTAGCTAAGGAAAATAATGTAGTTTTAATGGAAGCAATGAGAACTACACTTACACCAAATTTTAAAATTGTTATGGAAAATATATATAAATTAGGGAAGATAAGAAGATATTTTTCGAGCTTTTGTAAATATTCCTCCAGGTATGATAAGTATAGAGAAGGAGTAGTTTTAAATGCATTCAAAAGAGAATTAAGTAATGGAGCATTGATGGATATAGGAGTATATACTATTTATCCAATGATTACTTTATTTGGAGAGCCTAAAGAAATAAAAGCAACTAGTTATATGCTTGAATCAGGAGTAGATGGTGAAGGATCAGTTATATTTAAATATGATGAAATGGAAGGTAGTGTAATATATTCTAAGATATCAAATTCATATTTGCCAACAGAAATACAAGGTGAAGAAGGGACTATGATAATAGATAAAATTAATGAAGTTAATTCTGTAAAGATAGTCTATAAAGATGGAAATATTGAAGAACTATCTACTAACCAAGAAGATAGTATGTGTTATGAAATAGATGAGTTTGTAAATCTTATAATTAATAATAAAAAAGAATCTAATATAAATTCTTTAGAGAATTCAAAAATAGTAATGAAAATAATGGATAATGTAAGAAGTCAAATAGGGTTGGAATTTATTGCAGATAAAAATTAATTAATGATAAATAACTATAAACTGAAAGAGGAAAATAATGAAGAAACATATTGAAAAAGCAAAAGCCGTGATATTTGATATGGATGGAGTTTTATTTGATACAGAAAATGTATATCTTGATGTATGGAGTAAGGTTTTTGAAAAGTATGGATATACTATGACAAAGGAAATATATTCATCTGTATTAGGTACTGGCAGAGAAAATGTAAAAAAAACTTTTTTAAATTATTTTGGAAATGATTTGCCTATAGATGCAATGTATAAGGAAAAAGATGAAAATTTAGCTATAGTAATAGATAAAGGGGTTCCATTAAAAAAAGGAGCAAATGAATTATTAATATATTTAAAAGAAAATAAATATAAAATAGCATTAGCAACTTCAGCAACAAGGAATAGAGCATTGCAACAATTAGGACAAGCTGATATTGAAAAATATTTTGATGCCATAGTTACTAAAGATGATATTAAAGAAACTAAACCCAATCCAGAAATATTTTTAAAGGCGGCAAAAAAACTTTTTATGAGTCCTAATGATTGTATTGTAATAGAAGATTCATCAGCTGGTATTAAAGCAGCATTTAATGCAGAAATAACTTCAATACATGTTGTAGATTTAAAAGAAGCAGATGATGAAATTATAGAGCTGTGTTATAGAAGTTTTAAAAACTTAAATGAAGTACAGAAGGAGATTGAATATTTAAAAAATAGTTCAAACAGATATTCAGTAAATTATTATGAAAGCGAAAAGGTTAAATTAAGATAACCTAATAATATAATAAAATTTTGAGAATACTATTTATATAATTTAAATGTAAGGAGTAGTATTCATGGAAAGACAACATTATATAGTAAATGGTATAGCAAATGAAAATATAAAAACTCAAATAAAAAATGCACTTGAAAAAGTAGATGGTGTAAATAATGTTTGTGTAGATATGGCTCGTGGAAGTGTTGAAGTAATTTATAATGAGCCAGCAACTGCTCAAGAAATTAGAGATTGTATTGAAAATACAGGACATAAAATAGAATAAAATATTAATAGATTTAATATTTTATTTATAAGTAAAAGTAAGGTATTCAAATAAATTTTGATACTATTTTTTATAAAGGTAAAGGAATTCATATTTGAATTCCTTTTTTGTGTATAATAAATATGATTATTAAAAAACAAATTTGATGTTTATTATTTTTAAGAATATCAATTTGAAAAGAAATCAATGTACTTAATATATCAAAAAATAAAAGGATTTATAGAATCTTTGTAGAACTTATAGAATGATTTGTATAGGTATAATGAATAAGTAACTAAGGAGGGAATATGAAAAGGTATTTACAAATAGTAACTATAATATTAATTCTTATAATAGGTATATTTAACTATGGATATTTAATTAGAAATAAAATTAATATAAGCAGTGAAGAAGTAGTCAACAAGTAGCTAGAACTAATAATACTAATTTTGATATATATATAAATGGTAAATGGAAAACTACTTTTTTAAAGGGAGTGAATATAGGGGCTTCTAAGCCAGGATATTTCCCAGGAGAATTTGGAATAACCAAAGATGATTATTTAAGATGGTTTAAACAAATAAAAGAAATGAATGCAAATGTAATAAGAGTTTATACATTACAAATGCCAGAATTTTATGAGGCATTATTTGAATTTAATAGATATAGGATAGACCCACTTTATATAATACATGGTGTTTGGATTGATGAAGAACTTATGTTAGAAGAAATGAATGCATTTAGTCCAAATATAAAAAATAGTTTTAATAATGAAATAGCAACTATAATAGATGTTATCCATGGAAATGCAGAAACTGAAAAGGTATTAGGAAGAGGATACGGAAAATATACAAAAGATATATCACCTTATGTTATTGGATATATTTTAGGGATAGAATGGGATCCATACTTTGTAAAATCAACTAATGAAATAAATGTTGAAATGGATGATTTTGATGGAGAGTATTTATATACAAATAATGCAAGTGCAATTGAGATGTTTTTTGCACAAGCAGGAAATCATGCTATAGATTATGAAAGTAAAATTTATAATATGCAAAAGCCAATAGCATTTACTAATTGGCTTACTACAGATCCTATTGATCATGAGAATGATGTTGATGAAGATAATAGAATTGCTGATATTAATACTGAGAATATAAAAGCAAAGGATAGTTTTAAAAGTGGATTGTTTGCATCATATCATATATATCCTTATTATCCTGACTTTTTAAATTATGATTCAGATTATATAGAGTTTTTAGATGAAGATGGAAATAAAAATTCTTATAAAGCATACTTAAGGGATTTAAAAAGTTATCATACAGTACCGATAGTTGTATCAGAATTTGGAGTACCTAGTTCTAGAGGGATAACTCATAAAGATTTAAGTAGAGGATTTAATCAAGGGTTAGTTAGTGAAAAAGATCAAGGTGAGATGAATGTAGAAATGTTAAATGACATATATGATGAAGGATATGCGGGAGCAATAGTATTTTCATGGCAAGATGAATGGTTTAAGAGGACCTGGAATACTATGGATATGGATGTCCAGGAATCAAGACCTTATTGGGGAGATAGAATGACAAATGAAGAGTATTTTGGACTTTTAGCATTTGAACCAGGAAAAAGAAAATCTGTATCGTATATAGATGGAAAGATAAATGAATGGAATAAAAAAGATATAGTTTCTCAAAGTGATAATATAACATTATATATGAAAAGTGATGAAGAATATTTATATTTTAGAGTCAATAAGAAAAATTTAAATTTAGATAAAGATGAAATATTTATACCAATAGATATAACACCAAAATCAGGAAGTACAACTATAGAAAATTATGATGTTATATTTAATGAAAAAGCTGATTTTATAATCGATATAAAAGGTAAGGATAGCTCAAAAGTTTTAATCAATGATTATTATGATGTATCGGATTTTTTATTTAATGAGATTAGATATGAATCAAATGATATAAATAGTTTTAAAACAATAAGACAAGTAGTATTAGGAGAATCTATTCTTCCGAAAAGTGGCAAAATAATTCCAATTCAGTATGTTGAAGTTGGAAATTTAATTTATGGAAATGGAAATCCTAATAGCAATGAATATAATTCTTTATCAGATTTTATTATAAATGGAGATGATATAGAAATAAGAATACCATGGCTTATGCTAAATATAAGTGATCCAAGTAATAAAATGATAATAGATGATTTTAATAAATCAGGAGAAATAAATCATGTAGAAATAAATAAGATAAATATAGGCGTTTATGTATTAGAAGATATGAAACAAATACAAGCATTAGATATGAAGGCGTATAGTTGGAATAAATGGATATATCCTACCTATCATGAAAGGTTAAAGGAATCCTACTATATATTAAAAGAAGCTTTAAAAGAATTTTAAACTAAAGAAATGGGGTGTATATATGTGTTAAAACTAAGTTTTTTATATTATGATAATATGCCTATATTATTTGTTTAGCATGTACATATATATTGGATATAAAATTTTAAATGAGAATAGAACGAATAAAAAACTTAAAAAATTAGATAGAACTTTAGGTGTAAGTATTTCAAATGAATTAGATAATTTTAAATATAATAAAAAAATAGATGTTGATGCTATAAATAAAATAAAAAAGAAAAGTAAAAGAAAATTAAATGCAAGGTATTTATGCGAAAATTTAATAATGAGGTTAAATGAGGAGAAAAAGATAATAATTGAATTTGTTAATAAAAGTGATATTTTAGGAGAAGTTTTAAAGTCTAGGCAAGAGCAAGAATATGATATAGCATATAAAATAAAGTATATAGGTGAATTTAAAATTGATGGATATTATGATTATATAATTGAGAGGTGTACTGATAATTCTATTTATATACAAATAGATTCTTTAAGAACTTTAAGTAAGCTAGGGAATATTGATTACTTTATAAAGGGGTTAATTAAAATAATAAATTCTACTTCAGTAATTCATGAGAAGGTATTAATAGACAGCATAAATTCATTTGAAGGAAATGTAAAAGAATTAAATAGGAGATTCGAAAGAGAACTATTAAATAACCATAGCAATAATAAATTTTCTGAGATTATACTAAAGTATTTTAAAGAAAATAGATATATAGAAGTTAAAGATATAGTACTGAAATTATTGGAAGAAAAATATTTAGATAAAGAAATAAAAATTGCATGTATAAAATATTTGATAGATATTAAGGACGAGAACATAAAAAGTGAATTAATTTTATTATCTAGAAGTGAAGAATGGGAAATTAGAGCATTAAGTGTAGTTTCATTAGGAAGTTATTGCGAGGATGAAGATGTAATAGTAGTATTAGAAAAAGCATTAACAGATGAAAATTGGTATGTAAGGCAAAATTCTGCTAAGAGTTTATATAATTTAATAAAAGATAAGGAGAAAATTTTAAGTATTATATATGGGAAAGATAAGTATGCCTCTGATGCAATGTTAACCATTTTATCAGAAGTAGATAATTTAGAAAAGTATTTATTAGATAGTTCAATAGATTACGATTTATCAATAAAAGAGTTAGTCAACTAAGGAGAAAGTATGAAATTTGAAGATATTATATATTTTTTTGATAATATAGTTCTTATATATGTGGCTATAATGTTTTTTGTGTTTTTTATATTTGTAATATCATCAGCTTTAAGTTTTGATAAACATATAAAATTTAGGGGATTTATAAATAATTTCAATTTAGATTATAATGCTGATTATATTCCAGTTTCATTATTAGTACCTGCTTATAACGAAGAGGTTACTATTTGTAAAACTATAGAATCTTTATTAGCAACAGATTATAAACAGTATGAAATTATAATTATTAATGATGGGTCTACAGATAGTACATTTGAAGTTATTGAACAAAAGTATAAATTAAAGCATATTTATAAACCCATGAAAAGGAGTATAGAAACAAAGGATATTTTATCTGTATATAAGGGTGAAGTAAACAATGTTTTTATAACAGTAATAAATAAAGTTAATGGAGGAAAAGCAGATGCTTTAAATGTTGGAATAAATTATGCTAAGTACCCTATATTTATTACAATTGATGCAGATTCTATATTAGAAAAAGGAGCAGTTAGAAATATAATAGTTCCATTTATGAAGAATAAAAAAACTATAGCAGTTGGAGGAAATATTAGAATTGCCAATGCTTTCACCATAGAAAATGGAGTAGTAACAAAAATAGATACACCAAAGGGATTAATAATACCATTTCAAATGATAGAGTATTTTAGGGCTTTTTTAACTAATAGAATGACTTGGAATATCTTAAATATGAATTTAATAATATCAGGAGCTTTTGGAGCTTTTAGAAAAAGGGATGTAATTAATGTTGGTGGATATAAGAATAATACTGTTGGAGAAGATATGGAACTTGTAATGAGACTACATAAAAAGTTTATAGAAAATAAAGAAGAGTACTACATATCATATGCTCCAGATGCAAATTGCTATACTCAAGCACCAAAGACTTTAAAAGGGTTAAAGGTACAAAGAAGAAGATGGCAAATAGGATTAATACATAGCATGTCACTACATAAAAATTTATTTTTAAATAGAAGGTGGTTACTTGCAAAGTTATATTTCATTTTATTTGAAATGATAACACCCATTATTGAAGTTGTAGGAATGATTATTATACTTTTATCATTTATTTTTAAAATAATTAATTTAAAATTTGTATTATGTTATTATGGATTTATTATAATATATAGTTTAGCTATATCTATTTCGGCAATATTATTACAAGTTTATGCATTTAAAGAAGATATAAATAAAAAGGTCATAGCTAGACTGATGATAATTTCAATATTTGAAGGAATAGGTTATAGACAATTTTTAACACTATATAGAGCATCGGCTTTTATAGGATATAAAAAGAATAAATATAAATGGGGAACTATAAAAAGAGAAAAACAAAATTAAAAATACTTATAAGGAAGTGATTAAAATAAAAAATTTAATGCTATCCTTATAAGTGTTTTTTTATAATTACGGTAGAATTTCCTCTCTAAATTCTAGAGGGGTTTTACAGGTTATCTTTTTGAAAACAGTACTATAATAGCTTTGATTATTAAATCCTACAGATAAAGCTATATCTAACAGTGATAAATTTGTATTTTTTAAAAGTTCTTTACTTTTTTCAATTTTATAAGAGTTTAAATAATTTATAAAGGTTAGACCTGTTTCCTTTTTAAAAATACTACAGAAATAGCATTTATTTATATTTAATTCATTACAAATGTCATCTATGGAAATATCCTGTGTATAATTATGCTTTATATATTCGATTGCATGATTAACACAAGGAGAATGTTGCTCCTGTATACATTTATTTTTAATGGTATCTATAATATATGAATGCAATTTAATAGTATCATTTATTGAAGATTCGGATATATATGAAATGTTATTTTTCATGAATATTGAATCGTCTTTAATTAATGTATATGGTCCTATTAAGATATACATAGGTAAATTATCATAATGATAAAACATTATACAACTATAAGTAATATTTTTTTGAATATTAATAGTAAATGCTCCTGGATTATAATTTGATTTTTTTATAATTGCAATTGCTTGTGATAAATAAAATGAACTTTCTATATTGGAATCATATTTATAAGTAAAAACCGTTGAAAAAGTATTATTTAAAATTACAGTTGGCAATGATAAGCAATTAAAAAAGTTTGTAAAAATGGTTGAGATCATAAATTAATAAGTATCCTCCTTTTAGAGTGATTTTTATATAACATAGAAATTACTATTTAACTAAATATAGTTAAAATAAAAATAAAAATAGTTAAAAGGTAATTCTAAAAGTTATGATAAGATATAACAAGTAAATGATAATCAATATCAATTATTATGAAAGAAAATTACTTGAATGTCAATTCTAATAAAATAATTTTAAAGAGAAAATAGGGGGATATAGTTATGTTAAAAAGAAAGATTTGTAGTTTATTAGCATCATTAATGATAACAACTACAGTATTAGGAACGAATGTACAAGCCGTAGGAGCAACGGTAGTTGATGCAATTGCAAGTCCATCAATAGATAATTCAGAAAGTGATAACGAAAATCAAGAAAATATTTTGGCTGATGGAACATACAAAATATCAAATAAGGCATTAAAATCAGGAACAGACAGCGATAGTGCAATAAGAAATTATATAGATACAGATTCTATTGTAACAATTAAGGGTGGAAAAATTACTGTAACTATGAAGTATAATGAAGCAGGATTACAAACTGTAAAGACAACAAATTCAATAACAGTAGATGGACAAGAAGTTGAATTTGTAAAAAATGAAGATGGATCAATAAGTTTTGATAGTGAATCAACGGATTTATTATATACAAGAATTAATGTTAATTTAACTTACTATAATGAGAACCTTCCAGAAGAAGTTTTCCCAGGAAAGCTACATAAAGTAGATGTTGATTTACTACATGAGGGAGAATTAATAAAGGACTCTTCTAATGATTCAGGAAGCAATGACGAAAATCAAGGAAATGTTTTAGCAAATGGAATATATAAAATAACAAATAAAACATTAAAAACAGGAACAGATAATGATAGTGCAATAAGAAACTATATAGATACAGATTCTATAGTAACAGTTAAAGATGGAAAAATTACTGTAACTATGAAATATAATAAGGTAGGATTAGAAACTGTAAAGACAACAAATTCAATAACAGTAGATGGACAAGAAGTTGAATTTGTAAAAAATGAAGATGGATCAATAAGTTTTGATAGTGAATCAACGGATTTATTATATACAAGAATTAATGTTAATCTAACTTACTATAATGAGAATCTTCCAGAAGAGGTTTTCCCAGGAAAGCTACATAAGGTAGACATTGATTTACTACATGAGGGAGAACTAACAGAATATAAAGGAGATAACTCTTCAGATAATTCAGGAAGTAATGGAGAGGAAGAAACACCAATAAATCCAGACAATAATGGTGGAAATACAGGAAATGACAATTCGAATAACGGTAGTTCAAATAATGGAACAATCGAAAATGCAGGCACTAAAGTTTATACAGGTAAACTAGAAGTAATTCATGAAAATTCTACTGGATTAAATATGGCAAAACAAGCAATAGAAGATACATTAAAAGTTGAAGATGTAAATGGAAAGAAATATGTTACATTAACATTTACAAATATGGGTTCAACTATGATGAGTAATCATGAAATATATGTTAATGGAAATAAAGTAGATACAACTAAAACTGTAAATGGGAATATTGTTAGTTTAAGATTTGCTGTTGGAAGCTTACAAGATTCAATAAAAGTTTCAGCTTATGTTTCTATGATGGGAAGCAATGTTGAATTTGGAGTTAATGTATTAGAAGATACATTAAAATTAGTTGCAGATGGAACAACTGGAGGAACAACTGGAGGAACAACAGGGGGAACAACTGGAAGTACAACAGAAGGAACAACATCAGGTTCAAGTAATAATGGTAGTGTAAGTAACGGAAGCACAAGTAATACTGAGCAAGAAATAACAGTAGTTAAAGGTAAATTATACTCTATTCAAAATAGTGTAAGCCATGAAAGTGAAACTGGAAGAAATATGGCTAGAAAATATTTAAGTTCAACTTCAAAAGTTGAAGAGATAGAAGGAACTTATTATGTTACATTAACATTTACAGGTGCAGAATTCATGCAAAATCACGAAATATATGTTAATGGATCAAAAGTAAGCGCAAGTAAAAGCACAAACGGTGATGAAACATATGTAAGATTTGCAGTTTCAAGCTTAAATGATAGTATAAAAGTTAAAACTTACGTAGTTCCAATGGCTAGAGAAGTTGAATTCGGAGTTGAATTATTAGAAGATACTTTAACATTTATTAAAGAATATACGGTAGAAAAGTTACCAAATACAGGTGCGGCAGCTGGAGCTGGTTCAGTAGCTGGATTAGGATTATTAATGACATCTGCAGGAGCTGTATTATTAAAGAAAAGAAGATAATTTTAAAATATAGGATAATATAAAAAATTGAAAATTGGTAATGAAAATGAAAAAACATTTTCATTATTCAGTTTTCAATTTTTACGTTAAAGAATATTAGTAATAATTTATATTTTTTAAATAATTTATGAAAAAGAGGTAATAAGATGAAAAAAAATAATAAATTTAGACAAGTTATAATGGCAATGATGTTTTTAGGAATGTTTTTAACAATTGGAACTATAAATGTTCATGCAAGTGATATAAAAAGTGGAATATATGAAGTTGAAAATGATGTTTATCATGAATCAGAAACAGGTATGGCAATGTCAAGAACGTATTTATTACCAACAATGACTGTTGAAGTAACTAAAGATCACATAATTTATACTGTGGGTTTTTCTGGAAGTAATTATATGGAGAACTATAGAATGAAGCTTAATGGAGAAGATGCAGTTGTTGAAATAGTAGAAGAGAATAGTGAAGATGGAATTGTTAAGCTAAATATAGAAGTTGATAAAGTAGATGCTGACATGGATGCACTTATTTATGTGGGGCCTATGGAAAGAGATGTTCAATTTAAAGTAATACCTAAAATGGAAACTTTAACTTTAATTGAAGAAATAGTTGAAGAAGACAATAGTGAAGTAAATACAATAGAAGAGGCAGATGTAGATGCAGATGTAACTACAGAAGAATTAAATATAGAGAATGAGAATAACATAGTTGATAGTAGTGATAATTCAGATAATATAAAGCCTATAGTAATAGGATTAGGTGTAGTTATAGTATTACTTATAGTAGGTTTAACTATTATAAAAGCTAAAAAAAAGAGTGCATAAAGGTTATGTAAGGAGTTTAAATAATTATGAAGTGTAAAAGAATTATATCTATAATAGCTAGTGCAATTATCGGATTTAATATGGTGGGTTGTAGTTCACAAAGTAGTGAAAATAAAAATGTAGCGGTTAATGCTGATGGTGAAGAGATAGTTGTTGCAACATCGGTAGCAGTTACAGAAATATTAGATGCTTTAGGGGTTAAGGTATCAGGAGTTCCAAGTACATCTTATGAATTACCGGAAAGCACAGAAGGAGCAGTTGAGATTGGAAATCCAATGAGTCCAGATTTAGAAATAATTAAATCATTAAATCCAACAGTTGTAGTATCAGTTGATACTTTAGGATCAGATTATATGGAGCTATTTACGCAAAATAACATTCCAAGTGAATTTGTTTCTTTAGAAAGTTTAGATGGATTGAAGGACGCAATAAGCTTATTAGGAGAAAGATTTAATAAAAAAGAAGAAGCTGAAGTATTACTAACAGATTTAGAAGACAAAGAGATAGAAGTTAAGAAAAAAGCAGAAACCATAGAAAATCCAGATATTTTACTTTTATTTGCTGCACCAGGTTCAACAATGATAGCAACATCAAAATCCTATATAGGAAGTTTAGTTGAATTAGTTGGTGGAAGAAATATAGTTGAAGATAATAGTACATCATTTACTACTTATAATAAAGAAGATTTAGCTATGCTAAATCCAGATAAGATTTTAGTTATGGTACATGCAATGCCAGAAGAAACAAAAGCAGCATTAGAAGCTGAAATGGCAAGTGATTCTGCATGGCAAAATATAAATGCAGTTAAAGATGGTAATGTAATTTATTTAGATAGTGAATACTTTGGAATGAGTGCAAAACTTAATGTTATTGAGGGATTAGATATATTAAGTGATATAGTTCATGGTGATGGAGAATAATTATGAAAGTTTCAAATAAAAAATTTAAAATATCATTTATAGTTCTATCGATATTAATTCTATTAGTAACTGTATTAGTATCATTAAAGT
This sequence comes from Clostridium celatum DSM 1785, assembly GCF_000320405.1. Taxonomy (GTDB): domain Bacteria; phylum Bacillota; class Clostridia; order Clostridiales; family Clostridiaceae; genus Clostridium; species Clostridium celatum. The sequence goes on along the minus strand of NZ_KB291617.1, from coordinate 52,314 downwards.
TAGGTAGTATTAATATTACATTTAGAGAACTTATTAAAGGGATATTTTTAGGACAATCAGATGGAAATATTGGAATTATAAAAGACTTAAGAATGCCTAGAGTAATTATTGCAATATTAGTTGGAGCAAATTTGGCAATTGCAGGGGTTTTATTACAAGCTGTAATAAGAAATCCATTAGCAGATCTATATATAACAGGAATATCATCAGGAGCTTGTGTGGTTACTGTATTCTTTATGGTTTTTATACCTAGTGTAACTAACCTTAGACCTATTTTTGGTTTCTTTGGCGGATTAGTTTGTTGCATGATAATTTACTTTATGGCATATAAAAATGGATTATCGCCAATAAGAATAGTATTGGCAGGAGCTGCTTGTAATGCATTATTAGGTGGATTTTCATCTATGATTACAGTAAGTGCAGGATTAGGAGCAAGTAATATTCAAAAATGGATGATGGGAAGTTTAGCAACAGTTAATTGGAGTAATGTAAATATATTATTGATTTACTCTACTATAGGGATATTAGCAGCAATACTATTAAGTAAAGTATGTAATATATTAGCTCTTGGAAGTAAAAATGCTAAAAGTCTAGGATTTAATTCTAATATATATATGATAATAGTTACTGCTGTAGCGGTGTTTTTAGCTAGTATATCAACAGCAATAGCAGGAGTAATATCTTTTGTAGGTTTAGTAGTTCCACATATATGTAGAATAATAATAGGTTCTGACCATAAATATTTAATTCCTTGTAGTGGAATAGTTGGAGCGTTTTTAGTATTATTTGCAGATACAGTAGGCAGAATGGCTATGAGACCTAATGAAATTCCTGTAGGGGTAGTAACGTGTATATTTGGAGCACCATTTTTCTTATATCTTTTAAGAAGGAGTGACTTAAAATAATGATAAAAGCAGTAAATTTAGAGTTCTCTTATGACAAGGATAAAGAATTTATAAAAGAATTAAATGTTAATGTTGAAAAAGGAAAAATAACAACTATATTAGGACCTAATGGAAGTGGAAAATCAACATTATTAGGTATATTTGCTGGATTAAATAAACCTATTTCTGGAGATATAAGTATTAAAGGAAAGTCAATAAAAAGCTTAAGAAATAAAGATTTAGCAAAGGAAATTGCAACAGTTCATCAACAAAATGAGGTCCCAAGTGATATTACCGTGAAAGAACTAGTTGCTTATGGAAGAATACCACACAAAAAATATTTCCAAGGTAATAATAAAGATGATGAAGAAATAATAGAGTGGGCTATAAAAAGAACTGGACTTGAAAATTTGAAGGATAAAGCTGTTATGAGTATGTCAGGCGGTGAAAGGCAACGAGTTTTTATAGCTATGGCTTTAGCACAAAAAAGTGAGATTTTATTTTTAGATGAGCCGACAACGTATTTAGATATTTATCATCAAATAGAAATATTAGAACTTGTAAAAGAATTGAATAAGGAAGAGGGACTAACTGTTCTTATGGTTTTACATGATATAAATCAGGCAATTAAATATAGTCATAATGCTATAATAATGAAAAATGGTAAAACTATTGCTTCAGGAAAAGTAAATGAAGTAATAAATATTGATTTACTTAATAATGTATATGGAATTGGCGGGTTTATAAGTGAAATTAAAAATGAAATGTTTTTTGTTCCTTTAAAATTGTAAAAATTTAATTATGTGGCAAGCTCTGGTAGATATAGTTTATAATATAGATTATTATTTATATAAACATATATTTATCAGAGCTAATTTTATAAATACAATAATAGTAGGGGGAATAATTATGAAAAATAGTAAAAATAAAGTTATAGCAGCTACAGTTTGTGGAGTAATAGTAAGTTCTGTTGCTGCAGCTATGTTTATGAATTTTGATGGGGAAAAGGAAAAAGTTGGGGCTAAAAGTGATAAAAACGATAGTGTTGAATTAGTAGATAATGCTGAAAATAAAAATAATGAAAATAAAGATAATAATAAAGAAGAAATAAAAAATAATGAAAATGAAGTAAATGAAGAAGTACATAATGAGAATGATGATAATCATCAGATTGAAAGTTCTGATATAAATAATAATTCTACAGAGGATAGTATTACTGACGGAAATGTAAATACAGTAGATGGAATTAATACAAATACTAATACAAATACAGGAAGTTCAAATAGTGGAAATTCAAATAATACAATTAATCCTAGTACACCAAGTGGAGATAACCAATCTAATGTAGAAAAGCCATCGGATGGAGGGGGTATAGAACCAGATAAAGGGGATGAGTCTGCTGTAGAAATACCACCAGTTATACCGGAACCGAGCTTAACATATTATGATGGTTCATATACAGGAACGGCAACAGGACGTGAGGTAGGATTAGAGGTAAAGGTGGATATATATTTAGATCAAATAGCAAGAGTTACAGTAGTTAGTCATAACGAAACTATAGGAATTTGTGATAAAGCTCTTGAATTGATTCCATATAGAATTACAGCAAGCCAAAGTACAAATGTTGATATAGTATCAGGTGCAACACTTACAAGCAATGGAATAATAAATGCTGTAAATGAAGCTTTAAGTAAAGCAAGAAGATAAGTACATAGTAGATTTATAGGATTGGTAGTATTATTAAATAGCATTTAAATACAAATACTAGAATATCTTTATGGGAGATTTTTATATGAAGGGATATTTAGAAAAGGAAGATTTTATATTTAATACTAAAGTATATCAGAAAATAGAATATAATAATGAAATCGAAAATTTAGCAAAAGATAAAGTTTATGAAATAGCTAAAAAGACAACGAATTTTATGAATAAATTTGAAGATATGCTTAGCTTTTTTAAAAGTGATAGTGAGGTAAGTAAAATCAATAAAAATGCAGGAAAGTGTTTTACTAGAATATCTAAGGATACCTTTGAAATATTAAAAGTAGCAGAGCACTATTCAAAATTAACTAATGGAATATTCGATATAACTATAGCCCCTTTAGTAAAAGAATGGGCAATCAATAGCCAGCAACCTAAATTTTTAACAAATAAAGAAGTAAATAAAAAACTTTTTTTAGTAGATTATGAAGATGTAGTTTTAAACGAAAGTAATTTATCTGTAATGTTATTAAGAGAAAATCAGCAAATAGATTTAGGTGGAATAGCTAAAGGGTATATAGCAGATAAGATAATAGAATTTTATAAGAATAATAATGTTGCATCTGCTGTAATAAATATAGGTGGGAATATAAAGGTTTTAGGTTCTAAAGGTGAAGAAAACTTATGGAATGTAGGAATATATGAACCTAAAAAACATAGTAAGGATGTTATATGTAGTATATTAGTTAAAGATAAATCAATAGTAACTTCTGGAGGGTATGAAAGAGCTTTTATGTATAATGGTGAAATGTATAATCATATACTAAATCCTAAGAATGGATATCCAGTTAAATCAGATTTAAAGAGTGTTACAGTAGTAAGCAATGATTCTATTGAAGGGGATGCACTTTCAACCCCACTTTTTATTATGGGAAAAAATAAGGCTCTTGAATTTATGAGAAAGCATAATATAAGTGGAATAATTGTTACTGAAAATGATGAAATTATAGTTACTAGGGACTTATTAGAAGTTTTTAGCTTGTTTAAAGAATATAAAGTTTTAACTTTTTAAAAGTGTGAAATAATTCAATTTATGTAAATAATTAACTAAATAAAGTTTTTAAAGGTATAAGAACACTATTATATAGTTTTCTTATACCTTATTTTTTATATTTTATACTGTTTTAAGAGTTTTAAATATTAATTACTTTATAAATCGTCAACATCCTGTTCTTCGCCATATCTTACAGTTCCTTCTGAACTAAAGCTATCATTTAAATCTTTTTCTATAAAGTATCCATCGTTAGGCTCTTTAGAGTTTTTAGCATATTTACTGCAGGATTTCATTTGAACATTTTTTAAATCAGATATATGTTTCATTTTACTCATAGAAATGACTCCTTTTATTATTTAAAGTTAAGATTAATTTTATTATAAGTAAGTTTTATTAAAAATAATCATAAAATTTATGAATAGTATATAAAAAATATAAATTTAAGTATTTGAGTAAAAATTTGAAAAGATTATATGAGAAATGAAATTTCCTAATGTTATGGTATGTATATTGTAGAGATTATAAGCATAAGGAATTAATGATTACTTTATTTAAATATGAGGAGGATAATGTGGATTTTAAAGAGATAAAATTAAAGGCTGAGAGCTATAAAAAAGAAATGGTTAAATTTTTAAGAGATTTAATAGCTATACCTGGAGAAAGTGGTAGTGAAAGTAAGGTTATTAATCGTATAGCAGAAGAGATGAAGAAGGTAGGTTTTGATGAAGTTAAAGTTGATGGAATGGGAAATATTTTAGGGTGTATAGGAAATGGAAAAACATTAATAGGTTATGATGCACATATAGATACAGTTGGACTTGGAGAATTAAGCAATTGGACTTTTAATCCATATAAAGGCTATGAAAATGATGAAGAGGTTGGTGGAAGAGGGGCATCAGATCAATTAGGGGGAATTGTTTCAGCAATATACGGAGTAAAAATAATGAGGGATTTGGATCTTTTAAGTGATGAATACAAAGTAGTGGTAACTGGAACTGTACAAGAAGAAGACTGTGATGGGCTTTGTTGGCAATATATTTATAATGAAGATAAAGTAAGACCGGAGTTTGTAGTTATTACAGAACCTACTAATGGAAATATATATAGGGGACAACGAGGACGTATGGAAATAAGAGTAGAAGTTAAAGGGGTTTCTTGCCATGGATCAGCACCAGAGCGTGGAGATAATGCAATATATAAAATGGCAGATATTCTTCAAGAAATAAGAGTTTTAAATGATAATTTACATTATGATGAATTTTTGGGGAAAGGAACTATTACAGTATCAGAAATATTTTTTAACTCTCCATCACGCTGTGCAGTAGCCGATATGTGCGCAATTTCATTAGATAGGAGGCTAACTAATGGTGAGACTTATGAAACTGCATTAGAAGAAGTAAGGAATTTGCCATTTGTGAAAAAGTATAAGGCAGAAGTTTCTATGTATAAATATGAAAAAGAAAGTTGGACAAAACTTATTTATCCAACAGATTGTTATTTTCCAACTTGGGTAATTTCAGAGGAAGAACCTGCAACTAAAGCAATAGTTGAAGTTTATGAAAGAATGTATGGAACTCCAAAGGTAGATAAATGGACATTTTCAACAAATGGGGTTTCTATAATGGGAAGATATAATATTCCATGTATAGGATTTGGACCTGGTAAAGAAGAAGAAGCACATGCACCAAATGAAAAGACTTGGAAGAGTGATTTAGTTAAATGTGCAGCAGTTTATGCAGCATTACCAACTGTGTATTGTAAGAATAAACACATTTAAAAATGCAAGTAATGATTTGAAAAGGGTGATAAAAATGGATCTAATGACTAGCTATATTGAAGAATTAAATAAGCTAAATTTTAAAAATATGTATAATAATGATTTTTTATTAACTTGGGAAAAAACTTATGATGAAATAAAATCTGTATTTATAGTAGCAGAGGCTTTAAGAAAATTAAGAGAAAATAATATTTCCTCAAAAATTTTTGACAGTGGTTTAGGCATATCTTTGTTTAGGGATAATTCAACTAGGACAAGATTTAGTTTTGCTTCTGCATGTAATCTCTTAGGTCTTGAAGTTCAAGATTTGGATGAGGGAAAGTCGCAAATATCACATGGAGAAACTGTAAGGGAAACTGCAAATATGATTTCGTTTATGGCAGATGTAATTGGAATTAGAGATGATATGTATATTGGAAAAGGAAATAAGTATATGAGGGCAGTTTCTAATTCTATAAGAGAAGGATATAAGGAGAAAACTTTAGAACAAATACCAACGGTAATTAATTTACAATGTGATATAGATCATCCAACACAAGTAATGGCAGATACTCTTCATTTAATAAATGAGTATGGAGGGATAGAAAATTTAAAGGGGAAAAAGTTAGCTATGACTTGGGCATATTCACCATCCTATGGGAAACCATTATCAGTACCTCAAGGTGTGATAGGTCTTTTGAGTAGATTTGGCATGGATATTGTATTAGCTCATCCAGAGGGATATGAAATTATGAGTGAAGTAGAAGAAATTGCAGTAAAAAATTCTAAGGTATCAGGCGGTTCTTTTAGAAAAACTAATTCTATAGAAGAAGCATTTAAGGATGCAGATATTGTATATCCAAAAAGTTGGGCACCTTTCAAGGCAATGGAAAAACGTACTGATTTATATGAAAAATGTGACTTTGATGGTATAGATGAATTAGAATCACAATTATTATTAGAAAATGCAAAACATAAAGAGTGGGAGTGTACAGAAGAATTAATTAAAACCACAAGGAATGGAAAAGCTATATATATGCATTGCCTACCAGCAGACATAAGTATGGTGAGTTGTGCACAAGGTGAAGTAAGTGCTTCTGTTTTCGATAGATATAGAACTTCATTATATAAACAAGCAAGTTTTAAACCATATATTATTGCTGCTATGATATTTTTAAGCAAAATAAAAAATCCTCAAAGTGTATTAGAAGCTTTAGAAAGAAACAATAAATTACGTAAATTTCAATAGATTTCTAGAGAAGAAATAGAGTGAATGAAAAAGTTAAGATATTTTTACATGAAGGGTTGTGGTGCGTATAAAAGCAAGGATAGTAATTGCTTTAGGGGGAAACGCTTTAGGTGAAACATTATCAGAACAAATGATAGAACTAAAAATTACGGCTAAAGCTATAGTAGATTTAGTTGAAGCAGGAAATGAAGTAGTAGTATGCCATGGAAATGGACCACAGGTTGGAATGATTGATGCAGCTATGAATGAGCTAAGTAAAGTAAATAATAAGTATAGTAAATGTCCAATGTCTGTATGTGTTGCAATGAGTCAGGGATATATAGGATATGATTTACAAAACTCTATAAGAGAGGAATTACTCAATAGAAATATAAAAAAGAGTGTATCAACTATAATTACTCAAGTTGAGGTAAATGAAAATGATAATGCATTTAGAAATCCTAGCAAGCCAATAGGAAGATTTATGACAAAAAAAGAAGCTATTAGTGCTATAAAAAAAGGTGAAAATATAATAGAAGATTCAGGTAGGGGATATAGGAGAGTTATTGCATCACCTAGTCCTATAGAGATAGTTGAAATTGATACTATTAAAGCATTATTAGAAAGAGAAGAGATTGTTATAGCATGTGGTGGAGGTGGTATTCCAGTTGTAAGGGAAGGAAATCATTTAAGAGGTGTACATGCTGTAATAGACAAAGATTTAGCAAGTTGTCAGTTAGCAAAATCAATAGATGCAGATTGTCTTATTATATTAACTACAGTAGAAAAGGTTGCTATAAATTTTCAAAAAGAAAATGAAAAATGGCTAGATGAAGTAAGTATAACGGAAATGAAAAGATATTTAGATGAAGGTCATTTTGCATTAGGTTCTATGAGACCAAAGGTAGAAGCAGCAATAGAGTTTGTATCTTCTAGAAAAGGAAGACGTGCTTTAATAACATTACTAGAAAAGGCTAAAGAAGGGATAGAAGGAAAAACAGGTACAAGAATAGTTAATTATAAATAAGAGTAATACTAAAAATGTTGAACTATTATATTCAAAATTTATATATTTTATGGGGGAAAGAATGAAAGAGAAAATAAAGTGGAAGGAAAATACTTTGCCTAAAGATGAAGAAGAGGAGATATTGAAACCTTTTAATAAAGAATCCATAAATAAGGTAAGAGATTTTCATAAAAGTTTTCCACAATATAAAGAAACTCCTTTAGTTAATCTGAATAATTTGAGTAAGTATTTAGGTGTAGATGGAATTTATGTTAAGGATGAATCATATAGATTTGGATTAAATGCATTTAAAGTATTGGGTGGATCTTTTGCAATGGCTAAGTACTTAGCTCAAATTCTTAATAAAGATATTTCAGAATTACCATATGAAAAACTAATTTCTAATGAAGTTAGAGAAGAACTTGGAAAGATTACATTTGTTACAGCTACAGATGGAAATCATGGAAGAGGAGTTGCTTGGACTGCAAATAAATTAAAACAAAAATCTGTTGTTTATATGCCAAAAGGGTCTTCTTTAACTAGATTAGAAAATATAAAAAATGAAGGTGCAGAAGCGTATATAACTGATATGAATTATGATGACGATGTAAGGCTTGCAGCTAAGTATGCTAATGAACATGATGGAGTAATAATTCAAGATACAGCATGGGAAGGTTATGAAGATATTCCAACTTGGATAATGCAAGGTTATGGAACGATGGCATTAGAAGCTTTAGAACAATTAAACAACTATGGTATAGAAAAACCTACACATATATTTATACAAGCTGGTGTTGGATCATTAGCAGGAGCAGTTCAAGGCTTTTTTAAAGCTGTTTTTAAAGAAAAAGCTCCAATAATAACTATTATAGAAGCAAGTAAAGCTAATTGTTTATATAAATCTGCAGTAGCTAATGATGGAGTGCTTAGAAAAGTCAAAGGTGATATGAATACTATTATGGCAGGTCTTGCTTGTGGTGAAGCCAATATTATAGGATGGAGGATACTTAAAAATCATAGTCAAATGTTTGTATCAGCACCAGATTATATTTCGGAAATAGGAATGAGGATTTTAGGTAATCCACTTAGTGATGATAGTAGAATTGTATCTGGTGAATCAGGGGCGGTTACATTAGGCGTGCTTTATGAAATAATGAATAATTCAAAATATAATGAATTAAAGGAGAAACTAAAGTTAAATAAAGAATCTAAGATACTTTTATTTAGTACGGAAGGCGATACAGATCCAGAGAAATATAGAAAGATAGTGTGGGGAATTTAGTTTTAGTTAGGCAAAATAATAAAGTTGTTAAAAGCTTAATTAAGTGTTCAAATATTTTAAATGAAAGTAGATGAATATATGTTTTTAGTTGGAAATGGAATAGTTATAACTAATAATATGAACAATGAATTTATTAGTAATGGCTGTGTTGTAATAGATGGAAATATAATAAAGGAAGTTGGAGAAACAGATAATATAAAAAATAAATATAAAGATATGGAATTTATCGATGTTAATGGGAAAATTATAATGCCAGGTATTATAAATATGCATCATCATATATATAGTGCATTTGCTAGAGGCTTAAATATAAACAGAGTAAGAAATGAAACATTTACAGATATATTAAAAAACATTTGGTGGAAAATTGATAAAAAGCTAACTTTAGAGGATATAAAATATAGTGCATATACAACTTTAATTGAAAGTATAAAAAATGGAGTTACTACTATTTTTGATCATCATGCAAGTCCTATGGCCATAGAAGGAAGTTTATTAGAAATATCAAATGTAGCCAATATTCTTGGAGTTCGAGGGTGTTATTGTTATGAGGTATCTGATAGAGATGGTGAAAGAATACTGAACGAAGGTATAAAAGAAAATGTAAGCTTTATTAAATATGCAAAAAACAAGAAGGACGATATGACAAAGGGGATTTTTGGGATGCATGCATCTTTTACTTTAAATCAAGATAGTATTATAAGTTGTGTAGAGGCAATGGAAGGTGTAGATGCAGGATATCATATACATGTAGCAGAAGGAATTGATGATTTATATCATAGTTTAAATATTAGTGGAAAAAGAGTAGTTGAAAGATTAATGGATTATGGAATATTAGGAAAGAAAACATTGGCAATTCACTGTGTGCATATAAATGAAAGGGAAATTGATATATTGAAGCATACAAATACTAATGTAATTAATGCACCGGAATCAAATATGAATAATGCTGTGGGATGTGCCCCAGTCATTAAGATGATAAAAAAAGATATGTTAGTTGGCATAGGAACAGATGGATATACTAATGATGTATTTGAATCAATTAAGGTAGAAAATATAGTTAATAAGAATAATTTATGTGATTCAAACATTGGATTTTTAGAAACAAAAAAAATGTTTTTTAATAATAGTACAATTGCATCAAAATATTTTAATAAAGAAGTAGGAGTTTTAAAGGAAAATGCCTATGCAGATATTATTATTGTAGATTATAATCCTATGACTCCAATAAATAAAGAAAATTATTTTTCTCATATTTTATTTGGAATAAGTGGTGGAGTAGTTGATACAACTATAATAAATGGACAAATAGTTATGAAAAATAGAAAAATACTAAATATTGATGAAAAATTAATTTATGAAAAATCAAGAGAAGTAGCAAAGAAATTATGGAAACGGATTTAAAATGGGTGTTAACTTAGGTTATTCAAATGATTTTAATTATGGGAGGAAAAGTCATGGCTAATTTAAGTGTGAATATATTGGGAATGAATTTTGAGAACCCAGTGTTTACTGCGGCAGGACCTGGATCTAGAAATGGAGAGGCTTGTATTAGAGCTGTTAAAGGTGGAGCTGGAGGAGTAGTTACTAAAACTATATCATTAGAACCTGCTAAGGTACCAAGACCATGTATGGCTAGTATAAATTCTGGATTCTTAAATACAGAGCTATGGTCAGAATTACCTAAGGAGCAATGGATTAGTAAGGAATATAAGAAAGCTAAAGAAGCAAAAGTACCGATTATAATTAGTATAGGCTATACAGAAGAACAGATTTCTAAAATTGTACCACTTATAAAGCCTTATGCAGATGCAGTTGAGTTATCAACTCATTATATTGGAACAGATATAAAGCCAATTATAAATGCGATGAAAGCGGCAAAAAAAGCTTTAGATTGTCCGGTGTTTATGAAATTGAGTCCTCATACTGATATACAAACCATTGCAAAAGGTCTAGAAGAAGAAGGTGCAGATGGATTAGTGATGATTAATTCATTAGGACCTTGTATGAAAATAGATACTGAAACTGCATATCCGATTATGGGAAGTGAGAATGGATATGGATGGCTTTCAGGTTCAGCAGTAAAGCCTATTGCTATAAGAAATATTTATGAAGCAACTAAAGCTGTTAAGATTCCTATTATAGGTGTTGGAGGTGTATCTTGTGGTAGAGATGTAGCTGAAATGATGATGGCTGGGGCTAGTGCGGTACAAGTATGTACCCAGGCTATATTAAGTGGAGCAGATATATATGGAAAAATTACAAATGAATTAAATGAATTTTTAGATGCTCATGGATATTTAGATGTAAAAGAAATTATATCATTAGCACATAGGAAATCTATAGAAAGGAATGTTAGAACTACTGCAATTTGTCCAAGTGTTGATTATAGCAAATGTGTAAGATGTGGTAAATGTAAAAAAAGCTGTGTATATGAAGCAATTGATATAAAAGACAAGCTTAAAATAGATGAGAATAAGTGTTTTGGATGTGGTTTGTGTGTTACAAGATGTCCAAGGGGTGCATTGAAAATTCAATATAAATGATGAAGTCGGAGTGTGAAATATGGTCAGCTTTTTATTGAATGGCGAATTGTGCCAAATAGAAGAGGATAAATCTTTAATTAAATTTTTAAGAAATGATAAAAATTTAATATCAGTTAAAAATGGATGTTCAGAAGGTGCTTGTGGTGCCTGTATGATATTAGTTAATAATAAAGCTATTAAGGCATGTGTATTGAAAGGAAAAAATGTTGCTGGCAAGGAAGTACAAACTCTTGAAGGTTTAGATAATAAATTAAAAGAAGTATTTGTATATTCATTTAAAAAAGTAGGTGCAGTACAATGTGGGTTTTGTATACCAGGAATGATTATAAGTGCAACAGCTTTGTTAAAGAAAACAATGAATCCGACAGAAGAAGAAGTAAAAAAATCACTTTTAGGGAATATATGTAGATGTACAGGGTATAAAAAAATTGAAGAAGGAATTTTAATGGCCGCAAAAATATTGCGAGAAAATAAAGAAATTAAAGAAGAATGTAACGGGAAGATAGGGGATAGACTAGGAAGGATAGATGCAGAAAATAAAATACTTGCAATTGACGGATATTGTGATGATTTAAAGGTTAAGGGAATGCTTTATGCTGTTGCGCTTAGGCCGGAATATCCTAGAATATTTATAAAGGATATAGATTATATAGACGCTATTAAATTAGAAGGAGTAGTTAAGGTTGTTACAGCAGATGATGTTCCAGGGAAGATATACTGTGGACATTTGAAAAAAGATTGGCCTGCTTTAATTGCTGTTGGAGAAGAAACAAGGTATGTTGGAGATACTATAGCTTTGGTAGTAGCTAAGAGTGAAGAAATTGCAAGAAAAGCAGTAAATTTAATAAAAGTTGAATATGAAATATTAAAGCCAATAACTTCACCTAAAGAGGCTATGAATAGTAAATCAGATAAAATTCATAAAGATGGAAATATATTAGCTAAAGAAGTGCTAAAAAGAGGAAATGTAGATGAGGCAATAAAAAAATCAAAGTATGTTGTAACAAATAAATATTCAGTACCATTTACTGAGCATGGTTTTTTAGAGCCAGAAAGTGCATTGGCAGTTCCAACAGATGAGCAATTATTAGTTTATACAGGCACTCAATCTGTATATGATGATTTAAATGAGATTTCCTCTTTGCTTGGTGTGGAAAAAAGTAAAATTAGAGTTATTTCTAAGTATGTTGGTGGTGGTTTTGGTGGCAAGGAAGATATGAGTTGCCAGCACCATGCAGCATTATTAGCCTTTTTAACAGGAAAACCTGTAAAGATGACATTGAGTAGAAATGAAAGTATAAAAGTTCATCCGAAAAGGCATGCTATGGAAATGGAATTTACTACAGCTTGTGATGAAAATGGAAAATTAACTGCAATGAAAGCGAGAATAGTTTCAGATACAGGAGCCTATGCATCACTAGGAGGTCCAGTATTACAAAGGGCATGTACCCATGCATCAGGTCCATATAATTATCAAAACATAGAGGTTGAAGGAGTGGCGGTTTATACCAATAATCCTCCGGCAGGTGCATTTAGAGGATTTGGAGTAACACAATCAGCTTTCGCAAATGAATCAAATATAAATAAGCTTGCAGAATTAGTAGGAATATCACCGTGGGAAATTCGATGGAGAAATGCCATAGAACCAGGTCAGGAGCTTCCCAATGGACAAATTGCAGATAAAGGAACTGCTTTAAAAGAAACTTTATTAGCAGTTAGAGATCAGTATGAAAATAATAAATATGTAGGCATAGCATGTGCATTTAAAAATTCAGGTATAGGAGTAGGGATACCAGATATAGGTAGAAGTGTTTTGGAAGTTAAAGATGAAGAAATTATTATAAAAACATCAGCTGCTTGTATGGGACAAGGAGTAGGAACTATACTGATTCAAATAGTATGTGAAGCTACCGGAATATCTATAGATAAAATAAAGTGGATAAAACCAGATACTAAATTAACGCCAAATGCTGGAACGTCCACAGCTTCAAGACAAACATTATTTACTGGAGAAGCAACGCGAATAGCTGCTATAAAATTGAAAAATGCTCTTAAAACAAGAAGTTTAAAAGAGATTAATGGGCTGGAGTTTTATGGTGAATATAATGGAGAAACTGATAATATGGGAAGTGCTAAAAAAAATCCTATAAGTCATGTTGCTTATGGCTATGCAACTCAGGTAGTTATATTAAATGAAAAAGGAAAAGTTGAAAAGGTTATTGCAGCTCATGATGTAGGAAAGGCAATAAATCCTTTAAATATTGAAGGGCAGATTGAAGGTGGAGTAGTTATGGGACTTGGATATGCATTAACAGAAGACTATCCGTTGAAGGAGGGAGTTCCTACAGCTAAATTTGGAACATTGGGATTGTTTAAATCAAATATGGTTCCTGAAATAGAAAGCATAATAATTGAAAAAAATAATGTAGAGCTTGCTTATGGAGCTAAGGGAGTTGGAGAAATAACATGTATTCCAACAGCACCAGCTGTTCAAGGGGCATATTATAAGTTAGATGGAAAGTTTAGAACTAAACTACCCTTAGAAGATACATTTTATATTAGGAAATTTAAATAGTATAATTGTGGAAATATTGAAATGTATAGGGTAATATGGTATAATTCAAAAGCAAAATTTAATAGGCAAACTTAAGGAAACTTAAGGACGCAAAGCTATAGGGACTAAAGTAAAAATTATGTCAGCCAGTTGCAAAGAGTAATTATACTTTTTCTTGAATGTTAGAATCATATTTATTTAGTGATTTTATATTTATCTAAGCTACTCTTTTAGGGTGGCTTTTTTATTATTAGCTAATAGTAAATTAATTTTAAATTACATAAAAATAACAAAGTGTGAAGGTTGGGGATAATACGTGCTTTACAGGGTAATCATAAGAAAAGAGAATAAAAAATATTTTTTTGGAAAAACATATAATAATAAAAAGTATAAGATAATGAAGAATGAATATAGTAAAAAGCTACATTTAGGAAGTGATATTTATTTTTATGCAAAAAGAAGTGAGGGATTATTTATTGATACTTTAATTCCAATTTCAGATGAAGAAGCAGGGGTAAGGGATATTAGATAATTGAATAGAAAGATAGATAGTTATAAAGTTACTCAGTTAAGGGTAGCTTTAATTTTTTATTTAAATTACGTTGATACATTAATACTTATAGATAGGTGATAATATTTAAATAGATAATATTAAGTATTAAATCAATAGATAAAGAGGCAAAATATGAATAAAACATTGATATATTATAAGGACTTTATAAAGGAGTTACCATTAAAAAGTAAATATACAAAGGATGAATTACTAATAGATAAATTTTTAATTGATAAAGAAAATAATATAGAGATATATTATGCACCCCATAATGAATATTTAAATAAAAATGCTAAGATATTTATAGTAGGAATAACTCCAGGATTTCAACAAATGAACAAAGCTATTGTAACAGCAAGAGAGGAATTAGAAAAAAATAAGAGTATTAATGAAATTCAATATAAATGTGAAAGTTAAGCTAGATTTAGTGGAAGTTTAAGAAAAAATATTATAAAAATGTTAGATGATATAAAATTAAATGAAGCTGTGCGTGTAAAGAGTTGTAGCCAGTTATTTGATGAAAGTGATTCATTATTGCATACAGTATCATTAATTCCATATCCTGTTTTTATAAATAAGGAAAATTATACAGGACACACACCTAAGCTTATTAAAAAGTAAATTCTTAATGGGATATGTATACAATAATTTTATAGATGAATTTAATAACTTAAATAACAAAGAAAATATATTATTAATACCTTTAGGAAAGGCTGTTGAAGAAGTTTTATTAAAGTTAAAGGACGAGGGAATATTAAGTGAAAATCAAATTCTTATTGGCTTTCCCCATCCATCAGGTGCAAATGTAAATAGGTTAATTCAATTTGAGGAAAATAAAAAGAAGATGATTGAATTTATAGAGTGGAAGAAGTTTCAATAATTAATTGAAGGAGGGAACGATTATGAGTTCAATTAAAAGGGCAATTTTTGCTGGAGGATGTTTTTGGTGCATGGTAAAACCATTTGATTCATATGATGGTGTAAAAAAGGTAGTAGTAGGATACACTGGCGGACATATAAAAAATCCAACATATGAACAGGTATGTAGAACAGATACAGGTCATTATGAAGCTGTAGAGATAACATATGATGAAGATATAATAAAATACGTTGAATTAGTTGAAGCTTTTTTTATGAGTATTGATCCAACGGATGAAGGTGGTCAATTTAATGATAGAGGTAAAAGTTATCAAACAGCAATATTTTATACTGATAATGATCAGAAGAAAATAGCAGAGGCATATAAGAAGGAGCTAAATGATAGCGGAATGTTTAATGCTCCAATTGTAGTTAAAATATTAAAAGCTGAAGAGTTTTATGAAGCTGAAGAATATCATCAAGACTACTATAAAAAGAATCCATTTAGATATAAGCTTTATTATTCTAGATCTGGTAGAAAAGATTTTATAGAGAATACATGGAAGGTATCTGATGAAAAGAAAAATGAACTTAGAGAAAATTTAACATATATGCAATATAAGGTAACACAAAAAAACTATACTGAACCACCTTTTGATAATGAGTATAATAATAATTTTGAAGAAGGAATCTATGTTGATATAGTAACAGGAAAACCATTATTTTCATCAAGGGATAAATTTAATTCAGGATGCGGATGGCCAGCATTTTCTAAGCCTATAAATAAAGGGTATGTAAAGGAAGTGGAAGACTTTAGCCATGGAATGTTTAGAACAGAGGTTAGAAGTAATTATGGAAATTCACACTTAGGGCATGTATTTCCAGATGGCCCTAATGAATTAGGTGGATTAAGATATTGTATAAATTCAGCAGCACTAAAATTTATACCTAAGGATAAAATGAAAGAATTAGGGTACGAAGACTACTTAGATAAAATATAATTAAATTTTATAGAAGGAATATTAACCTTTAGGTCTATTCCTTCTAAATATTATAAATTTTTCGGTATCACGCTTATTATCAATATAACTCTATTATACGTTGTTTTTAACATTAATTATTTCGCCGTTTTTAATATAGGCTCTAGGAACCCTGTTTTTTAATAGACAAAGAACTTCATAGTTAATACTATCTGCACATTTAGCAAGATCATCAGCATTAAATTTTAACTTATCAGTTTCACCAAGAAGAATTACTTCATCACCAGTTTTTACATTTTCTATATCGGTAACATCAATCATAAATTGGTCCATGCAGATATTTCCTACTATATTGGCAAATTTTCCATTAACTATTACTTTAGCTTCGTGTTTTAATTTTCTTATATATCCATCAGCATATCCAATTGGAATAGTTGCAATAACGCTTTTCCTTTCTGTTTTAAAAGTTCTGTTATAACCAATATAGCTATCCTTATCTACTTCTTTAACATGAGCAATCTTAGCCTTTAATGTTAAAGCTGGTTTAATTGATAAATTATCTTTGTTAATATCGTTAGATGGATAGTATCCATATATTATAATTCCAGCTCTTACAGCATCTAAATAAGTATTAGGCATGTCTATGATTGCTCCGCTGTTTGAAGCGTGTTTTAATGGGATATCAATACCATATTCCTTAAGTCTATCAACAAATTCTATTATTTTATTAAATTGAAATTCTGTATAGCTTTTATCTTTCTCATCAGAGCTTGAGAAGTGAGTAAATATACCAACAACGTCTAAGCCTTTATAAGAACATATTTCAATAACTTTATTAAGACTATCCAAATTAGGCATGAATCCTATTCTACCCATACCAGTATCTAAGGCAATGTGTACTTTAGCTTTTTTATTCATGCTTAAAGCCAAATCAGATAGTTCTTTAGCATAATCTATATCATAAATAGTTTGTTCTATATCATAATTAATTAATTCTTCACCAAGGTAGTTTGGTGTATATCCAAGAATCATTATAGGTGCTGTAATATTATTTTTTCTGAGTTCAATTGCTTCGGTAAGCATTGCAACAGCCAGCCTAGAAGCACCATTTTCTAAAAGACAAGGAACTACATCTGAAGCTCCATGACCATAGCAATCAGCTTTAACAACAGCCATTACTTCTTTATTACCAGCTAATTTTTTTATATTTTTCATGTTATTTGCAATTACATCTAAATCTATTTCAGCCCATACAGGTCTCATTATTTTTTCCATACTAACACCCCGATTATTTCTTAACTCTATATTATTATTGTATTAGAAATATTATATAATGGTAAGAGCCACTTGTGGTATAAATTTTATTAAGAGTGGTACCATATTAGTTTTTCGTTGAATTAAATTAATAGTGGTATATAATAATCATATAATATAATTTAAGTAAAAGGATGAAGTTTTATGACAGTAAAATATAAAAAGCCGGAACTATTAGCGCCAGCTGGAAGTTTAGAAAAGTTAAAGATAGCATTTCAGTACGGAGCAGATGCAGTTTATTTCGGAGGATCAGCTTTTTCTTTAAGAGCAGCAGCGCAAAATTTTACATTTGAAGAAATAAAAGAAGGAGCAGAGTTTGCTCATAAATTAGGGAAAAAAATATATTGTACAGTAAATGTAATGCCAAGAAATGAAGGAGTAGAACAGTTACCAGAATTTTTAAAAAAACTAGAAGAAGCTAAAGTAGATGCTGTTTTAGTATCTGATCTTGGAGTTTTTAGAACTGTACAAAAGAATACTAATTTACCAATACATATTAGTACACAAGCTAATACAGTAAATTATGAAGGATGTAATATGTGGCATGAATTAGGTGCAGAACGTGTGGTTTTAGCTAGAGAGTGCTCATTAAAAGAAATAAGAGAAATAAGACAACATATACCTGAAGAATTAGAGCTAGAAGTTTTTGTTCATGGTGCAATGTGTATGTCATATTCAGGAAGATGTTTACTTTCAAGTTATATGACAGGTAGAGATTCTAATAGAGGTGCCTGTGCTCAAAGTTGTAGATGGAAGTATTCTTTAGTAGAAGAAAAAAGACCTAATGAATATTTTCCTATTGAAGAAGATGAAAATGGTACATATATAATGAATTCAAAAGATTTATGTATGATAGAGCATTTACCAGAACTTTTAGAAGCAGGAATTTCTTCTCTAAAAATTGAAGGTAGAAATAAAAGTGAATACTATGTTGCAATAGTTGTTAATGCTTATAGAAAAGCAATTGATTTATATTATGAAGATCCAGAAAATTATAAGTTACCTAAAGAATTATTAGCGGAAATGTACAAAGTTAGTCATAGAGAATACAATACAGGATTTTTCTTTAATGAACCTAAAAGTGATGCAATAATATATCATACTAATGACCATGTTAGAGAATACGATGTTGTTGCTATAGTTCAAGAATATGATGAGAAAAGTCAAATTGCTTTATGTAAGCAAAGAAATAAATTTGTGAAAGGTGATAAAGTTGAAATTTTATCACCTGGTTCAATGGGGCAAAGTTTTATAGTTGAAGAACTTTATAATGAAGAAGGAGAAGCTATTGAAGGCTGTCCACACCCAGGAATGATGTGTAAGGTTAAGATTCCATTTAAGGTTGGAAAAAATAGCTTCTTGAGAAAAGAACTTTAATTGGAAATGGCAAATTATAGATGTAAATTTATAAAGTGTTAAAACTCTTAATGGTTTATGAATTTTAATCTATATTTGCTATTTTTTATTTCATACTTAATAAATTTTAGTGAAAATATTCAAATGTATAGAAAAATTTATGTAAAAATATATGTTTTTATGTAATAAAAATAGTTTATATGTATAAATTTGAAATAAAAATAGCAAAAATATAGAAAAAAGTAGAAAAATAATGATATAATATAATAAAATTACAAAAAAGTTCTTTAAGAAAAGGTTTATAAGTTTGGTGAAACAATGTTTGAAACTATATTAATAGCAATAATAATAGCAAAATTAAAGAGATATGATATAAAGCTATTATTTAAAAATTGGACAATATATCCTATTATTATTTTTGAGTTTATCTATTTTATTGGACAAACTATGATTTTTAAAGGAAATTATGAAGTAGTAGGATTATTACAATCATTAAAATCTATATATTTAATGATGTACTTAATATTAATATTTAAATATGAAATATATTTAGAAGCCATAATTGGAGCTGGTTGTGTTATTTTAGGGGGAATTTTAAACGATATAGCAATAAGGAGTAATGGAGGTTTTATGCCTGTTTTTCCAAGCTTATCATACATAACAGGATATGCAAAGCCAGAAGGATTTGGTTTAGTCAATGATTTTCATATATTAGGAAATTCTCAAACAAATTTAAAAATACTAACAGATTACATAGATTTAGGATATAGCATACTAAGTATAGGAGATATATTGATAAGAATTTTTGTGTTTTTAATAATATACAAATCTATAGTTAAGAGTAATAAATTAACAAAAGAGGATGATGTGAAATGTTAAAATTAACGATGTTTGAATTCGTAATAAGAAGTATACCAGAAGTATTTGTATTTATGTTTGCGGCATATGCATTTTCAAAAACTAAAATAGATAAAAAAATATATATTTTATCAAGTTTACTTTTGGCTGTTGCTGTGTTTGTTATAAGAGCATTACCTATAAATTATGGGGTTCATACAATATTGAATATTAGTTTTATGACTATTATTTCAAATAGTATAAACAAAATAGAAATAATATCCTCAGTAAAGGCCGCCATAATAATGGCAATAATATTATTTGCTTCTGAAGGAATCAATGTTTTTATACTAAAGTTTTTACTGGGAGATAGATTAACTATGATATTAAGCAATCCTGTATTAAAAACAATTTATGGATTGCCATCACTATTAATATTAGCTTCAATAGTTATAGGATATTATATATTTTTAGGAAAAAGGAACAAGCTTAGAAATGGATATTATTAATGTTGTATGTGAAAAAATTTCTAATAATATTGCAAATGAATTAGAATTAGATAATGAAAAAAAGAGTGTTGTAAATTATGGAATATTTGCATTTATTCAAATGAGTATTTCTATAATATTTGTTTTTATATTCGGAATCATATTTAATGTTGCTACTGAGGCTTTAATAATAACTTTTACAATAAGTATATTAAGAAAGAGTTCAGGAGGTGTCCATGCTAGCACTCCAAGCATATGTACAATAATAGGTACAATTGTGGGGGTTGGTTTTGCATTATTAATAAAATTAATAGAGTTTAATTTAATATTTGTAATCATACTTGGATTAGTAGTGTTTATATGGTCGTACATAACAATAAATAAATTAGTACCAGTAGATAGCTTAGCAAAACCAATAAAAAGTGAAGCAAAAAGAAGTAGATTAAAGAAGAAATCACTAAGAATATTGATGATTTATGGGATTATAGTTATTTTAAATATTACAATTTATAGTTATATAAATAAATACTATTTACTAATCTATTCTTTATGTATATATATAGGACTAGCATGGCAAGTATTTTCTTTAACTGATATAGGAAATACGGTATTAAGTAAAATAGATAGCTATTTAAGCTTAATTTTATTTAAAAGGAGGTGAGGATAATGAAAAAGAAAATTTTAATGGGAATAGCAGCAGTAGCTACAGTATTTGCATCTGTAATATCTACTTCAGCATGTTATTTTTCTTTTTATCAACCTGAAGAACCAGAATGTTTAAGAGAAGAATAATAAAGAAAAGGGACTATACAGTATATTTGTATTAGTCCCTTATTAATAAGAGGGATTTAAAATGACTAAGGAAAAAAATCACAAACAAAAGCAGATAGAAGAAATAGTTTCTGTAGTAAAATTAGCTTCGCTTTTTTTAGTTGGAATAATTTTATATAATGATGTATTAGGAGTACAACAACATAATATTTTAACTCTTGAAAGTTATTATGCTATGATAGCTTTTTTTATTCCATTAATAGTTTTAGTTTCTATTTACTTTGTATGGTCATTTATAATGAAGAATAAAATTAAAAATAAGTATAGTAATATTTTAAACATTATTGAAGCATGTTTATTTATGATTTTATTTGTTGGAATTATATTACTTAGTGGATCGCATGAAAGCAAATATAAGTTTGTATTTCTATTTATAATTATAACTACAACAATACAATCAGGAATGAAGCAAGGACTTATAGTAGCTACAATTTCATCTTGTACAATACTATCTATAGACATTCTTAGTGCTCCAAATATGATTGTTAATAATTATTTTGAATCAGACTTGATTTTAGCTGGAATATTCATTTTAACGGCATGGCCTTTAGGTTTTTATGTTAAAATCGAAAGTGAGCACATTAAAAAATTGGAAAATATAGCAAATGTTGATGGGCTAACTGAGTTATATAATCATAGATATTTTCATGAAATATTAAGAAAAAGTATTAGTGATGTTAATAAAAATGGTGGGTTTGTGTCATTAATATTTATAGATATAGATTATTTTAAGCATTATAATGATTTGTATGGACATCAAAAAGGGGACTATGTATTAAAAAAAGTAGGAGAGGTTATTAAAGGTTGCATAAGAACTAATGACATTGTTGCTAGATATGGGGGAGAAGAGTTCGCAGTAATTTTACCTAATACTAATGAAGCAACAGCAGTTCTAATTGCAGAAAAAATAAGAAATAATATAGAAGAAACATATTTTGAAGGCGAGGAAAATCAGCCTAATGGTAAAATAACTTCATCAATTGGAGTGTCAATTTATCCTGAAAAATCTAATAGTGATATAGAGCTTATAAAAAATGCCGATGATGCATTATATAGAGCTAAATTCTTTAAAAAAAATAGGGTTAAACATATACATCTATTTTAGATGATATTAAAGAAAATATAGATGAAAAGGATCTAGAGCTTGTAACATCTATAAAAACTTTAATTAGTGTAATAAATGCTAAAGATAGGTATACATATGGGCATGTTGAGAGAGTGGTTATTTATAGTAGAATTATAGCCGAGGGACTAGGATTAGATATTGAAGATAAAAATAATTTGGTTTATGGGGCATATTTACATGATATAGGTAAAATAAATATCAGTAAAGAAATACTAAACAAAAAAGGAAAATTAACGGATGAAGAGTGGAATGAACTTAAACAACATCCTGAAAATGGTGTTGAGATAATTAAACCTGTAAAAAGTTTGGAAAAAGTAATACCATTAATTTTGCATCATCACGAACGATATGATGGAAAGGGGTATCCGTATAATTTAAAAGGAGAAGAAATACCTTATCTTTCTAGAATTTTAACTATTGCAGATAGTTTTGATGCAATGACATCTAGTAGACCTTATAATATAAGAAAAAGTTATGATGAAGCATTAGAAGAGCTTAAAAGGTGTAAGGGATTACAGTTTGACCCTGAACTTGTAGATAAATTTATAGAAATATTATCTACTCATTCTGATAATGCATTAATAAATGATATAAGAGCAATAAAATAAAGAAAAGATGAACTGAGTTATTAACTTAACTATTGAAATTGATAAGATTTATAGTAAGTGTAAAGTAAAATAGAGAGTAGCAGCTTTATATAAGAAGTAGCTATTCTCTATTTTATTTTTATAGTATGCCTTAAATAACTAAGTTGAGTTTTAGAACATTGTTTTTTGTTTAGTATGTAAAAGTATATATTAAAAATTTTTGTCTATTATCGAATTTAAAAAAATTGGAAATTGTGATTTCGTCTTTTAATACAAAAGCTGTGTAGTTATCCAAGTAATCAATATATTCATCAGATGGATAATATAAAATTAAATCAATACTTCTTGGATTATTTTCTATTGAAATTAAAATGTTATTTAATACTTTTATAAATATTTGTAATGAAAATGGATTAAAGAAATAAAATTTATTATCAAAATTTGAAATTTTATATTCTTCTGCAAATATGTTTATAAAGTTTATTTTATCTTTATTCTTATTAGAATTTTTAGAATATGTTTTTTTATTATTTATACAAGTATCAAAATAGTTAGAATTCATTTCAATACCAGTAACGGTAGAACCAAAAAAGTAATTAGCATAAAAAGCAAGCCTACCTTTGCCACAACCAAAATCAACTATAGTATCGGTATTTTTTATGGGATATTCTTTAAAAAGAGTTTCTAGAGCAGTGTAAGATGTTGCTTCATATCTATTATAATGGTGCGACTCATAAAAACCTTGCTGTTCACCTGTAGTTTTTATATTAAATAATTTTTCATAATAATAATCGTTCATAAATTATTCCTTTCTAAAGTAAAATGTGATTTAATTAATATGATAGCATAAAAAAATATCTAAACAATCAATATTAAAATATAATAATTAATAAATAGTGTTTATTATTTTGTGGTAATAGTATATACTATTATTGTTTAGAGCTTTTTTATAATTTAATGTAAAGGGGAAGAATTGATGGCTGAATTAAATCATGAATTAGGAATAATAGCATTAGAAAGTTGTAAAGAATTAGGGAATGCTATTGATAAGCTTATACAAGAAAAAAGAAATACTAATGATTCATACCTTATACCAATTGATGAAATAAGATTTTCAAATGGTGAAGGAAAAGTTAAAATTTCTGAGAGTGTTAGAGGAAAAGACATTTATATACTATGCGATATAGGAAATTATAGCTGTACATATAAAATGTTTGGTTTTGTAAATCATAAAGGTCCAGATGAACATTTCCAAGATATAAAAAGAACAGTTTCAGCAATAAGAGGTAAAGCTGCAAAGATAACAGTAATAATGCCATTACTATATGAGTCAAGACAACATAGACGCAAGGGAAGAGAATCTTTAGATTGCGCATTAGCACTTCAAGAGCTAGAAAGATTAGGTGTAAATGAAGTACTTACATTTGATGTTCATGATCCAAATGTACAAAATGCAATTCCATTATTATCATTTGAAAATTTCTATCCTACATATGATATAGTAAAGGCACTTGTTAAAACAGAAGAAGATTTAGAATTAAATAAAGACAAACTTATTGTTATAAGTCCAGATACTGGAGCTATGGATAGAGCTATCTATTATTCAAGTGTATTAGGTGTTGATGTTGGATTATTCTATAAGAGAAGAGATCATTCTACAATAGTTAATGGTAAAAATCCAATAGTACAACATGAATATATGGGTAGGGATGTAGCAGGAAGAGATGTACTAATAGTTGATGATATGATTGCATCTGGTGAATCTGTTTTAGATATAGCTACAGAATTAAAGAAAAGAAATGTTAAAAATGTATATGTAGCAACAACTTTTGGATTCTTTACAGAAGGACTTGAAAAGTTTAATAAATTCCATGAAGATGGAATAATAAAAAGAGTATATTCAACTAATTTAACATATATACCAGATTCATTAAGAGATGCTAGTTGGTATAGAGCTGTTGACATGTCAGAATTAGTATCTAAAATAATAAATAAGTTAAACCACGATAAATCTATTGCTTCTTATATGGATGCAACAAGAGTAATACGTGACTTATTAAACGAATAGAGATATAATATATTATAGTGTGTGGAAATAAATGTATTTCCACTAGCTATAATATTTTTTTTGAAAAGGAGAAAGGGATGAAGAAAAGTTTAGGGTGGGAAAAAAACTTTGATGGAAAGATTAATGAGGTTGAAAATAGCACTTCTTATGCTTCAGAGTTTTTAGAAATTATGAAGAGAAAATTTAGTGAAGAGGAACAAAATATAAATTTATCGAGTCAATCAACTTCAGGATTTGGAGGATATGGATTAAATATTATTTAAAAAGTATTTATCTAGGGAAGGAAAAATATAATGATAGAAGCATTTCACTCTAATTGGACAGCACCATTTTTTGAATTGAATTCACATAATGAATATTATATTGAAGATTTTGAAATTTTAACTCCTATTATTTCAGCATTAAAATGGAGAGAAAAAAATGGTGCTATAAGGATGATTACTGATGAAGTAGGAGCTGAATACTATAAAAACCTAGGTATTGATTCAATATGGGATTTAGGTATTGATTTATCCTTAAATAATATAAAAGATGATATTGATAGGAGTTTGTTTTGGGCTGCTGGGAAAATATATGCATTAAAAACGCAAAAAGAACCTTGCGTTATGATAGATACAGATTTTATTGTATGGGAGTCTATTGAAGAAATTTTAAAAAATCAGAAGATATGTACAATTCATAAAGAGAAAATCACTAATGAAGTGTATCCTGATAAATATTTTTTTGAGATGAAAGATGGCTATATATTTGATAAAGATTGGGATTGGAGTGTACTACCTAGTAATACTGCATTTACATATATAGCAGATGAAAAATTTAAAGAGTATTATACAAAATGTGCAATAGATTTTATGGAAAATTTAATTGGTGGAAAAGATAGAATAGTTAATATGGTTTTCGCAGAGCAAAGATTATTATCTATGTGTGCAAATAAAATGGATATACCAATTAAAGAAATAATGAGTTTAGAGGATTTGTTTGGAAATAAGCAAAAAATCTTTACTCATACTTGGGGATATAAGGATTCTATGAAGAGGAATTATATTAAAAGAAAAGATTTTTGTATTAGATGCATAAAAAGAATAATTAATGATTACCCAGAATATGAAGGAATTCTAGCTAATATAAAAGAACTACAACCTTATTATAATGAAATTAAATATTTAAAGTTAAATAAAAGTTAAAATATTAAATAGTAAAACTTGTATAAGATTACTTTAAAAATGGATACTAAATTTAAAGAGATTTTATATAAGTTTTTTATTTATAAATTTATATAATTTATAGAGTTTTCAGATAAAATAGAATAATGAATCTTTTAAGGTATTTTAGAAAAATAGTGATATTATATAAATATATAATAAATATTAAGAGGAGTTGAGAAATTTTGAAGACTTTAGTAATTAACTGTGGTAGCTCATCTTTAAAATATCAATTAATAGATATGAGCACTGAAAAAAGCTTAGTTCAAGGATTAGTTGAAAGAATAGGAATAGAAGGATCTTTATTGACTCAAAAAGTTGAGGGTAAAGAAAAGTACGTTATAAATGAAGATATAAAGAATCATAAGGATGCAATAAAATTAGTTTTAGATGCATTAGTTGATCCAAACCATGGTGTTATTAAGTCGATGGATGAAATTTCAGCTGTTGGACATAGAGTTGTTCATGGAGGAGAAAAGTATTCAGATTCAATATTAATAGATGAAAATGTATTACAATCAATTAAAGATTGTATAGTTCTTGCGCCTCTTCATAATCCGCCAAATGTTATTGGAATAGAAGCTTGTATGGAACTAATGCCAAACACTCCTATGGTTGCAGTATTTGATACAGCATTCCATCAAACAATGCCTAAGCATGCGTATATTTGTCCATTACCATATGAATTATATGAAAAGTATGGAGTGAGAAAGTATGGTTTCCATGGAACTTCACATAAATATGTATCTTATAAACTTGCAGAAGTAATGAATAAAGATATTAAAGATTTAAAGATAATTACTTGTCACTTAGGTAATGGATGTTCATTAGCCGCTGTTAAAAATGGTAAATCTGTAGATACATCTATGGGATTCACACCACTTGCAGGGGTTATGATGGGAACTAGATCAGGAAGTATTGACCCTTCAGTTATTAGTTTTTTAGTTGAACAACATGGTTATACAATTGAGCAAGTGGATGAATTATTAAATAAGAAATCTGGAGTTTTGGGTATTTCAGGAGTGTCATCAGACTTTAGAGATGTTTTAGCTGCAAGTGAAGAAGGAAATAAGAGAGCTACACTTGCTTTAGAAATATTCTACTATAAAGTAAGAACTCAAATTGCTGCTTATGCAGGAGCAATGGGGGGAGTAGATGCTATAGTATTTACAGCTGGAATTGGAGAAAATTCATCGATAACAAGAAAAGAAATATTAAAAGGATTAGAATTCTTTGGATTTACTATAAATGATGAAAAGAACAGTATTAGAGGAGAAATACAAGAAATATCCAATGAAGATTCAAAAGTTAAGGTGTATGTGATACCAACTAATGAAGAGTTAATGATTGCAAGAGATACAGCTAAATTAGTAAAATAAAAATATATTAAGGTGTGTAATTAAGATTAAATTGCTAATATTTAATATAATTACACACTATTTTTTATACGTAAATTTGAATTATATTAATAATTAATATGTTATAATATTTATTATTATAAAAAGGAGGCTATTATGAGTAATAAAATAATGCTAACATATGAAAATGGAGAGTTTAATGTATATATTAATGAAACTGTAATATATAATGATAAAGATATAGAAAATTCTTTTATTAAGTTTAAACAAGAGGTAAAGAATAATGCTGGTGCAAAGAGTGATTCTTGGGAAAGTGTAGAAGAAAACATAAAAGCATATTGTTTAAGTGGATTAGAGATTAATAAGGAGTTTAGAACTATATCCTTTGGAAAAATGAAATACTTTTATAATACAGATAAAGTTTTTTATATTGAAAATGATAGTATGATATCTTTAGATGGTGGGTTTAAGCTGTTTAATTTTATAATAAATAAAATTAGCCAAAAAGAATTAGCTGATGAAGTATCATTATTAGAATTATGTAAAATTGCTATGATAAATAAGGCTATTTTTAGTATAAATGAAGATTGTATTATGATATTAAGCCCAATGTTTAGTTATGGAAAAGTTGAATTTAATTTTACAAATAAGAAGATTAATAAGGGGACAACAAGTGAAAAAGGAACTTTTGAAGACTTTAAGAACTATGTTTTAGAAATATTTAAATAATTATTTATTTTGAGGTGTACAGATGAAAAAATTATTATTAGAAGCAGATAGATGTTTATTATGTAAAAATCCAAGATGTAAAAATAATTGTCCTATAAGTACTGAAATTCCAGAAGTCATACAAATGTTTAAAGAAAATAAAATAATGGAAGCAGGAAAAGTTTTATTTGATAATAATCCGTTATCATCAGTATGTGCTATAGTTTGTCCTCATGAAGATCAATGTAAGGGAAATTGTATAAGAGGAATAAAAAGTGAGCCAGTTAGTTTTTGTGAAATTGAGGAATATATTTCTAATGAATATTTATATAACTTAAAATTCGAAGATATAGAAAAGAAAGATGAAAGTATTGCTATAATTGGAGCTGGTCCAGCAGGAATAACTCTATCTATTATCTTAGCAAGAAGAGGATATAAGGTTACTCTTTTTGATGCCCATGAAAAGATTGGTGGAGTTCTTAGATATGGTATTCCAGAATATAGACTACCGAATTCAATTATAGATAGATATGAAGAAATATTAATAGGGTTAGGTGTTAAAATAAGACCAAATACTTTAATTGGACCTGTTATCACATTAGATAAATTATTCTTTGATGGGTATAAGGCTGTATTTATCGGTACAGGTGTATGGAATCCTAAGACTTTAAATATTAAAGGAGAATCTTTAGGAAATGTACATTATGCCATCGACTACTTAAAATCACCAAATGTTTATAAATTAGGCAAAAAAGTTGCTGTAATAGGCGCTGGAAATGTTGCAATGGATGCAGCAAGAGTTGCTAAAAGAAATGGTGCAGAGGAAGTTTATATACTTTATAGAAAAGGATTTGAAAATATGCCTTGCACAAAGTTTGAATTAGAAGAAGCAAAAGAAGATGGAATTAAGTTTGAATTATTTAAAGCACCAATAGAGTTAACAGAAGATGGTGTTAAATATATTGAAACTAAAAATGAGATCACTGAAGATGGAAGAGTTAATACAGTTACTTTAGAGGGAACTGAGGGTGTGTTTGAATGTGACTCAATAATTATTGCAGTAAGTCAGTCACCAAGAAAGAATATAGTAGCAAATACTACAGGACTTGAAACTAACAAATGGGGATTATTACTTACTGATGAAAAAGGGCATACAACAAGAAAAGGTGTATTTGCTTCTGGAGATGTTGTAACAGGTGCGAATACTGTGGTTCATGCAGTGGCATATGCAAAGGTAGTTGCAGATTCAATTGAAGAGTATTGTTTATCAGCTAGAGCTGAAAAATAATGATATAACTTGCATTAAGAACTTATATTGCTAATTAAATTTATAAGAATAATATTATTATAAGGGGGTGTTTAAAATTAATAATAAAAAAATAATTAGTGATTATGAAAATCCCCTAGGAAAATATTTTTATTTTATAAATTGTTCGGATATGGAAAATGAATTATGCAATATGGAAATGAAGAGTATCTTTGGAGTAGTTCCTAATGAAAAATATTTATTCTCAAGTAAGGATTTTAATCCATCTAGAAGTCCGTTTATAAAATCCAAGATTCGTATAATATACATAGAAGATACATTAGAGAAAATAATTAATAATATCAAAGAAAATAAAATATCCTATGATGATTTTAAAGTTAATTATGTAAAGAGTGAAGATAATGATGTATCTTATGAAGAGCGTCTTAAGGCAGTGCGAGAAATAGGGTTTGTTATAACAGGATTTCCAGATATACATAATCCAAAGATTAATTTAGCTATAACTAAGGTAAAAGATAAATGGATATTTGGAGAATTTGTAAAGAATGATTTTAGGTGGCAAAAGCATAATGATAAGCCACATTCTTATTCTAATGCAGTTACGTTAAGAATGGCTAGAGCTTTAGTTAATATTGCAGTTGGAGATAATAAAAGAAAGCTTAAAGTTGTTGATCCATGTTGTGGTGTTGGAACTGTTGTTATAGAAGCACTTGATCTGGGAGTGGATATTAAAGGATATGAAATAAGTAAACCTATAGCTTGTAATGCTAGAAATAATATTGAGTATTTTGGGTATAATAGGGATATAATAACTAGTGGAGATATGCATAATATAAAAAATATCTTCGATGTTGCCATAATAGATATTCCTTATGGTTTATTTTCTCCAGTGACTTTAAAAGAGCAAGTTGATATAATTAATAAAGCAAGAGCCATATCCAAAAGATTAATTATAATTACTTGTGAAGATATGGATGATTTAATAATTAAAGCAGGTTTTAAAATATTAGATAAGTGTTATATGATTAAAGGTAGCGTTAAAAGAGAAATTAGTATTTGTGAATAAATACTAATATTAAAGTGTTTGACAATATGTTGATACGATGCTATAATAATCTTTGTCAAGAAGAAACAGCCGTTTCTCGCCTTACGGCTAAGCTTAGTAAGGTAATGAACTTATTGAAATTTTATCTAGAAGTATGTCTAGATTTTTTTAATAATACGAGGGCGGCATAATTTGCTGCCCTTTTATTTATATATTTTTCTTGATAGATTTTATCGGAGGTGAATGTTATCAGTAAAAACTTTACTTGTAATGAAAGTATTAGAGAAAGAGAATTAAGAGTAATTGACGCAGATGGTAGTCAATTAGGAGTAATCTCTAGAAATGAAGCTCTACAAATAGCAGAAGAGAAGGAATTAGATTTAGTAATGATTTCTCCAACTGCGGTGCCACCAGTATGTAAAATAATGGATTTAGGCAAATACATTTACGAGCAATCTAAAAAGGAAAAAGAAGCTAAGAAAAAGCAAAAAGTTACTGTCATTAAAGAAATCAGATGTAGTTTAACTATTGAAGAAAATGACATTGCAATTAAAGCTAAGAATGCTAGAAAGTTCTTATTAGATGGGGATAAAGTAAAAGTCACTGTTAGATTCAAAGGTAGAGAAGCAACATTAGGTCATCTAGGATTAAAAATCTTAGAAAACTTTGTTTCAAAGCTTGAGGATGTTTGCATGGTTGAAAAGCCAGCAAAACAAGAAGGAAGAAACATGACAATGGTATTAGCCCCTAAAAAAGCATAACCAGAGAGGAGAATATTATCATGCCAAAAATGAAAACGCACAGAGGTGCAGCTAAAAGATTTAAAAAGACTGGTACTGGAAAGTTAAAGAGAGCTAAAGCTTTCAAGAGCCATATCTTAACAAAGAAAAGTGCTAAGAGAAAGAGAAACTTAAGAAAAGCTGCTTACGTTTCAACTACTCAAGAAAAAGCAATGAAGAAATTATTACCATACCTATAATATAGAGGACTTAGGAGGAATACAAAATGGCAAGAGTTAAGAGAGCGGTAAATGCTCGTAAGAATCATAAAAAAGTTTTAAAGCTTGCAAAAGGTTACTACGGTGGGAAGAGCAGATTATTCAGAACTGCTAACGAATCTGTAATCAGAGCTTTAAGAAATGCATACGTTGGAAGAAGATTAAAGAAGAGAGATTTCAGAAGATTATGGATAGCAAGAATTAACGCTGCTACAAGAATGAATGGTCTTTCATACTCAAAATTCATGAACGGAATCAAGTTAGCTGGAATCGACATGAACAGAAAGATGTTATCTGAAATAGCTATCAACGATCCAAAGGCATTTGCAAACTTAGTAGAAACTGCAAAAGCTCAATTAAACAAATAGTTTAAAGCAAAAAAATTTGTTTTACATAAAGCAATCCTTTTGGATTGCTTTTTTTATATTTCAATATATTAATATTTTTATAAACAATATTATAAAAATATTAATATATTGAAGTGTATAATAAATTTAAGGTAAGAAAAAATGTATAAAAGGGGAGATTTTCATATACATTCAACTTTTTCTGATGGTGGATTATCGCCAGGTGAAATAGTTCACTTAGCCAAGCAAAGAGAAGTAGATATAATTTCTATAACAGATCATAATAATACAGATGGAGTAGATGAGGCTATAGAGGAAGGAATGAAAGTGGGAATAAGAGTTATTCCAGGAGTTGAATTATCGACTAAGTATAATGAGTGTAGAGTCCATATATTAGGATATTTTAAGGATGATAGTTATAAAAATGAGTTGCTAAGGGAAGTTCTTTTTAAAGTTAAGCATAAAAGGATAAGTGATATTAGAAATATATTCGATGGAGCAATTGATTTTTGTGGCTACAAAAATAAAATATGTGTTAAAACAGGCATTGATATATTAAGATTTTTTGGTGCAACAGTTGTTTTAGCACATCCAGTACTTTTATGTAATAGAGATTTATATAAAATACTTAACTTAAATTTTGATGGAATAGAAGCAAAGTATTTTAAAAATACAGAAGAGGATACTAAATATTTCATTAATTTTGCTAATGAGAGAGGAATAATTTATACAGCAGGTTCTGATTTTCATGACTATATAGAATATTATAGAATTCATGGAATGATAGGTGATGTTTATCTAGATGAAAAAGAAATAGAAAGATTTTTAAATGTACTGATATAAAATTATAAATAATAATATATTTTGAGCTATATGAAGATAGAGTAAGTTAGAGTTTTAATATTAGAAATAAGACTTTAATTTACTCTTTTTTATTTAGAAAATATAAGTAAAAGGAATAAATGAATATAAAAGAATAATTTTACAAAAGATAAAGTCATGAAAAAAGAGAGGTGATAATTAATGAAGATTAAAATTACTGTACAAGAATTTGATGACATAATAAAAAATATAAGTGATAGATATAAAGTAATTGCGCCAGTATCTATACCCTATGCAGGACAATATTCAGATACTGATGTAATTAGATATGAAGAAGTAAAAAGTATTAAGGAAATTGAATTTGATCGTAAGTCACATTTTACAGCTAAAGAAGTAGTTATGCCAGTTACAGAAACTTTATTTTATTACAATGAAGATGAATATAAAATTCCATCAATAGATGAAAGAAAAATGTTGGTATTTATGCGTTCATGTGATATTCATGGCTTACATCGTATAGATAATGTATATTTAAAAAATGGAAAAGAGCCAGACTACTATTATAAGAGACTTAGGGATAAGGTTAAGATAGTTTTAATAGGTTGTTCAAAGAGTTTTAGAAATTGTTTTTGTGTAAGTTTTGGAACAAATAAAACAGAAGATTATTCACTAGGGGTTAAGGTAGATAAAGGTTATGTTTATATAGATATAAAAGATGAAGAATTTAAAGATATATTTATTGGAGAGAAAGCAGATTTTAATATTGAATTTGTATCTTCTAATGATGTTACAGTAACATTACCAGAAAAATTAAATCCATTAGAGGTAGCAGAAGCAGAACTTTGGAGAGAATATGATTATAGATGTATAGCTTGTGGAAGATGCAATCTTTCTTGTCCAACATGCTCTTGCTATACAATGCAAGATATAGTAAGCCAAGATAATACTAAATGCGGAGAAAGAAGAAGAGTAGGTGCATCATGTCAAATTCCAGGATTTTCTTTAATGGCTGGAGGTCATGATGTTAGAGTAAGAAATGGCGATAGAATGAGATATAGGACCATGCATAAGATGTATGATTATGGAGAAAGGTTTGGACCACAAATGTGTATAGGATGTGGAAGATGTGATGATGTATGTCCTCAATATATATCAATATCAACTGCTATGAATAAAGTAACTCAATTTGTTAAAAGTAAGCAAAAGGAGGGGTAAAAGATGGAAAATGAATATATTCCTTATGAAGTAAAAATTTTAGATATTATCAAACATACTCCAAAGGAATGGACTTTCAGGGTGAATAGAAAATGTGATGAAATAAATCCGGGACAATTCTTTGAGATTTCTATGCCTAAATATGGAGAGTCTCCAATATCAGTATCAGGATTTAGTGATGAATATTTAGATTTTACAATTAGAGAAGTTGGAAAGGTTACAGAAGAAATATTTAAATTGAATATAGGAGATATTATAAGGTTAAGAGGACCATATGGAAATGGATTTGAAATAAAAAATTATGTGGATAAAGAAATAATAATTGTATCAGGGGGAAGTGGATTAGCACCTGTTAGAGGAATTTTAGAGTATTTTTATGCAAATATAGATAAGTGTAGAGGAGTAACATTAATATGTGGATTTAGATCTCCTGATGATATTTTATTTAAAGAAGATATAGAAAAATGGAAGAGTAAATTTAATGTAATATTAACAGTTGATAAAGGGGATGAGGAATATAAAGGGAAGGTTGGCCTTGTAACTAAATACATACCAGATCTTAATATAAGTGATAAAAATAATGTTTCTGTAGTAATTGTTGGACCTCCAATGATGATGAAATTTTCAATAATTGAATTCCAAAAGATTGGTATAGAAGATTATAATATTTGGGTTTCTTATGAAAGAAAAATGTGTTGTGGACTAGGAAAATGTGGCCATTGTAGAATGAATACAACTTATATATGTACTGATGGCCCAGTATTTAATTATGCTTTTGGAAAGACTTTATATGATTAGGAGGGGTAGGTTATGGCTCTTATACATGATTTGAATACAAGAAAGACAATGAAAAATGCCTTTAGAATAACTAAAAATAAATATATGACAGCAGTAAGAATTAGAATTCCAGGAGGTTCAATTCGTACAGATACATTAAAATTAGTTGCAGATCTTGCTGATAAATATGGAGATGGAAGAGTTCATATTACAACAAGACAAGGATTTGAAGTATTAGGTATTCCAATGGAGCGTATGAATGAGGTAAATGATGCACTTCAACCTATTATTGATAATATGGGGACTAATCAAAATCATAAGGGCAATGGATATCCTTCAGCAGGTACGAGAAATATAACTTCTTGCATTGGAAATAATATTTGTCCAAAAGCTCAATATAATACAACTGAATTAGCAAGAAAAATAGAAGATATGGTATATCCAGATGATTTGCATGTAAAAATAGCAGCAACAGGATGTCCAAATGATTGTATAAAAGCTAGAATGCATGATATAGGTATAATCGGAATGTGTTTGCCTGTTTATGATTCTTAT
This sequence comes from Clostridium celatum DSM 1785, assembly GCF_000320405.1. Taxonomy (GTDB): domain Bacteria; phylum Bacillota; class Clostridia; order Clostridiales; family Clostridiaceae; genus Clostridium; species Clostridium celatum. The sequence continues at coordinate 17,012 of NZ_KB291617.1, read as the reverse complement.
AGATGTATATCTTGTGGAGCTTGTGTAAAGAAATGTAAGCAAGTATCAACTACAGCATTAAGTGCTAAGAATTATAAGGTTGTTAGAGATCCAAGTAAGTGTATTGGATGTGGAGAGTGCGTCTTAGCTTGCCCTAATAATGCATGGAGTAGGAGTCCTAAAAAATATTTTAGAGTTGTTATTATGGGGAGAACAGGAAAAACAAACCCAAGAATTGCAGAAGATTTTATAAAGTGGGCAGATGAAGATACTGTATTAAAAATTATAGAAAATACATATAAGTTTGTTAGAGAATATATAAGCCCAGATGCACCTTATGGAAAAGAGCATATTGGGTATATAGTTGATAGAGTTGGATATAAGGAATATAAAAAATGGGCTTTAGATGGAGTAAATTTACCAGAGATAGCTGAAGTAAGTGAAAATGTAAATTGGGGAGGAGTACATTACATGAGAAAGTAATGTGGATAACAAAAATAAATTTACATAAGGATATTAAAAAATTAATAAATTATAAGTATTTTATGGAGATATAGAATTAATTAAAGAAGGAGTGATTTAATTGAAAGTTGTAAGATCTACTTGTAATTATTGTTCTATAGCATGTAACTTAGATTTTCATGTTGAGGACAATGGTTTTATTAAGAGAGTAGTGCCTACTAGTGATTATCCTGTTAATAAGGGTTTTTGCTGTGTAAAGGGATTAAATTTAGATAAGCAAAATACTGAACATGAAAATCCTGTACTTCCACTTTTAAGAGATAAGAATGGAGAATTAAAACAAATACAATGGCAAGAGGCATTTGATTTATTTGCTAAAAGAGTAACAGAGATACAAGAGAAGTATGGTAAAGAAAGTTTTGCATTTTTAAGCACAGGTCAATTAGCTACAGAAGAGATGGCATTAGCAGGGCATATAGGAAGAACATTTTTAGGTGGTAATGGGGATGGAAATACAAGACTTTGTATGGCTACTTCAGTAGTTGCGTATAAGCAAAGCTTTGGATTTGATGCTCCACCATATACTTTTAATGATTTAGAGCATTCTGATGTAATTATATTTATTGGTTGTAATCCTGTAGTTGCACATCCAATTCTTTGGGGAAAGACTAAAAATAATAAAGATTGCATAAAGATCGCTATAGATCCTAGAAGAACAGAAACTGTAAGCAATTGTGATATGTGTAGATAGATATAAAACCAAAATCAGATTTAACACTTTTATATACATTATCAAATGTTCTTATTGAAAAAGGTTGGATTGACACTGATTATATTGAAAAATACACAGAAGATTTTGAAGGTTTTAAAGAACATGTAAAAAAATATACATTAGAAGATGTTGAAGAAAAAACAGGTATATCTAAGGGCAGAGTTTTAGAGCTGGCTGAAATAATACATAAGGGGAAAAGAGTATCATTATGGTGGACTATGGGAATAAATCAAGGATATCAAGCAGTAAGAACAGCACAAGCAATTATAAATATAGCTTTAATGACAGGAAATATAGGTAGACTTGGAACAGGGCCTAACTCTATTACTGGTCAATGTAATGCTATGGGCTCTAGACTTTTTAGTAATACTACAGGACTTTATGGTGGAGGGGAATATGATAATGAGGCAAGGAGAAAAGCTGTAGCAGAGGCTTTAGATATAGATCCTGAAATGTTACCTAAGAAGCCTACTCTTCCTTATAATGTTATAATAGATAAGATAAATTCTGGAGAAATAAAGGCTTTATGGGTAATAGCAACTAACCCTATAGTTTCTTGGATAAATAATTTAGACTTTAAAAAAGCTGCTGAAAAATTAGAATTCTTAGTTGTAGAAGATATTTATGCAGATACTGAAACTACTAGTTATTGTGATTTATTATTACCTTCAGCCAATGGATTAAAGAAAGAAGGCGTATTAATTAATACAGAAAGAAGACTGTCAAAGCTTGATCCAGTATTAGAAAAGAAGGAAAATGAATTAACAGATTATGATATTATGTTGGGTATAGGTAAAGCTTTAGGAATGGGAAAATTATTAGACAAATGGAAGACACCAAGGGATGCATTTGAAACATTAAAAGCATGCACTAAAGGAATGCCTTGTGATATTACAGGTGTGGATTATGATATGTTAAAAGATTCAAGGGGAGTACAATGGCCATTTAGAGCAGGTGAACAGTTAGAAAAAGATGAAAGAAGACTTTTTGAAGATAATAAGTATTATACACCAAGTGGAAAAGCTAAATTTATTTATGAAGATGTAGCACCAGTAACTTATGAACAATCAGATGAGTACCCTTACTTATTTAATACAGGAAGAGGAACTGTTGGTCAATGGCATACACAAACAAGAACTAGAGAGATACCGGATGTTTTCTCTATAGTTCCTCATGAAGGATATGTAAATATAAATACAGATTTAGCAAATGAATTAGGAATAAAGGATAATGAAACAATTAAAATAACCTCACCAAATGGTGTAAGTAATAACTTTCTTGTTAAGCTAAGTAGAAGTGTTAAAAAAGATCAAATATATGCGCCAATGCATTATATAGAAGCAAATTCACTATTACCATCTATATTTGATACATATTCAAAAGAACCCAATTTTAAATATGTGCCAGTAAAAATAGAAAAGATTAACTAGGAGACGGCTATGAAGAGAATAAAAATAGATAGAAAAAAGTGTATTGGTTGTTTAACATGTACTACAGCATGTAAGGTATCTCATGGATCAAGAGATACAAGAGGAAGGATTGTTATTAATAGTGAAGGACGATTTGCACCAATTTATTGTAGACATTGTACTAGACCAGAATGTGTTTACGCTTGTCCAACTGGAGCTATGAGAAAAGATGATGAAAGTAAATACGTTATTTATGACAAAAGCAGATGTGCAACTTGTTATATGTGTATAATGGCATGTCCTTATGGTGTTTTAAAGATGGATTACCAAACTAATAGAGAAGTAATGAAATGTGACATGTGTATATCAACAGAGCAAAACTTTCCTCAATGTGTAGATAAATGTCCAATGAATGCATTGACTTTAGAGGAGGTAGATGAATAATGGCATATGTTATAGTAGGAGCATCTGCATCTGGAATTAATGCAGCTAAAACGCTACGTGAAAATGATAAAAATGCAGAGATAATATTAGTATCTAAAGATGAATATGTTTATTCAAGATGCATACTTCATCATTTTTTAGATGGAAGAAGAGAAATAGAAGCTTTAGACTTTACTCCAAAGAATTTTTTTGAAATATATAATATAAAGTGGATAAAGGGAGTAGAGGTAGTAGGGATAAATATCAAAGAAAAAAAGCTTAAATTATCAAATAATGAAAATTTAAGCTATGATAAAGTTTTATTGGCAGCAGGATCATCATCATTTTTACCACCAATAGAAAATTTAAGAACTGCTAATAATGTAGTAGGACTTAGAAATTTAGATGATGCTATTAAGATTAAGGAAGAAGCTAAAAAAGTTAAAAATGTTGCTATTTTAGGTGCTGGATTAGTAGGGGTAGATGTTTTAGCAGGTCTTTTAGATTATGATGTAAATATTACTTTAGTTGAAATGGGAGATAGAATATTACCACTTCATTTGACAATTACGCAGCAGAAGTATATCAAGAAAGATTAAAAGAAGAAGGTGTGAACTTTAAGTTTGGAGTAAGAGCTGAAAAAGTTATAGTAGATGATAATAATAATCCAATTTCAATAAAATTAAATACTGAAGAAGAAGTACCTTGTGAATTAATAATAGCATGCACAGGTGTTAGAGCTAATATAGGTTTTTTAAATGATAGTGGTATAGAGTGTGATAAATTTGGTCTTATAATTAACTCAAAAGGTGAAACTAATATAAAGGATGTTTATGGAGCTGGAGATATAACAGGAAGAAATCCAATATGGCCAACTGCCGTTAAAGAAGGAATTATAGCAGCTAATAATATGATTGGTAAAGAAATATATATGGATGACTTTTTTGGAAGTAAAAACACTATGAATTTCTGTGGATTAGCAACAATGTCTCTAGGATTAGTAAATAAACCTGATGATAGTTATAAAGAGGAACAGCAAGTAAAAGGAAAGGATTATAAAAAGATAATATATAAGGATGGAGTAATATATGGTGCTATAGTTCAAGGTGATTTATCTTATGTTGGAGTATTGACACAACTTATAAAGGAAAATATTGATATAAGAAAAGTTAAAAAACCATTATTTGATATAGACTATTCTGATTTCTTTAATGAAAAAGAAAACTTAGAATTTGTATATTAAAATAAAAAAACAAGCAAAAGGTTAAAATAAAAAACTTTTATTGCTTGTTTTTTGTGTTTTTTAGGACCTTTAGGTGAAAATTGTATATAATAATATGTCTTGAATTTTATAAGTAAATAGATAATGAATATTATAAACTAACAAAATCGATTATCAATTGAGAAAAAAGTTTGTTTTATAAAATATGTACAAATAAGAAGTTAATACATATAATATAATTATCATATGATAATAGGGGTGGTATTCATGGAAGATAGATATGATGAATCTAATAAGATAACGATAATATCAATTTTACTTAATATAGGATTAACGATTTTGAAAATATTTGCTGGATTTTTAGGAAATTCTACGGCAATAATTGCAGATGGATTACATTCAGCTTCAGATATAATTACTTCAATTGGTATTCTTATAGGCAATAAAATATCTAGAAAACCCAGAGATAAAGAGCATCAATATGGTCATGAAAAAGCTGAAAGTTTGGTAGCATTTATCTTATCAGCAGTACTTATTTTAGTTGCAGTGAAAATAGGATACGATGGAATAGTTTCATTATTAAATCTTAGTAAGGTGAAAATTCCAACTATATTACCATTAATAGTAGCAGCAATTTCAATTGGAGTTAAAGAATATCAATATCAGATTACTATAAGAGTAGCTAAGAAAACTAATTCATCTGCTTTAAAAGCTGATGCATGGCATCATAGATCAGATGCATTATCATCTATTGCAGCTTTTATAGGAATAGGTGGTGCAATACTTGGATTTAAGATTTTAGATCCAATAGCATCAATAATTGTAGCAATAGTTGTTGTAAAGATAGGTATTGATATTTTAAAATCTTCTTGTGGAGAATTGATGGATAGTTCAATAAGTGACAATGATATAAATGAAATTGAAAATATAGTAGAAAACTATGAAAAAATATATGGAATAAAAGATTTAAAATCTAGAAAATATGGATCTATTGCATATGTAGATATGAGTATATTTATTGATAAGAGTAAAACTTTAGAAGAGGCACATGAAATAGCAGATAAGTTAGAAAAGAAAATAATTTCTAACTTAGGATATATAAAAGAAATAAATATTCATACAGAACCTTTTAATAATTAGTAAGAATTAAGGAATGGTTAAATCTAAGGCTAATAAGCTAAATTTGTAAATATAATATATTAAAATGATGAGTAGCAGATTGATAAAATTTGTTGCTTGTCATTTTTAATTTTCATATGTATTATTTAAATAGTATTTATGAATGAGAGGATAAAGTTTTGTATGAGAATAAATAAACTTTTTAGTAATTTAGGAATATGCTCCAGAAGAGAAACAAATAGATTAATAGAAGATGGGCGAGTAAAGGTTAATGGTTTATTAGCACAAATGGGACAATGGGTGGAAGAAGAAGACAATATATTAATTGATGATGAACCTATTAAGGCTAAGAAAAAGATTTATATTGCATTAAATAAACCAGTAGGGATAACTTGTACAGCAGCAGAAAATGTAAAAAATAATATAATAGATTATATGGACTATGGGCAATATATTTTTCCGGTAGGTAGATTAGATAAAGAATCACAAGGCTTAATAATAATGACTAATGATGGTATATTATCAAATAAAATATTAGAATCAGATAATTTGCATGAAAAAGAATATATAGTAACTGTAAATAATCCATTTGATGAAGATTTTATAAAAGGTATGTCAAGTGGAGTTGATATAGGGGATGCAATTACAAGGCCTTGCAAAGTAAGCAGAATAAATGAAAATACATTTAATATTATTTTAACACAAGGCTTAAACAAACAAATAAGAAGAATGACTAAGTCATTTGGATACACAGTAACAAAACTAGAGAGAATTAGAATTATGAATATAAATATTGAAGGAATAGAATATGGAAAATGGAGATACTTAACAGAAAATGAGCTACAACAGCTTAAAAAAGAATCTGGATATTAAATAAATTCTAAAGTTTGTTATAAATGTTTCTTGCAATAATATCATTAATTTTTCTCTATAGTTTACTTAACAATAATTTATTTAATGAAAAAATATAAAAGATAGTATTTTTATACAAGTAAAGTGTTTAGTATAGAAAAGAATATTAAAATTAAAAAGTGATTATATTTCTTCCAGTATATAATCACTTTTCTATTAAATTTAATAAATATATTCGTTTGTTGAGCCTAGTTTTCCACCACCAGATGTTCTTTGAGTTATAACTATAGAAGATGATTGTGGAAAATCAGTATCTTCTATAGACAGTGTATTATTATCAATAAATGTGGTTTCTATATATTCATTATTCACATAAACTTTGCTAAATTCATTGAAATTTTGTCCCTTAATAAATATTTTATTATTTTCAGTGTATATATTATCTATAGTTATTTTATCAATTCCCATTTGTAAGTTGGTTGCAATAAAAGGATTTTCTCCATTATATATATACTTTTCTCCATATAGCATATCATACTGTAATAGTTTTAAATCATCTAGATAATCGCTTGAATTTTTAAATTGATTATGGAATTTTGTTAAAACACCATTATTTATATTTAAACTTTCTAATACTGAAGATGTTAATTGATAAGCTGTTAAATCTTCATCTTCTCTAGATAGATCAAAATTACTCCATACTACGTATTCTGTTTGAAATATAGAGCCATTTTTTAAATCTTCATCTGCAAGTCCTAATGTAGGTAAGTGATCACCATATAAAACTAAAACAGTATCTTCAGCAAGATTAGATAAAGCAGTTGTTAACTCACCAAGAAATTTATCCATTTCATGTATTTGGTTTACATAGTAAGTAAATGCATTATTAGTTTCTGCATCTTCTAATCCTGTTAAAGTTATTTCAGGATTTTCTAAAATTTTATCTTTAGGATAGTCACCATGACCTTGAACAGAAATAGTATAAACAAAATCTGTGCCAATAGTAGAATTAATACTTTTTAATATTTCATCAGTAAGATAAAAATCTTTAGCCCAACCAGTAGGAGTATATTCTTGTACATTCATGTATTCCAATGAAGTGAAAGTATCAAATCCTAATTGAGAAAAAACAAAATCTCTATCATAGAAAGTTCCTTTATTATTATGAATAGCATGAGTAGAGTATCCAAGCTCTTTTAGATCATAGTTTATAGTTTCGCAGGTACTTTCCTGTAAAATTGTTTTATAAGGATATTCACCAGGTCCAAAAAACCTTAAACTCATACCACTTAATATTTCAAATTCTGTATTAGCAGTACCAGCCCCTACAGATGGAACTGTTAAATATCCAGAGGGATAATTTTCTTTAAGATTTCTAAAGTTTGGTACTGGATCACTTGAAAAATTTAAGTAATTTATTAAAGTCGGATCAAAAAATGATTCTAATTGTAGCATAATAATATTTGGTCTACTTTGTGAAAGCTTTAAATTATTATCACTACTAGCAAGTAGTAACTTGTTAGTTGAATCAGTATTTGCTATTAAATTAGATATTTGCGAAATAGTTTCTTTAGAATAATCCTTAGGTTTATCTATACCTGTATTTAATAATGTATTAGAAAAACAATAAGGAAATCCATAGTCTAAATAAGCAAAGGCAATATTTCCAAAATAAGATGAAACAATATTTAAGCCAATAGCCAATTTAGTAGATAAAAATAAGCAAAAACATAATGAAGATACTATTAATATATTCTTTTTATAATTTATTTTATATTCATATTTATGTCCTTTAAAAAATAGAAAAACTAATAAACCTATTAAAATAATAAGAGCCATAGCTATTAAAATTATACTAATTGGTGATAAATATTTTGAAAAAATTGATAAACAAGATTTTATAAGAGTTAAATCAGTAGCAGTAAATGGTGTTACTCTATGACTTAAAACTATACCATTTGTTATACCAAATCCAATCCAAATACTAGATATAATAGTGAATATAAACTGTCTTCTTTTAAATAATATTACAACTGATAATGTAGTTAAAATTATAAAGGAATTATATAAAAATGTTAGAGGTGAATTTATTATATAACTTATAGTTTCTAAAAAACTTCTTCTACTACAAAATTCAATAATAATATTAATAATTATTGGAGCTAATAAAAACTTTAATATTGTTTTTGGTTCTTGCCTCCAAAAAGAAAGCTTCATGAGTTAAATCCCCCTTTAAAAGTTCAATTAAAATTAATGTTAAATATTGGTTAAAAATTTTGTCATTGTAATTATACAACTAAAAGAAAAAAAAACCAACATTCTGAAAACGGTAACAATACATAATTAAGAAAAATTTAATTTTATTGTATGAACTGATAAAATTAGATATTAAATGTAATTTTATTAGGATACTTTAAATATAATCTTATATAAATAAAAATAACCCAAACAATAAATTATATTTAATATTTAATAAATTAGTTACAAATTTAAAATGAAAGGTAATATAAAATGGAAATACAATATATATTAAGTTGTTTTACAAAATATGGATTAATATTTTTGTTTATTATAATATTTTTAGAACATATAAATTGTCCAGGGGTACCAGCTACTATAGTAATGCCTACAATTGGAGCTTTTGTTGCTGAGAGCAACGGTAGTTTAATATTAGTACTATTAATATCTATAGTAGCAGCCATTACAGGGAGTATGGCTTTATATTATATAGGTTATAGAATAGGAAATCCTATATTAGAAAAAATAAATATGAAAGCACCAAAGACTAAAAAATATACAGAAAAAATATTATATTACTCAAATGAATATGGAAATAAAGCTGTTTTTATATGTAGATTAATTCCAGTAGTAAGAATTTTAGTATCATTAGTTTATGGTATAATAAGGGCAGATTTTACTGGATTTATTTTATACTCAACAATTGGCATAAGTATATGGAATTTTATATTAATATCTTTTGGGTATTTTGGAGTAAAGGCAATACTTTAGCTAAGTAAAAAATATTATATTAAGTTTATTTAAAGTAAAAAACTATTACAACTATACTTAAAGTTGTAATAGTTTTTTTATAAAATTTTAAAAGATTTTCTTATTATTAAAATTATTCAGTGTAAATTTAAAATATTTATTGAAAAGAGAAATGCTTATATCACCATAATTTCTATTAATCTCATGTTTGTATATTAAAATAAATGATGTAAAAAGAGAAATTAATTTAATATAAAAATTATTATCATAAATAAAAATAATTATATCAAGAAGTAATGTACTAGCTAATATGACGCTTGAATTTGGTTTAATAGTTAAAATGAATTTAAAAAATATTAATATTATTGCAAAAATTATTGATATATTGCTTAATGGATAAAGTGCTAAAAAAGATCCAAAAGTAGAAGAGATAGCTTTTCCACCGTTATAATTTAAAAAGGGTGAAAATGCATGTCCTAAAATAGGAGCAATTGCAATTAAAACTAAAAGGATGCCATCTACATTAAATTTATTAATTGATATATATACTGGAATAAAGGCTTTCAGAACATCTAAAATCACACATAGTATTCCTAAAGCAAATCCAACATTTTTTATTACGTTACCTGCTCCAGGATTACTATCTTCTGATATTTCTCTTATATCTATATTTTTAAAAAGTTTAGGAATTATATAAGAATACATAATTGATCCAGATAAAAAAGAAATAAATATTAAAAAAGCTTCTTTTAAAAGTATCATTGATTCCTCCTGTTTTTAAGATTATTTACTAAGAAGTTAGCAATATCAATAGCAGCATTAGGATTAATATTTTCAATTTGTGATGAAATAATACTCTTTGAAACTGTATTATCATTAAGTAGCAGTTTACACGCTTTTAAAGTTTCAGCAATTGAATTAGAAGCTATAGCCATATTATGATTAATGAAAAAATTACAATTTTTTGATTCAACACCAGGAATAGGATTGATAAGTATCACCGGTAAATTTTTTGTCATAGCTTCCGTGGTAGTTAAGCCACCAGGTTTAGTAATTAAGATATCACTTGAATCCATTAGCTTATCTATATTTGTTGCAAATGATAATACATTAATATTTTTACTTAAACTTCTATTTTTAAACCTATTAAATAACTCTATATTATTACCGCATATAACTGAAAACTGTGTATTATTTAATTCTTTAGATAATGATAAGGTTGTATTAAAAATATCACCAGCTCCCATGCTTCCCCCCATAATAAGAATATGGTTTAGATTAGGATTTAGATTTAATTCTTTTTTTGAGTCAACTTTATTATTATGATAATTAAATTTGGTGTTAATGGGTAATCCAAAAGGTAAAATTTTATTTGCATTGATACCCTTACCTATAAATTCGTCAGTTAAATCTTTATGTGGAATGAAATAATAGTCTAAGTTAGTTTCTTCCCAAAAAGGAGCACAAGTATAATCTGTGACAATAGTCGCAGTTAAAGAATTAAAAGAATATTTTCTATAAAGATAAGAGATAGTTTGTGCACAGAAAATATGAGTCCAAATTATTAAATCAGATTTTTCATTTTTTATTAAAGTATGAATTTTATTAGCATAAAGAGTATTTAAAATATAGATTATAGATTTGATTTTAGGATTACTTATTTTAGTACCAGCTTTGTAAAGTAATCCAAAAAAATTAGGTGCTTTTCTTACTATATTTACATAAGAGTTTTCAATTTTTTTTGAAGTAGTTTTACCAGCAAAGCTTAAGGTATCTATTTCTATAGTTTTAACATCGATACTTTTTAAAGCTTCACAAATTGCTTTACTAGCAGAATGATGTCCTGCACCGGTATTTGTATATAGTATAAGAGCTTTCATTAAAATCACCACCTTAAAGATTAAATATAAGTTATATTTTACCATAAAATACTTTTATATACATAGAATTGAGCTTTGCTTTATTTTTAAGTGAAAGTATATATAATTAAGTTAGAAGGGAATAAGGTGAAAGATGTGAATAAAAAAATTTTTATTATAGAAGATGAAGAAAAGATAAGAGTGGAGCTAAGTGAATTTTTAAACAGATATGGTTATGAAGTAAGTTATTCAACAAACTTTGAAAATATAGTGAATATTGCTTTAAAAGAAAATCCACATGTAATATTATTAGATATTAATTTACCATATTATGATGGATATTATATATGTAGAGAAATAAGAAAAAATTCAAATGTTCCAATAATAGTAGTAACTAGTAGGAATAGTGAAATAGATGAACTTATGAGTATGAACTTAGGGGCAGATGATTTTATAACAAAGCCATATAATACTCAAATTCTTTTAGCTAGAATATCTTCAATTATTAGAAGAACATATCAGAACTTAGAGGCTGAAACTTTTGAATTTAATGGACTTAAATATAATATGTCAACTAGCGAAATGTCATTTAAAGATAATAAGATAGAATTAACAAAAAATGAAAGTAGAATTTTATACCCGTTAATGAAAAGTAAAGGGAAAATTGTTTCAAGAAATGATTTAATGAAGTCATTATGGCAAAATGATGAATTTGTTGATGATAACACGTTAACTGTAAATATAAATAGGCTTAGAAAAAAAATAGATGGAATAGGAGCAGAAGGGTATCTCCAAACTAAGAGAGGGCAGGGATATATTTTAATATGAGCATTTTAGAATATCTTGAAGAAAAGTATATTTTTATAGCAATAAATTTAATAGCACTTATTATAAGTTTTTTTATATTATTGGGATTAAATGTTGATAATTATGCAGTTATTTTTATATGTATTTTAAATTTTTTAGCATCAAGTAGTTTTTATTTTTATGATTATTTTAATAAAAGAAAATATTATAAAAATTTATTAGATAAATTAGAAGGATTAGATAAGAAATATTTTATAGCGGATGTAGCAAGTGAAGGCGATTTTTTAGATAGTAAAATTTTTTATGAAGTCTTGGAACAAGCAACTAAATCTATGAAGGATGATATAAGTGATGCTATAAGAGATAGCGCAGATTATAAGGAATACATTGAATTGTGGGTTCATGAAATCAAAACTCCTATAGCTACCTGCAAGTTACTGATTGAAAATAATGAAAATGAAATAACTGAAAGTATTGGAGAAGAAGTAACAAAAATTGATAACTATATAGAGCAAGTATTGTTTTATGCTAGAAGTAATACGGTGGAAAAAGATTATTTGATTAAAAAAATTAATTTAAAAGATTCTATTAATTCTGTAATTAGAAGAAATGCTACTAGTTTAATAGAAAAAAAGGTTAAAATTGATATTAAGAATGTTGATAAAATCGTATTTTGTGATAGTAAATGGATAGAGTTTATTTTAGGGCAAATTATAAGTAATAGCATTAAATATATGGATAAAAGCAATAGTATTTTAAAGATATATAGTGAAGATATAGGAAATGATGTAATTTTAAAAATATGTGATAATGGAATTGGAATGGATGAAAAGGATGTAATTAAGGCTTTTGAAAAAGGATATACAGGTAAAAATGGCAGGAGATTTGGGAAAACTACTGGAATGGGATTGTACTTATGTAAAAAAATGTGTGAAAAGTTAGGCTTAAGTGTTAATATTAAATCAAGGGAAAATGAAGGAACAGAAGTTTCAATATTATTTCCTGTTAATGATATGATGAAGTTTTAGATTAAATTGGGGGATGAAATTAATGAAGAGTATTGAGACAGAAAGATTAATATTAAGAAAATGGTGTAAAGATGATTATTTAGATATGTATGATTATGCTAATGATGATAGAGTAGGACCTAATGCAGGATGGCCTGTACATAAAACTATAGATGATAGTAAAGAAATTGTTAATATATTTAGCGATGGTGATGAAGAATATGCAGTAGTTTTAAAAATTGAAAATAAGGTTATTGGTGGAATAGGACTACATTATAAGAACATAGATGAAAACATAAAAGGTGGAAATTCTAGAGAAATAGGATATGTTTTAAATCCTAAGTATTGGGGTAATGAATATATACCAGAAGCAGTAAGAGCATTAATAAAATTTGGGTTCGAGGAATTAAATTTAGATTTAATTTGGTGCGGACATTTTGATTTTAATTCTAAATCTAAGAGAGTAATAGAGAAGTTTGGATTTAACTTTAAGTTTGAAAAAACTAGAGAATTACCATTATTAGATAATAAAAAGGTTAGTGAATTATATTATTGCATTTCGAGAGAAGATTATTTTAATAAATAGTTATTATAAAATATACTCCATAACAAGTTATAAATTTGTTATGGAGTATATTTTTATTATAAATTATTCTTAAAAACTTCCTTTTTTAATATAAGCATAAACCAAATAAGTGCTATTGCTAAAATTGTATGAGCAGTTCCTGCAATATGAGGAAGTCCTACAAAATCTTTGCTTAGTATTTCTAATATACCACGTGCTACTAAAGTAGAAATTAATGATATTAAACCTATATTATAAATAATAATCCAAGTGTTGAAAAATTTATTATTAGATATAGTAAATATTTTTTCTATAAGCATTATAAGTAAAAAGAAAATAAAACCTAAAACTAAAGTATGAGTATGGGCAGCACTTAAAGTTGTTACTCCATCAAATGAATTAAACTTAGAAAATTCTCTAAAAAATACACCTAATGCTAGTCCTAAAATTAAATAAAATAAAGAAATATTAAATAGTTTTTTCAAATAAATTACCTCCTTATATAATAATTACTATTATTCAATAATCATTATACAACTTATATGACAAAAATGTAAGAGTTCTGTTATATAATTCTATGGATAGTAAAGAAGAGGAATTATAAAATTAAAACATAGCAAGGAATGTTGAGGTTTTAAAAGTAAAATTATAAATCCAAGGAGATAAATATTATATACGTAAGTATAATTAGCAGTTTTTATAGTTTTTTAACAATAGTAGGTTATAAAAAAAGAAAAGTTAGTAAATAAGTTTAAGGTAGTGGAGGAAAATATGAAAAATGAAGTTTTAAAAGTAACTAATATAGAAAAGTATTATGGAAATAAGAGTAATATAACAAAGGCTATTAATGATATTAGTTTCACAGTAGAAGAAGGAGAATTCATTGGAGTAATGGGGGCTTCTGGCAGCGGTAAAACAACATTATTAAATTGTATTTCAACAATAGATAAAGTAAGCAGTGGGCATATTTTTATAAATAATAATGATATTACAAAATTAAACTCTAAAAAAATAGCAAAATTCAGAAGGGAAGAACTCGGATTTATATTTCAAGATTTTAATTTACTAGATACATTAAATTGTTATGAAAATATAGCATTAGCATTAACCATTTCAAGAGTTAATCACAAGGAAATTGATAATAGAGTTAAAAAAGTAGCGAATAAGTTAGGAATTCTAGAAGTATTAAATAAGTATCCTTATGAGGTATCTGGAGGACAAAAACAAAGAGTGGCATGTGCAAGGGCAATAATAACTAATCCATCATTAGTTTTAGCAGATGAACCAACAGGAGCATTAGATTCAAAATCAGCAAAAATGCTTCTAGAAAGTTTAGAACATTTAAATACGGAATTAAATGCAACTATTATGATGGTAACTCATGATGCATTTACAGCTAGTTATGCTAGTAGGATTTTATTTATTAAAGATGGAAAAATATTTAATGAGTTAACACGTGGAAATGATAGTAGAAAAGAGTTCTTTAATAAAATAATTGAAGTTGTAACCATTCTTGGAGGTGACCAAAGAGATGTATTTTAAATTAGCCTTTAGGAATATAAAAAAGAGTTTAAAGGACTATGCAATATATTTTTTAACATTAGTATTGGGTGTATGTATATTTTATACTTTTAATTCTATAGAATCTCAAAGTATAATGATGGAATTAAGCGATTTGAAAGCTAATGCTTTTGAGTTAACAAGTGATATTATAGGAATAGTCTCCATATTTATTTCATTTATTTTAGGATTTTTAATAATATATGCCAATAATTATTTAATAAAAAGACGAAAAAAAGAATTTGGTATATACATGACTTTAGGAATGGAAAATAGCAAGCTTTCCATTATCATATTTATAGAAACTATACTAATAGGTATGATTTCATTGGGAGTAGGATTAATATTAGGAATATTATTATCACAAGGAATATCCATAGTTACTGCTAAGTTATTTGAAGTTAATATAAGTAAATTTCAATTTGTATTTTCCAAAGATGCCTTTTTAAGGACTATAGCGAATTTTGGAATTATTTATTTAGTAGTATTAATATTTAACTCTATAATTATTAGAAAAGTAAAATTAATAGATTTATTAAATGCTTCAAAGAAAAATGAGAAATTAAAGGTTAAAAATATTTGGGGTTCAATAGTAGTATTCTTAATAAGTATAATAAGCATATGTACAGGATATCACATAATATTAAAGAATGGTTTAGCTGTTATGGATAGTACAATAATCAAATCAATTATATTTGGAACAGTAGGTACATTTTTATTTTTCTTTTCTTTATCAGGATTTTTACTTAAACTATTCCAAAGCAATAAAAAGAATTATTTTAAAAATTTAAATATGTTTGTGTTAAGGCAAATAAATAGTAAAGTAAATACAACTTTTATATCAATGTCTTTTATATGCTTAATGTTATTTGTAGCTATATGTACTTTTTCAGCTGGACTTGGAATAACTAAGGCTATGAATAGTGATATAGAGGATTTAACACAATTTGATGCAAGTTTTTGGTCTTATGATACTGAAAATGTATTAAATATAATTAACGAACAATATAATGGATTAGATGAAATTATAGGAGAAAAATCACAATATACAAATTATGAAAGTGATTTTACTTATAAGCAATTTTTTAGTGAAGAAGTAGTAGAAAAAAATAAAAATTTATATCCAATATCACAAGATATGGCAATTAGTATTATTAAGCTTTTAGATTTTAATTCACTTATGAAAATGCTAGATAAAAATGAAATAAATTTAAAGGAAAATGAATATTATGCTTTTGGAGATATAAGTGAAGTAACTAAGGATATCCAAAAGAATATGGATAACGGAATAGAAGTAAATATAGATGATAAAATATTAGTACCATCAAATTATGAGGTTATAAATGTGACTACTTATGACTCAATGATGAAAAATAATATTTGTACAATTGTTGTAAATGATGAAATAGTAAATGGACTTAAACCAGTGTTTTGTAATTTAAATATTAATTTTAAGAGTAATATTAATGATGCTGAAAAATATTTAAATGAAAATTTTAGAAGTGAAAATAGAGAAGGTAAAATTGCAGTTTATGGATTAACTAAAAATGAACTTTTAGATAATTCCGTTGGTATAGGAGCAATGATATCATATTTAGCAATTTATATGGGAATAGTATTTTTAATAACATCAGCAGCAGTTTTAGCACTTCAACAATTAAGTGAATCAGCAGATAATGTTCATAGATATAAGATATTAAAGAAAATTGGTGTAGACGACAATATGATTAATAAGTCATTGTTAACTCAAATAGGAATTTATTTTATTATTCCATTATCGTTAGCAATAGTTCACTCTATAGTTGGTTTAAAAGTGGCTAGTGATCTTGTTTCAATATTTGGAAGTGAAAATATTCAATACTATATTTTATGTACAGCTGTAGTATTAGTTGTGGTTTACGGTGGATACTTTATTGCAACTTATAATGGTTCAAAGAAAATTATTAAAACTCAATAAAAAAATAAAACCTAGAATAATTATTAAATTA
>NZ_KB291616.1 GCF_000320405.1 Clostridium celatum DSM 1785 | reverse complement strand
CTTATAGCTTTATAGCTATAAGTGTTTTTTTCTATGCATTAGCCTTATTGATATTTTCTTCAGGAATAGAAATTTCTTTCATCGATTTCTTAAATTGTATTATAAATAATATAGCAGTAGTTGTAACTGCTAACATATCAGCTACTGGTTCAGCTGTAAATACCGCAGTTGTTTTATTTTCCATAAAAATCGGCATTATATAAATTAGAGGTATTAATAATATTACTTTTCTAAGTAATGCTAAAAATAATGATGTTTTAGCATTTCCTAATGCAATAAATGTTTGTTGACATGCAATTTGTACACCAAAAATACAAGATACAGCCATATAAATTCTAAGTGCTGGAATAGTAAACTCTATAAGCTCTGGATCATTATTGAATATTAATACAAAAGCTTTTGGTACAAACATTGCTCCAGCCCATAATATAGTTGAATATACGACACATGCAATAAGCAGTAATTTAAATGCTTTTTTTACTCTCTCTGCATTTTTAGCACCATAATTATAACTTATGATTGGTTGTCCACCTTGAGTTAAACCTGTAAGTGGTAACATAGAAAATTGCATTACACTTGTAAGTATTGTCATTGCTCCAACTGCTATATCTCCACCATACTTTAAAAGTGATGAGTTAAAGCAAACGGCAATTAGGCTTTCAGTAGCTTGCATAATAAATGGAGCTAATCCAAGTGCTATTGATGGAAGTATAATATTTTTTGATAAACGTAAGTTTTTCTTTCTAATCTTTAATGTAGTTTTCTTACCAGTTAAAAATACAAGTATCCATATCATAGATAATGATTGAGAAATTATAGTAGCTAATGCAGCACCAGACACACCCATATTAAATCCAAAAATAAAAATTGGATCAAGAATAATATTACTTATTGCTCCAATTAAAACAGTAAACATACTTATTTTAGCAAAGCCTTGAGCACTTATAAATGCATTAAGTCCTAATGTTAATTGAACAAATATTGTTCCTAAACTATATATTTTCATATAACTTATTGCATAACTTATTGTATTTTCACTAGCTCCAAATATTAAAAGCATATCTTTTGCAAAAAATTGAAATATAATAGTTAGGATAATGGAAACTATTATAAGTAAAGTAAATGAATTTCCAAGAGTTTTTTCAGCGTTATCAACATCTCCTTTTCCAAGAAAAATAGATGCTCTTGGTGCTCCTCCCATACTAACTAATGCAGCAAAGGCAGATATAATCATAATTAAAGGTAAACATACTCCAACACCAGTAAGAGCTAATTTACCAACTTCAGCAATATGACCAATATACATACGATCCACTAAATTATAAAGCAAATTAATAATTTGTGCGGCAATTGCAGGAAGTGCTAATTTAAATAATAATTTACCGACGCTACATGTTCCTAATTCTTCTGTTTGATTTTGTTGCATAATCTCATTCTCCTTTGAAAAATAATAAATAAAATTGACAATAGATTGTATTAACTATAAAATAGTTTACATAGAAACTGTTTAGATGTCAACTATTTGGAGGGTATAATGAAAACTAATTTTGATATAACAAAAATACTATATTCTATAAAACATATAAATGATTTATATTATAATTTATCTACAAAAGCGGCTGATGAATGTGGAATAACAAAACCAGAAGCTGATATTTTAGCCTTTTTATATAATAATCCTGCTTGCGATACTGCAAAGGATATTGCAAAATTAAAAGGCTTTTCTAAAGCATATGTATCAAAAGCTGTTGAACCATTATTGGATAAAGAGCTAATAAAAATATATATAGATAAAAATGATAGACGATGTCAACATTTGAAGTTAACAGAAAAATCAAAACCTTTAGTAATTAAGTTACAAAAAATGCAGATTGAATTTATTAATAAAATTACTGATGGTATACCTAAAGAGGATATTGAAAAATATTTAGAAGTTATGGTTGGTTTTGCAAATAATGCTTTAAAGTAATAAAATAAAAAAGTGACTGTATTAAATAAATACAATCACTTTTTTATTTTACTCTTTCAATTCACTTGTTATAAATGGTGCAACTTCTTCAGGTTTAATATCTAAAATTAATGCTAATTCTTGATGTAAAATTTTTTCTGCTTCTTGCATTAGCTTTTCATCACCAATCATTAGCTTTTTACCTTCCTTGGCTTTTTCTTGTTTTTTTAAGTATAATGTTTTAATTAATTTAACAAGATCATGCCTATTTCCACCTTTTATTATTTCACTGTACTTCTCTTTTCTATCAGAAATATCTTCTATCCAAATAGTATCCTGTTTTGGAATTTCATTAATCAATTCTTTAACTTCATCTAAGTTCATAATTTTTCTAATATTTATAGCAGTATTATCAATAGGTGAATAGATAGTTTCTTTCTCCCCATAAACAGGTTTTATTATATAGTATTTTCTTGTAGGATTATTTCCAAATTTCATTTCTTTTATAGATTCAATTTTGCATATACCTGTATTACCATAAATAATATAATCATTAGTAGAAAACATAAAATACCTCCTTAAAATAAAAACGCATAGTTACTGACAACTGGACTTACGTTCCTAATCAATAAACTACGCGTTGTGTTAATCTTTAAATAATTAAATTCAATTAAAATATTTTCTATAATTATATTATACAAAATTTTCTAAAGAAAAGTCAAAATTAATTTAATTATCATTTTTTAAAATTGAAACAAATCTCAATAAATCAACTAATAAATTTAAGAAGCTAATAAAAATTGAAAATGCAAAATTAACTATTTCAGTTTCTGAAAGTAGTCCATATTTACAGCTATTTTGAACTGACTTCATAATTATTAAAGCATAAATAGAATAAATTGAAATTCCAATAGCAGAAATTATTAAATCAAATGTACCAAACTTAAAGAAAAATATATTTATAAACTCTAAAACTAATAATACTAAAATTCCTACAGTCACAATTGGACCTAATTTGAAGATATTTTCATCCTTTTGATTTGCGGCTATTATATATGATAATCCAAATATTAAAACTACGCCAATAATTACAGAAATAAAGAGTGTTGCTCCTAAATTATAAAAATAATAAATATAAGTTGATCCAGTTAGTATTCCTAGAATAAATGCATATATGTTCATACTTACTTTATTTCTAACAAATCCCCCTCTTCTTGTAAAAGCAGAAATAAGTACTAATATAAAAAATGCTATATTTAAATAATATCTTAACGTTAGTGGAATGAAATTAATACCAATGAATGACCCTATTCCTAAAAATACCAAAGCTATAAAAAAGTTTTTAATATTTCTAAGTAATTACGCTTTACCATGCTTTCCATTAATAATGCCTCCTAAAATATAATATACTTTTAATTATAACCATAAATTTTTACATAACATCATATAAAATGTTAACTTTTCATCAATTTTAACTTAAGATAAAACTCTGTTTATACTATAAGAAAATCTTTTAAAGCTCCTTAAATAATAAATTCAGAAGTTTTTTATTAATATAATCACTTGTTTTAATATCCTTAACTTTAATAAAATCACTTTCACCGCAAATATCTAAACCAATTACTATTTGATTTTTAATAATAATACTAATAATATTCATTAGGTTATCTAAGTCCATACTTCCTTGTTCCCATGATGTATTTATAATGCTTTTGTTTAATACATCTTTATCGATTGAAATATAAACTGGATATTTTTTGCCAATAATATTTAAAATATCTAATTCAGTCATATTTAATAAATCATAATCACATATACAAAATATTTTATTTAAATATTCACTTGGAATCATCTCTTTTTGTTCTTTACTTAAACCAACTAATACTACTTTTTTTAAGTAATTGTTATAATCTAAAGTATTCATTATCCAAGATCCACATGATAAAATATCTCCAAACATTGGTTTTAGCATATCACAATGATGATCAAAAACCACAAGCACAAATTCTTTTTTTATCTTGCTTGTCCATAAAGTAGTAATATAATGATAGCTCCCTGAATCTATAAAATGAATTCCTTCTGGACTAATATTATTTATCTTTTCTTTTAAAGTATTAAAAGCTACTTTATCACAATATCCAGTTGTACCATTAATTTTTGTACAATCAATCCATTGATACTCTTTATTTTTAAAAAAACTTTCATGTTCATATATACGAGAAAAGTTCATTATTACAAGGTCTTTCATAAGCTCACCTCTAAAACATAAAAATATAAAATTTATAATTGTTTAACATAATAATGATTTACTCCTTCAACTATAATATCTTTATTTTGATTGATTTCCTCTTCTGTTAAATCTTCAATACTTCCATGAGGTTTACAATCATTATCATGATTATAAATATGTTTATGAGCACCCATTGGATGAAATTTAGGTTTATTATGATTAGAAGTATCTATATCTTTTAATACTTTACCATTTTCTCCATATATTCTTCTTTGTTTTACTTTATTATCGGCAACCAAATCAATTATACTGTTGGGCTCACCTTCAAATGGCAATTTTCTAGTGCTATTATCAATTTTAATTACAAATCTTTTCTTTATCATACCTTAATATAAAAAATCCTTTCATTCATAATCTCTAAAATAATAGTAATTTAAATATTTTATATTCTATTTTTACTAGTAGTTTTATTGTATTATTCCATATAATAATTATCTTTTTAGAAGGATTAAAAGGATTGTCAACCTTTAAAAATATTTTGATTGACAAAATATTTTACAATCAATATACTATCTTTAAGGAGGTAATTTATGTTATTAAAAAATAGTGTTTTAAAAGTTTTAGAAGAGAACAAAGGAAAAACTATTTCAGGTGCTTATATAGCAAACACTCTTAATTTATCAAGAACTTCAATTTGGAAAGCTATCAATGCACTTAGAAATGAGGGATATGTTATTAATGCCGTTACAAATAAAGGATATTCATTAGCAACTGATACTGATATTATTTCTAAAGAAGGTATAGCTCTATATTTAAATAAAGAATTATCAGATATAGAAATATATAGCCATAAAACAATAACTTCTACTAATGAATTAGCTAAAAATCTTGCATTGACTGGTGCAAAACATGGAACTACTATAATTTCAGAAGAACAAACTTCAGGTAAAGGTAGATTAGGAAGAAGCTTCTACTCTCCTGCTAATACTGGTATTTATATGAGTATGATTTTACGACCTAACTTAACTGCAATGGATTCTGTATTAATTACAACTTCTTCATGTGTTGCTATATGTAACGCAATTTATAAAGTTACTAATGTACAAAGTCAAATTAAATGGATAATGATATTTTTATAGATAATAAAAAGGTTGGAGGTATATTAACAGAAGCTTCAACTAACTTTGAAAGTGGAACTATTGATTATTTAATTTTAGGAATAGGAATTAATTTTGATATTCCTAAAAATAATTTTCCAAAAGAACTTCAAGAAATTGCTGGATCAATTTTCAAAGGAAATAGCAATGGTGTTACTAGAAATATGCTTTGTGCTGAAATAATAAACAATATTTTAACTATGATTCCTAAAATAAAAAGCTATGATTTTATAACTGAGTATAAAAAGAGAAGTATTACTTTAAATAAGAATATTCAATATACTTCAGCTGGAATATCTTTAAATGGAAAAGCTATTGATATAAACAATGATGGTTCTTTAATTGTAGAACATGATGATGGATCTATTAAAATTTTAAATTCTGGTGAAGTAACTATTAGGGGGATAAATTAATATGAATAAATTAAATACAAAATCACTTATATTATGTTCACTTTTTGCTGCGTTAATTGCAGTTGGTGCTTTTATTAAAATTCCAA
This sequence comes from Clostridium celatum DSM 1785, assembly GCF_000320405.1. Classification (GTDB taxonomy): domain Bacteria; phylum Bacillota; class Clostridia; order Clostridiales; family Clostridiaceae; genus Clostridium; species Clostridium celatum. The sequence goes on along the minus strand of NZ_KB291616.1, from coordinate 74,998 downwards.
TTCCTGTAGTTCCTTTTACACTACAAGTTCTATTTACTACATTAGCAGGATTATTACTTGGTCCAAGACTTGGTGCTATTTCCGTTGGAATATATATACTTATAGGTTTAGTTGGTCTTCCAGTTTTTACTCAAGGTGGTGGCCCAAGCTATATTTTTCAACCAACCTTTGGTTATCTTATAGGATTTTTAATTGGAACATATATTACTGGGTATATTGCACATAGAAAGAAAAATTCTTCATTAAAAACTTTATTAATAGCAAGTTTTATTGGTCTTACAATAGTTTATCTTATAGGAATGACATATTACTATGTTATAGCTAATTATTATTTAAATTCACCTATTACAGTAAGTGCAGTAGTATTCTATTGTTGTCTTGTATTTATTCCAGGAGATGCTGCATCATGTATTGTAAGTTCAATTATAGCTAAAAGAATAATATCAATAACAAAAGGACATACGTTTACTAGTGAGTTTAATTAATAAGATACAGACCATTAAATGTTTATGTGTTATAATTAAAACTAATTAATTATATATTGAAAGGAAACAAATGATGGAAAAATATATTTCAAATATACAAACACCTAAAATAAGCATTGCTCCAATGGTAGATAAATCACATAGACATTTTAGATATTTTTGTAGGCTTATGAATAAAGGTGCTCTCCTTTATACAGAAATGGTTACAGCTCAAGCAATAATTAATGGGGATTTAGATAGAATTCTTTACTTTAGAGAAGAAGAAGGTCCTGTTGCTCTACAAATAGCAGCGTCTAGTTCTGAAGATGCATATAAAGCTGTTAAACTTGCTGAAAGTTATAATTATTCTGAAATAAATTTAAACTGTGGCTGTCCATCAGATAGAGTATCAGGAAATTTAATGGGTGCAGCATTAATGGCAGATAAAAACTTAGTTTATGAAATTCTTTCAGCTATGAAGGAAGCAACTAATAAGCCAGTAACTATAAAACATAGAATAGGTATTGATGGAACTGATGTAATTGAAGGTAAAAATAATAAAATTATAATGGAAGGTTACGAAGATTTATTAGAGTTTTTAGATACTGTTTCTAAAGCAAGACCAGATAGATACACAGTCCATGCTCGTTCTGCAATTTTAAAAGGTTTAAGTCCAAAAGATAATAGGGAAATTCCTCCACTTGATTATGATATGGTTTATAGATTAAAAAAAGATTTTGAGTATTTAAATATAGAAATTAATGGTGGATTTAAAACACTAGAATCAATTAGTGATGCTCTTACTAAAGTTGATGGAGTCATGATAGGTAGAGCTTCTTATGAAGATTGTTATCTTTTAGCTAATTTAAATAGGATTAATGATAAAAATGCTAAAATTATTTCAAGAGGTGAAATAATAAAATCATATATTCCTTATGTTAAAGAAGAACTTGAAAAAGGAAGTAATGTTCATTCCTTAGCTGCTCCACTTCAAAGTTTATTTCAAGGGCAAAAAGGAAGTAGAAAATTTAAACAACTTTTATCATCCTCTAATGTAAAGAAAGAAACTTTAGTGGAAATATTGAATGAAACGCTTATTGTTATGCCTCAAGACATTCTTTAAATAAAATATAAAGGATGAGCTTAATAGCCATCCTTTATATGAAAAATTCACTTAATCCTTCTTCGCTAATTATATTATAATTATAAACATAACTGCTTACCTTACTTAACTCTCTCCTATGTACAGGTTCTTTAGTTTATAATATATTTAAAACTAATAAAAAGTTACTACTAAAATATCAAACAAAAATACTTTTACTTAAAGTATAAACTTCTCAATTCCTACAGCTACACCATCATTAAATACTGTATCAGTAATTTCTTTAGCATATTTTTTAACTTCATCAGAAGCATTTCCCATAGCTATACCACAACCAACTGTTGAAAGCATTTCTATGTCATTTTTTCCATCACCAAAAGCATAACTATTTTTTATATCAATATCCAAATGTTCTAAAACCTTTAATATTGCAGTTGCTTTAGTATTTTTCTTTGAGTAAAGTTCAAATGATTTTGCATCTATACTACTAACGTAATCATAATCTTCATTTCTCTTTACTATTTCAAGGCATGTGTTTGCAACTTCTTCATTAGGACATAACATTTCTATTTTATAAGCATTTATATCTTCAAATACATAATCTCTTATAAATAAGTTTGTAGAAACATTTACACTTTCAAAGAAATTATAAAACTCTTTAAATTCTTCCTTTAGATAAGAATACTTCTTATCTTGTAAAATATATTGAATATTTAGCTCTTCAAACTCTTCTACTAAGTCATTTAGAAAACCTTTATCAATATATTCACTATGAATAATTTCATTATTTAACATTACTTGAGCGCCATTTGCTAGTATAAATCCATCAAAACCAAAATCTAATATAGCTTGGCTTAAAAATGCATAAGGTCTTCCTGTTGCAATAAAAACATAATGACCTTTTTTTTGCAATGAGTAAATTGCATTTTTAACTTTTTCAGACATATCAACTATTCCACCGAAGCACTCAATTAATGTTCCATCAATATCAAAAAATATAGCTTTTTTCATGAAATCCCTCCATTCCTTTTCATTCCTATTTTATCCCACTTACTACCTGCTGTCAATTGACTATATTATAATTTTATAATAGAATGAGAATAAATAGGAATTAATTGCTACATTTATACAAAGAATAAAAGAATAAAATAATATAATATAACATATATAAAGGAGTTTTAAAATGTTTACTGAAGAACGTCATAAATATATTTTAGATTTACTTAATGAAAATGGTAAAATACTTGTTAAAGATTTAAGTAAAGAATTTAATGTAAGTGAAAGTATGATAAGAAAAGACTTAAAGGTTTTAGAAAGGAAAAACTTATTACGTAGAACTTATGGTGGAGCTATAAGTATAAATGATAGTGGTATTAAAATAAAAAGTTTTAGTAATCGTATAATTGAAAATATTGATTTAAAAGAAACAGTTGCTAAAAAAGCATTTGAGCAATTATCTGATAATGACACTATTTTTTTAGATTCATCAACAACTTCTTTCATGATTGCTAAATTAATAGTTCAAAATAATATGAATTTAAATGTAATAACAAATATGTTTGAAATTTCTTCATTAATTACTACAGAATTAGCAACAAAGTTTATATTTATTGGTGGAGATTATGATCCATATGTTGGTGGGACTATAGGATCTCATGCTATTGAGCAAATAAAAAACTATAGATGTAATAAAGCATTTATAGGATGTACTGGAGTAGATCTTAGAGATGGTACTATAAGTACTGCTAAATCAGAAGATGCTGCTACCAAAAAAGCTATAACTAATATATCTGATAAGTTGTTTTTAGTTATGCTTAATGAAAAATTTGAAAGAAATGGTGCTTTTAAATTTTCTAATTTACTAGATTTCTATGGAATAATTACAGATAAATTACCTGATGAGTCTATTATTTCTTCACTTAAAGAATATTATATAAATATTATTTAAATATAGTTATTAAAATAATATTTATAGTAGTGATTATTTAAGATATAAAAATTACCTAATATTAAGTGTAATTCTTATATCTTAAATTAAATAACTTTATTTAAATATAAGTTTGAATAGTATTATTTTTGTTATTTGTTTGTAGGTTCAACTTCATTACTAGAATCTTTTACTTTAGATATTTCTTTTAAAATTTCATCTCTTAACTTTCTAATTTCTTCTGGTGTATCTATATTTTCATTTACTTCTTCTGTTGATAGTTTTTCACTTAATAAAAGCATTAACATAGATTCAAAAGCATTTACCCCTAAACCTTCTTTATCGCTATTAGCATTAACTAAAGTCTTAGGCACTATATCAATTTTACCTTCTTTAACTGCATTTGCAAAAGATGACATAACATCACTTATAACTTTATATTGTGGTCCACCATAAGCATTAACTTGTTCCTTTGCAGCAATAGCTTTTGAAATACCAACTCTAGCTTCTTTATCCGCCTCAGCTTCTGCTGTAATTTTAATTTTAAAAGCTTCAGCTTCAGATTCTTTTTTTACTTTATAAGCATCAGCTTCAGATAGTTTTTGAATTTTTTCTGCATCTTGTCTAGCTTTCATAAGTTCTGCTTTACCTTGATTCTCTTGAATTTTTATATTAATATCTGATTCAGTTAAAGTAGTTTGTTGTTTTGCAACAGCTTCTGCTTCTCTTAATTCTTTTTCCTTTTCAGCAGCTTTTTGTTGTGTTTCATAAGTTTGAAGCTTTTCTCTTGCAATTTGTCTACTTCTTAATTGAGTTAAGATAGTTTCTATTTCATTACCTGATTTTGGGCTTGCTGGAGTACCTATTAATACTTCTTCAAGTTCTAAATTATAATGTTCAAATTTTTCTTTCATTTCTAATGAACTTTGAGCTTGAATTTCATTTCTTTCTTGAATTAATTGTATTAAAGTCTTAGTTTGTCCAACATTTTTAAAGTATGCTGATATCATAGGATCCAAAGTTTGATCAACAAGCATTTTAATATCACCAAATCTTTGAATAACAAGTGGTGCCTTTCTATAATCTATATGGAATACTACAGATAAAGGTAAATTAGGTTCAAAAGCATCTTTTGTAATTAAGCTTACTTCTTTAAGATTTTCATCATATTTATGATTTCCAATTTGATTAGAAATCCATTTTAATATTACATTGGTAGTTGGAACCTTAATAATATTACCAGCATAAGTATTAAAAGCATATTTTCCTGGCATTAAAGGTTCATTCCAAACACCTCTATAACCTTTTTTTACAAGCTCTCCATGTTTGTAATCGACTCCTGAAAAATCCTCTCCTTTAGAACCTGTATATGAAACAACAACTCCAACAAAACCTACTGGAATTATTACTTTAGGTATATATTCAATAGTTGCAAATAATCTATTTATAAAATAAGTACCATCTGCTAATACTTGATATTGCCTTCCTCTAAATCCGCCTGCCCTTAAAAATGCATCAATATCTTGAAAGTTATTATGATAATTAGGATCTTGTGCATCATCAGCAACTGTAGGAGAAATTATATTTTCTCCTCCTAAGGATGGTCCATCATGCACAGTAACTATTCCAACTAAGTCCTCATTACCTTTAATAATAACTGGCTCAAAACCTTTTCTTTCATGAATAAGCTTTGCCATTGCTTTTAATGTTTCTTGCTCTGCTTTAGTACCAGTTTTTAAACAATAAGTAACTGTATCTGTAATAATTACAAACTGTGCTAGATTAAAAGCATAAGTACCTTCCCGTATAATTCCCCTTTGAGGTCCTTTTTGACCACCATTATTTAAAAATCCTCTAACATCTTGAAAGTTATTACTTTCTTGAACAACTTTACCTAAGGTTTGTGTTGGGTTAAGTGGCTTACCATCTCTAGCAAATACATAGGCTATTTTACCTTGTGGTATAGTAACTAATGGCACAACATGTATTTTATAAATTAATGGGGTTCTAAAATGCATACCACCTCTTAATAATTCAGGTTGATAGCCTGCTTCTCCATTTAAAGCAATAATTTGCTCATTTAATGATCCTTTAGTACTCCACCATTTTTCTACTATACCAACCTTATCATTGTCTATAATTCTTAAACCTATTAACCAAAATAAGAATAATAGACCAATAATAACTGCCACTGCTATTATAGCAACTCTAATATATACCTCCATATTACCTCCAAATAGTATATTTTTATATTAAGTATATTATCCTAATATTAACTATATTCTTCATTATGTTCATATAATGGCTATTAGAATACAATTAATAAAAGGCTATTACTAAACTAATAAAATTAATTTAGTAATAGCCTATTAACTTATAAATTTCTACTTAAAATAGAATAAGTATATTTATCTAATAAAATTAGATCTTGAACATGATTAATTATTTAAAACATTCTAAACTTCTATCTAATATTCCAGTTAAAAATGCCAAAGTTATTCCATAATTAGTTATAGGTACACCTTTTTCTTTACAAAAATTCACTCTATTAACTACAGTCTTTCTATTTATCATACAAGCTCCACAGTGAATTATTAAATCATACTTACTAATATCTTCTGGAAAATCATGTCCTACTCTATACTCATAAGTCAATTGATGACCTACATATTTATTTAGTAATTTTGGTATTTTAACTCGGCCTATATCTTCATGTGACACATTATGGGTACAACTTTCAGAAATTAATATTTTCGAATCTTTAGTTAATTTATCAATACTTTTAGCACCATCAACAAAAGATTCTAAATCCCCTTTATGCCTTGCAAAAAGAATAGAGAAACCAGTAAGTTTAATATCCTTTGGAACTATTTCACTAACCTTTTTAAAAGCTTGAGAGTCTGTAACCACTAGGTCTATATCTTTTATATCTTCTAAAGCTGAAGCAAGCTCTGTATCTCTAACGGTATAACATTTTATTCCATTATCTAAACAATCTCTAATACATTGAACTTGTGGCAAAATTATTCTTCCTTTAGGTGCTTCTGAATCTATAGGAACTACTAATACAACTTTACCATTATAGGGAACTAAATCACCTATTATAGGTAATTCATCTTCATCTTCCTTTATTTTAGAGATAATTTCATTTTTTAATTTATCTATACCTTCTCTATTGTAAGTTGACACAAATAAAGCATCTTTACAATCACTCTCTATTAATCTTAAATTTTCCTTAGATATATTATCTATTTTATTTATAACTAACAAATAAGGAATATTATATTTTTTAAACTCAAGCTTCATTTTTTTAAACGCATTAAAATCTAAATCATTAGCATCCATTACATATAAAGCAAAATCAGCTCGTTTTAACATTTCCTTTGATTTTTTTACTCTTAATTCACCGAGTTCACTTTTATCATCAAGTCCTGCTGTATCTATAAATAAAACTGGTCCTAATGGAATAAGTTCCATTGCTTTAAGTACAGGATCTGTTGTAGTTCCAGCAATATCAGAAACTAAAGATACATTTTGACCTAAAATACTATTAACTAATGAGGATTTTCCTGCATTTGTTTTTCCGAAGACTGCTATATGTTTTCTATTAGAATTTGGCGTATTATTCATAATTGTTACCTCTAAATATATAAATCTCTTTGCCCTTCTTTTAATTTTACAATACCTTCAGTTATAAATTTTTTAATATTAGGATTATTAATTTTTTCAGCCTCTTTATAGATTATATTTTCAGCTTTTTTACAAGTATCCTCATCTCCATAATCTAAAACATATTCCATTAATGTCATTAAAGCATTTGGTTCACACATTGTTTGTATTTCTCCAGTTTTAGCAAGTCCCATAAATGTTTCTCCAGTTCTCCCTTTTCTATAGCATGCAGTACAATAACTGGGAATATATCCTTCATCTAATAACCAATTTAAAACTTCAATTGGAGTTCTTTCATCTGATGTTTTAAACTGTTCAACACTTTCTCCCTGCTCTCTTGATTTGTAACCTCCAACTCCTGTAGAAGAACCTGAGCTTACTTGAGTTACCCCAAACTTTAAAGCTTGTCTTCTAATATCTGCAGTTTCTCTTGTAGACATTATTATTCCTGTAAAAGGAACTGCAATTCTAATTATTGCAACAACCTTTTTAAACATCTCATCACTTAATAAATTAGGGAATTTTTCTAATGTTACCCCTTCTGCTGGTTTTAATCTTGGAACTGAAATAGTATGGAATCCTACACCAAATTCTTTTTCTAAATGCTCATTATGCATCATAAGAGCAAGCACTTCAAATTTTGGATCAGCAAGTCCAAAAAGGACTCCACCACCAACATCATCAATTTTAGCTTCCATTGCTCTATCAAAAGCAGTTAAGTGATATTCATAACTAGACTTTAAAGAGTTTGGATGCATTAATTCATAAGTTGGTTTATGATAAGTTTCTTGAAATAATATATAAGTTCCTATATTAGCAGCTTTAAGCTTTCTATAATTTTCAACTGTTGTAGCGGCAATATTAACATTAACCCTTCTAATCTCACCATCTTTTCCTTGAGTTTTATATATTGTATCTAAGCTTTCTAATACATAATCTATAGGTGCGTTAACTGGATCCTCTCCCAGTTCTAATGCTAATCTCTTGTGCCCCATTTTTTCTAGTATTTTAACTTCTTCTCTTATTTCATTCTGGGTTAACTTTCTTCTCTTAAAGCTATTACATTTTTTATAACCACAATAAACACAATTATTTACACAATAATCACTTATATAAAGTGGAGCAAATAAAACTACTCTTTTACCATAAATAGACTCTTTAATCTCTCCAGCAACTTTAAACATTTCATCTAATAATTCTTTATCATCTAACTGTAATAACGTAGCAATATCTTTATGAGAAATACCTCTTTTTTCTCTTGCTTTCTTTAATATATCAACTACTTCTTCTTTAGAGGAATTTTTACCTTCTTCTAATAATTTATATATCTCTTCATGATTAATAAACATATTCTTTCCTCCCATAAATTCATTTAAATAATATTAATATAAAAATTTAAATCTATCATAAAATCCGGTAACATTTAAAATTTAAAAGTTAAATTATCTACCTTACTTATATTTTTATATTTTTCTAATTCTTCAGTTCTATTATCATCTTTCAAAACTAAGCTATCACCTCTAGAAATCTCTAATGTAAAGCCTGCTTTATTAATTCTATTTTCAATACACATTCTACATTCAGCTGCTTCATCACCGGTACATATCTTACCATTATACAAAGAATACTTTTCTCTTACAGTTGTTGGAGAAAGATTTGGCATAACTACATTACCACCAGCTTTAAGACCTTTTTCTCTACCAAGTGGATCAATACTTCCTAAAGCTGTAGTTGAAGGTAGTAAAATCTTAGGGTTCATAAGTCTAATTAAAGACATCATGGTAGTAGTTTTTTCTACTGACCCTCCAATTTCCATTGATAATGGAGTATCTTTATGTGGGATAAAAGGCCCTATTCCACACATATGTGGTTTTAACTCTTTTATAAACATAAGATCTTCTACTAAATCCTCATTGCTTTGTTTTGGAAGACCAACCATAAAACCTGAACCAACTTGATAACCTATTTCTCGTAAATTATAAAGACATTGCCTTCTTTCTTCAAAACTAGCTTTTGGATGAAGGCTTTCATATAAATTTTTACTTGCAGTTTCATGACGTAATAAATATCTATCAGCTCCTGCTTCAAACATTATTTTATAAGATTCATAAGAACGTTCACCTAAAGATAATGTAATTGCATTATTAGGATGTCTTTTCTTAATAGCAGTAATTATCTCTACCATTCTTTCATCTGTAAAATAAGGATCTTCCCCTCCTTGAAGTACATAAGTTTTATATCCAAGATTATTACCAATATCAGCACAATCCAATATATCTTCTAAAGTTAATCGATATCTATCTGCTAACTTATTTGAAGCTCTTATTCCACAATATACGCAGTCTCTTTTGCAATAATTTGTAAATTCTATAAGCCCTCTAATATAAACCTTATCTCCATAATTCTTTAAACTTACTTCATGAGCTTTTGCAGTCAAATATTCCTTATCCTTTTTTGTTAAATGATTTAATAAAAATACTAATTCTTCTCTAGATGCAAAGCTTGTATTATACAGTTTGTCTATAATATATCTAACTGTCATATTTTTCTCCTTATAGTTCTTTTTTAGCAATTGCAGTTTTAACTAGTACTCCTGGAATATTCCCAAGTTTTCCTGTAAGTTTATTAATTTCATCAAGTTCACCAGTTACAGTAATACTTATAACTGAAATACCTTCTTCAAATGGAATACCCATTCTCCCACGTATACTTCCTCTAAATTCAGAAATAATTCCATTAAATTCTTCTTGATTTTTTTTAGGATTTTCTAAAATTGCACTTATTACAGCTATTCTCTTCATAAATCTCAACCTCTTTATCTTTCACTTAATTTTTTAAAATAAAAAACTAGCACTCATAATCTAAAATGAGAGCTAGTACTTTATAAAATTAGTATATATATAATATCATTACTTTATATTAATGAATTACATTTAAATATATATAATATAAAAATATATTTATAAAAACTAATATACTCTCTTTTAGATTAGACTATTATTAAATCTTTTCTATTAGATATCCTATTAAATTTAATAATGAAATTTAATTACAAAAACATTTATTAATGTGAATAAATAACTATTACTATTTAATAGTAATCCTTTATTCTTACACTGTCAATTATTGCATAAGAATATTTTTCAGTATATCAATCTTTAGTAAATCTATTGCTAATTTTTATATACTTATTATTAATTAAAATACTAATTTAACTTATCTTTAGCTAAAACCTTTTTTTACAATTATATTCGTATCATATCTCTAGTAATTTCATCTATAGAATAAGCGCCACACATTGCCATTGTATCTTCTAATTCATTTGCTAATTTATCAATGTATACTTTTATTCCATCTTCTTCTCCACCATAAAGTGCAGTTACAAAAGTTCTACAAATAAGTACTCCATCAGCTCCAATTGCAAGTGCTTTAAATACATCTACTCCAGAACGTATTCCACCATCAACAAATACTTTCATAGATCCATTTACTGCATCTACAATATCAGCTAATACCTCTGCTGTAGCAGGACATTGATCTAGTACTCTTCCACCATGATTAGATACAACAATTGCAGCTGCTCCGGCTTCTTTTGCTTTTAATGCACCGCTTACAGTCATAATACCTTTTACTATAAATGGAAGATTTGAAAATTCAATAATTTCTTTTAATTCTTGCACTGACTTTGCGCCTGCAGGTGGATTCATATTCTTTAAAAAAGGAAGTCCAGCTGCATCAACATCCATGGCTACTGCAATAGCATTACTTTCTTTTACTAACTGTATTTTTTCTTTAATAGTATCAATATTCCAAGGTTTTACTGTTGGAATACCAATTCCATCTACACTTTTTATAGCACTTGTAGCAGCTTTCATTACCTCAGGATTTGTACCGTCTCCAGTAAATGCTAATATTCCTTCTTTTGCACATGTAGATACTAAAATATTATTATATGTCATATCATTATATTTATCACCATAATGTAAATTAACAGCGCCTACAGGTCCTGCAAAAAAAGGATATTTAAATTTTTTTCCAAAGAAATCTACACTCATATCAACTTTTTTATTTTCAGTTAATGTATCCATATTTATACGAATTTCTTTCCACTTATCATAATTACGAATTGCTGTATCACCAACACCTTTAGCTCCAGGTCCAGGAATTTGATTTCTACAGACTTTTCCATTACATTCTATACATGCTTTACAATAATCACCAATACAAACCCTTGCATTTTCTAATAGTTCGTTATAATTCATAATTTAATCCTTCTTCCTTATATATTAATTTAAAATTCTATATATTTTTCTAAAAAGCTCCAGAGTCTCCTCCACCTCCACCCGTAAAGCCTCCACCACTTGATATTCCACCAAAATCACTTGATGAATTATTAGGTGGATTTGCTGCATTATGAGCGGTTCCATTAATATCGTTAAATAATGTTGTATAATAGAAATAATTATCATATAACCAATGATTATTTGAATATAAATCATAATTATTCATTTTAGTATCTATTTTTATAGCATCAATTAAATTTTTAAATTCTTTATTAGTAATTTCTAAAGCATAAGCATAAATTAAATTATCCCCTATTCTATCATCTATTTTTACTATATGGGTGTTACCTATTTTCTTTAGATATTCTTTATAATTAAGCCATTTAAGCTTTTCATTATACCAGCTATTTTCTAACACTTTTTTATTTCTAATTTCAGTATAAAAACCTCTATTCTCAGCATCTTGTATAACGATTTTTTGCCATTTTGATAATTTTTCAACAAATTCTTTAGCTTTATTTTCAGATTTAACTACTTTTTTTATTTCTTGTAAGGTAAAACTTCCTTCTGACTCGTATTTTTCAAACCATTTCAGTACATAGTCTAAGTGTTCAAATTCTAAATTAGTATTCAAATTAACTCTAGTAAATACTAAATCTTCTTTATTAGTTTTTTTGCCTTTTTTATCTAGTATAATAGTTTTCTCCTCTAACTTGTAATATCCCTTATTAGCTAAATAAAATAATGTTGGATTTAACATGCTTTCATTTACATACTTTTCGTTTATAAGTAAATTAACTAAAGCAGGAGGTAAGTCTGATGGTGGATCTATTAAAAATTCATTATTTGTAAATATATACTCTTCTCTATATTTTGCTAATTCATTTTCAAACTTTGATTTATTAATAAACCAAGCACCAACTCCCCCACAAATTAAGATACCTAATATTATAAATATACTAGAATTATTATTCTCAGATATATCACACTTTTCATAAGAGCTATAATCCCCATTATTATTTTCATCTATATCTATAGGTATTTCATCAACCATGTTTAAATAATCCTTTTGAAATTGTAACTTAATACCTATTAATGAAGTTAAATCTTTAAAATTAACTTCTACTAGATCTTCTGTATAATTCGAATCAATTTTACCATCACCAAAAAGTTCATAGTAAAAGCTATCTTTATTAAAGTTATCGTTTTTTAATGAAATTTTCAAAGTGCCACTTTTTACTGAATCTATATTTTCAACAGTATAAAAGTTCCAATAAAACTCTGAAAAATTTTCATATTTTTTAGCAGCTTCTTTTATGGTATATTTAATATTAATACTTTTTGTTTCATCACTACTTTTAGTAAAAAGTTTAATTTGTGTCTCTCCACCTAAATCGTTAATTTCATATGTGTTATTTTCTTCATTATAGCCTTCAGTAGCTTTTATTGTATTGCCAGATTCATCAATAATAGAAACGTCATTTATTATATATCCATCTGAACCATAAGAAATCAAATTTCTAAATATACCATTAAACTGTCCTGAAAACCTGTACTGTAATATTTCATTAACTTCTACATCCCCATTTTGAAGTATTTTGGCTTCAATATCTAAATTATCGATGTAATATTCCCTACTTGTTGAAAAGAGATTTTGTGGAATAATCAATATAAATAAAAATAGTAAAGTAGTTATTAGCTTTTTGATGTCTATATTACCCCTCCTTTACTAATAATAGTAATATAAATATCCAAATACATCAAATTTTACTATAAAAAATAGAAAGGCTTTTTAATTCATATTTATTAATAAAATGGTACTTCGTAATATCTAAAAACATATAGTATTATTATTAATTTTTTATGGTGATAAATGAAATTATATGAAGGTATAAATATAAATGAATTACAATTATTAGGAACAGGTACACAAGGAAAAGTTTATAAAATTGATGAAAAAAAGTGTATTAAAGTTTTTAAAAAAAGAACTTATTGTGAAAATGAAATAGATACATTACTTATGTCACAAAATAACAACCACTTTCCTAAGCTTTATAGCTACGGTGAAAATTATATTATAAGAGAATTAATAACAGGCATTGAATTTGATAAATATTTATTAAATAATTCACTTACACCAGCACTTGCTAATAAAATATTAGAGTTATATGAAGCTATGTCAAAAGTAGGTTTTTCAAGATTAGATACTGCATTATTTCACATTTTTATAACTGATGATGAAGAATTAAGACTTATAGATACAGCTAGAGCTATGAAAAAGACTGTCGTATATCCATCCTTAATCATTAATGGGTTAAATTCTTTTGGTTATAAAAATCAATTTTTAAGTTTTGTTAAAATTGTACGACCTGATATTTTTAACAAGTGGATTAATACTTTAAATAAGGAGAAATAATGAGATTTATTGTTTTTGGAGATTCAAAAGGTAAAGAAAATGGTATAAACAAAAAAATATTAAATTCCATTTTAAACGAAAGCAGTAGACTTAATCCTAAGCCCGATTTTGTTATTGTTTTAGGAGATTCCATAGCGGGAGGTGATAACCCCAATATTCTATTAACTCAAATTAATGACTTTAGAAACATAGTTGCTAGTTATTATCCCAATAAGCCCCTAATTCCAATAGTAGGCAATCATGAAGTTAATATTAACCCATCTGATGAAACTTTAGAACAGTTATTTAGCAAATGCTATGCTGATCTTAAAGTCACTAATTATTTAGAAGGATATAATAAAACTGTCTATTATATGGACTTTCCCGAATGCAGACTAATAGTTCTTAATTCCTTTCATTACGGTGAAATTCATAGAATTACTAATAATCAACTAAAATGGTTTAAAGAATCTTGTGCAGAAAACAATAAAAGAAAGTTAGTTTTTGTTCATTCGCCAGCTTTTCCTACTGGAGCTCATCTTGGACATTGTTTAGATTTATATCCTAAATACAGAGATGAGTTTTGGTCAATAGTTGATGAATACAATATAAAAGTAGTCTTTTCCTCACATGAGCATAATTATTCAAGACGTATTATAAATAATAAAAATAGTATTTATCAAATTATTTCAGGCGGGGGTGGTGAAAAGCTTAAAAATAAATATAGTAGTAAAAGTGGCGTCATTATACCTCCTATTGCTGTATATCATTTTGTTGTTGTAGATTTAAATTCTACATTTATTAAAATATCCTCAATTAACCTTAAAGGAAAAGTTCTTGATGAATTTATAATATAAAAATAACCAGTAAGCTAAACTTCTAAATTTATAGCTACATTTAACTATTTGCTATAAAATAAGCATATTAAGCTTCTACTGGTTATTTTTATTAAAGCTTATTCTACATTCTTTACAGCTCCTATAATTTTAGATGGAAAAGCTTTTATTAATGTTAATACAAGGCAAACTGTAATAGATTTATCTAGTAAATCAAATAAAATTTGTGTAGAAAATATACTTGCTACTATATTTATTCCTGCTTCTTTTAAATACATTATTATAAAAGAAGTACCTGAAGATGTTATTCCTCCAAAAACAAAAGCAGAAATTAAAGATGCTACAAATGATCCTATTACAGTTACAATTACAATTCCTAAAACTATTGCTTTACCTTTAAATAAATTTTTTCTAAAACAAAGACCTGCCATAAAACCAATTATTATTTGAACTGGCATAAAATATAGTGAATACGGGTCAAAAGTAAGCCCATTAATTAATGATGTTACAAGCCCAGTTAATACACCCCCTATAGGACCAAATAAAAATGCTGATAAAAAAGTTCCTATGGTATCAATAAATATTGGTAATTTTAATGATGTTGCAACAAAAGCTCCAACAATATTTATTACTACGGCTATTGACATAAATGTAATTTTAAAAGTATTATTTCTATTCATATAAAATCCCCCTAATTATTTACAATTGATTATTAATATATAAGATTTATCGAAAGTTATTTACTCCGTACCTAGGATTGTTAAGTACTATTTCAATATCCTCTTTATTATCTGGAAATATTCTTTCTAAGAACATTTTCATAAATTTATCTGAATTTACTTTTGTTAATACAAGCCCATTATGCTCTTTTTTATAAAATTCACCTATATCAACTAAAGTTTGGCCTATAGCAATACCATCTGTAACTATATCTAAGTAAGAAGTAAAGCCTTCACAAATGCTCCTATCTATGAAATAAGCTACAGCTAATGGATCATTTATTACACATCCTAAAGTTTTTTCTTGTTTCCAATGGAAATCAACATAAAATCTAGTTACATCTACAATAAAATTAGCTACATCCCCACCTATTTGTTTTATAAGTTCTATAAGATTAGGTGTTAGTACTATTTCTCTAGTTACATCTAAGCAAACCATTGAAAAAGGTACTTTGCTTTTATAAAATATTTCTTTTACCCCATGAGGATCAACCCAATAATTAAATTCAGCAACTTGTGAACAGTTACCATGTGATTTAAAAGCCCCACCCATAGAAACTATTTCATTTATCATATTAAAACTAAGTTCATCTTTCTCTATAGCTTTTGCTAAGTTCGTTAATGGACCTAAAGCAATTATGCTTAAATCACCTTTTTTAGCATTTTCTAAAATAAAGTCCACACCACCATAATGTATTTTAACATTGGCTTCAGCATAATTAGTTTCACCAAGACCATCTTCACCATGAGTATCTTGTGCTGTAATAAGTTCTCTTATTAGTGGGAATTCCTCACCTATGTATACTGGAATAGCTTCTCTGTTCATAAGCTTTAAGACCTTTAGTGCATTTTTTGCACCTTGATCTGATTTAACATTTCCTGAAACTGTAGTAATACCTATAACTTCTATTTCTGGTGAATTTAATGCTAAAATTAAAGCTAATGAATCATCAATTCCAGGATCACAATCAATTATTACTTTCTTTTTCATTTTTACTCTCTCCTTTAATTAATAGGTGTATGTATTAGACTGAATATTACTATCTAACACAGTATAACGAAGATAAAATTTACATTCAGAAAATAAAAAAATGGAATAAACTTAAAAGTTCATTCCATCACAAAATAAAGGGAGCCTTATCAAATGACATGGCTCCCTCATATATTAAAATCTAGTTTATATTTCATTGTAATTATGCAATAAAATTAATCTAATAAACTTTTAAAATATTAAAAAGTTATTAGGGTCCTAGTTTTTTATAGAGGGATGGTTACGAACCTCTCTCAGAATTATTCTGAGTATATAAATTTTACTTTTACAGTATAACCCTATATTGGTATTTTATCAATAAATATTTTAAATAAAAATTATTTAATTTCAATATACTTACTTGGTATAAGTTTTACAAATCTACTAACATCTTTTCTATACCCATATAAACCTTTAGTATTTGATGTTATATAGAGCCTCTTCTTTGCTCTTGTCATAGCAACATAAAAAGTCCTTTTATCTTCGTCCATTCTTCCACTTTTAACAGCTCCATATGAAGGGAATGTTTCCTCCTGCATTCCTGCTAAAAATACATTTTCAAATTCTAATCCTTTTGATTGATGAACTGTAATTATAGGGATTCTAGGTTTTTTACTTCGTTTAATTATTAATTCTTCTAATTCGCCATTAGATAGTCCTGTCATTTTTATCACATCTAATAAAGAATTTCTATTGCTCTTTTCAGGAATATCTAAATCTTTTAGTAATGAATAGAAATCTCTTAATCTTTCTAGCTTTTCTACTCCGCCTTCACCTTTATATAAGTTTTTAACTCCTAAATCATTTATAATATAAGGTATAATTTCATAAGCCCTCATATTTTCTGATGATTCAAATAAAGAATTTAGCTTATTAGTTATATCATTAAAGCTCTTTAAATATTTACTCATAAAAGCCATTCTTTCCATTGAAGTTGGTTTTAAATATTTATTAACTGCATAAACTAATAACTCTCCTGTTGCAAGTATATCATCCATTGCATTATGTGATGGCTTATGACTTGTGTCAAATATTCTACTTAAAGTTTCAAGCTTATGATTTATAGCATTAGGATAAAATCGTCTATATATATCTAATGTATCAAATACACCTTTAAACATAGGTTTAGCCATTTTAAGTCTTTCAAGTTCACTTGTTAAAATGCTTATATCATACTGAACATTATGACCTACTATTATAGTATCTTTACTAAATTCTAAAAAGTCATTAAAAACAGAGATTTTATCCTCTCCATTAATTCTTAAAAATTCGTCTGAAAATCCATGAACAAATTCAGAAGACTTAACAGATTTATTATTTTTTAAAAATCTTTCAAACTTTTCTATAACTTTTCCTTTATTATCAATCTTTATAGCTGCTATTTGGATTATTTCATCTTCAGTTACATCTACTCCTGTGCTTTCAACATCAAATATAACAACATTATTATTTTCAAGTTCATTTATAAGTAATGCATATCTTTCACCATACTTTATAACATTTGGATCAATATAATCAGATAATCTAATTCCTATTTCTTTATATTTATTAGATGCTATATCACTTAATGTAACTTCACCTATACCAGTTGGTAATCTCTCTATAATTCTACTAAGACTTAAAGAATCATTTCTATTAGCTATTAATTTAAGAAAAGCTATAATATCTTTAATTTCTTGTCTTCTAAAAAATTTATATTGATCTACCAATATAAATTGATAGGTAGAATTGCCTAAATTACTTAATGCTTTACTTAATGCAATATTATAACTATTGTCTCTAGTTAATATACATGTCTTAGAAATATCATTTCCACCTTGAATTAACTTATTTATTTCATCAACAATAAACTTACTCTCTGGAAAAATCCCGTCTCTTACAGCAAAAGCTATTTTATCTCCATCTATAGGTGACTCTGAAATTATACCTTCTTCATATATTGTGCTAGCTTTTTCTTTAAATGCATTGTTTAAAAAAGCTAAAGATGCATTAGTTAAATTTTTTGTAGCTCTATAATTTTTGTTAAATACTATTTTATTAGGTGAATACTTAGAGGTATACAGATTAAATATAGTATCTGGATTAGAACCTCTCCATTCATATATAGTTTGGAACATATCTCCACATAATAATATATTATTTTTATTAAAGATTTTTTCTATTATTGAATATTCAAGTGTACTAGTATCTTGAACCTCATCTATATTTATATACTTATATTTTTCAGAAAGTGACTTTACTACAGCTTCATCACTAAAAATAACTTGAGCATTTTCTATTAAATCATTAAAATCTAAGCCATGATTATTGTGAAGTAATGCATTATATGTTTTTATTAATTCATGTCCTCTATCTTTAAGATAATCTTTCATATCAAAGTTAATAATTCTATTTTCCTTACACATTTGATCTATAGCTTCTTCTTTGTGGTGGAAAATATCATCTATAACTTTTTTTATATCTTCATTATAATCATCAGTATAAATATTAAGTCTTGCTCTTTCGCTTTTAACCATATCTATAAATGACTTTAATCCCTTTACTGGGTAATCAAAATAATTACAAGTAGCTATAAGCTCCTTACAATCTTCTTCATCAAAAATTAAAAAGTCTGTAAATATATCAGTTCTTTTTTTTGCTTGTTCTTTAATTACATCAAAGCAAAAGCTATGAAAGGTTTTAATACTAATATCCTTAGCATTAGCCCCTACTACGGTTTCAATTCTATCTTGCATTTCTCTACAGGCCTTATTAGTAAAGGTTATACAAAGTATTTCTGAAGATTTAGCTTTTCCTTGATTAATAATATTAGCTATCCTTTTTGATAATACATCAGTTTTACCTGTTCCTGCAGAAGCTAATAAAAGAATATTCTTATCAAGCTCATTAACGACTTCCTTTTGCTTAGCATTTAATATCATATTTTCACTCCATTCATATGAGTTTTACCTTATACTAATTTTATACTACATTTTGAACATATATTCTATATTTAAATATAAAACTATTTTTTATAACAAAAGCCTTCTAGCAATTTCTTACTAAAAGTTTTTTGATATATATTTATTTCAGACGAATTATCTACTAAATGAAAATCTCAAATCTTTTAGGATGTGATATGTATTATAAAACAGCAGGTGTTTCAGCAAAAGAATACCGATGTTTAACTGATATTTTTTCAAAAGAAGAACTAGAAAAAGTAGCTAATATTGTTTGGTATTAAAAAATAATTCTTGACTAAATTTACCTATATCTGTACAATATAATCGTTCATCGGAGGGTGTAATAATTTTCTTTAAGAAATTTGCGCTGGATAAGATGGTAAGCGAAAGCTTACTAGCTTATCCAGCTTTTTTGTTTTAAAGAAAAAAATATTATATACACAAAATTAAATATTTATAGGAGGATATTAACTATGAGTAATTTAACGAAAGGTAAAATCAGTACAACACTATTAAAATTTGCAATCCCAGTTTTATTTGCAAGCTTATTACAAGCATTATATGGAGCTGCCGACTTATTTGTTGTTGGTCAATTCTCAGATTCGGCTGCAGTTTCAGCTGTAGCTATTGGTAGTCAGGTAATGCAAACTATAACTGGTATAATTTTAGGTATTTCAATGGGTGGAACAGTATTAATTGGTAGACGTATAGGAGAAAAGAATGCTGAAGGAACAGCAAAAGCTATCGGATCATTAAGTATTCTATTTATACTATTTGCAATAATATTAACGCCATTAATGTTTTTAGCAACAAATTCTGCTATTTCTCTAATGCATACACCACTAGAAGCTATTAGCTTTACAAGACAATATATTATAATTTGTTCATTAGGCATTCCTTTTATTATTGGTTACAATGCTGTAAGTGGTATATTTAGAGGATTAGGCGATTCAAAGACCCCAGTATACTTTGTATTAATAGCTTGTATAGTAAATATAATTGTTGACGTTGTTTTAGTTGGTGTATTAAAATTTGGAGCAATTGGAGCAGCAATAGCTACTATTTCATCACAAGCAATAAGCTTTATAATTTCTTTAATTTATATGATTAAGAAAGGATTTTCTTTTGAAATAAACAAAAAACATTTTAAATTGGACAAGGAGTCTGTTAAATATATATTAATAGTAGGATTTCCACTAGCTCTACAGGATGCTTTAGTTAATATATCATTTTTAATTATTACAGCTGTAATAAATACAATGGGATTAGTTGCTTCAGCTGCTGTTGGGGTAGTTGAAAAGATTATTATATTTGCAATGCTTCCTCCTACAGCTTTTGGTTCTACTGTTTCTGCAATGACGGCACAAAATATTGGCGCTGGAGAAATTAAGAGAGCTAAGACGGTTCTTCGTTATGGAATAATTTATTCTTTGATATTTGGGGTTTTAGCAATGATATATTCTCAACTATATCCCGAAACACTAACTTCAATTTTCTCAAATGATATCAATGTTGTAAAAGTTGCAGGAGAATATTTAAAATCTTTTTCTATTGATTGTATTATGGTAAGCTTCGTATTTTGTATGAATGGATATTTTAGTGGACAAGGAAAATCAACAATTTCTCTTATTCATAGTTTAATTGCTACTTTTGGGTTTAGAATTCCGTTAACCTATTTTATAAGCAGAATTGATGGAGCTACCCTTTATGAGTTGGGGTTAGCAGCACCAATCTCTACCTTTGTTTCAATTATAATTTGTTTCGGATATTTTTATTGGCAAAATAGAAAAGAGAAATTATCTACTAATGAAAATATAATTGCCTCATAGTAAAAAGAGCTGATTTCAGCTCTTTTTATTCTAATGATTCTTTTACTTTATCAAGTATATCAATTATACTTTTTTTAACTGACTTTTCAAAAGCTTTAAAATCTATTGACTGAATATCAGTAGAATTATTAGTAAATGAAAATAAACTTTCTATTACATTAGAATGTTTAACTTCATTTTTTTCCATACTTTCTCTTAATTCTTCATTTTCTTCTATTGAGTCAGTAATAGGAGTTACTAAAACTACTTTTTCTTCTGCACTTTCAGTTAATACTTTACTATTATCTGAAATTTCACTATTAGAAGTAAAATAAACTAATATAAATAAAAAAAACATTCCTATTAATATAACAACTATAATTGGAGCCCATTGTATTTTATTATCAATGACTTCTTCTTCTTCCTCCTCTTCTTCTATTTCCTTAACATATATATTATTTATTACATTATTTTTTTCTCTTTTAATTTCACTTATAATTCTTTTTGTAATTTCTTCAACAAGCTCTTCTTTAGATTCTTTTATATATTCATAGTAATCTTCTTTTTGCCCTATATGTTCAGAAATGCTATGCTCTTTTATTTCATCACTAATTTTCAATTATTATACTCCCCCTAACTAGTAAATTATTATAAATATATTTATCAACTATACATAATATTCATTATTTATATTAAATTTAAATATGGCTTTATATAAAAAGGTAATATTATAAAAATAACCTATAAGTTAATACTCTTTTATAAGTATTAACTTATAGGTTATTTTTAAACAAGCTCCTTGATTAATTTGTATTATACTAAAACAATTAATCTATTATTTGCTATTTTTATTTAACACCTTCTCAAAAGCAACTCTTTTACTTTTATCTGCTAAATAGATTATTCCACAATATTTAAAGTCATTTTTCTCAAGTAATTTTTGCATAGAAATATTTTCTTCATGTGTATCTATCTTTATACTATAAACATCTTTATTTAAGCAAAGCTCTTCAACGTATTTAATAATTTTTGATGATAATCCTAATCCTTTATAATTATTGTCAACAGCTATTCTATGAATAACTGCAAATTTATTGTTAGTAATCCATTTACCTTCATAAATAGATTCGTATGTCTTTTCCCCATCAAAAGAAATGGCGGCAGTAGCTACAATATTATCATCTTTTAATAATACGTAGCTTTCTCCCTTAGCAATATCACTATTAATTACATCCGGATTAGGATAATTGTCTTGCCATTGGTTAATTCCCTGTATCTTAAAATACTCCTGGGCTTGTCTAATAATATTCATTACACTATCTATATCTGTTTTAATTGTTTTTCTAAACTCCATTTTTCATTCCACCTTTTGTTTAACTATTAATTATTTTTTTAATTTAATACTCCTTTAAAATAATCAATACTTTATATTAATTTAACAACCAGATAATAAGTTTATTTAGCTATAAAAATTATAAAGCTATTAACAATATATTTATAAAAATCAAGTTATAAATTTTTAATTTATTTATAACTTGATTTTTAGGATAACTTAGTTTAATTAAGATTCTTTTTCCCTCTAATATATTCAATAATAGCCCATATAATAGGAATCCATAAATTTATTCCAAATACTGCTCCAACCATACCATAGCCATATAGTTTTTTAAAATATTCACCAGCAAAGGAGTCAAATAAATCATTTATTTCTTTAGAATCCATTTTTTCAATTTGCTTATAGGTTATATCTTTAAGCTCTAAGCTTTCTAGTATTGCTTTTGTATGAATAATAAGAACATTTAATATTGCTTCAGAAACTATTTTATTAATATCATCTTTAAGCTCTATATCTAAAATATTAAAGTTTTCTTTAGATAACTTATCAAATATATTTTCAATTGCTAATAATAATTCATTTTGAATTTCTGTATTTATTAAAACATTATACATAACTTCTTTAATATCTTTTGTTAACAATTCATCATTTAAAATAATAGATATATCTTTATTTTTAAATGATTTGCAATATATTTCTTTAAGTGTATTAACAACTCCATCATTTAAAGCTTCACTGTTTAAAAGTAAGTTAATAGCTTTTTCTGAAATATATTTAATATCATTTTCCGTTAAATTATTAAATACCTGCTGTAAAGTTATATTTTCTATAGTAGGTTTTAAATTATCTTTAAATAATTCTTTACTATACTTCACTAAAGATTTGCTATTTTTATTAATATTATCTATTACTTCATTCCTACCAAATTTTATTTCATTCTTAAACTTTAAGTATAGTTTTTCAGGATTATCTAAATTTAAAGGTAGTAATAGGGAAGCTATTTTTAGCTCTTTAATTTTATCAACTAATTCATCATTGATTATATTAATAGCTTTATTTAATTTTTTATCATTTGCTAATCCTTCAAATATATTATAAATTAAATCACTACTATTTATTTCATTAATTCCAATATTTAAATCACTTAATTTTACTGGATAAATAATAGTATTTAGACTATTACCTACAATAGCTTCTATTTCATTTACCTTTTTGCTAATAAATAATGGTAAATTTTTATTAACAGCAACATTTACACAATTATCAACTATTCTATCTCCACCAGCCATAGCATAACCCATTTTTTGAAGGAAATTTAATCTTGAATTTATGTTTTGCTTAACAAAATCTCCAATATAGTTTTCCTTTTCTGCTATAATATCTGTTAACTTAATAATTATGAAATCACTTATCTTACTTAAATTATTATCAATTAACTTTTTAATGTTACCATTAAACATAGATTCAATAGTTTTTTCATCACTTAACTCTTCTGTTAAGATTTCTTTGATTTTACAACTTAAAATATATCTTAAATCTATATAAATAAAGCCTTCTATTTTATTAAAAGATACTTGTTTTAAAGCTTCAATTTTGCTATTATCAAATACATTTTGTAAGCTTTTATTTGTTAAAGTACTATAAGCAGCATCACTACTTATTATAATATCTTTAATAACACTCTCCTTTAATAATTCTTGTGTCTTATTTTTTATTAAGTTATCTAATATATCTTCAATTCCATTTAGTAATGATTCTGGTAATAAGTTAACTATCCTTTTATCAGAATTTATATTTTTTTCTAAGTATGTTAATAAATATTTATTTAATAAATCTCTTTGCTTTTTAACTACACATCCGATTTTATTATATAAAGTATCCTTTCTATTTATATTAGTAGAATCTATATAATCTTTTCCTATGATATTAATTATCCTATCTGTTTTTATATTTAATATTTCATCACTTAAAATCTGGCTAATATTTTCATTATTATCCTTTGAAGCTTTAATTAGTTTATTATAAAAATACCTACAAACAAACTTCTTATTTTTTACAAGTGAATCATGTAAATATTTATAATTGCTATTTGAAATTAAATTAACAAGTGAGCTATTCATCGTTTCCTTTTTACTTTTAAATAACTCTTGTATTTTTATACCATTTAATATTTCGTTATCAATTACACTACCAATTCCATTTGCTAAATCAGATTTATGAGCTGGAATATATCCTAAAGAAAATTGCTTTAAAAATGGTATTTTGGCAAGGAATTTATTCTTTTTATATGGTCTAAATAACATTGCAATTGCAATTACATTTGTAAATACACCTATTAATCCCATAAGAAGTATTGAACCTAATAACTGATATATATTATTATAAGTTCCAAATAAGCTTATATTGTTTGAAAACAATCCAAATATAAGACCACCAATTAATCCAAGTACTCCTCCAAATATTGAAAGTGGCTGTAATTCAGTTCCCATAAACTTTTGAGCTAAATCACAAATTTCATCTTCATTAAGTTTAATTAAATTATCGTAAACTATAGTTTTAATTTTCCCTTTTAATAAATCTTCTAAATTATTCTCAAGATATATAGCTGCTTCATTGCTAATACTGGCAATTCTCTTATCATCCTTATTAAATTTAGAAATAATATCTGCTATTTTAATATCATTACATTTATCAAAGATAAAGTCTTCAAAATCTAAAAGTTTACTTTTTATACTTTCGATTATATTAGAATTATTCTTTTCAATAACATTACTTAAATCAATTTTATTTATTTCTCTTTGTATTTCATTACTTAAATACTCCTTTAAAGCTAATTCATTGCTTATTAACAATCCTTTTATTTTTTCATTACTACTATCTTTTATATTTTTAATAAGTTTATCTGGAATAATATCTTTAATAGACTTATCCTTAATACTATCTATTTTTGAATTAATTTTGCTTGAAGTAAATTTTAAAATAATATCTTTAAAGCTTTCTTTTTTATTTAGTACAAAGCCACTTATAATTTCTAATCCTTTTTTATTGAAAAGTTCTTTAAAATCAACAGTTACAAAATCACCAATCTTTTTATTTTTTTGCATTACTAATAATTGATTTACTAAGTTAGTACCATTATTAGAAAGTTCATTAATAACAAATTCACTTACTTTATTAATAATATTATCATTTAAAATATTATTATTTTCTAATGCTATAACAATATCTTTAATTTTTGTATTCTTTAAATACTTAACTATACCAGTACTTAATTTTTTAGCTTCACTATTATCTAATTTATAAGCTTCAATAAAATTAACTATTTTGTTTATAACTTCATTTTTAGTACTAATATCATCTAAGAAATGTTCTCTAACTAATGATACTATAAGTCTTTTAATGCTAGCATCCATATTTTCAATACCTTCATCTATGGATTGCTCAATTATATTATCAAATTCATCTTTATTAGCTAATATCCATTCACTTATATAAGGTAAAAATATAGGAAGCTTTTCATTGATAAAGTTTGTTAGCCTTTCCCCTATTTCATTTGGCATAATATCATAAAGTGAAAGATCTATTTCTTTAATTATTTCAATAAACTCTTTAATAATATCACTTGTAAGCTTAATTCCTTCATTAGACTTTAAGTACTTACATAAATAATTGCTAATTTCTATTCCAAAAGCTTCAATTTCTTTATCATCAATAAAATCTTCTAAAACTTTCTCTTTTAATTTAACTTGAAGGCTATCTATTACTTCTACTATTTCACTTAAATCAATTAACTTCTTTGTTAAGTCTATTATATTTTCATCATTACTAAAATACTCTTCGATAATATCTGTAATTATGTAATTTATATTTTCCTTAATAATTCTAATAGTATTATCACTAATTAAATCATTAACCTTAATATTAGAACTCTCATTATATATGTTATCTATAGTATTTAAAATACTACTATTTTCATTTATTCCTTCAGATATTAATTTATATAAATTTTCACTTACAGATTCAATTTGTTTTTGTGATAACAGTTTATTTAAATCAATATTTTCAGCACACTTTTGTAAAAGTCCAGTTAATATTTCTTCAGAATTTTCATTAGTAAATACTCTTATATTTTCTATACTATTATTAAATCCTTTTAATTTACTTAAAGTCTTATCATTAAAGGCTTCACTTAATGCTTTATTTAAGAAAGTATTAAAGATATTTGTTATCTCTTTTCTTACCTTATCGCTCGCTAAGCTTTCCTTTAAAGATTTACCATTTATTATATCTCTTTCAACTAGAGAACTTATTTCCTCAACAAATTCTTTTTTTCTATTTTTTATAACTCCTCCAACTTTATAATTAAGTATTACTTTATTTCCTATCTTAAAGGGTATGTATTCCTTAAATAGCATGCTTACTGCATATTTATTTGTAATATACCCTGCAACTGCACCTGAACATCCTTGTAATATATATATTAGTATCCTTGATATATTAATCATAGTTATGTCTCCTATTAAAAGTTTTAGTATAACTTTATTATTTTAACACATTTTCATATTTTGTATATATTAAGTATTTATTCTAATTTTTATACTATATAATATTATTCTTTAAATATATAAATAAATTTACTTTTTCTAAAGTAAAAACTGCGATATAAAAATTAATCGCAGTTTTTTCATTCACTAAATATTTTTAGTTAATTTCTTAATATGTTTTATTTTCTTACAGATAAATTGAATCAAATATCCTTTACCTTGAAATTTATCATTTATAATCAATGTATTAATAGACTTTTAATATTGGTAATTCTTCATCTTCAACAGGACAATATCTTATATTATCATTAGTTAAGTTATACATATTATCATCAATAGTAAAAGCAAAACAAAGCCTAATTTTTACACTATTAATATCATATATGCCTTCATTATCTCTGACTCCTAAAACATTAAAAATATTTAAAGCTGCACTTTTATGTTCTTCACATACAATAAGACTAATAACTTCTGGACAAATACATTTTTTCTTACATTCAATATAATCATCAAACAATGCCCATAGTATACAATTTCTATCTAAAATACTCTTTACTAAAGCTATAACTTCAAAACTTCTATTTCTCTCTATTTCATCAATATATTCTTGCATTTCACCTTCTAAACTTCCAATGTAATTATTAACTAAATCATTAACATTCTTATAAAGTTTACTAAAGTATCTCTTTCTAAACTCTATAAATCTACTTTTAAGCAAAAAATCATAATCTTTATAATTATAATCTTCAAATATCTTTTTACATACTTTCTTTTCAGCTTTATGATATTTCTTTTTTATTTGAGATACTTTTTTTCTACATAATACTTCTTTCAATCTTTTTACTTCCTTAAGATCTGAAGACAAATTAATCCCCCCAATATAGTATTATTAATACTATATTACATATAAGAAATACTTTTTATTCTTTTTTATTGCGACAAAATATTTTATGAAATTAATTTTTTAAATAAGGCTGCCTTTAAAATTATCATATTTTTCTATATTATCATTACAATTGCTGCTATAGCTAACGAACAAAAAGCTGAAATTACTATTCCTTTTAAAAAGCTAATAAAATGATACTTATAATTTTTATATTCTTTATTCCCTTTTGTACCTGGCAATATAATAAAATTAGGGGTTATTGTACAAAACAATAGCCAATCCATAAATAAAAGATCAATTGTATTCCAAATCATTAAAATAAAAAAAGTATGCAAAAATAATAGTGCATATGTAACATATGAATTAAGATAAGCACTTCTTACTCTATCTACTAAAAATATAAATATCAAAATCATCATAGGTAGCGCTATTCTTAAAAAGCCTTGCTTTTCTTCTTCTGTTTGAGGTTCTACTTCATTTAATATTTCCTTAGGATAACTTTTCATTTCATATCTTGGATTAAGCCTTAAAATACTTATAATGGTTACTGCCATTAAAAATGATAAAATTAGACCATCTAAGATAATTCTATAAATATACATAATATCACCTCTATATATTGATGATTATGTATATGCATAAATATTAAAAATATAACTATATTCTTGATATTTAAATTACAGTATATTTTGACTTCTAGAAGATTTTAAGGTACCACTTACCCCTTATAAAATAATTATTAAAATGATAAATATTGTTTACTATATTTAATTTTAAAAATGTAATAAATGCATCTAATAAACATAGTAAATTTTATTAGATGCATTTATAAAAACATAAGAGTAATTAGCAATTTTAAGTTATTAGTTATACAATTAACTTTTACCTCATACTTGCAATTCTTTTTCTTAATCTCTTTAACTCTTCTAAAGAAGGATAAGGTTTATTAGATTTAATTGCTTTATTTACATTTTCCATAGCTTCTCTTTTATTTCCTGCCCTATATTGTGCATCTATTAAATAATACAAATACTGTGGAGTTTCCCTTGTCCTACTAATAAGATCTTTATAATAATCTTCAACTTTTTCAAAATATCCTCTATCACTCCTAAAAGTCTTTTGGAAATTTTCTCCTCTGAAAGCATACAATTGAATATTATATGCCTCACCCACTTCATGACTCCATAAAGCTAAGGTCTTTTCCCCTCCCTTTCTAGAGTCTGATTCTATAACTTCAATTTTTGAATAATTTATTTTTTCTCCCTTAAGTAGTTTATTAAATTTGTCATTTTTAAAATCTAATATATCAAGTACTGACCAAATTGATCCTATTCTCCATCCAACTAGTATATTATTAGTACTCTTAACTTTAAGTGGAGTTATTACTAAATCTGAAATATCATAACCTTCTCCACCAATTGAATCTAATTGTTTTAATATACCGTTTATTTCTCTAAAAGCTGATAAATATTGATTTCCCTTTGATTTATAACCACAAAGAATCTCATTGTTTCCATCTCCATCAATATCAATTTCTATTAAACCATTATTTCCACCAAACTTATTTAAATTAATAAGAGTTGCATCTTCAGGTAATTGATTTAATATTTCTTCTTTTCTATCTATGCCCCTATGAAGTACTGAAATACTTTCTCCATAAGTTACTGCACATTGCTCTAAAATTTCTACTTTTTCATCTTCAAGAGATATAAGTGTTTTAATAACGCCTAATGTGTTGCTATTATTTACTCCTATTATCCTTGAATAGAGCTCTAACTTCATTAAATCACTATCTAAAGTTTTTATTAGATTAATCTTATTTATATAAGATACTGTTGGATCTTCATTAGTTATTACCTTTCCATCCCTATTATAAATTTCATTTAAATATCTTTTGTTAATATTACAAATATCTAGTATATATTTCTTTTCGTAATACTTACATACAATTTCTATCTTTTTGTTTTCTAAATATTTTCCTACACAGCAATATTTCTCTGAGAAATGTTCGCCATTAAAAATTTCTTTAAGCTCTCCATCCTCATATTTATATACTATTGCAATAGCATATCCTCCTGTTCCACCTGTTTCTCCATAAAGAAGAATATCTTCTTTTTTTGTACTAGTAATATGACAAGTAAAAATTTTAAGGTTATATCCACCTACACTAATAGGACATTCCTTTATTTCTCCATTTTCTTCATTCTTTATTATCAGTTTAGCACTATCTACATAATTGTTATCTTCATGTAAGTAATCACCCTTTAATATTATAGTTTCATCACAACTATTTCCTGTAATATTAGCATTTTTTATATCAATTATTACTTCTTTTCTCATAATACTTCCTTAAAAATTAGTTTCATTATATCTTATTCTCCAAGTTTAAAAGTGATAATAGCATTTAAACTATATAAATAGTATTTTAGTGATTAATTTGAATATATTTATTTCAAAGTTTGAATACTTAAAGTGTAATTCCTATAATTTACTTGTTTTAATATAACAATTGTTGATTTATAATTAAATTCTACTATTTAATTTAATTTATTTTGCTAATGGTAATACATATAATCAAATATTACCATATAAATTAAAATATATTTTAAAAGGAGCTTTATTATGGATAGGGAAATATTTGATTTAATGACTAAAATGTATAATGAAATGCAAAATGGATTTTTAGCAGTAAATTCTAGACTAGATAAAATGGAATGTGAAGTAAGTAAAACTAATATGGTTATAGAAAATGAAATAAAACCTCGAATTGAAGCTTTATTTGATGGTTATAAACAAAATGCTGAAGCTATAACTAATTTAGAAGAAAAAGTTAAATAAAATACAGCACCTAATGATGCTGCATCTCTTAATTATATTCAGGTTTTTTATTTAAGGCTATTTTATCTTAATAAATACTTCTATCTATTTATTCATTAAGCCAAATTTGTGATGAATAAATACCTTTCTTTCCAGAAACAAATACACTTATAATACAAACTAATAGTGCAAATATTATATTTGTTGAACCAAAAAGTTCTAAATACATTAGAAATGATGCAAGTGGTGTCTTTGTTGCTCCTGAAAACACCCCTACTAATCCAAGTGCAGAACAAACTGCAAGTGGTAATCCTATAAAGCCTGCAAGTGTTGATCCTAAAGTGGCCCCTATTACAAAAAGTGGAGTTACCTCCCCACCTTGATATCCAGCTCCTAGACATAAAGTTGTTAATAAAAGTTTTATTATAAACGCAAAATTACTATAATTTTTTGTAAATGTTCCTGTTAATAAACTTAAACTTAAATTGTTATATACTCTATTGCCTATAATTAAAGTAGCAATAACCATCAATGAACCACCAACAAATATTTTTAAATACTTATTTTTAAAATATTTGTTTAAATACTTCTTAAAAACTCCAGTCATAAAAACAAATAATTTACTTGCAAGTCCAAAACAAATTGCAATTATTATTATCTTAAAGATACTTGTAATTGATATCGTATCTATTTTTATCATATCAAATGTAGTATGCTTAACCTTTAAAATTCTAACTACATAATCACCAACTATAGCCGCAGCTATGGCTGGCAACATGGCACTATATTTTAAATAACCAATGTTAGATACTTCTAATGCAAAAACTGTTCCAGCAAGTGGGGTTCCAAATACAGAAGAAAATCCAGCTGAGATTCCACTAATAACTAATATTTTCTTTTCTTCTTTATTACATTTAAACATATAAGATAATGAGCTACCAAAAGAGCCCCCAATTTGAACTCCACTCCCCTCTCTTCCAACAGATCCACCAAATAAATGTGTAAGTATTGTTCCGAGAAAAACTAAAGGAGCCATAATAAAATTAATTTTTTCATCACTATCATTAATGTTTTCAATTAGCAAATTATTTCCTTTCTGTGCATTACCACCAAATTTACTATATAAAAATGTCATAAACATACCTGATATAGGTAATATAAAAATAAGGCAATAATACTTTAAGTTTAAATCTATAGCTTTTTTGAGTAAAATCAAAAATAAGCCAATCATCAAACCAGAAGATAAACCTATAATTAAAGCAATTAAAGTTAATTTTATAATAGTAAAATTTTCGATTTTATTATTAAGTATTTTCTCATTATTATTTTTCATATATTTCTCATCCTTTGTGATCTATTCTAAGTAAATATACTGAAATACTAATAAAACATATTTACTAAATAACCTAATAATTTTATATTGCCCAACTAATTATTTAACTAACCGTAATCCTTTAATAATATAAATTTATAAAAAATGATGATATATTTTATAGAAGGTATTACACTTTTCTATTTATATCATCATTTTTATTGTTTAAATTTTCATATTATAATTATAATAATGTCGTTAATTCGCTTATATAATTAATAATTAAATTTGCATTTTTAAGTTCATTAGTTTCTCCAAATCCATAATTACATCCTATAGACAATTCATTATGAATAATTGAAATTTCTATATCTACAAACCTATCTCCAATTATTAAAAAATCCCCATTATATTTCTCTTTTATAATTTTAAATATCTCATATTTAGGAATAAAATCAAACTCTTCTGTACAATAAAATTCTGTAAAATACTTATCTAAACTAAATATTTCCTTATGTCTATTCATGTATTCTAATTTACAATTACTTAGAAATATTAAATTATATCCTTTATTCTTTAAATAATTAAGAACATCTACTGTACCTTCATATAATTCAGCCTCATTTTCATTAATATGCTTAATCATATTCGAACCGATAATATTGCTACATTTAAGTTTTTCATCTTCTTTTAAATTAGGCATAAAAGAATTCCACATATCAATGCTACTAAATCCTAGCCATTTACTAATTTCTTTATCAGTAAACTCTTTAGCTGGAGCTTGTCCTGATTCTATAAGATAATTATAAGCTTCTCTAAAAGCAGGTGCATATATTTTTATACTATTATGAAGAGTTCCATCATAATCAAAGACTATATTTTTTATATTTTTAAATTCTTTTGAATTAGTATTTTTAACTTTATCCATAATATTAAAAATTCTTTTTATCTCTAAAATTGCTTTAATAAGTTCGCCATTTCAATAGCAGTTACTGCAGCATCATAACCTTTATTACCTGCCTTAGTACCAGCTCTTTCTATAGCTTGTTCAATTGTGTCTGTAGTTAAAACTCCAAAAATAACTGGCTTTTCAGTAGCTAATGAAACTGAAGCAATTCCCTTTGAAGCTTCTGCACAAACATAATCAAAATGAGGTGTTGAACCTTTTATAACTGCTCCTAAACATATTACTGCATCATACTTTTCACTCTTTGCCATCTTTTTAGCTACTAATGGAATTTCAAAAGCACCTGGTACCCAAGCCACTTCTATATTATCTTCTTCTACCCCATGTCTTTTTAACCCATCTAAAGCTCCACCTAATAATTTTGAAACTATGAATTCATTAAATCTACCTACTACTATTCCAACTTTAATTCCTTGTGCTACTAAATTTCCTTCTATAAATTTCATCTTTCATTCCTCCACTTATTATGATTATTTATTTTTAATATATTTAATTGAACTTTTATATTAACATTAAAGTAAATCTTTAAACTTTTATTACAATGCTTTATTTAACGTTAAATTTTGCTTTATATTTATAAAAGTTATTAAAACTTAAGCATATGATCTAGTTTTTGTTGCTTAGTTTTTAAATAAAACTCATTATTTTCATTATGATTCATTTGAATTGCTATTCTTTCAACTATTTCAATATCATAACTACTTAAACCTGTAATCTTTCTTGGATTATTAGTCATTAATTTTAATTTTCTTACACCTAAGTCTTTAAGAATTTGTGCACCTATACCATAATCTCTCATATCTGCTGGGAAACCTAACTTAATATTAGCTTCTACAGTATCATATCCCTTATCTTGAAGTGCATAAGCCTTTAACTTATTAATAAGACCTATACCTCTTCCTTCCTGTCTCATATATAAAAGAATTCCTTTTCCTTCCTCTGCAATTCTTCTCATGGCAGCATCATATTGCTCACCACAATCACATCTTTTTGAACCTAAGGCATCTCCAGTTAAACATTCTGAATGAACTCGCGTTAATACTGGTTCATCTTCACTTATCTCACCTTTTACTAATGCTACATGATGTTCTCCATTTAACTTATTTACAAAACCATACATTTTAAAATCACCATATTTAGTAGGCATTTTTATCTCTACAACTCTTTCTATTAGCTTTTCATTACTTCTTCTATATGATACTAAATCTGCTATAGTAATTATTTTTAAATTATGTTTCTTTGCAAAATCCATAAGTTCAGGTGTTCTTGCCATAGTTCCATCTTTACTCATAATTTCACATATAACACCTGCTGGCTCAAAGCCTGCAAGTCTTGCTAAATCTACAGCAGCTTCTGTATGTCCAACTCTTTTTAAAACTCCGCCTTCTTTAGCTATTAATGGGAAAATATGTCCTGGTCTTCTAAATTCTAATTCATCATTACTTTCTAATACACTTTTAATAGTTAATGCTCTTTCAAAAGTTGAAATACCTGTAGTAGTGTTAATATGATCAATAGATACTGTAAATGCAGTTTCATGATTATCTGTGTTATGCTCTACCATTGGATGTAAATTTAAAGCTCTTGCTCTATTTTCTTCAATAGGCATACAAATAAGCCCTCTTCCAAAAGTGGCCATAAAATTAATACTTTCTGCAGTAACCATTTCAGCAGCCATTAATAAATCGCCTTCATTTTCCCTATCTTCATCATCTATTACTACAACTAATTTTCCTTTTTTAATATCTTCTATTGCTTCTTCAATGCTATTAAACTTATACATAAAAATCACTCCTTATTTTTTAATAAAATATTACATATAACTCTTAACTTTAATTTAAACCTACTCTAAATTATTTTCTTTACTAAAATCCATTGTTTTTTAGAAATTCTTCAGTAATTGAACTTTTATTTTCGTTATTTTTTTTAATATCAAAACCTAAAAGCTTCTCCACATATTTACCTATTAAATCACATTCAAGATTTACACTATCTCCAACTTTTTTATTTAGCAATGTTGTTTCTTTTGCTGTATGTGGGATTATTGAAACTTTAAAACAATTATCATCTATATAGGCTATAGTTAAGCTTACTCCATCTATAGTTATTGAACCTTTATAAACTACATATTTTAAAATATCTAAAGATGCTTTAACTGTAATCCAAACTGCATTATCTTCTTGTATAAATGATGTAATAATTCCAATTCCATCTATATGCCCACTAACAATATGACCACCTAGCCTAGTTTCAAGATTTAAAGCTCTTTCTAAATTTACTTTACTACCTATATTGAGCTTACCAAGATTACTCTTCCTTAAAGTTTCTGCCATAACATCAACTTCAAAAATATTTCCACTTATACTTGTTACCGTAAGACATACTCCATTAGTTGCAATACTGTCACCTAGTTTAGTTTTATCTAAAACCTTACTACCTCTAATTAATAGCTTTGAAGATTTTTCTCCCCTTTTAATTCCATCAATTACCCCAATTTCTTCAACTATACCAGTAAACATCTAAGATTCCTCTCTTTCTATATATCCCTCAATCAATATATCTTCACCAATAAACTTTGAGGTTAAATCATTTATTTTAAAGGCATCTTTCAAGAAGTCTATTCCAGTACCTCCAACAGGCCCTTTAGAATTTAAACCTCCAATTATTTTAGGTGCTATATAAACTTGTATTTTATCAACTATACCTTCTTGTAAAGCTGAATAATTTAAAGTTGCTCCTCCTTCTAAAAGTACACCATCAATATTTAACTTTCCTAATTCCTTCATGAGATTGTTTAAGTTCACTTTTTTATTTCTAATGTTATTATTTTCATACTCTTTATCATCACTAATCTTTAAAACAGTTACACCTAAGGCTTCTAATTTTTTCACTTTTTCTTCAATAGCTTCTTTTTTAGTAGCCACAATGGTCTTTGCTTCATCTTGATTTTTTAATACCTTTGAATTTAATGGTATTTTAAGAGTACTATCTACTATTATTCTTATTGGATTTCTACCATTTTCTAATCTGCAAGTTAACTCTGGATTATCAATTATTACAGTATCTACTCCAACCATAATAGCCTCTAATTCATTTCTTAAGTTATGAACCTCATTTCTAGCTTTTTCTCCTGTAATCCATTTTGATTCACCTCTTGACGTTGCTATTTTACCATCTAGTGACATTGCTGTTTTTAGTACTACAAAAGGTTCATTCTTAGTAATGTACTTAATAAAAACCTCATTTAATTTTCTACATTCTTCTTCTAAAACTCCAACAGTAACTGTAATTCCTGATTTTTTTAGCTTTTCTATTCCTTTTCCTGCTACTAATGGATTAGGATCAATCATTCCAATAACAACTCTAGAAATTTTATTTTCTATTATTCTTTCTACACAAGGGGGGGTCTTTCCATAATGAGAACAGGGTTCTAAAATTACATACATAGTTGCCCCTGTTATATCTTCTTTAGCATCTAAAAAAGCATTTACTTCTGCATGAGCTTTCCCATATTCCTTATGATACCCTCGTCCAAGTATCACACCATCCCTTACAATAATAGCTCCAACTAATGGATTAGGATTTACCTTCCCCTTTCCTTTTTTAGCTAACTGTAAAGCAATATTCATATAAAACTTATCCAATTTTTTCACCTCCATTTAACAATTATTTATAATTTAAAATTTAAATAAATCTTTAAGTAAAAAAATAAGCCCTGAGAAAACACTCAGGGCATTATATACATATTATACACATATTTACTATAAGTTTCTAAAAAAATAACTCTTAAATACTATGTTTAAAAAAGTTATAATAATAAGCTTATTAATAAATATATGTAACTTGTAAAGTAAGCTAACTTAAAAATAAAAATGCTCTGAAATATATAATATTTCAGAGCATGAATAACACTAAGATAATATAGCTAAATAAGATTACTATACTTTTTATTTATCTTCTTTCATCCAGACTTTACTGTCGGCCTCGGAATTTCACCGAATCGTGCTTAAATTAGCTCGCGGGCTTTACCGCCGGTAGGGAATTTCACCCTGCCCTGAAGATTTATTAAATTTTATATTTTATATAATACATTTTTTAACAAGTTTTGTCTATAGTTTACTAAAAACTTTTATATATTTTACATTAAACTTTTTTTCTATTTCTTCATATTATGAATTATAAAGTAATATAGACTATTTAGTAATCTATATAATTAAACTTAGGAGGAAATTTAATATGACAAATTTTGATAATATGATGAACAATATGTGCTGCAATTTCGATGATAGAATAGAGGATATGTGCTGCAACTTCGATGATACAATGGATGACATGTGCTGTAGACATTCTGATATGGATGATGATTGCCCTAACCACGATAACTGTAATCGTTCAAATTTTAGAACTACTATAAGAACAGAATTTATTATAAAGGCAAGTCCTCAAACAATATGCAATGTTTTACAAGAATTATGTGGTCAAGAAGTTAGAATTGACGGTTATTCAATACAATCAATATGTGATGGATGCTCAGTTTTTAGATTTGTTGTAGGTGACTCTGATTGTCAATCAATTACTGATATTCAACTTGCAAGATCTATACTATGTGACCTTTCTATCCAATATTTAGAAGATGCAATTATAAAAGTAACTTCAAGAGATAGATCATCATTAGAATTAGCAAAACTTTATTGTGCATTACAACGTAAATCACATGTAAATGCTTCTTATCCAGCTAGGACATGCGGGTTATATTTCCAAGCAGATCCAATTGAAGATGCATTAAATGCTCTTAAAGGTGGAATTTGTCAATAATATTTTATTAAAAATAAAACCATCTCTATAATAGTCTCTAAAATAATTTCTTAAAATAATCTCTAAATTAATAATTTGAGATTATAAAAAAAGTGGATTCTAATAAAATCCACTTTTCTTATATACTAAATTATATTTATACTATAAGTATCTATTTATTATTTTCTCTTCTTCTTTAATGAGAATGCTCCACCAATTAAAGATGTCATACCTACAAGTAATCCTACAACGCCTGCTGGATTTCCTGTTTGAGGAAGCTTTCCTGGTTTATTTTCTGGTTTTGCTTCTGGCTTAACCTCTGGTTTAACTTCAGGTTTTGCTTCAGGTTTTTCTTCTGGCTTCACTTCAGGTTTTTCTTCTGGTTTAACATCTGGATTCTCTCCTGGAGTTTCTTCAGGGTTTTCCCCTTCAGTATAATCTACATATACCTTAATAGCATTTTCTAATTGTTTATTTAGCTTAAATAGTTCTTCTCTAGAAGCACCATCTATTAAAGCATTTTCAACCTCAGTAGTAGCTGATTTTAATACATTTATAACTTCTTCTGATTTACCTTCAGTATTTGCTAATAACTCTTTTGCTTCTTCTAAAGTATTTTTTGCAATTTCTCTAATAGCTTCTAATGTAAAGTTTTCAGTTACTATTTCATATATTTCTGGTGTACCAGAACCATCTTGGAATTCTAAAGTTATAGAAATAATATCTTCTGGCTTTTCCATAGCAAACATATTGTAACCTTTATCTAAAATACCAAGCTCGATTCTTCTATCATCAGAAGTTCTTGCAATAACTTTTGCATTAGAAATTGTACTTTCATTTTGGAATATTTCAACTTTATTAACTAATGCTCCATCAAATATATTGTAAACTACCTTATCCCCACTATTAACTTCAGTACTTGGAATATATGAAGTTTGAATATTTTCATCCATTAAATTGTTTAATCTATGATTATCATCTACTGGTTTAACAGTTGATTCAAATACAACTTCAGCTTCTGGAGAGTTTACTGAGAAATCAGATACTCTAAGCCATGCATCAGTTCCTGCAGTTGCAGTCATTCTTATATATTTTGCATTAAAATCTAAATCAAACATTCTAAACTCTTCAGATACTTTTCCATTATAAAGTTCTGTCCAGTTTTCACCATCTAAAGAGTATTCAAGCTTACCTTCTCTTATTCTATCTGCACCGTAGCTTCTATCTCCAATGAATTGAATATTTCTTACATTAGTTATTTCTCCAAGATCTAATGTAAAATAATCTCCCGCCTTTAAAGCACTTGCTGAAATAAAGCTTGAGTCAAGATCTCCATCAACAATTGCATTTAAATCCTTGTAATTTCCACTACCATTTCTATTTGTTGTAACTGATTGTTCTGCTCTTCCTTCTATCACTACATCTATTGCAAAGTTTTTAGTAGATTTTTCTTCAGTAGAAACAAATCTTACTTGCTTAACAACTTGTGGTTTTTCTAAAGATAAAGTAGTTTCTCCAGCTACTTCTCCTAATACAAACCAATCCATTCCGTTGATTGTATATTCAACTTTTCCTGTAACAGCACTGTTAATATTTACTTCAGTTATATATTTATATTCTGGAAGTTCTAATCCTATAGTATCTCCCACTTTTAAAGCTACTTTTTCTGTATTAACTACTGAATTAACTTCATTTCTTTCATCTAAGATTTTATTATATTCAAAGTTACCTTCTACGTTAGTTCTAATTCCACTTATAGTATTTTTATTTACCATAAACTCTCTAACATATACTCTATTTTCTTGATCTTCTGTTGCTACATACTTAATATATCTAACACTTTCATTTAAATCTCCAATAAATACTTCTCTAAATGAATTATTTTCTAATACTGTTTTCCATTGAACTCCATCTACTGAAATTTGAATATTTCCATTCATAATTTCAGTATCATGAGATGTTCTTCCCATTAACATATAAATATTATTCAAGTTTTCAACTTGTCCTAAGTCTACAACTATTTCATCTCCAGCTGTAACATTTGCAGCAGATCTATATGCTGTAGTTAAATCACCATCAAACATATTAGCAACTTCATATGGAGATTTTCCATTATACCATTCTTCATACTTTAATGGTGAAATATTATCAGATACAGTTCCTGAATACGTATAAGTTTTAACCTCATCTTTTAATACACCTTCAAAGTACATAACGTCTGTTTTTGAATTTGCTTGCTTAACAAAATCATCTAATACAGTATCTGAAATAACTGCCTTTGATGCATTTAAAACATCTATTTGTCCTGAAAGTTCTGTTTTTAAATCCCACCATAATTTACTATCACCATTTAACATTGCTATAACCATATCAGCTGCAGTAGTTGCTGCTTCTGCATAATCAGTAAGCTTTTGTAGTTGTGGTGCAACTTCATCTAACATTGCTTGATGTAACTTTGATTGTGTATCTGCTACAGCTGATTTTATTGTTTCAAAGTTACCTTTTAAAATTTCTAATTCTTCTGCTGGAATTTGTTTATTATCAACCTTTTGCCAGAATGAATCCATTGTAGCTCTCATTTCTGGTGCATCTGCTCTACCTGTATCAAGTCTTGTAGTATGATCAGCAAATACTTTAAAGCTTTCTTTTAATTCTTCTCCAACTATATCAGCAATTGCATTATCCCATGCTTTATTATAGTCATATGCTTCTGTATTCCAAGAATAATCTGCACCTGTATGAAGTGTTATTTTTGATGCTTCAGCAAATTCCATTGGGTTCATTACAACTCCACCCATATAATCAGCTAAATCATTTCCTAAATTATATATTGGTCCTAAAGCTAACTTATTAACATTATAGTCATTTACCGGATAGTTCCACCATAAAAGCATATCTCTTCCGTAAAGATTATTTACCTTTTGTGCTTCCTCTGCTGTTACTGATTCTGACATAACCCATTCACCAGTCCACATAACTTCGATATCTTTATCTAAGTTTTCAGCAAATCCCTTAGTATATGGTTTAACCTCACCATCATTATACATTGATGCTCCCCAATATTGAGTTGGAACTGTTATTAGTGGCTTAACCCCTTCTTTAGTTTTAACAAATTCTGCATTAAATCTATTCATTATAGCAGCTTGTCCTTCTCCATCATCTGTGAATATATCATCCCAAAGAATAGCAAAGCTTCTAACACCCATGTCATATAGTGATTCACATTTATTTACAAGTGCTTGATAATCTTCTTCTGAATTTATATCTATGTCCTTACCTGGTGAAATTGCAAATACAAAATCAACTTTATTTTCAGCTGCTGTATTTATAAGCTCTTGCATTCTCTCCATTTCTTCTGCTGGATATGGTTCTCTCCATTGATCTCTGTGATATGGATCATCTTTTGGAGCATATATATACATGTTTAATTTATTTTCACCATAAAATTTAAATTGATCTAATCTATCTTCATGAGTCCATGGATTTCCGTAGAATCCTTCAACTATAGCTCTAATATGTTGACTTGGATAATCATTTACATAAACCTCTGGCACAACATTTTTATCATTTTCTTCTATTAATAATTGTTTTAAAGTTTTTACTCCATAGTAAGTACCAACTTCATCTGTTCCTTCTATAGCAATTGTTATTTTTCCATCTTCATCTTGTTTAGATGCAAGTACATAACCTTCATTAACATCTATTGATTCTGCACCTTCCTTGCCAATACTTGTAAGGAAAGTATCCATTTCCTCAATATTATCATCATCTTCTCCAATTATTATTGTAGCTGAATTTTCATCGAAATCATTATTAATTTCTATACCTAACTCTTTCAATGCTTGAACTAATTCTCTTATAGCATCTTCATCAGCTTGATCTTGTCCAATTATATTTACCTTTTCTGTAATAACAAATCCTTCTCCTGAAGCTTCAACATTATGAGGTGTAGGACTTATAGTTGGCATAGATACTTGTAGCTTTACTATCTCTTTTTCAGTATTAACAACATCTGCAAATGCATTAGTTGGTAAAATAGTAAATATGAATGATGTTGTAACTACTTTGGCTAAAATAGAATTTAATTTTGTTCTTTTCATTTCTTATCCCTCTTTCTAATAATTAGCTTTTATGATTTTAATACTTAATCCGGCTTTTTGTATAAAAAAAGCCATAACAAAAATATGCTATTACGCATAATTTTGTTATGGCTAATGCCCAAAATTTTCTTTGGTTACATGCCTTTTCAAATATTACAAAATCATTCTACTATGTAAACGTTGCTTTGTAAACAATTTCTCCAATTTTTATAAATTCATTATATATTTTTCTAGTTTAGTGAAAATTTTATCATTTCTACATTATATTTTTTAATAAAGTGTTATTATACTTTTTATTTTTTAATATAATATTAGTTTTATACAAGTTACTTTCTTTTTAAACTTTTTTCATAGTATAGATTATAAAATAAGAAGCCCATAGTAAGACTAAATACTCTTGCCATGAACTTTTATTATATTAACTTATATAATTTATTTTTATAAAATATCCATCATATTTTTACAAATATAGATTTAGATAAAATTCACTATAACTTATTCGACTATTTTTTTTATTTCTTCTAATTTTAATTTAAGCTCCTCTACTCTTTTTTTTATTGATTCATAACTATCTTCATTGCACACTTTCCTATTTTCACAAAAACCATATTGCATATAATGATCTATTCCTGATACAAAGCTCCCCTTTTCTACTGCTTTTGCTACATCTTTATTTAGTTCAAGATAAGCTCCCTCATTATATTCTACTGGAATAGGTGGAAGTGGTTTTCTGCCTTCTTTCTTACCATAGTCTACATAGTGTTTATATGGATTACTCTTATAGGTAGCACTATTAGCTACATCAGAGTATTTTTTCAAATACCAATTTGCAGAGAAAATATACATACTATAGTTCAGCTCCTTTTCTACATTTTCTGTAATTGTTAATTTATTTTTAAAGTTTATCCATCTACTCCAATTATTCTCTGACCAATTTGGACATATTTTTCTACTTGCATCGTAATGTCTTACTACATTACTATTAGAAATATTATATTTACCTTGTAAATATTTAACTAATTCAATGGCATTACTTTCTGTTGTACTTGAAACTATACCACTTAAATTACAACACATTTCAATAGAAATTGAGTTTTGATTAGTGATCCCATATACTTCATTACCATCACCAACAGACCATGCAGCATTTGAATCTTCTACTGATTGCCATATAGACGTATCATCTACAAAATAATGTGCACTAGCTTGTCTATCTCCATTATAGAAATAGTCAACATTATTTTTAGCTGTATCTCCTTTATTGGCAGTATAATGAAGAACTATATATTTAATGCTATTACTATTTCTACTTGAAAAGTTATAAGAGCTAATCTTCTTTTGTATAGATAACATAATATTCATCTCCTTTGATTTATATTATGAAAAGCTATAATATGTTGTTACTAATAAAAAGCATAGTTATTTATTATTTTTTAATTCGTCCTCACACTTTAGCATAAGTTCATCATATCTATCTATCTTTTTATCTAAATAATTAAGCGTACTCTGTAATTCTTCAAATTTTTCAACAATTTGTTTTCTTTGTTCAAATAATAATTGCTTTCTTGAAGCTATAGTATCATTTCCTTGTTGGAACAAAGTTACATATTCAATAAGAATTTCAATAGAAAGTCCTGCGTTTCTCATGCATTTTATAAAATTTACCCATTTACAATCAGTTTCTGTATAATCTCTATTTCCACTTTTATTACGATTAACTGGTGGAATTAATCCAATTCTTTCATAATAACGTAATGTATCTGTAGATAATTCATACTTTTTACTTACTTCTGTTATTGTCATTTACAACACTCCTTAATATTCTTTAACTTTAATTTTATTATATATTTCCTTACATATACAATAACACTTAGAGTTAACTCCAATTCAAGAATTTCTTTTGTTTATTTAAAATTTTTATTAGGATAAAAAATAACGAAGTTATCACTTAATTTATTAGGAATAACTTCGTTATTATCTGTATTATGCTTATTTTACTAAAAAATAAATTTAATGCTTATATTTATACTAAAATATATTTTAACCCATTAAATACTTATCAACAGCTAATGCAACATTTCTTCCCTCAGTAATTCCCCAAACAACTAGCGAAGGACCTCTTCTTGCATCTCCTGCAGTAAATACCTTAGATTTAGATGTTTTATAATCTATATCATTTGCATTAATACTTCCCCTAGCAGTTAACTCAACTCCTAAATCTTTAGCTATATAATCTTCAACTCCAGTAAACCCCATAGCTATTAAGACTAAATCTGCATTCCAAACTTTTTCTGAACCTTCAATTTCCTTAAGATTCATTCTTCCATTTTCATCTTTAACCCATTGTACATCAACAGTTTTAAGAGATTTAATATTTCCATGTTCATCACCAAAAAATTCTTTAACACTTGTTAAATATCTTCTTGGATCATGGCCAAATTTTGCAATATATTCTTCTTGACCATAATCAACCTTTAATATCTTTGCATATTCTGGCCAAGGGTTATTTTCACTTCTTTTTTTTGAAGGTTCTCCCATTATTTCAAATTGATTTACAGACTTACATCCTTGTCTAAGAGCTGTACCAACACAATCAGTTCCTGTATCTCCACCACCAATTACTATTACATCTTTATTAGTTGCTAAAATATCTTCACCTTTATTAAAATTTGAACCAATAAC
This sequence comes from Clostridium celatum DSM 1785, assembly GCF_000320405.1. Lineage (GTDB taxonomy): Bacteria > Bacillota > Clostridia > Clostridiales > Clostridiaceae > Clostridium > Clostridium celatum. The sequence goes on along the minus strand of NZ_KB291616.1, from coordinate 30,385 downwards.
TCTCTTTGTATTGTTAGTTAGATATTTTACTGCAAAATGAATACCATTTAATTCTCTACCTGGCACCTTTAGATCTCTAGGTTTAGATGCACCTATAGTAACTACAATTGCATCATACTCTATGTCTAGTTCATTAAAAGTAACATCAATACCAACATTAACACAAGTTTTAAATGTTATTCCTTCCTCTTTAAGTATATTAACTCTTCTTTCTATAACACTCTTTTCAAGCTTCATATTTGGTATACCATACATCATTAGTCCACCCACATGGTCTTCTCTTTCATATACAGTAACACTATGACCTAATTTATTTAAAAAGTCAGCAGCTGCAAGTCCTGAAGGGCCTGATCCAATTATTGCAACTTTTTTTCCTGTTCTTACTTCAGGTGGATTTGCTTTAATTAGACCTTCACTAAATCCTTTTTCTATTAAATATTTTTCATTAGCTTTCACAGTAACTGATTGTCCATGCAGTCCACAGGTGCAAGCATTTTCACATAATGCCGGACATACTCTTGAAGTAAATTCTGGGAAGTTACTAGTTTTTAAAAGTCTTTCCAATCCAAGTTCCCATTTTCCTAAGTATATAAAATTGTTCCATTCTGGAATAAGGTTGTGAAGTGGACAACCTGTTGCCATTCCATTTAACATAATTCCAGATTGGCAAAATGGGACTCCACAGTCCATACATCTTGCCCCTTGATTTCTTCTTTCTTCTTCGCTAAGAGGTGTATCAAATTCATTCCAATGATTTATTCTATTTAGTGCATCCTCTCTACTACAATTTTTTCTACTAAATTCCATAAAACCTGTTGCTTTTCCCATGATAATACCTCCTTACATTACCTTTCTTGTCTTTTCATAAAAGGCATTAACTAAAGCTTCATCTCTAGTAAAACCTTTTTCTTCATTTATTTTAACAAGTTCTAAAACTTCCTTATAGTCTTTAGGTATTACCTTCTTAAATTTAGTTATATATAAATCAAAATCATCTAAAATAGTTTTAGCTTTTAATGAATTTGTAAGAGTATAATGTTCTGTAATTATATCTTTTAAAAACTCAATATCTTCATTATTTGGCTTTTCTATAATCACCATTTCTTTGTTTACTCTAGAATTGAACTTCTCATTTTCATCTAATACATAAGCAATTCCACCACTCATACCTGCGGCAAAATTTACTCCTGTTTCTCCTAATATAACAGCTTTTCCCCCTGTCATATATTCACAACCATGAGCTCCACATCCTTCATTTACAGCAATTGCTCCTGAATTTCTTACACAGAATCTTTCTCCTACAATGCCATTAAAGAATGCTTTACCTGATGTAGCTCCATATAATGCAACATTACCAACAATTATATTTTCTGATGCAATTATTTTACTATTTTTAGGCGGATATACAACTATCTTACCACCTGATAATCCTTTACCAACGTAATCATTACCATCACCTTCAACTTCTAAAGTTAAACCACTAGGTATAAATGCTCCAAAACTTTGTCCTGCAGCTCCTATGCCTTTAATCCAAATAGTATCTTCTTCTAATCCTTCTTCTTTATATCTTCTAGTAATTTCAGAACCTAAGATGGTTCCAAAAGTTCTATCTGTATTATGGATTTCAAGCTCTATTTTTACTTTTTCCTTATTATCTAAGGCTGGTTTTGCCAGATCTAAAAGCATTATTGAATCTTTAACTTCATTAAGCTTATGATTATACTTATTATTAGTATTAAATTTAACTCCATTTTCTGAATTAACTTGAGTTTTATCTAATACTAATGATAAATCGATTCTTTCAGCCTTCCAATTATTAAGCGTTTCTTTCTTCTTTAATTTATCTACTCTACCAACCATTTCATCTAAACTTCTAAATCCAAGCTTAGCCATATACTCTCTTAATTCTCTAGCAATAAACTCCATAAAGTTTACTACATACTCTGGTTTTCCTGTAAATCTCTTTCTAAGTTCTTCATTTTGAGTTGCAATACCAACTGGACATGTATCCAAATTACACACTCTCATCATTACACAACCTAACGTTACAAGTGGGGCAGTTGCAAATCCAAACTCTTCTGCTCCAAGTAATGCTGCTATTGCAACATCTCTACCTGTCATAAGCTTACCATCAGTTTCAACTCTAACTCTATCTCTTAAGTTATTCATAACAAGAGTCTGATGAGTTTCTGCAAGACCTAATTCCCATGGTAATCCTGCATGTTGAATAGAAGTTTTAGGAGATGCTCCAGTACCACCATCATAACCAGCTACTAAAATTACATCAGCACCAGCCTTAGCAACACCAGCTGCAACAGTTCCAACTCCTGCCTCTGAAGCTAGCTTTACAGAAACATCTGCATATATATTAGAATTTTTTAAATCATATATAAGCTGAGCTAAGTCCTCTATTGAGTAAATATCATGATGAGGTGGTGGAGAAATAAGACCAACAGCAGTTGTTGAATGCCTTGTTTTTGCAATCCATGGATATACCTTATTTGCTGGAAGTTGTCCACCTTCTCCTGGTTTTGCCCCTTGAGCCATTTTTATTTGTAATTCATCTGCATTAACTAGATACTCTGAAGTAACACCAAATCTACCTGATGCTATTTGCTTTATTTTAGATCTCTTAGAATCTCCATTTTCAAGTGGAATCCATCTTTCTCTATCTTCTCCACCTTCTCCTGTATTAGATTTACCACCTAATCTATTCATTGCTATAGCAAGAGTTTCATGAGCTTCCTTTGAAATTGAACCATAAGACATTGCACCTGTCTTAAATCTTTTTACAATTGAAGATACTGGTTCTACTTCTTCTAATGGAATAGGATTTTCCGTAAATTCAAAATCAAGTAATCCTCTTAAAGTTAAGCCTTCCTCTTCTTTATTTATCAATGAAGTATATTCCTTAAACTTTTTATAGTCACCTGTTCTTGTTGCTTGTTGTAACATATAAATAGTTACAGGATTGTAAAGATGTTTTTCACCTGCACTTCTTAATTTATCTCTACCGAAATTATCTAATTGGAAGTTTAGTTGTTTATATCTCTTATTATAAGCCTTATCATGCTTAGATAATGCTTCTTTTTCTATATCCTGTAAGTTTAATCCGCCAATTCTACTAATTGTATTTGTAAAATATTTATCTATTAAACTCTTATCTATACCTAAAGCTTCAAATATTTGAGCTCCTTGGTATGATCTAATAGTTGAAATACCCATTTTAGAAAGAATCTTAGTTATACCTTTAACAATAGCTTTATCATAATTATTTGTTGCTTCTTCATATGGAATTGTTATAATTCCGTCTTCAACCATTTCATGAATACATTCATAGGCTAAATATGGATTAACAGCTGTAGCACCATAACCTAAAAGTGTTGCAAAGTGATGAACTTCTCTTGGTTCTCCAGTTTCTATAATAATGTCTGCTAAGCTTCTAACACCTTTTTTTATTAAATAATTATTTACTGCTGCAACAGCTAATAATGATGGTATTGGAACATTAGCTTCATCAACAAATCTATCTGATAATACTAATACATTTGCTCCTTCATTAATAAGTTGAAGTGCTTCTCTACATAAATATTTTAGTGATATTTCTAAACTATTTTTTTTAGTTCTATCAAAAGTAATATCTAATGTCTTTATTTTATAGCCTTGTCCATCTAATGATTTTATTTTAACTAAATCTTTATTATTAATAATTGGATTTACTATTTCTATTTGTCTACAACTTTCAGGACAATCATCTAACATATTTCCTTTAGAACCTAAATAAACATTAGTAGATGTTACGATTTCTTCTCTTATTGCATCTATTGGAGGATTAGTTACTTGAGCAAATAACTGTTTAAAATAATTAAATAGTGGTTGATCTTTTAAAGATAATACTGCAAGTGGTGTATCAATTCCCATGGCTGCCATTGGTTCGTGCATATTTTGAGCCATTTCATATATATTAGTCTTTAAATCTTCATATCCATACCCAAAAGCCTTTTGATAAGTTGTTCTTTCATCCTTATCCATAAATTTCTGCTGATAATTATCTATATTTATACTTTTAAGTGTTGTTAATCTTTCATCTAGCCACTATTTATATGGATGCTCTAAGCTATATTGCTTTTTAAGCTCAGAGTCTTCAATTAATTCTCCTTTAACAGTATCTACTAATAAAATCTTTCCTGGCTCTAATCTTTCTTTTCTTACGACTCTTTCTTCATCTATGTATACTGCGCCAGTTTCTGATGAAAGATATAGATATCCATCATCTGTTACATAGTATCTAGAAGGTCTTAAACCATTTCTATCTAAAACTGCACCTACTTTATCCCCATCAGTAAATACTATAGATGCTGGTCCATCCCATGGTTCCATTATTGTTGAATTATATTTGTAAAATGCTTTTTTATCTTCATCTATATTTTTAGACTTTTCCCATGGTTCTGGAATTAACATTAATATTGATCTTGCTATATCTCTTCCACCCATATATAAAAATTCTAATACATTATCAAAGGTTGCCGAATCTGAACCTTCCTTGTTTATTATAGGTAATACTTCTTGTAACCTATCTTTAAAGACTTCTGATTTAATAGAACCTTCTCTTGAGTAAATCTTATTAACATTACCTCTTAAAGTATTTATTTCTCCATTATGAACCATTAATCTATTTGGATGTGCTCTTTCCCAACTTGGAAAAGTATTTGTTGAATATCTTGAGTGCACTAAAGCTATAGCTGATTTAAAATCCTTATCCAATAAATCATTGTAGAAAGTTCTTACTTGTGTAGATAATAGCATTCCCTTATAAACTATTGTTTTAGAAGAAAGTGAAGCTATATAAGTAGTACAATTATTTAACTTTTCTTCATCATTAAAAGCTTTTTCAATATTTCTTCTTAATATATATAAATCTCTTTCAAATTCCTTATTTTCTTTTATATCTTCTGGTTTATTTAATATAATTTGAATAATTTTAGGCATAGACCCTAATGCAGCCTTTCCTAAATTACTATAATCTACAGGTACATCTCTTAATAATAAAGTTTTATAGCCCTTATAAATTAAAACTTTATTTATTATATCTAGTGCTAATTTTCTTTTATCTTCTTCTATTGGAAGGAATAATACCCCAACTGCGTATTGTCCACTTTCAGGTAAAACAATATTTTCTTTTTTACATACCTTCTTAAAAAAGCTATGAGGTATTTGCATTAATATACCAGCACCGTCACCAGTATTTTCATCAGCTCCTGTTCCTCCTCTATGCTTTAAATTTTCTAAAATATCTAAAGCATCATTTATAACTTTATTAGATTTTTCCCCCTTTATACTTACTACTGCTCCTATTCCACATGCGTCATGTTCAAAACTACTATGATATAACCCCAAATTTTCTTTCATTTATAACGCTCCTTTATTTAATTAGTCTAATATTTGATAAAAAAATCTAAATATGAAATTAAATCACTTCATATTTTCAATTTTTATATTAATTTCATATTATTAACATTATATACAAATTATCATTAAATTTCAAATTTTTATTAACATTTTCATATAAATTTATAAACAAAATTAATCATTGCATTCTACAACCTTATTTTTATTAAGAATTTATCATTTTGACAACTCTATTAAAGTCACCTAACTTTTATATAGTTATTACAGATTTATGACTGAATTAATTTTAATACTGTCATTTTTCTTAAAAGCTAATTTTAATTTATATGTATGAAACCTATTAAATTATCACTTAAATCATTTTTATATTATTAATTATAAAACTTAACAAAAAGAGACTATATCAAATTTTTAGTATATTTTATACACTTACACTTGATATAATCTCAATCTAATTAACTTTATTTAATCATTTTTTTAATTTTATATTACTTTCACAAGACTTATTTGAAGGACAGCCTGAACAACCACAACCGCAACCACCTTTATTCTCTCTTTTTTTCTTAACCATGCTATATACAGCTAAAAATAATAATATAAAAACTATTGCTCCTACTATAAATGTTGCCATTCCTAATCACTTCACTTTCATATTTAATAAGTACTTATTATGCATTTACTTGCTGTACTTTTTTTGTATTTTTAATACTATTTCCAGACCTTACTGCTAAGAAAATTGCAAGTATTGCTATTAGTACTGATATTATAGCTCCAATTACACTTCCTGTTCCTAAAATTAAGCTTCCTACTTGGTTAATTATAAGAGCTACAATGTATGCAGTTACTGTTTGGAATCCTATTGTTATCCACATCCATTTCCAAGAACCCATTTCTCTTCTTATTGCGCCAATTGCTGCAAAACAAGGTGCATTAAGCATATTAAACATAATAAATGCAAATCCACTTGCAGCTGTAAACATTGTATTCATTTGCATTAATAGCTCTGGTGTATCTTCTGCTGCTTCTGCTATACCAAATATTACTCCAAATGTTGCTACAACATTTTCCTTAGCTACAAATCCAGTTAAAGTTGCCACTGCTGATTGCCAATTTCCAAATCCAAGTGGTGCAAATATTGGAGCTATAACTCTACCAATGCTTGCTAATATACTATCTGGAGTATCTACCATTTGTAAAGTCCAATTAAATGAACTAGTGAACCAAATTACTGCACAAGCAACAAATATAATTGTACCTGCCTTAATTATAAATGCCTTTCCTCTATCCCACATATGGATTAAAACACCTTTAAGACTTGGTATATGATATTGAGGAAGTTCCATAACAAATGGAGCTGGTTCTCCTTTAAATGCTTTAGTTTTATTTAATATAATTCCACAAATTATAATCATAAAAATTCCTAAGAAGTATACTGCTGGTGCTACCCATGATGCTCCACCAAATATAGCTCCTGCAAATAAAGCAATAATAGGTAATTTTGCTCCACAAGGAATAAATGTAGTAAGCATAATTGTAAGTTTTCTATCTTTATCATTTTCCATTGTACGTGTTGCCATTATTCCTGGAACACCACAACCTGAACTTATAAGTACTGGTATAAATGATTTTCCTGAAAGACCAAATTTACGTAAAATTCTATCCATGATAAATGCTATTCTAGCCATATATCCGCAATCTTCCAATAAAGCTAGTAAAAAGAATAATAACATTATTTGAGGAACAAAGCCTAATACAGCACCAACACCACCAATAATACCATCATTAATAAGTCCTTGTAACCATGGTGCTGTTCCTATATTTTCTAAAAATGCCGCAACATTTTCTCCTATTATTTCACCAAATAGTGTATCATTTGTCCAATCTGTTAATATAGCACCTAATGAACTAACTGAAATATAGTATACTGCCCACATCACTAATGCAAATATAGGTAATGCTAATATACGATTAGTAACTATCTTATCTATCTTATCTGATACTGTATGCTTAGAATTATTTTTCTTTTTTAATACCTTAGAAATTAACGTACCAATATATTCATATCTTTCAGAAGTTATTATTCCTTCAGCATCATCATCAAATTCAGTTTCACATTTTTTAATAATATCTTCCAATTCATTACTTACACTGTTAGATAATCTAACTTTCTCAAGTAAATTACTATCACGTTCAAAAAGCTTAATTGCCATCCATTGCTCATTGATATTTTCATTAGATAAATTATTATTTATAATTACTTTTTTTATAGCTTCTATAGCTTCTTTAACTTCACTTGAGAATTGAAGCTGAAATTCATTATCATTGTTAGATTTTGCTAATTGAATAGCCTTATTTGCAACTTCCTTTGTACCTTCACCTTTTAAAGCACTTGTTTTAACAACTGGGCATCCTAAAAGTTTAGATAACTTGTTAATATCTATTATATCTCCTCTTTTTTTAACTATATCAATCATATTTAAAGCTATAACTGTTGGAATTCCAAGCTCTAATATTTGTGTAGTTAAATAAAGATTTCTTTCAATATTTGATGCATCTATAATATTAATAACTACATCTGGTTTTTCATCTATCATAAAATTACGCGTTACTACTTCTTCTAGCGTATATGGTGATAAAGAATATACCCCTGGCAAGTCCACTAACTCTACATCTTTATGTCCCTTAATTTTCCCACTTTTCTTTTCTACTGTTACTCCAGGCCAATTTCCAACGTATTGCTTAGCACCTGTTAGATTGTTAAACATAGTTGTTTTTCCACTATTAGGATTACCAGCTAAACCTATTTTTATTGACATATTTAATCCCCCTATAAGTTAAATTATTAGATTATTTATTTACTCAACTATTATCATTTCTGCATCATACTTTCTTAATGATAACTCATATCCTCTTATATTTATTTCTATAGGATCTCCAAGCGGTGCAACTTTACGAACATACACTTCACTTCCCTTAGTAATGCCCATATCCATTATTCTTCTACGAACAGCACCTGCTCCCTCTACCTTTTTTACCTTAACTGTTTCTCCACATTTTACTTCATTTAATTTAGTCATAAAGCTTTTCCCCCTAAACAATAATTCTACTAGCCATTCCTTTATCTAATGCAATTCTAGCACCTTTAATATTAACTATTAAATTACCTCCTAAATCAGAAACAATAGTAATTCCTTCTCCAATAACAAAACCTAAACTATTTAGAAACTTTTTAGTTTCGCTATTTCCTGTAATTTTTTTTATTTTAACCTCTTCTCCAACTTGAGATAATATTAATGACATTATATCCACCCTCTTTTATCGATATTGATTATCATTTTCTTTAATTACATTATACTCCTTTTTGTGGAAAAGTAAATATATTTTTACTTTTATCCAAAAATATTTAAGAATCTTCCTAAATATACTTAAACAAAAAAGTTTAACGTCTATGAATTTTTCAAGTAATCTTAAAGTACTTTAAAACTAATTTGAGAATAATATCACAACTTCTGCTATACTTATTAGTAGGTAAATTACTAATTATGGAGGCATCTTATGATAATAAGAGAAATAGAAGAAAAAGATAATAAGGACGTAGAAAACCTTATTCGTAGTTGTTTAATAGAATTTGGAGCAAATAAACCTGGATGTGCTTGGAGTGACCCTGATTTAGGTAGATTTTTTCAAGTATATCAAAATGAAAAATCAAAGTATTATGTTGTAGAAGATAATAATAAGATAGTTGCTGGTTGTGGTATAGGACCATTAAATGGTGCAGAAGATGTATGTGAATTACAAAAAATGTATTCATTTAAAGAAGTACGTGGTACTGGAATTGCAGAAAAATTATTAAAGCTATCCTTAGATTTTGCAAAAGAACACTATAAAAAATGCTACCTTGAAACATTTAGTAATATGGTTGCAGCAAATAAATTTTATAAAAAATCAGGTTTTACTAAGTTAGATAAACCTTTAATAGAAACTGAACATTATGCTTGTGATGTATGGTACATAAAAACACTATAGTTATTCTCTTAGCTATATAAATCTTTTTAGCTTAATAATATTAATATTTTAAAAATTAAACTCCTATTATAAATCTAAAATATATAAATTTAATAAAGCACATATAAACTATATAATTAAGTCTATATGTGCTTTATTTTAATTAAATCATTATCTTTATTATATTCTTATAATTAATACTCTTGTATTTTACTCTTATCCCTAGTGAAAAATAGTGCTATTACAATTGCACATACTCCTGCAAATAGTTTGCTTACTATTACTGGAATTATCATTTTTGTTTCAACTCCAGCGGTGAAGCCTAAATGAGCACCTAAAGTTGATGTTGCTGAAACTAACCAAGCAACATTTATAATTTTACCTCTGTTATTCATATCTTTTAACATTTTAAAAACAGGAATACTATTAGCTAAAGAAAAGATTATTCCTGCAATACTTGTAGCATCTAACCCTATATATTTACCTATTTTTCTTAAAGGCTTGTCCAATACCTTTATTATTAAAGTTAACATAGGAAATGTTCCTAAAAGAACTATTCCAATATTTATTACTACATTCATTCCTTCCTGAATAGGTGCCATTCCCTTTATTAAAACTATACCAGTTAAGCTCTCAAAAGCTGCAGCTGCTAAGCCTATAGTACTAAGCCATAAGATAAATTTTCCAAAGCATAATACCCCTTTTATCATTGTTTTCTGGAAAAATTTCAATCCTAAAATTAATAAAAGTGATATTAAAATAATAGGAATAACATTTACTAAAAGTATCTTTATATTTATTTTCATTACTAAACCACCAACAATAGAACCTAATGGTATAGTTGATAAACCTATTAATAATCCCTTGGCAAAAAACTCTTTATCTTTATCTTCTATTAAACCTAATGCAACAGGAATAGAAAATACAATTGTGCATCCAAGCATTGCTGCAACTATTAAACCTGAAAATAATGCTATTTCTTTATTCTCTCCTAATGATAAAGCTAACTGGTATCCTCCCATATCATTTGCTAAAATTGAAGCAAACATTGCTGGATCTGCTCCTAATAATTTATATACAGGTATTATTATAGGACTTAATATCTTAGATATTACTGGTGATAAGCTTACTATTCCAACCATACTAAGAGCTAAAGGACCCATTGAATTTAATCCCTCTTCAAACTTTTCTCCTAATCCAAACTTATTTTTAAGCAGTCTATCAATGGCACCAAGTAAAATTCCTATTGCCATTAACCATATTATAAAATTGTCAAATGTCATAATTATATCTTCTCCTATATTTAAATTTTTCTTATTTGGCATTTATCTCCTATATAAAGTTTTTATTTATATTTGACAGAAAGCTTTCTATCCTTAAAATAAATTTCACACCTCTACATTTTTAAAATTATACCATATTAATTTAAATACTATAATTATTAGATAAAAAATAAAGATTTACATAAAAAAAATATAAGTAATATCCTTTTAAGATATCACTTATATTTTTAACCACTTAAAAATCTTCATTTTATATTGAAATTTATACCTCTTCAATAAGCCTTTCTAAATACTCTTTATAAATCTCTTTAAAGAATTTATTTTCTTCATGTACAATAGTTTCACATAAACGTGTAATCATTAATTGCTTAATAGATTTTAAAAATTTCATTTATATATCTCCTTTACTTAATTATCTTAAGCTAGCTTCTTCTTTTAAATCTTCTTTAGTTATTTCTCTATGCTTATAATAATATTTCATATCATTTTCATTAATTTCACGTAAAACCCTACAGGGATTACCTACAGCTACTGAATTAGCTGGAATATTTTTTGTCACCACACTACCTGCACCTATAACACTATTTTTACCAATAGTTACTCCAGGACAAATAACAACCCCTGCTCCTATCCAACAATTATCTTCAATTACTACTGAATCAGCATACATATATTCTCTGTAATTTGGGTTTATTGGATGACCTACAGTTGCAATTGTAACAGCTGGTCCAAACATTACTTTCTCTCCAATTAATATTTTTCCATCATCAATAAAATTGCAATTAAAATTTATATACGATCCTTCTCCTATTTCAATATTCTTACCATAGCAAAAATAGAATGGTGGTTCTATCCATGCCTTTGTTTCTCTACCCGAAATCTCATTTATCAAACTATTACGTTTCTCTAAATCATCTGGACCTGTGGAATTTAACGCTATCATTTTTCTTTTAGCATTTTGTCTATCTTCAGGTAGCCCTTCACAATAATCTGTAAATAATTTTCCTTTAGCAATTCTTTCTCTCATTGTCATACCTACTTTCTCCCCTTTATATCTCATTCTTTAAGTACATTTTGTTATAGTAATTCTTGTAAGATCCTTTACCCAGTTATACTTTTTATAATTATAATAAACAGCTGGTAGCTTAATAATTTCATCTAAATTAATAATAAAATATACAACTAATACAGGAAGTTTTAAATATAGCGCTGCTATTATACCTAATGGCACAGTTATTGCCCACATTGTTACTGTGTCGCATTTAAGACCAAATTTTGAATCTCCTCCTGCACAAAAAACACCTGCAATTACCGTAGAGTTAATTGATTTACCGATTAAATAATATGAACACATAATTAACATTCCTTTTAAATATTCATGTGCTTCTATATTAAGATTTGAATAAGCTAAAATAATTGGACTAATTATTAATAAAATTAAACCTGAAATAATCCCACCAACAACTGATAATTTACATAAACTATCTCCATAATATTTTGCTTTTTCTAATTCACCTTTACCTAATTCATTTCCAACAATAATTCCACTAGCTCCACCTATTCCTATACAAACACAATCTATTAGATTTTTCATAATATTTGCAATGGAATTTGCTGCAACAGCATCACTTCCTAAATGCCCCATAATAACTGAATACATTGTAAAGCCTACTCCCCATACTAATTCATTTCCTAATATAGGCATTGTATATGTCCAAAAATCAGTTTTTAAAATTTTATCTACATTAATAATGTAACTCTTTCGTATTCTGATTCTATCTTGCTTAAATGATTCAATAACTACCCAAACTAATTCAATAACTCTTGAAACAACTGTTGCAATAGCTGCTCCTGATATCCCCATTACTGGAATATTTCCTACTCCAAAAATAAAAATTATATTTAAAATAATATTTAATATCATAGAAAATGAACTAATAACAGTACTTTTCAAAGCATAGCCAGTATTTTTCATTATGCACAAGTAAATTTGTGAAATTCCAGTAAGAAAATAAGATATACCAACGATTCTTAAATACTTTATTCCATTTTCTATTAAAATTGAATCTGCTGTAAAAATTCTCATTACATATTTAGTAGCAAACGTTGTTACTATAAAAAATATTACTGATATTATAATTGAAATCTTCATTACAATTGCAAATACCTTTTCTACCACTACCTTATCTTTCTTACCCCAATATTGAGCTACTAAAACCGTTGTTCCTATTGTTAATGCCGCTAGAAACAGATTTAATACAAATTGTACCTGTCCAGCTAATGAAACTGCTGATAAAGAATCTTGATTTAATACTCCTAGCATTAATGCATCAGAAGCACTTACTGCAGCCATCATGAAATTTTGAAATGCAATTGGAAATATCAATGTAGTTAATTTTCTATAAAATACTTTATCTACTTTCACTACTTCCTTCCCCTTGTATAACCTTCCATGATTCTTCATCAAATTCTCTATTCTTGTAGTAATATCTTTTATCATCTTCAGTTATTTCTCTTATAACTCTACAAGGATTTCCTGCTGCAATTACATTTGCAGGTATATCTTTAGTTACAACACTACCAGCTCCAATTACAACGTTATCTCCAATAGTTACTCCTGGTGTAATTACAACATTACCACCAATCCATACATTATTTCCTATTTCTACTTTTATTCCATATTCATAAGTAGAATTTCGTGAAATTGGTTTAATATTTTCAAAATCTCCTCTATCTGAAGTATTAAGTTCTTGTACTAGTCTTCTCGTTATCCTTTGCTCCTCCATAACAGAGCTATCAGATATATAGGGCATTTCAGCATCTCTACGATCTGTATTATTCATGTTTATTTATCCCCTTATAAAATTTCTTTTTACTTTTTAAACATTATTCTGCTTTTTAATTCTTTTATTATTTTTTCTTCATTATCTCCACTACTTACACTACCAATACTTATACTTGGTTTTGTTTTACCATGAAAATCACTTCCACATGTCATAAGTAAATTATTCTTAAGTGCGAAATCATAATAAAAATTAATCTGATTTTTATTATGATAACTACTATAAACTTCTATTCCTTCAACTCCAAATGAAATAATCTTTTCTAATAACTCCTTATTTTCTTTTACATTATTACCAGGATGAGCTAATACAGTAACTCCACCATTATCTTTAATAACTTTAATAGCTTCTTTTAATGAAATAAACTTCACCTCAGAATATGCAGCTTTTCCTTGAGAACAAAAATCCCAGTAAAAATTAACATAAGGATTATCACTTCTTGAACCATTTTCGTAATAGGGCTTTAATAATGGATTCTCTTGATTTTTATCAAAAATCATTGCAGCTTCAGCGATGATTTCACCATTAACTACTCCATTTTTAGATAATCTATCTATTAATTCATTGTCAAAATCTATTCCTAATTCTCTTATTAATCTCATTCGTTCTTTAGATGCTATTTGTTCTTGCGAGATTATATTTGCTTCTATATCTTCAAATACATCACTTTCATAATCTATCCCATAGCCTAAAAGGTGTAAATTTACTCCATCAATAGTGCAATCTAATTCTATTGCTGGTATTATTGTTATTTCTTTATCTTCACAATATCTTATAGCTTCATTTATCCCCTTAGTAGAATTATGATCTGATATTGAAAAATACTTAATTCCTTTCTCTAAGCATAACCTTACTAATTCCTTTGGTGAAAATTCTCCATCATCACTATAATTTGAATGCATGTGTAAATCTATATAACTCATATCTATCTCCTAACATTATTTTTATATTTAATTTTCCTTTTTCTTTTTACATCTTTATATTATAATAATATTCTATATAATTAATATAAAATATAATAATTGACTATTTTTTTATAACAATAGTATATTATTGCGACATAGGAGATTTAAAATGATTGAATTAAATTTATTAAATGATAATTCTGAAGTTGTATCTTATAATTTCGAACACTTTCCAATTCGTTCTTGTAAATCAAGACTTTCAGAATATCCTAATATGACTGCTGCTAATCATTGGCATAATGATTTTGAGTTTATAATAATTTTAAATGGAAAAATGACTTACTCTGTTAATGGGAAAAATCATTATTTAAAAGAAGGACAAGCTATTTTTGTGAATTCAACTCAAATGCATTATGGTTATTCTTCTGATAATTCTGATTGCAATTTTATTTGTATATTATTGAATCCATTTCTTCTTTCAGGTATAGGACATATAAAAGATTCTTATATTGTTCCAGTATGTACAGATACTTCACATCCATTTTATATATTTGATCCATCTATAGCATGGCAAAAAGAATTTATTGAAAAACTTATTAAAATCTATGAACTTTGCACTGAGGCTAAAGAAGGCTTTGAATTACAAATCATGAGCAACTTCTATTCAATTTGCTATAATCTTTATCACAATGTAAAGAATGATAAAGTATATCAAGAAAACTTTCAGGATAAAAATTTAGAAGCTCTGCATGATATGGTTGGCTATATTCAAAAAAATTATAAAAATAAAATTACCTTAAGCGAAATAGCAGTTTCTGGCAATGTTTGTCGCAGTAATTGTTGCAAAATTTTTCAATCATTATTAAATAAATCTCCAATAACTTATCTTATGGAGTACCGTTTAGATAAAAGTATTAAACTACTTAAAATTTCTTCATATTCAGTTACGGAAATAGCACTTCAATGTGGTTTTAATAGTTCAAGTTACTTTACTGAAATGTTTAGACGAACTATGGGATGCACTCCATCTGAATACAGAAAAAATAATCTAATTAAAATGTAGTTATTATATTAATACAATACCGTAATAATTAAACTATTTTTCAAGGAGAATACAATGAATATCTTTACTCAATTAAAAAATACCAATAATTTAACCAATAATGAAAAGCAAATAGTAGATTTAATTTTAGAAAATCCTAGTAAATTTTTAGATATGAATTCTGAACAAATTTCTAAAGAATGTTTTGTTTCCACAACTACCTTATATCGTCTTTGCCAAAAATTAAATTTATCTGGTCTATCAGAACTTAAAGTTAAAATGTCTGCTTCAATTGATAATTACCTTAAAGAAAATAAAGATTTCGATTTTGATTTTCCAGTTAAACAAAATCAAAGCCATTATGAAATACTTACAAAAATAAAAGAAGGTTATGACCAAACATTATTATCTACTTTTAATTTATTTAATCTTGAGCAATTAAAACTTTCTATTAATGCCTTAAAAAAAGCAAAACATATTGATATATATACTTCTGCTGGAAATATATTTTTTGCTGAGAATTTTAAATTTCAAATGCAAGAAATCGGTATTAATGTTAATGTTCCAGAAGAAGAATATAATCAAAGGCTTGTAGCAGCATGTAGTGATAAAACGCATATAGCTATATTAATCTCTTTTGGTGGTAGGGGACTTTTAGTAAATAAAATTGCAAAAACTTTAAAAAACAATGGAACCCCTATAATACTTATTTCTTCAACAGATGATAATCCAATTAAAGAATATGCAAATTATCAACTTTATCTATGCTCTAATGAAAATCACTATAATAAAATTTCATCTTTCTCCACTAGATTATCTTTGTTATACATTTTAGATATTTTATTTGCTTGCTATTTTGAAACTGATTATGAAAATAACCTAAAAAAGAAATTAACATATTATAAAAAGATTTGTGAATAATACTATATACAATAAAAAGAGGATTCTAACTAGAATCCTCTTTTACACATAATATTTTTATAAATAATTTAATAAAAAGTAAAAATATTGTAAATATTTATAAATATGTTTTCCAGTTAATTAAAAAATTCTTAATAACACTATATATTCATATATTTACTTAAAGCTATAGCAATACCATCTTCTTCATTAGATAAAGTTATTTCATCAGCTATTTCTTTTAAATCATCTACAGCATTTGCCATTGCTACGCCAATACCAGCATATTTAAGCATTGATGCATCATTATGTCCATCTCCAAAAGCAATCATTTCTTCACTCTTATACCCCATAGGTGTTAATACAGTATCCAATGCCTTAGCTTTATCAATTCCATTAGCTGTAAATTCAAAATAAAAAGGTGCTGTAAACATACAACTTAATTTATCTTTAAAAGGCTCCATTATAGCTTTATAATTTTCTTTTAAATATTCTGAATCTGCTGCAGTTAAAATTTTATTTAATGGATAATCAGCAAATGCTGCTAAATCATGTTCTTCACATAACTTAAACTTACCACCACGAGATTCATATTGAATTATATTAATTGCTTTACCATCATGTATTATTTCATTATCAAAAACATCATTAACATACATATAATCATCTTTATCAATCATTGGCTTAACATTAAAGTTTTTTAAGTGTTCAAGTACAGCTTGTCCCTCTTCTACAGTCATAGTTTCATTAAATAATACTTTGTTACTTTCACAATCAACAACTTTAGATCCATTAAAAGAAACTAAAAGTCCATGATGTTTATCCATCTCTAACTCTTTTGCAAAATCCATTAGTCCAGAAGTAGGTCTTCCTGATGCTAAAATTAATATAGCTCCATTTTCTTGTGCTTTAATTAGTGCTTCTTTAGTTCTTTCAGTTATTACCTTTTTACTATTAGTTAATGTTCCATCAACATCCATTGCTATTAATTTTATACTCATAATTACTCCCCCGTAAAACATTGTTTTAATAGATATAAGTAATCTCTTTTGCTCTATATCTATCTCTAAGATAGATTATAAATTTTATAAACATAAAGTAAATATATTAGCTTATTAAAGAATTATTTTTTCATCTTTACTATATTTATTAAATAATATCTTGAAAATTTTCTTTCAAACTTAAGTGTATTTCCTATAAAAAAAAGACTAACAAAGTGAATTTCTTTGTTAATCTTTTTTTATTAAATACTATTAATCTAAAGAAATGATATTATATGATGTAGAGCCTAACTTTAAATCGTAAGCAGTTTCAACTGTATGAATTCCATTTCGACTCTCCATTCTTTCAATTAATGCTTTATTTCCATTATCTTTAGAATTATATACAGCATCTACACATGCCTGATCAAGTGCAACTGGATCAGTTGATGCAAATATACCTATATCGGCCATTTCAGGAGCATGAGGATTTGCATCACAATCACAATCTACAGATAAATTATTAGCTACATTTATATAAACTATGTTTTCTCTTCCCATATAATCCATAACAGACATATCTGCATCAGCCATTGACTCTAAAAATGAATCATGGTCAGCAGTCCAAATCTCATCTGGATTTCCTGCTCCATGAATATACGCCTTTCCTCTAGAAGATGCTATTCCTATTGACATATTCTTTAAAGCACCACCAAAGCCACCCATTAAATGCCCTTTAAAATGTGATAATACTACCATAGACTTATAATTTTTTAAATGTGCTCCAACATAGTTTTCTTTTAAATGCTTTCCTCCATTTACAGGGATTGCTATATCCCCATCTTCATCCATAATATCACATGGTGCTATATCTAAAAATCCATGATCTTTTATTGCTTTCCAATGTTCTTCTGATGTATTACGTTTTCTTTCATAAGCTGTATTACACTCTACAATAGTTCCATTCAACTTATCTATTAATGGCTTGATTAATTGTGGGTTTAAGAAATTGTGACCTCCTGGTTCTCCCGTTGATATCTTTATTGCTACCTTACCATTTAAAGTAATTCCTAAAGCATCAAATGCTTTAATCAATCCTTCAGATGTAATATCCTTTGTAAAATAAACCTTTGCTGTTTTCATAGAGTTACCTCCCTTTTATATCTAATATTTAATAGATAAAGAATCTTGTAATACAAAAAATTTTCATATATTTATATTTTAGTCTTTGGAGTTAACTCTAAGTCAATGCTTTTTATAATTTATTTTATTTATGCCCCTATAAGTTCTTTAACAAAATCACTCTTAGGATTTTCTTGTATTTTACTTGGAGAATCATACTGAATGATCTGTCCCTTATCCATAACTAATACTTTAGTTCCAAGCTTTAAAGCCTCTCTAATATCATGAGTTACAAAAATAATTGTTACTCCTAATTCCTTATGAATCTTAATTATTTCTTCTTGCAACATCTTTCTTGTTATTTCATCAACAGCTCCAAATGGCTCATCCATCAGTAATATATGTGGTTCGGCAGCTAAAGCTCATGCAATACCTATTCTTTGTCTTTGTCCACCTGAAAGCTCTGAAGGATATCTTTTTAAAACATCTTCATTCATACCAACAAGCTTTATTAATTCTCTAACTTTCTTGTCAATTTTAACTTTATCCTTTTTACTTATAAGATTTAATACATATGAAATATTTTTCTCAATACTCATATGTGGAAATAAACCTATACCTTGTATTGCATAGCCTATTTTTCTTCTTAACTTTATTTGGTCTACTTCTCCTATATCTTTTCCTTCTACATAAATATTACCGGCCTCTGGTGTCAATAATCCATTAATAAGCTTTAATACTGTAGTTTTTCCGCAACCAGAACTACCTATTATAGTTAAAAATTCTCCTCGATTTATTTCTAAATTAAAGTTATCTAATATTAAATTATTTTCATAACTTTTGGAAATGTTTTTGAATTTTATTATTACTTCGCTTTTCATAAATTAATACTCCCTAATATATATTATAAATATTAGCTATACACTTACGCTTCTAATTTTTTAGTAATCCTTTTGATATTAAAAAGTCTTTAGCAACAGTCTTTTCATCAACTCCATTGCCCTCAACTTGATAATTTAATTTAGCCATTTCACTTTCATTTATTATATTTTCCATCTTCATTAATACATCTCTAAGTTTGGGATTTTTCTCTAAAGTATCTTTTCTTATTACAGTTCCACAATAATAAGTAGGATAAAATTCTTTATCATCTTCTAAAACTACTATATCTGATGTAGATAGTTGTCCATCTGTTGTAAATATATTCATAACATCTATTTCTCCAGAGTTTATAGCTGCATATTTAAGCCCTATATCTAAATCAGAAGTACTCTTAAATTTAAGTCCATATTCTTTGCATAAAGCATCATATCCATCTTCTCTTTCATAAAAATCATATTCTGCTCCAAAGTTAAGTTCTTGTGAATATTTAGCTAAATCTGAATAAGTTTTAATATTATATTTATCTGCAATTTCTTTTCTAATAACTAATCCATA
Organism: Clostridium celatum DSM 1785; assembly: GCF_000320405.1. Taxonomy (GTDB): domain Bacteria; phylum Bacillota; class Clostridia; order Clostridiales; family Clostridiaceae; genus Clostridium; species Clostridium celatum. The sequence continues at coordinate 10,459 of NZ_KB291616.1, read as the reverse complement.
AGTATTATTAAATCCATACATACCAACCCACTCTAAATTATACTCACTTTCATATTTATCAAATAACTCTTGTTCATTTATAGTTCCTTCTTCTTTTAATACAAAATTCCATCCCGTTCCTGTATATTCAGGATATAAATCAAAATCACCTTTTAATATTGCTGGATGAATATTACTTGTTCCTCCACCAACTCCATGAGTAATTTCTACATTTAAATTAGTATCTTGCTCTATAAGCATTCCTAACATTTCACCTAATATTAACTGTTCCGTCATTGGCTTTGTTGCTATTTTTATAGTTTCATTATTTTCTGATTTAGAGCATCCAGCCATTGAAATAATTCCTATAGCTAATATTCCTAAAATTCCATTTTTAATATGCTTTTTTAAATTAATCACTATAATAACCTCCATTTTTTCTTAATTACTTTCTCAACTTTCCCAATTATAAAATCAATAACTAATGCTAGTATTGCAATTAATAAACTTCCTGCAACTGTCATTGCTGAATTATTTGTAGTAATACCTCTATAAATTGCAACACCTAGTCCACCTGCCCCTATAAATGATGCTATACCTGTAAGTGCTATTGTCATTACAGCCATATTCCTTAATCCAGCTATAATAATTGGGATTGCTAAAGGTAATTTAACCTTATATAAGATTTGAAAAGGTGTACTTCCCATTCCCTTTGCTACTTCTATTATTGAAGAATCTATATTGCAAATTCCTGTATATGTATTTCTAACCATTGGTAATAATGCATAAACTGTTAAAGCAATTATTGCTGTAGTATCTCCTATTCCTGAAATAGGTATAAGAAACCCCAATAATGATATTGATGGTATTGTATATATAAAGTTTGTTATACCTAAAACTATAGGGCTTGTCTTCTTATATTGGCTAATTAATATTCCTAAAGCTAATCCTAATATTGACGCTATTAATATTGAAACTGCTGAAATTCTTAGATGTTCTAAAGTTAACTTTAAGAAAAAATCATACCTACTTATAAATAATTCAATTACTTTTTGAAACATTATTTCCCTCCCCTTTGTTTTATAATTAATTTCTATAAATTTTCTTATATAAACATTTATAGAAATTTAAATATTATTCTATTTACTTTATGCCACTATACTTTTAAAAATTCTCCATATTTGATGTCTTCTCTCTTTATACCGCTTATAATATCAATTAACTAAAAAATATATGCATAAATACTAATAAGAAAAAATATCTTATTTTATATAAATACTTAGGAGTTTTTTTTATGACTAATAATAAAGATCATGATAATACGTTATTTGATTACTTAAACTATGAATTTTCTCCTATCCCATATGAAAATTATCGGCAGGAAGAACCTCCTTTCGGGAACTTTAATCCTAGCAACTTTAATCCCGGTGGTTCTTTTCCTTTTGGACCATCTCCAAATATTCCTGGTAAAGGATTTAACCCTACTCCTATGCCTCAAAGTCCTCCTCCTAATTATGTTCCAAGTAAAAAAGATAAAGGAGTTCAAAATCTTAAAGGGGGAGAATCTAAAGATAATATCAGTACAAAAGCTGTAAGCCCTACTTCTATAAGTTTTTGCCTATATAAATATACTTATATATGGGAAACAAGTGGTAGAAGCTATTGGACCTTCTTACTTTATATAGATAGGACTACTGTATCTGGATTTAGATGGCTAGGAAGAAATTGGGTATATTTTGGCTTAGATTTAAGAAGAATTGATTCTTTTATCTGTTATAGAGTTAAGATAATAGAGACTCTAGAAATGAAGATGATAATTTAAAAATAACTTGCAACGAATATACATTAAACGGAAATAGAAATTATTATACTCAAGTTTTGACTTCTATTAATATCCCTGAAATTAAGGAAGATTATATTGTTGAAACCATAGGATATATTGATGAAGATTCTATAACTGCTAAAATTCCTTGTTTAAAATATAGAAATAGCAACTATAAATTAGTACTACAAGTTTCCTATCCAGATGCTTTTGATGAATCATTGAAAAGAAAAATAAATGAAATTGCTAAAGAATCAAGTATTGAAGCTTTTGATTTTTTGGATAAGTATAGAGTTAATAATGATTATGCTAATCCTTTAGAAATCTTTAATAGATTAGTAACATTAATACCAAAAATTTTAAACAACTTTAACTATTCTTTTAATAGTAACCTTAAAAAAATGTCTCTTTATAGAGATAATATAAACTTCTGCATAAAAGAAGAAGTTTGTCATGAAAACTGGCAAACGAAATAAAAAGAAGTAGGTAAACAAAAGGTCAAAAAATAAACCCTCAATAACTCATTTTTGAATTATCGAGGGTTTTATTCTTATATATTATTATTAAGATGCTTGCTCAAATTGGCTATTATATAATTCTGCATAGAAGCCATTTTTAGCAATTAAATCATCATGATTTCCACTTTCTAAAATATCTCCACCCTTTAACACAAGAATAACATCAGCATTCTTTATAGTTGAAAGTCTATGAGCAATAACAAATGAAGTTCTTCCTTCCATAAGTTTATCCATTGCATTTTGAATTAAAAGCTCTGTTCTTGTGTCAACTGAACTTGTTGCTTCATCTAAAATTAACATTGGAGAATCTTTAATCATTGCTCTTGCAATTGTAAGTTGTTGCTTTTGACCAGCAGATAAATTAACTTTATCATTTAAAATTGTGTCATATCCATCATGTAATGTTTCTATAAAATGATCTAAGCCAACTGCTTTACAAGCATTTTTTATTACTTCATCTGGTACATCCTTTTGATTGTATACAAGATTTTCTCTAATAGTACCTTCAAATAGCCATGTATCTTGTAGAACCATACAGAATAAATCATGAATATTTTCTCTTGTTAAATCCTTTATAGAAATATCATCAATTAAAATTTCTCCACTATTTATCTCATTAAATCTCATTAATAAATTTACTAATGTTGATTTACCAGCTCCAGTAGGTCCAACAATAGCAATTTTTTGTCCTGGTTTTGCAACTGCTGAGAAATCATTTATTATAATTCTATCAGAACCTTCATAACCAAACTTAACATTTTTAAATTCTACTTTTCCTTTAGCATTTTCAAGTACTGTAGTTTTATGACTTTCATCATCCATTTCCTTTGCTTCTAAGAATTCAAATACACGGTGACTTGCAGCTGCTGCTGACTGCATATTTTGAACGCCTTGCGCAATTTGAGAAAGAGGTTGAGTAAAGTAACGAACATACATAATAAATGCTACAATTACACCAAAAGAAATACTTCCATTCATTGCAAGTGCTGCACCTACTATACAAACTGCAACATACCCTAAATTACCTATAAAAGTCATAATAGGCATCATAAGTCCTGAAAGAAACTGTGCCTTAAATGCACTATTTTTTAGGTTAGAATTTAAATCTCTAAATTTATTATCCATTTGTTCTTCTGCATTATACGCTTTAACAATAGTATGACCTGAATATACTTCTTCAATATGCCCATTTATTTTACCAAGATATTCTTGTTGGCTAGTAAAATACTTTTGAGAGCTTTTCATAATTATCATCATTAATACAAAACCAAGTATAGTAGCTAAAACTGCAGTTACTGTCATTATTACATTTGTTTTTAGCATCATAATTAAAGAACCAAAAAATAAACATACTGCACTTATTAATGTTCCTAGACTTTGATTTAAAGCTTGGCCTATTGTATCTACGTCATTTGTAATACGAGAAAGTAAATCTCCTGTAGTATTATTATTGTAATATGACATAGGAAGTTTATTTATTTTCTTAGAAATATCACTTCTTAAACTTTTAGAAACTTTTTGAGTGATAGTTGCCATAATATAACCTTGAGTGAAAGTTAATATAGCACTAATAACATAAATAACAACTAATGTTAATCCTATAGATGTTATTTTATCTATATCTATATTACCCATTATTCCTTCAGTAATAATATCTGTCATCTCCGAAAGCTTATCTGGTCCTATTAAAGATAATATAGTTCCTATTACTGCACTGATAAGTGCAATAACTATTACTGGAATATGCTTTTTACAATAAGTTATAAGCTTACCTAAGTTTTTTTCTGAATTTTTCTTTTTATCCATTATACAGCTTCCTCCTTTGATAATTCTGAACAAGCTACTTCTTTATCTACAGCTAACTCTTCTTTTGAAAGCTGTGAATATGCAATTTCTTGATATACATTACATGTACTCATTAATTCGTCATGTTTACCCATACCAACCATTTTTCCATCTTCTAATACAATAATCTTGTCTGCATCCTTTATACTACTTATTCTTTGAGCAACTACAATCATAGTTGTTCCTTTACTTTCCTTCTTTAAGAACTTACGAAGTTTACTGTCTGTTTTATAATCAAGTGCTGAGAAAGAATCATCAAAAATTAATACTTCTGGATAACGTGCTATTGCTCTTGCTATAGATATACGTTGCTTTTGACCTCCAGAAAGATTAGTACCACCTTGTGAAATATGTGCATCATATTCACCCTCTAAATTTTCTACAAATTCAGATGCTTGTGCTGCATACACACCATAAACAACATCATTTTTTGTAATTTCAGCCTTTCCATTTTCTCCAAAAGCTACATTTGATTCAACTGTTCCTTCAAATAAAGTAACCTTTTGATAAACATATCCTAATTTATTTCTAAGATATTTTTGATCATATTCTTTTACATTAACTCCATCAACTAATACTTCGCCTTCTGTAGCGTCATAAAAACGTGGAATAAGATTGATTAATGTACTCTTACCTGAACCTGTTGCTCCAATAAATGCAATTGTTTCTCCTCTATTAGCTTTAAAACTAATATCTTTTATAACATAGTCATCTGCATCTGGATATTTAAAGCTTACATTTTTAAATTCTACTTCTCCAAGTACTCCAATTGGTGATTGAGTAGATGTTCCATTTTTTATTGTAACTTTAGTATCTAATACTTCATTAATTCTTTTTGCAGCTACAGTAGCACGTGGAAGCATGATAAATACCATAACTAACATCATAAATGCCATAATAACTTGCATTGCATATGAAGAAAATACTATAACATCTGAAAATAATGTCATCTTTTCTGTAATATCTGCATTTTGAATAAGCACTGCACCAACCCAGTAAATTGCAAGACTTACACCACTCATTATAAAGCTAATACTTGGCATTAAAGTTGCCATAACACGATTTGCAAATAAGTTAACACTTGTAAGCTCAGAGTTTGCAGTTTCAAATTTATCTTCTTGATATTTTTCTGCATTATAAGCACGAGTAACAGCTATTCCTGAAATATTTTCTCTTGAAACACGATTTAAGTTATCTGTTAATTTTTGAAGCCTTGTGAACTTAGGAAGTGCTAGAACAATACAAGTTCCAACAATAATCATTAATAATACCACTGCTCCACCTGTAACTAATGACAGTTCCCAGTTTCTACCTAATATCTTGCATATTGCCCATACTGCAAGAATTGGTGCTTTTACTAATACTTGCAATCCCATAACTATAAACATTTGAACTTGAGTAACATCATTTGTAGAACGAGTTATTAAACTAGCTGTTGAGTAATTATTAATTTCCTCCATAGAAAATGATTGTACTTTATCAAATAATCTAAATCTAATTCTTGCTGAAAAGTTTGAAGCCATTTTTGCAGCAAGAGCAGCCACAATAATTGAAGCAACTAAACTTCCTAAGGCGCAAAGTAACATCCATCCTCCAGAACTTAAAATTTCCTTCATTTCACTTCCTGGTGTTTGAACAAGTTTAGTTATTTCACTCATATAATCTGGTAACTTTAAATCAAGCCATACTTGTGAAACAACAAATATAATACTAATACTAAAAAGTATCCATTCCTTCGCCTTAAAATTCTTAAATATTTTTAACATACGCTAAAACTCCTTCCTTGTTATCATATTTACATACTACAACAGAAAGATTAACTGAAAATAAACTTATATTACTAATAATCGTGATGCCAAAAAGTTGCCTATATTATCTCCAGGAACTACTATAATTTCGCTAAGAATTTATATCATAATTTCCATAAAAATAGCTAAAACCTCCAAGTCGCTCACGCTCCGTCGGTTTCTTCACGCTATTTTTATTTCAATTCTGATTAAATTCTAAAGCTTATTATAAATGTTCCTTACGATAACATAACCACCTTTTCTATATCACTTAATTTAGCAATAATACTTGGTGGACAAACTAAAAAGTTAATGTTTCTTCTATATAGTGATTAAATTCAAATTAGTAAAATTAATAAGTAATTTTATATTTTTATGAGGTGTCATTAAATATGATTTTATAGAATGAAACATTGACTTAAAAGATTCTTACTCAACCAAGTAGATTAAAGATTACAATAGAAAAAGTGCTGATATAACTGGAAGGAATATATATGATGAATCTTAGAATTTAATCCTTGGTGTAAGAAAAGCTACGTTAAGAAGTCGACTTGCCTCATAAGACAATTGGAGGCTTTAGTAGCTTTTCTGTAGCTGAGGATATAAATTCTTGATGAAATCATATTAATTCCTGTAATGTTATATCAGCACTTTTTCGGTTAACTTTAACTATCAATATTAATTTAGTGGTATTGTTACTGTAAATTTTGTTCCTTTTGAAACAATGCTATCACACTGAATGGTTCCACCATGTAGTTCTATTATTTTCTTTACTATTGATAGACCAAGACCATTACCATTCGTTGCATGAGAGGTATCTTCTTGATAAAATTTATCAAATATTTTATTAATGGCTTCTTTATTAATTCCTACTCCTGTGTCAATAATAGTTATAAGAATGTTGTCCTCTTCCCTCTTCATATTAATACTAACCATGCCATTTTTATTATTAAATTTAATTGCATTATCTAATAAATTTACCCATACTTGATTTAGCATTTCTTTGTTTCCATTTATATAGCAATCTTGAATATTAACATCTAATAAAATATTTTTACTTTCAAATTTTGAATCTAAAAGTAATATACTTTGACGAATTTGTTCTCCCATATTAAATCTTTGTATATCTTTTAATATAACTTGTGTTTCTATTTTTGAAAGATTTAAAACATTTGTTGCAAGAGAAGTTAACCTTTTAGATTCTTCAATAATTATATCTAAGTATTCATTTTTTTCTTCCTTAGGCAGTTCATCATCCTTCAATATTTCTGCAAAACCTTTAATAGATATAATTGGTGTTTTAAATTCATGAGAAAAATTATTTATGAAATCTGTACGTAATACTTCTATTCCACCTAATTCTTCTGCCATTTTATTAAAGTTTTTAGAAAGCACTTTAAATTCAGGAGGTCTTTTTATATTAAGACGCGCTGAAAAATCACCCTTTGAAAGTTTATCCGTTGCAGTAATAAATTCTCTAACATTTTTTAATACAATCCTACTTGAACAAGCTGATACTATAACTCCTATAATTATGGAAGCTATTAATGTCATTATTGGCAGTACCATTACATTTTCAATAGTATTTTCATTTAAAATACCTAAAGAAAATGATAAATACATTAAAAATCCTGTAATAATTGTAGTTATTAAATTAATAATAAATATTGAAATACCAAAGTGCATTGATAAGGTAATCCTTTTATTTAGTTTATTCATTATTTTTTACCGCCTTATACCCTAATCCTCGAACTGAAATTATTTCAAATTCTGGATAAGAATCAAAACGCCTTCTTAATCTATTAATATGAACATTAACAGTTGTATCCCCACTTTCTGTTTCCATTCCCCAAATCTCATCCATTAATTGAATACGTGTAAAAATCTTATCTGGATAAGATAAAAGCTTATATAATAAATAAAACTCCTTTTGAGGAAGTGTTTGCTTTTCATCTCCACGAGTTACTGTTAAAGTATCATAATCTAAAGTCACATTTCCAATTACAAGTTTTCGAGCATTTACAATTTGTGCTCTTCTAAGAAGAGCTTTTATTCTAAGGATCATTTCTTCTGTATCAATAGGTTTTGTCATATAATCATCAGTTCCTACAATAAATCCTTTCTTTTTGTCTTCTGGAAGCTGTTTTGCTGTAGCCATAAGTATTGGTATCATACAATTTGCATCTCTAAGCTCTTTTGCAAACTCATAACCATCCATATTAGGCATCATTATATCTAATATAATCAAATCTATATGATGATTATCTAATACTTCCATTGCCACTACCCCATCTTCTGCTTTTAAAACCCCATATCCCTCTCTTTTTAAAATAGTTTCTAATAATTTTCTTGTATGCTTATCATCTTCAACGACTAATATATTAACCATAGTATAAAATCTCCTTTATCATTAATAAAAAATATATATTAAAATAATCTAAACTTCAATAAGATGTATTTATTAATCTAATTGGTATAAACATTTTTTTACTTTTATAATAATACTAAATTATTAACTGAAAATAAACTCATAACATCATTAGTTTATTTTCAGCTTATTTATCAAGAGTACTATATTTTCCATATCTAAATTCTATTTACTTAAGCTTTAAGCAAATAGAATTTAGATATGGAATGAATAGTAGTCACGAAGCAATGTATTATGCATAAAAAAATAATTTCTTCAAATACTAATATAAAAAATAAGGGAGAATTTATATGCTTAAAAAGATATATTTTTTCATACCGCTTATGCTATTTATAACATTACCAATTAATGTTACTGCAAATACAATTTCTAGCACTACAGTTATACCTGCTGTTTCAAATGTTTATAAAGAAGGATTTTATACTTTTGATAATTTAGTTAATGTTGATATAACTGTAACACTACTTTCTGATACTCCTACTAAAATTATGATTCTTGATGACGAAAGAAATATTGAATTTATTAGTAAGATACCTTACAATTATAAATTCTATATCCGTAACGTTGAACCAGGGCAAATAATAGGAATAGTTGGTAAAGGTGAAGTGGCTTTATCATTTGAGCCTTCTAAATAATTTAGATAAAAGCACATAATAAGAATATTTAATCTTACTATGTGCTCTTTATTTGAAAAATCTAAAAAATATATGTGTTTTCCCTAATTCATAAGGTTTTAATTGATTTTTGTACTCTATTATCTCCAAAGTAAAACTTATTTTATGGTATTTCATAACCTTTTAAATACTTTAAAAAGTTTAATTCCCATTTTGAATTTGAAATATAACTTTTATCATTATTATCTAAATAATATTTAATTAAATATAACTCTTCTTTTGAAAATGTTTTAAATAGCTCGAAGGCTTCATCATCCCAAAAACACTCATTTAACACTTCTACTAAATCTCTTACACTCTTAACTTCTTCTTTTACCATAGCTATCTTATCTGAAATAAATCTACACTCTTTTATCTCTTCAATTAAATCACGTAACTTTTCATTATCCATAGTATCATTATCTATAAAATCAACTTCTTTTAAATGCTCTTTATATTTAAAACTTAAAAATATATTATCAATATTACCTACTAACAATGCTACTTCAATTCTAGGATATATATTTAGAACAGTTTTATTTATGTAATCTATCTTTTCTCTATTAATTATTCTTAAAGTATTGCATATATTTCTTGTTGAATTCATTAATACTTCTAAAACTTCACTTTTAGACATATTTTTAAAAGTATTTAATAACATTTCTCTTTGAAATTCTGAAATATCTAATCTTAGTATATCTTCTCCTAAAATATCAAGACCTATAGTATTTATTACTATTGGTTCAAAAATATTAATTAATAAACCTTTATAATCTGGACAATAACTATTTAAAATATTAATTATATTTTCCTTACGGAAACAGCTGCAAAATTCATTTTCAATAAGTAATGCTTTTAAATATTCGTTTATATATTCAATTCCTTGTAAGCTTTCCGATATAGGATTGGAAAGTTGATAATCTATACTACAATCTATCTTATGAGCAAAAAACCTATAATCATATCTTTTAAAAAATTCACCTATTTCATTTAAGGTATCATTATAAGATATATTTTCTATATCTGGTGAGCTTTTTATAACCGCTTCTAATAGCTCTTTTCCTTCTTTCATCATAGATTCTATTTTACTCCAAGAATCTTTCAATAAATTTGATAAGTCCTCTTCTATAATTATTTTATTTTTACTTTCTAATTCATTTAACTCTAATTCTAGCGAAAAACAAATTGATTTAAGTAATTCCTCTGCTATTTCTATTGGAACTGAAGTACTATCCCCCATTGTATATCTTTCAATTCTATCACTAAGCAGTTTCCATATTTTAATTTCAATAAGATTTCTGTCATCTTCACTAATATTTTTATCTATTTGTAAATTATCAGAAAGTTTAAATAAGCCATTATTATTTTCTTTCATAATCCCTCCTAAAACTATATTTCGATCTGTTAAGTTATATGAACATTGCTCT
>NZ_KB291615.1:69986-110815 GCF_000320405.1 Clostridium celatum DSM 1785 | reverse complement strand
AAAACCACCAGCTAAGCTGGTGGATATTTATTTTGTAAAATTTACTCATTCAGTTGATAACTTTTATTATATTTATTGATTTACCTAAAAGGGCATATATAGATGCAAAAAGTAAAATAATAACTTTGATAATAAGATGTATGTTTTTTATAGAAAATTTCATTTACTATTAGTAATAATTATATTGAAATTTTGGATTAATTTTTTGTTGATATAGAGGAGGACTTAAATTTGATTACAGTTATTAAAAATATAAATGTTTATGCTCCAGAAAAGTTAGGTAAAAAGGATGTAGTTATAGTAAATGATAAAATAGAAGGAATATATGATAATTTAAATATTCCTGATAATTTTGTTAATATAAGTGTAATAGATGGCAAGGGGAAAATATTATTTCCTGGATTTTTGGACTGTCATGTTCACATTATTGGTGGAGGAGGAGAAGGTGGATTTAAGACTAGAACTCCAGAAATATCAATAGTTTCATTAATTGAAGCTGGTATAACTACAGTGGTTGGATGTATAGGTACTGATGGAATATGCCGAAATATGAGGTCATTAATTGCAAAAGCTAACGGATTAGAAGAGGAAGGTATAACATCTTATTGTTATACAGGGTCTTATGAAATACCAGTTAAAACTATAACAGATAGTATAAAAGGTGATCTTATGATGGTTGATAAGATTATTGGTGTGGGAGAAGTAGCTTTATCCGACCATAGAAGTTCACAAGCAACTTATCAGGATTTTGTTAATACTGTAGCCCAAGCTAGAGTCGGAGGGATATTATCAGGAAAAGCAGGAATTGTTAATGTTCATTTAGGTGATGGAGCAAGAAGGTTAGAATATTTATTTAAGGTAATAGAAGAAACTGAAATACCTCCAACTCAACTTTTACCGACACATATTAATAGAAGTGATAAATTATTTAAAGTAGGAATTGAATATGCTAAAAAGGGAGGATTTATTGATTTAACTACAAGCTCTGATCCAAGATTTTTAGAGCCAGGAGAATTAAGGGCATGTGAAGGATTAACACTTTTATTAAAAAATGGAGTGGATATTAAACATATAACATTTTCTTCTGATGGGAATGGAAGTATGCCTGTATTTGATAACGATGGGAAATTAGTTGGACTTGGAATATGTTCTGTTGAAACTCTTTATAGGGAAGTTAAGGATAGTATAAAAGAGTATAATGTTCCTATTGAGGATGCTATAAAAGTTATAACTTCAAATGTTGCAGAAGTATTAAAATTAAATAATAAAGGAAAAATAGAGAAAGAAAGAGATGCTGATTTAGTAATTGTAAATGAGGATACATTAGATATAGATATGGTTATAGCTAAGGGGAAAATTGTTGTTAAAGATGGAAATACTACAATAAAACCAACATTTAATTAGTTAAGAATTGATAAAAAGTTTGAAATGCGAGAACAAACTTAATATATATTAAAAAATATAAGGGCTACATTCAAAAGTAGCCCTTATGTTTTTATAATGTAAAGAATAAATGTTGTCCTATGGGTATTAAGTTATATTTTTCTACATCATGCATCCAACTGCAAGTTGCTGTAGCGGGATTATAGAAAAATAAAGCTTCTCCTGTAGGATCATTACCATTTAATGCTTCGTATACTGCATCAAAGCATTCTTGTGTTGGTTCAACACTTATTTGACCATCCACAACGCAAGAAAAAGCGTATGGTTGGAAAACAACTTCTTCTATTGTATCAGGAAAACCTGAGTTTAATACTCTGTTTAAAATAACTGATGCAACAGCCACTTTTCCTTCAAATGGTTCGCCTTTACTTTCAGCATATACAATTTGCGACATTAGATAAATATCGCTTTGTGTTAAATAAATTATTTGGTTATTTTCTTTAAAAACTTCTACATAATCATCTTCTGATAAATTTATTACGCTACTATTAATGTAGTTATTTTCTTTACAATTTAAAGCTAAATATTCACCAGTATTATACTGAGAGCGTCTTGCAGTAAGCGCTTTAGGTGAGTATATACTAAGTGCTGAAAGTGAAAGGGTTAGTATAAAACAAAATATAAGTTTTGAAATTTTCATAAGAAACCTCCTTTAGAAATAACCCAATCAAGGTATATTTTATCCAAAAGTTTTAAAAAAATACAATAATTAATCTATTGAATTTTTTAGTGTATCAAGAGAGGTTTGGACATCTTTTAATTTTGAATATGCATTAGAATAATTTTTATCTATATCTTGTTTATTGCTTTCATAACCAGAAGAAGACTTTTCGTATATTACAGCAATTTTAAGTGTATTCAAATAAGTTGAGTATAATTTAAAGGTACTATTCAAACTATTATAGTAAGATACACAATTTTCAGGAATAGAAGAATAACTGAAAGCTTTTTTTACATCAGCAAATTTAGACTCCTTAGAAGCAATATCTTCTAATATTACATCCAATGAACGACTATCTTCACGTATTTTTTCTATGGCCGGTCTTAAATCCTCGAGTAAAGGAGTAAAGTTATCTATAGCAGTATTTAAATTAGATATAAAATTATTATATTGAGAAGTTTTAACAATATTTTCTTTATCCAATTTGTCTAAGGTATTTAAATAGCCTATTAAATTATCAAAAAATAAAATACTATCATCAGGAAAAGTAAATGTTATACCGTAGTATGTCAAATCTTCATAGCTTTTAATACAATCTTCTTTCAATAGTAATATTTGAGATATGTAACTTCAGTGTTATTTAGATTAGTATTATAAGATAATACATCAATGCAATAATTATAAAGAGATTTAGTTAAGTCAATTGATGATACTAGTTTAGGAATTAAGTCAGGATATTCATTATTAGCTATACTTAAAGATGAAATGTTATTTTGTAATTCGGAAAGTTCATTAATATTGCTATTTAATATTGATATAGTATTTTTAGTATCAATAGTTAGACCGTTAACACAGTCTTTTAATGATAAATTTATATCATAAAATTTTTGTAAGTATGGAGTAAACTCTTCATCTATTGTACTATCTGTTATAGGATCAATTTTTATTGAAACAGAAGATGTATTATGTTTATATATTAAAAGCATAATACTAGAAGTTAAAGTTACACAAATTAATAAGGTAATTAAGAAAAGTTTATTATTTATAATTTTTTCTTTAATATTTTCCATATAGTCACATCCTTTTGCATAATAAATTATATTTATAATATTTATTTTTATTATTAAATATAGAGTATTAATGATTCTTACATTTTATTTATATTGTTAAAATTACTTAAATATAATTACATAATAAAAAAATAAAAAATAAATAAAAAATAAATAAATTATAAATTTTAACAAATTAAATAATAGTGTATAATTTAATTAGAAAAATTTATGGTGGTGAATTAAATGCAAGATTTTATAACAATTATACTAAATTCACTAAGAAGTATGTCCTTTACAGCTGTTATTGATATTTTAGTAGTAGCTTTTATATTTTATAAGGGATACATGCTTATTAAAGAAACAAGAGCAGAACAATTATTAAAGGGGATTGCATTTATAGTTATTTTGATTCCTATAAGCTCAATATTAAATTTGAGTATGTTGTACTTTATTTTAAGTAAAACATTAACTATTGGAATTATATCTGTTGTAATTATATTTCAACCGGAAATAAGAAGAGCATTAGAGCATTTAGGAAGAAGTGCATTTGAAGATAAAAGAGGTTTTGCAGATGAGAAACAAAGGAATATTTATGTAAGTGAAATTGTAACTGCAGTATCAAATTTAGCTGAAACTAAAACAGGAGCGTTAATAGCAATTGAGCAGGGAACAGGTCTTGGAGAAATTATAAGCTCAGGAACAAAATTAGATGCTAATATAACAGCTAATCTTTTGGAAAATATATTTGTAGTTAATACACCACTTCATGATGGAGCAACAATAATAGGTAGAGATAAAATTATTGCAGCAGGTTGCGTTTTGCCTCTTACGAATAATCAGGAAATAAATAAAAAGCTTGGAACTAGGCATAGAGCGGCAATAGGGCTTTCAGAAATATCTGATGCTCTAATTATAGTTGTTTCTGAAGAAACTGGGGTTATTTCATTGGCTATAAATGGAAGGTTAACTAGGCACTATGATAAAGAAAGACTAAGAAATATACTTTTGAAAATAATGGAGCATAGAGAAAATAAAAATGTTAAAACTGCAGGCAAGAAGGTGAAATCGTGGATAACTGGAATAATAAACAAAAAGTAATTGTTCAAATAGTATGCCTTATATTATCTATAGGCTTATGGTTTTATGTAACTAATATTGAAAATCCAATAAAAACTTATGATATAAGTAAAGTTCCAGTAGAGTTACTTAACCAAGATTCATTAAAGTCAGCAGGGCTTATATTAGCACCAAATCAGCAATTTTATGTTAATTTAACAATAGAGGGACAGAGTCAAGATATTTTTAGAGTAGATAAAAGTGATTTCAAAATAACTGTAGACTTGAGTGAATTCGCGTTTGTAAAGGGAACACAAAAAATACCTGTTACAATAAAAGAAGTTCCTGATAATATACGAGTTAAGAATAGTAGTGCGTTAACAGTAACTGTATCAATAGAAGATTATATAAGTAAAGAGGTTCCTGTTAAGTCTAGGATAGAGGTAATATCTAAATCTAATTATTATGTTTCAACCCCTACATTTACGCCAGAGGTAATAACTATATCAGGTGCAGAGTCTTTAGTAAATAAAGTTGATAAGGTTATTGCACAAGGTCAAGAAAGTAATGTAGTGGAGACTATAGTTAAAAATTATATGGTAACAGCAGTAGATGAAAATGATAATTTAATAGAAGGTGTAGAACTATCAGAGCAATGGGTAGAAGCCAAAATATTAGTTAATGAAGGCAAAAATGTACCTGTAAAAGTAAATACTACTGGGCAGTTACCAGATGGTTTAAGATTAATTTCAATTGAACCAACAGTTAAAGAAATCGGAATAGCAGGGCCACAAAGTGCCTTAGATAATATAAATGAAATAGGAACAGAAGTATTAGATTTATCACAAATTACTGATAGTACCACGTTAAATTTAGCTTTGGGAGTTCCAGATGATATTTTAATTGATAGTGGCGAATATTCAGTTGCTGTTAATATAGTTATAGAAAAATCTCAAACTAAGGAATTTACTATAGGATATTCTATAATAAATCAACAAACAGGATTTATTGTTACGCCAACTGCAGATAAAATTACGTTTAAAGTATCGGGATATGATGAACAATTAAATGATTTAACAGAGGCAAGTTTTACTGCTACTTTAGATTTAGGAAACTACACAGAGGAAGGTACTTTTACTGTGGATCCGGTAGTAACTTTAGTAAATCCTATAGAAGGTGTTTATATAAGTGATGTAAGTAAGATTGAGTTCAATATTACTAAGGAAACTATACCAGAAGTAAGTGAGGATGAAGAACAAACACAATAAAAGCAAATGGCAAATTATTAGGTTTAAAATAGTTTGCCATTTGTTTTTTTATTTTAATTATTAGTTTATAAAAATATGTTATGGTTAAATAACCTTTAATATATTAATACTAAGTATTGGAATATTAAAATAATATTTATTATGTAATAAGATATGATACAATAATGAAATATAAGTAAGAAATTTATAAGGGTGATTATATGACTATAAGAATTAATAATATAAACTTAGGTTTAGATGCTGATAAAAAATTAATAAAAAAGAAAATCAGTAAAAAATTAAGAATATCAGTTGATGAAATTAAAGATTTTAAAATTGTTAGAGAAAGTTTGGATGCTAGAAATAAAGATAATATTAAATTAACTTATGCAATAGAACTTGAACATAAGGATGAAGAAAAACTAGTAAATAGAATACATGATAATGATGTAAGAATAGATGTATCAAAATATGATCCTGATGTTGAGCCAGGAAATGAAATCTTAAATAGTAGACCAGTAGTAGTAGGACTTGGACCAGCAGGATTATTTTCAGCATTAATGCTTGCACAAAAAGGTTATAAACCGTTGGTGATAGAACGAGGAGAAGATGTTGATAAAAGAACAGAGACTGTGGATAAGTTTTGGAAAACTGGAGAGTTAAACTTAGAATCTAATGTACAATTTGGAGAAGGGGGAGCAGGATCTTTCTCTGATGGAAAATTAACTACTAGAATCAAAGATAGAAAATGTGATTATGTATTAGCAGAGCTTGTTAATGCTGGTGCACCAAGTGAAATTACATATGAAGCAAAACCACATGTTGGAACAGACATATTAAAAGATGTTGTTAAAAATATAAGAAATAAAATAATTGCTTTAGGTGGAGAAGTAAAATTTTCTTCTAAGCTTGAGTACATAAAAAGTAGTGATGGTAAAATAAAAAGTATTATAGTAAATGGTGATGAAATACCATGTGATGCACTTGTTTTAGCGAGGACATAGGTCAAGGGATACATATGAGATGTTAAGTGATATTGGCGTGTTTATGGAGCCGAAGGCTTTTGCTATTGGAGTTAGAATTGAACATCCACAAGAGATGATAAATGTAGGGCAATATGGAAAGATGGCTAATCATCCAAGGCTACATGCTGCTAGTTATAATTTAACTTATCAAAGCAGAGCATTAAATAGAGGGGTATATTCATTCTGTATGTGTCCAGGAGGAGTTGTCGTTGCAGCAGCTTCTGAAGAAAAAAGATTAGTTTCCAATGGAATGAGTTATCATGCTAGAGATTTAGAGAATTCAAATTCTGCTTTAGTTGTAACTGTGGGTCCATATGATTTTGAAGGAAATTCAGTATTAAAAGGGATGGAATTCCAAAGACATTATGAAGCATTAGCTTATAAGGTAGGTGGAGGAGAGTATAAAGCTCCAGTTCAGTTATTAGGTGATTTTATGAATGATAGGAAATCAAGTAAATTAGGTGCAGTTACTCCAAGTTATAAGCCAGGATATGAATTTGCTGATATGAGAGAATGTTTACCTAAATTTGTTGTTGATGGAATAAAGGACAGTATAAAAAATTTTGATAGAAAGATTAAAGGATATGGAAGACAAGATGCTGTTTTACCAGGAATAAAAACTAGAACTTCAGCACCAGTTAAAATAACAAGAAATGAAAATTTAGAAAGTATTTCTATAAGTGGATTATATCCATGTGGAGAAGGTGCAGGATTTGCAGGTGGTATTGTATCAGCTGCTGTTGATGGGATTAAGGTTGCAGAAAGAATAATTTCTAAATATAAACCTTTATAAAATATAAAAATTTATTATGTATAGATAAAAATATAAATAAGATACTAAAAAATTAATACTTAATTTTTTGGTATCTTATTTTTTATAGAAATAGTTAAAAAATTAACGTGAAGTTTTCTGAAAATTTAGGTTTTTATAAAAAACTTTGGTAAAATTAGCTTAGGTAAATATTTCACTATATAAAAATAAATTCAAAATATTTAAATATATGATATTTATTAAGGGTATTATAGGAGAGGTGTATTATGAGTAAGAATTTTGACGATTTACTTTCTAAATTAAAGGTTACAACAACAAAGAAGGTGGCAGTAGCAGTAGCTCAAGATGAGCCTGTTTTAGAAGCAGTTAAAGCTGCAAAGGAGAGAGGAATTGCAGATGCAATATTAGTAGGGGATACTGAGAAAATAAAAGCAATAGCACATGGTATAGACATGGACTTAAATGATTTTGAAATACTTCATGAAGAGGATGTAAATAAAGCTGCTTTATTAGCTGTACAGTTAGTTTCAAGTGGTTCCGCTGATATGGTTATGAAGGGATTAGTAGATACAGCAACGTTTTTAAGAAGTGTATTAAATAAGGAAGTTGGTCTTAGAACTGGTAAACTTATGTCACATGTAGCTGTATTTGAAATTGAAGGAATAGATAGATTAATTTTATTAACTGACGCAGCTTTTACTACTTATCCAGATTTAAAAGCTAAAACTCAAATTATAAATAATTCAGTAATGGTTGCTAAGGCGTGTGGAATTGATATGCCAAAGGTTGCTCCGGTTTGTGCAGTAGAAGTAGTTAATCCAGATATGCCAGCAACAGTAGATGCAGCACTTTTATCTAAAATGAGTGATAGAGGACAAATTAAAGGATGTATAGTTGATGGTCCATTAGCATTAGATAATGCATTAAGTGAAGAAGCAGCACATCATAAAGGAATAACAGGACCAGTTGCAGGTAAGGCAGATATATTATTACTTCCAAATATCGATGTAGCAAATGTAATGTATAAAACTTTAACATATACTTCAAAAACTAAAAATGGTGGTATATTAGTAGGAACTTCAGCTCCAGTTATATTAACTTCAAGGGCAGATAGTTTTGAAACAAAGGTAAATTCAATAGCATTAGCAGCAGTAGTTGCAGAAGCTAAGAAGTAATATATTTGGAGGTATTGAAAGATGGGATATAAATTATTAATAGTTAATCCAGGTTCTACATCAACTAAAATTGGAGTTTATGAAGATGAAAAAGAACTTTTTGTTGAAACATTAAGACATTCAACAGAAGAAATTTCAAAATATGATACTATATTTGATCAAAAAGATTTTAGAAAAGAAGTAATAATGAAAATATTAAAGGAAAATAATTTTAAAATTGATACATTAGATGCAGTTGTAGGTAGAGGTGGAATGCTAAAACCAATGGCTGGTGGTACTTATGAAATTAATAATGAATTAATAAATGACTTAAAAGTAGGAATTCAAGGACAACATGCTTCTAATTTAGGTGGAATTTTAGCCAATGAAATTGCAAAAGAGGCTAATTCAAAAGCATTTATTGTTGACCCTGTTGTTGTTGATGAGTTAGAAGAGATTGCAAGAATTTCTGGAGTGCCAGAATTGCCAAGAAAGAGTAAATTTCACGCTTTAAATCAAAAAGCAGTAGCTAAGAGATATGGAAAAGAAAGTGGAAAAGGATATGAAAACTTAAATCTTATAGTTGTTCATATGGGAGGTGGAGTTTCAGTAGGAGCTCATAAACTTGGGAAAGTTATTGATGTAAATAATGCTTTAGATGGAGAAGGAGCATTTTCGCCAGAAAGAGCAGGGACAGTTCCAGCAGGTGACTTAGTTAAAATGTGCTGTAGTGGACAATATACTGAATCAGAAATTTATAGCAAAATAGTTGGTAAAGGTGGATATGTTGCATATCTGAAAACTAATGATGCTAGAGATGTGTTAAAGGCTAAAGAAGAGGGTGATGAATATGCTTCATTAATTTATGATGCATTTATTTATCAAGTTTCTAAAGCAATTGGTGAAATGGCAACTGTTTTAAAAGGAAAAGTTGATGCAATAATATTAACAGGAGGAATTGCATATTCACCTGTAGTTGTAGAGAATATAAAAGAAAGAACTGAATGGATTAGTAAAATAGTAGTTTATCCTGGAGAAGATGAACTTTTAGCATTAGCTCAAGGAGCTATTAGAGTTCTTAATGGAGAGGAAAAAGCAAAGGTTTATTAAAAATAGGTTTTATAATAATGAACAAGAGGTTATATCAAATTTAATTGATATAACCTCTTGGCTTTATTATATAAAGTATATTATCAAATACTAAAAATACATAATACTAAATATAAAAAGTTATTAAATTTAATATGATAAAGTGTTAAAATTATGATATATAAAATTTAGGAGTGATACAATGAGTCTTGAAAATTTAGACTTTAAAGAAGATTTAGATGTACTATTTGAAGCAGTTTTAAAATTGCAAAATATTGATGAATGTTATAAATTTTTTGAGGATATTGCAACAATTAATGAGTTAAAAGCTATTTCACAAAGAATACAAGTTGCAAAAATGTTAAAAGATAAAAAGGTATATACAGAGATAGCAGAAACTACAGGAGCTAGTACAGCAACTATTAGTAGGGTAAATAAGTGCCTTAATTATGGTGAAGGTGGATACAATATAGTACTAGAGAGAATGTATCCTAAAAATAACTAAAATTGTAGGAATTTTATATCATTTATAGAATGTTGTAAAATTTCGGTATAAGTTATATACTATATAAGTCAAAGCAATAGATATACTAGGTTAGATGGTGATATATTTTAATTATATAGTATATATTTAAAGTAAAATTAAATAGTAAATAAACTATCCATTTAATAAATTTAATAAGTGAGGTATAAAAATATATGAGTAGAATGTTTGGAACAGATGGTGTTAGAGGTATAGCTAATACAGAGTTAAGTGCTGAATTAGCTTATAGTTTAGGAAGAGCAGGAGCTTTTGTATTAACAGAAGGAACGCATAAACCAAAGATATTAGTAGCTAAAGATACTAGAATATCTGGTGATATGTTAGAAGCAGCTTTAGTTGCAGGTATACTTTCAGTTGGGGCAGAGGCAGTAATATTAGGAGTTGTACCAACGCCAGCAGTTGCTCATTTAACAAGAGAATATAATGCAGATGCAGGGGTAATGATATCAGCATCTCATAATCCAGTTGAATATAATGGAATTAAGTTCTTTGATGGAAAAGGATATAAGTTATCTGATAGCTTAGAAGATGAGATACAAAGAGTAATAGAAAGTGGATTTGAAGGAGTTCCAAGTCCGGTAGGAGGAAATGTAGGAAGATCATACACAGAAGAAACAGCATTAAAGCAATATATAGATTATGCAGTAAGTACAATAAAAACAGACCTTAAAGGGTTAAAGATTGCGTTAGATTGTGCTAACGGTGCAGCATATAAAGCTGCTGTTAAAGCGTTTAGAAGTTTAGGGGCTAGAGTGTATGTAATTAGCGATAATCCAGATGGAAATAATATAAATGAAAATTGTGGTTCAACTCATATGGAAGAACTAATGGATTACGTTGTTAGAAAAAATTGTGATATTGGATTTGCATTTGATGGTGATGCAGATAGATGTTTAGCTGTTGATGAAAAAGGAAATATGATTAATGGTGATTTCTTATTAACAATATGTGCAAAAGCTTTAAAAGATGCTGGAAAGTTAAAGGATGATACTTTAGTTGTTACAGTAATGAGTAACTTAGGGTTAGATATTGCAGCTAAGAAAGAACAAATTAACTTAATTAAAACTAAGGTTGGAGATAGATATGTACTTGAAGAAATGCTTAAGGATGGATATATATTAGGCGGAGAGCAGTCAGGTCATATAATATTCTTAGAACATAATACTACAGGAGATGGGCTTGTTACAGCACTTCAAGTAGCATCAATACTTAAAGAAAGTGGAAAGACTTTTAGTGAACTTGCTTCAGTAATGAAGGAATTACCACAAGTATTAGTTAATGCAACTGTTCCAAATGATAAAAAGAATATTTATTTAGAAGATGCAGAAATAGTTGAGGCTATTAAAAAGGTTGAAGCTAAGTTAGAAGGAGCAGGAAGAGTATTAATAAGACCATCAGGAACAGAACCTTTAGTAAGAGTTATGCTTGAAGGAGAAAATCAAGAAGAAATAAATGAAATGGCACATAGTTTAGTAAATTTAATACTAAGTAAGATATAATAATAAAGAGTTATAAATATAATTTTAAAAGAATTATGTTTATAACTCTTTTATCATTTTTAAATAGTTTTTTATATTAAAATAAAAATGAGGAATTTTTATTATATATTAGAATAAATATATAAAATGAAAAAATAGTAAAAAAATACCATGAAAATTACCTTAATAACAAAAATGAAAGAGTAAAATAAAAATAAAATACTAAAATGTTAAAAATTTCAATAAAGCATTGACAGTGTATTAAAAATAAGAGTAATATATTAACAATAACAATATAGTGGAAGTCATTTTAAAAATAAAAACGTTGATAGAGACTGTTATTTAGTATAAAAAGGTACAGAGAGTCCAAGATGCTGAGATTGGATACTTTAGCTAAATAAAAATCACTCTTGAGTTGTATTCTGAAAGCTAAAAAAGTTAGTAGGTGATTACCGGTAAGCACCGTTAAATGCGAGGGTTTGATAGAACCTAGTGATATTAATGATGAGGAAGTTTGTCCCACCGTTATGATTTTATCATTAAGGGTGGGATTTTTTTTATCAAATTTAATTACTTTTTATTGAATAATAGGAAATTTATGTTTAAAGGGGTGGGAGAATGGATAGACATGTGTTATCAGTTTTAGTTAGAAATTCTTCAGGTGTTTTAACAAGAGTTTCAGGTTTATTTTCACGAAGAGGGTTTAATATTGACAGTTTAACTGTTGGAAGAACAGAAAATCCAGAAATATCAAGGATGACTATTAGCTTAAATGGAAATGAGGATATTTTAGAGCAATTTATAAAACAGTTAAATAAGCTTGAAGATGTTCTTAGAGTTTTAGAGCTTAAATCAGATAATTCAGTTTATAGGGAGTTAGTTTTAATTAAAGTGAAAGCGAATGCAGAAGAAAGAGCAGCTATAAATGAAGTTGTAAGAATATTTAGAAGTAAAGTAATTGATATTTCAACAGATACTTTAACGATAGAATTAACAGGGGATGATAGTAAAATAAATGCTTTAATAAAGCTTATGGAAGAATATGAAATAAAGGAATTAGTAAGAACGGGAATATGTGCATTAGAAAGGGGCTCTAATGACATAACAAATTACTGCGAAATATTTAATTAAATCATCAGGGGGCTTTTAAATGAATAGGAGAATTGAAATATTTGATTCTACTTTGAGGGATGGTGCACAGGGTCAGGGAATATCTTTTTCGTTAGAAGACAAAGTAAAAATAGTTAAGGCTTTAGATGAAATAGGAATTGATTATATTGAAGCTGGCAACCCATGTTCAAATCCTAAGGATATGGAATTTTTTAAAATAATAAAAAATATTAATTTAACTAATTCAAAATTAGTAGCTTTTGGGGCAACAAGAAAACCGGAAATAAACATATTAAATGATGAAAATATACAAAGTCTAATAAATGCAGATACAAATGTAGTATCTATTTTTGGAAAGTCATGGTCCTTTCAAGTAAGAGAAATATTAAAAACGACACTTGAAGAAAATTTAAATATGATAAAAGATACAATTGAATATCTAAAATCTAAAAATAAAGAAATTATATTTGATGCAGAACACTTTTTTGATGGATTTAAGGAAGATAAGGAATATGCACTTTCTACTTTAAAAGTAGCAAAAGAAGCAGGTGCCAATGTATTAGTTTTATGTGATACCAATGGTGGTACATTACCCACTGAAATTAAAAATGTATTAGAGGAAGTAATAAAGGTATTAGGAATAAACATAGGAGTACATTGTCATAATGATATGGGAATGGCAGTTGCTAATTCTATTATAGCTGTAGAAGCTGGAGCTAGCCATATACAAGGAACTTTTATAGGGGTTGGAGAACGTTGTGGTAATGCTAATTTAAGTACTATAATACCAACATTATCATTAAAAATGAACTATAACCTTGTAGTTAATAATCATATTAACGACTTAACATCAAAAGCTAGATATATTTCAGAAATATCCAATATACAGCTAGATGATACCACTCCGTATATTGGAAAGTCTGCATTTGCACATAAAGGTGGTATGCATATAGATGCAATTTGTAAGATGCCAAAATCTTATGAGCATATAGATCCAGAGCTTATAGGAAATAAAAGAAGGTTTTTAGTATCTGAAGTTAGTGGTAAAAGCACTATATTACAAGAAATACACAAAATATTTCCTAGTGTAAAAAAGGATGGGGAAGAAGTAAAAAATGTAACTAAAAAATTGAAAGAATTAGAGTATGATGGGTATCAATTTGAAGGAGCAGAGGGAACTATTGAATTATTAATTAGAAAAACAATAGGAAAATATAAACCATTTTTTAAATTAAATCATTTTAAGACTATAGGGGAAAACCCTTGGAATAATAGTGAATTTAGTTCCACTGCTTTAATTAATATAACAGTTGATGGAAAGACAGAAATGACAGCGGCAGAAGGAGATGGTCCGGTAAATGCTTTAGATAAAGCACTTAGAAAGGCTCTTGAGGTATTTTACCCAGAACTAAGATGTGTAAGATTAGTTGATTATAAGGTTAGAGTTCTAGATTCAGAAAGTACAACAGGAGCAAAAGTTAGAGTATTAATTGAAAGTACTGATGGCAATGAAAGCTGGAGTACAGTTGGGGTATCTAAAGATGTAATTCAAGCAAGTTGGATTGCATTAGTTGATTCAATAGAATACAAGCTTATTAAAGATATTGAAAGAAAAGCAAAAGCATATTTTTAAAGGGGGAAAAAACAATGGGAATGACAATGACTCAAAAAATATTAGCTGCTCATGCAGGATTAGAAAAAGTAAAAGCAGGACAATTAATTGAAGCAAACTTAGACTTAGTATTAGGTAATGATATTACTTCACCGGTTGCAGTAAAGGAATTTGAAAAGTTTGGAGTTAAAAATGTTTTTGATAAAGAAAAGATTGCGATAGTACCAGATCACTTTACTCCAAATAAAGATATAAAGGCAGCAGAACAATGTAAATTTATAAGAGAATTTTCAAGAGATAAAGGAATAGTTAATTTCTTTGAAATAGGAGAAATGGGAATTGAACATTGTCTATTACCTGAAAAGGGACTAGTAGTTGCAGGGGATGTTGTAATAGGGGCAGATTCACACACTTGCACTTATGGAGCATTAGGAGCTTTTTCTACAGGAATTGGTTCAACAGATATGGCAGCTGGAATGGCTACAGGTAAGTGTTGGTTTAAAGTTCCTTCAGCATTAAAATTTATATTAAAAGGAAAACCATCAAAATGGGTAAGTGGTAAAGATGTAGTACTTCATATAATTGGAATGATTGGAGTAGATGGGGCTTTATATAAATCAATGGAATTTATTGGGGATGGATTAAAATATTTATCAATGGACGATAGATTTACAATGGCAAATATGGCTATTGAAGCTGGTGGAAAGAATGGAATATTTCCAGTAGATGAAAAAACAATTGAATATTTAAAAGAACATGGAAAGAAAGAGTGGAAGGTATATGAAGCTGATGAAGATGCAGAGTACGATGAAGTATATGAAATAGATTTAAGTGCTTTAAGACCAACAGTTGCTTTTCCACATTTACCTGATAATACGAGAACTATTGATGAAGTTGGAGATATAGAAATAGATCAAGCAGTAATAGGATCATGTACAAATGGTAGAATTTCAGATTTAAGAGTTGCTAGAGATTTATTAAAAGGGAAAAAAGTTAATAAAAGAGTTAGGTGTATAGTATTCCCAGGTACTCAAAAAATTTATTTACAAGCATTAGAAGAAGGTATAATTAAAGATTTAGTGGAAGCAGGAGCAGTAGTTTCAACTCCAACTTGTGGACCATGTTTAGGTGGCCATATGGGTATATTAGCTAAAGGGGAAAGAGCTATTTCAACAACAAATAGAAATTTTGTTGGAAGAATGGGGCATGTTGAATCGGAAGTATATTTAGCTAGTCCAGCAGTAGCTGCAGCTTCAGCAATAACAGGAAAAATAACAAATCCAGAGGAACTTTAAGGGGGTAAATAAATATGAAAGCAATCGGAAAGGTTTTTAAATATGGGGATAATGTAGACACAGATGTAATTATACCAGCAAGATACTTAAATACATCAGATCCAAAGGAACTTGCAAGTCATTGTATGGAAGATATAGACTTGGAGTTTTCAAAGAAAGTAAAAGTAGGAGATATAATAGTTGCGAATAAAAACTTTGGATGTGGGTCGTCTAGAGAACATGCACCAATAGCAATAAAAGAGAGTGGAGTTAGTTGTGTTATAGCTTCAACTTTTGCAAGGATATTTTATAGAAATGCTATAAATATTGGATTACCAATATTAGAATGTGATGAAGCTGTTAAAAATATAGAAGCTGGAGATGAGCTTGAGGTTAATTTTGATAATGGAGTTATTAAAAATTTAACTAAAAATGAAAAATATCAGAGTGAAGCTTTCCCAGAATTTATGCAAAAAATAATAAAAAGTAATGGACTTGTTGGATATATTAAGGCAGCTAGAAATTAGAAGTTTATCTTTAAATTTTTTAAAATTTCTTAATTAAAAAAATAAATAAAGCAATAAGTTATAGAGTTTTAACTAGGTTAAGGGGGATTTAAAATGAATTTTAAAGTTCCAGTTATTCCTGGAGATGGAATTGGACCTGAAGTTATAGATGAAACAATAAATGTATTAAATAAAATAGGTAGTAAATATAAACATAATTTTGAATTTGAGTTTTTACCAGCTGGAGGATGTGCAATAGATGAACTTGGTGTACCACTTCCAGATAAGACTTTAGAAGCGTGTAAAAAGAGTGATGCTGTATTATTAGGGGCAGTCGGAGGGCCAAAGTGGGATAATCCTGATTCTAAAGTAAGACCAGAGCAAGCTTTATTAGGTTTAAGGGGAGGGTTGAATCTTTATTGTAATTTAAGACCAGCATTCTTATATAAACCATTAAAAGAAGCATCACCATTAAAGGACAACATAATAGATGATGGAATAGATATTTGTGTAGTAAGAGAACTTACTGGGGGTATTTATTTTGGTGAAAGAGGAAGAAAAGTAATAGATGGGATAGAATCGGCATATGATACTGAAAGATATAATGTTCATGAAATAGAGAGAATAGTAAGAATAGGCTTTGATACAGCTATGAAGAGAAAGAAAAAGTTAACTAGTGTTGATAAGGCTAATATATTAGAGAGTTCTAGGTTATGGAGAAGTATAGTGGATAAAATGGCAAAGGATTATCCAGAAGTTGAAGTAAATCATTTATATATAGATAATGCATCAATGCAATTAGTTAGAGATCCAAAACAATTTGATGTTATAGTAACTTCAAATATGTTTGGAGATATATTATCAGATGAAGCATCTATGATAACAGGATCTATAGGAATGCTGCCATCTGCTTCATTAGGTGAAGGAACACTTGGAATGTATGAACCTATTCATGGATCAGCTCCTGACATTGCAGGAAAGGGTGTTGCGAATCCATTAGCAACAATTCTTTCATCAGCAATGATGCTTAGATATAGTTTTAATTTAGAAAAAGAAGCAAAATTAATTGAAGATGCTGTATTAGAAGTTTTAGAAGCAGGATATAGAACCGGTGATATTTATAGTTATGGAACTAAACTTGTTGGCACAAAAGAAATGGGACAACTTGTGGTAGAAAGAATTTAAATTAGGTAGAAGTTATGAATTTATGATGAGATTTTTACTGGGTTTATAAAAAATAGGCTCCTATAAAGTTAATATAAATCAACTTTAATTCATAACTATTAGAACAAAATAACTAATTATTAACTGAATTAATGGGGGGATTTTAAGTGAGAAGTGATATTGTAAAAAAGGGAGTTTCTAGAGCACCACATAGGTCTCTTTTTAAAGCTATAGGATTAACTGATGATGAGATAAATAAACCTTTAATAGGTGTTGTTACATCTCAAAATGATATTATCCCAGGTCATATAAATTTAGATAAGATAGTTGAGGCTGTAAAGAAAGGAATATTGTTATCAGGAGGAACACCATTAGTATTTCCTACTATAGGAGTTTGTGATGGTATAGCAATGGGACATGAGGGAATGAAATACTCTTTAGCAACTAGAGAGCTTATTGCAGATTCTATTGAGTGTATGGTAAAGGCACATGGATTTGATGCATTAGTATTTATACCAAATTGTGATAAGATTGTTCCGGGAATGATAATGGCTTCATTGAGATTAAATATACCATCAGTGATTGTAAGCGGTGGACCAATGCTTGCAGGAAAATTTAATGGAGATGATGTTTCTTTATCAACTGTATTTGAAGCGGTAGGAGCTGTTGAAAGCGGATTGATGCTTGAAGCAGATTTAGCAGAGTTAGAAGAAAAAGCTTGCCCTACATGTGGTTCATGTTCAGGTATGTTTACAGCCAATTCAATGAATTGTTTAGCTGAAGTTTTAGGATTAGCCTTACCAGGTAATGGAACAATACCTGCAGTTTATTCAGAAAGAATAAGACTTGCAAAACAAGCTGGAATGGCTGTAATGAAATTATTAGAAAGAGATATAAAACCAAGGGATATAGTTACTGAAGATGCCATAAAAAATGCACTAACAGTAGATATGGCACTTGGATGTTCAACCAATAGTGTTCTTCATTTGACGGCAATTGCAAATGAAGCAAAGTTACCTATAAATCTTGATATTATAAATGAAATGTCGGCAAAGATTCCTAATCTTTGTAAACTTGCACCAGCATCGGATACTCATATAGAAAATTTATATGCAGCTGGTGGAATAAGAGCTGTAATGAGTGAATTAAATAAGAAACACTTAATAAATTTAAATTGTATTACTGCAACAGGAAAGTGTGTTGGAGAAAATATAAAAAATGCAAAGGTATTAGATTATTCAGTAATAAAACATATAGAAGAGCCGTATAGTGAAACAGGTGGGATTGCAATATTAAAAGGTAACTTAGCTGTAGATGGAGCTGTTGTAAAAAGATCAGCAGTACTTAAGGAAATGTTAAAGCATGAGGGACCAGCAAAGGTATTTAATTCTGAGGAAGAAGCAATAGAGGCCATTTTAGGAAAGAAAATAGTAAAAGGAGATGTTGTAGTAATTAGATATGAAGGACCAAAGGGTGGTCCAGGTATGAGAGAAATGTTATCTCCAACATCAGCAATTTGTGGAATGGGACTTGATACATCAGTAGCACTAATCACCGATGGAAGATTTAGTGGAGCAACAAAAGGAGCTGCAATAGGACATGTATCACCCGAGGCAGCTGAGGGTGGAACTATTGCGCTTGTTGAAGATGGAGATTTAATATCTATTGATATATTAAATGGAAAATTAGATTTACTTGTAAGCAATGAAGAGCTAAATAAGAGAAGAGAGAAACTTAGACCTATAGAACCAAAGGTTAAAGAAGGATATTTAGCGAGATATGCAAAATTAGTAAGTTCAGCAAGCACAGGAGCAGTATATAAATAGTTATAAATTTTTAATTTATAACTAAATTAAGGGGGTGTATTTTTATATGTTATTAAGTGGGGCTGAAATTTTAGTAAAGACTTTAATTAGTGAAGGCGTTGATACCATATTTGGATATCCAGGGGGATCAGTTCTGAATATTTATGATTATCTATATAAATATAAAGATCAATTAAAGCATTATTTAACATGTCATGAACAAAGTGCTGCTCATGCAGCAGATGGATATGCTAGAGCAACTGGAAAGGTTGGAGTCTGTATAGCAACTTCAGGACCTGGAGCAACTAATCTTGTAACTGGAATAGCTACTGCTTATATGGATTCAACTCCAATGGTTGCAATTACAGGAAATGTACCGAAAGCATTGTTAGGAAAAGATAGTTTTCAAGAAGTCGATATAACAGGGATTACAATTCCAATAACAAAGCACAATTTCATTGTTAAAGATGTTAATGAATTGCAGGGGATAATTAGAAAAGCATTTTATATTGCAAAAGAAGGAAGACCGGGACCTGTATTAATAGATATTCCAAAAGATATAACTATCGAGAAGTCAGATTATGAAGATTTAGATCCTATAGAAGTAACTCCAAAAGTAAAACATATCACAAAAGATGTTCTAGATGAGGTTGCAAGATATATAAATTCATCACAAAAACCATTGATATATGCTGGTGGCGGTGTTATAAATTCAGGCGCAACAGAAGAATTGATTGATATTGCTGAAAAAATAAATGCACCTGTTGCAACAACTTTAATGTGTAGAGGTGCTATACCATCTGAACATAGATTAAATACAGGTATGATAGGGATGCATGGAAGTAATGCTTCAAATATTTTGGCAACAAAATGTGATTTAATAATTGCTTTGGGTGCTAGATTTAGTGATAGAGTAATAAGTGATAAAGAGTTTATTAATAATGCAAAAGTTGTACAAATTGATGTCGATCCTGCAGAAATAAATAAGAATGTAAAGGTAGACTCTTTTATAATTGGAGATATTAAAAGCACATTACAAAAATTAATACCATTAATAAAGGAAAAGAAAAATGAAGAGTGGTTACAAACAGTAGAAAATTTAAAAAATTTATCTGCAAGCAAAAATAATGATGAAAAAAGTGAAGAATTAACTCCAAGATTTCTATTTGAAAAACTTAGTGAAATAGATGATGGAAAGTTTATTATTACTACAGAAGTTGGACAGCATCAAATGTGGACTGCACAGTACTTTAATTTTAAAAATCCAAGGACTTTAATATCATCAGGAGGTCTTGGAACTATGGGATTTGGACTTGGTGCAGCAATTGGAGTTAAAATAGCTCAACCAGATAAGACAGTATTTAATATTGCTGGCGATGGTAGCTTTGGGATGAATTGTAATGAGTTTGCAACAGCTGTTAAATATAATATTCCAATAAAGGTTATTGTAATGAATAATAATGCTTTAGGAATGGTTAGACAATGGCAAAGCTTGTTTTATGAAGCTAGATATTCACAAACTACTCTTGATAGAGCAACAGATTTTGTAAAGCTTGCAGAAGCTTTTGGTGGAGTTGGATTTAGAGTAGAAAAAAGAGAAGAACTAGAAAATGTATTATCAAGTGCTTTAATTACAAATAAGCCGGTAATAATTGATTATAGAATAGATAGTGATAAAAAAGTTTTTCCTATGGTGGCACCAGGTGCACCAATTCATCAAATAATAAATGAAGAAGATGTTATGGGCAGTTAACCATGTAATCTAAATTTCTATCAAAATTTATTGGTAGTAATTTTATTAGATAAATATAATTAGTAAATTGGGGGTATTGAAAATGGCAAAAATGTTTTATGAAAAGGACACAAATTTAGATTTATTAAAAGGAAAGAAAGTAGCTATAATTGGTTATGGTAGCCAAGGACATGCTCATGCTTTAAATCTTTATGAAAGTGGAGTTAATGTAGTAGTTGGACTTTATGAAGGTAGTAAATCTTGGGATAAAGTTAAGGAAGCAGGTTTAGAAGTTGAAACAGTTTCAAATGCAGTAAAAGGAGCAGATGTTGTAATGATGCTTGTACCAGATGAAAAGCAAGCTAAATTATATAGAGAAGAAGTTGCTCCATATTTAGAAGAAGGAAATGCTTTAGCATTTGCTCATGGATTTAATATTCACTATGGACAAATAGTTCCACCTTCAAATGTTGATGTGTTCATGGTTGCACCAAAGGGACCTGGACATATGGTAAGAAGAACATATACTGAGGGTTCTGGAGTACCTTGTTTAATAGCTGTTCAACAAGATTATACTGGACATGCAAAGGAATTAGCATTAGCTTATTCAAATGGAATTGGTGGAGCTAGAGCAGGAGTTCTAGAAACTACATTTAAGGATGAAACAGAAACAGATTTATTTGGGGAACAAGCAGTTCTTTGTGGAGGGTGTACAGCTCTTATTAAAGCAGGGTTTGAAACTTTAGTTGAAGCTGGATATGCCCCAGAAAATGCTGATTTTGAATGTTTACATGAGATGAAGCTTATTGTTGATTTAATGTATCAAGGTGGTATGGCTGCAATGAGATATTCTATTTCAGATACAGCTGAATATGGAGATTATGTAACTGGTAGTAGAATTGTTACAGAAGAAACTAAAAAGGAAATGAAAAAAGTATTAACTGAAATTCAAGATGGTACATTTGCTAGAAATTGGTTAATGGAAAATCAAGTTGGTAGACCACAATTTAATGCAATGAGAAGAATAGAATCAGAACATCCAATTGAGAAAGTTGGAAAAGAGTTAAGAGAAATGATGTCTTGGATAGATACTAAGAAATTAGACTAATATTATATGTAAGTAGCAATAGTAATGAAACGCATCTTTATATTTAATAGGGATGTGTTTTTTATCTTATTAAATGTAAGAAGTTTACAACAATATTTGGTTAATGGTAGAATTAGGTAAATAGGTATTGAACATATTTTATTTATTTAGGGGGAAATAAAATGGAATTGAAGACAAAAATAGAGGATAAAAAAGTATTTACTAGAATTGGATTTGCAGTTTTGGTTTGTATGATTGTGGTTAATGTAGTGCAAGTAGTGTATTTTTCAGTTTTAAATTTAATAGATCCAGGATTATTACAAAAACCGTGGGTGAATTATTTAGCAATTGCAATTAGTTTTTATTTAATAGGATTTCCTATATTTTATGGAATGGTAAAAAAACTTCCAGAAGGAGAAAAGAAGGAGGTTAAAAATTTAAGTATAGGTAAAATAATATCACTGTTTTTCATGTCATATGCTATGGTTTATATAATAAATTTTTTAACTTCAATTCTTATAATGCTTGTTGGAAGTTTGAAAGGTAGTGATGTAGTAAATCCAATAGCTGAGGTAGTAGGAAATAGTACATGGATATGGAGCTTAATTTTTGTTGGAATATTATCGCCTATTATTGAGGAATTAATGTTTAGAGGTATAATGCTTAATAAAATAAGAATATATGGAGATAAAGTAGCTATAATTACAACAGCTATTTTATTTGGATTGTTTCATGCAAACTTTTCTCAATTCTTTTATGCAGTTGCATTAGGACTTGTTTTTGCATATGTGACATTAAAAACAGGAACTATAAAATACTCAATAATACTTCATATAGCAGTTAATATGGTTGGAAGTGTAATAATGCCAGCGATTGTTGGGGATGGATCTAATATACAATTAGTTGGATTAGCGGGTATTATTTTAATAATAGTTTCAATTATAGGTGTAGTATTATTACTAAAGAATAGGAAAAAAATATATTTGTCAGAAGGAGAAATAATATTAGATAAAGCTCAGAGTTTAAAACTATTTGGGTTAATACAGGAATGATATTATATGTAATTATATGTTTAGCATCAATGATATATATTCTTATATAAGTGTAAAGTTTAATATTGGCAATTTAAAATATATTTAACAATATATTTAAAAAAGTATTGCAAAGTCATAAAAGGTAATATATTATAAATTATAAGGTAACAAATAACTTATTTAAAGGTAATATTATTTGTTTAAAGAGATAATTTAAAAGAGTTGATAAAGGGGAAAGAATTATGTTGATTTTAACTATTGAAAATATACCAGGAAAAGAGATTAAAGAAATTAAGGGATTAGTAAAAGGAAGCACAGTTAGATGTAAGAACATAGGGAAAGATATTACTGCAAGCTTTAAAAATTTAGTTGATGGCGAAATGACAGGATATAATGAAATGCTAACTGAAGCAAGACAAATTGCTATAGGAAGAATGGTAGATGAAGCAGAAGCTATAGGAGCAAATGCAATAATAGGAATGAAGCTTATGTCTTCAGCTGTGGCAGCAGGGGCTGCAGAAATGGTAGCCTATGGTACAGCAGTAGTTATTGAGTAGGTGAGGAATAGTGGATATTATGATTATTCCTATAATTATTTTAGTGATTTATACCATATTATTTATTGGAGCTATAGCACTAATTATTTGGGCTATATCGTCTAGATTAAAAGAAAAGAAAGAAGAGAAAGATAAATTAGATAAGTATAAGAAGTATTAACAATATATAATATATTTAAGAATAAAAAATAGCTTGATTAGTTTCAGGCTATTTTTTTATGAAATTAATAAAAACACGAATATTTACAAGTGAATTTAAGAGAAAAATATGGAATAAATCGAAAAAATATAGACAATTTTGTAGTTTTATATTAATATTATTTGTATAATAAATAAAAAGTAATCGGATTTATCGTATAAAGTTGGAAATAAGGTCCAACAGTTTCTACCAAATCACCATAAATGGTTTGACTACGATATTAGTGTTATTCATATCAAATTTAATATCAAATTTTATCCTCGGCATGCGATAAATATTACGATTACATAAAAATGCATGGAGGGATAACAAATGACAGATTTCATATCTAAATATTTTAATTTTCAAGAAAAAAATACAAGTTTAAAAACAGAAACAATAGCGGGTATAACTACATTTTTAACAATGTCATATGCTTTATTTTTAATTCCTAGTGTTTTAGCTGATGCAGGAATGCCAAAGGATAGTGTTTTCGTTGCAACTGCAGTAGCAGCGGCAGTTGGTACATTAATTATGGGGATATTTGCTAAATTCCCAATGGCATTAGCACCAGGAGTAGGATTAAATGCTTTCTTTACATATAGTGTTTGCATCGGTATGGATATTCCATGGCAAACAGCATTATCAGGAGTATTAGCGTCAGGAATTATATTTTTAATAATATCAGCAACAGGATTAAGAGAGTTAGTAATTAAAGCAATACCAACAAATTTAAAATTTGCAGTAAGTTCAGGAATAGGTTTATTTATAGCTTTTATAGGTTTAAAAAACGCAGGGATTGTTGTAGCTAATTCATCAACATTTGTAGCACTTGGAGATTTAACAAATCCGACAGTTTTACTTTCAGTATTTGGTTTAGTAGCTATATCAATATTTATGGTAAGAGGTTCACAAATTGCAATATTTTTAGGAATGGCTTTAACAGTAATTGTAGGTATGATATTTGGATTAATTGATTTACCAACTTCAGTAATATCAATGCCACCATCAATGGCACCAACTTTTGGAGTTGCAATAAAAAATATCGGAAATATATTTAATCCACAAATGGTTTTAGTTATATTTACTTTCTTATTTATGGATTTCTTTGATACAGCAGGAACATTAGTTGCAGTTGGTTCAAAGGTGGGATTACTTAAAAAAGATGGTTCAGTAGAAGGTGGTTCTAAGGCATTACTTGCAGACTCTGTTGCAACTTGTATAGGTTCAATATTTGGAACTACTAATACAACATCTTATGTTGAATCATTATCAGGAGTAGCAGTAGGAGCAAAAACAGGTTTTTCAAGTGTTGTAGTAGGAGTGTTATTTTTAGTTTCATTATTTTTCTCACCATTACTTACAGTCATAACTTCTGCAGTAACTGCACCAGCACTTATTATAGTTGGGTCATTAATGTGTAGTTCACTTAAAGAAATTGAGTGGGAGAAAAGTGAAGTTTCAATATCAGCATTTTTAACTATAATATTAATGCCTTTAACTTATAGTATAGGTGAAGGAATTGCATGCGGATTCTTATCTTATGTAGTGCTTATGATGTTTAAAGGAAAAGCTAAAAAAGTACATCCAGTTATGTATGTTTTAGCAGTATTATTTATAATATATTTTGCTATTAGATAAAAATATATACGGTTATTATTTTAATATAGAATCATTATTAGTATTTAATATATTTTACTTTTATTATATAGTTGTTACAAGATTAATAGATAAAGCTATATTTACAAATGAAAAGTCTAACTGTATAATTAATCTGTAGTTTGGAAATAACTAAGATAATAAATGCGTTGAAGAGGAGCAGTAAATAGAATTTTATTTTAAAGCGATTTAGGAATGGTGGAAGCCTAAAATTTAAAACTATTGAAGGAAGCCTTGGAGCAAGAAAAGTGAATAAGTATTTGAGTGGGTTAATTTATATTAATCAATTTAGGTGGTAACGCGGAATATAAGTTTTCGTCCTAAGAGTATTTGGGATGGAAACTTTTTTATTTACTAAGAAATTAATTATTGTAAAGAAATCAATTAAGAAATTAAGATAATTATTTATATAGGTATCTTTGCTTAATTGTTATTTATATTTTATAAAAGTAAAGGAGAAAGTAATATGGCATTTGAAAAATTAGCTGAATTAATATTCCCTAATGTAGAGCATGATAGAGAATATTATATTGAAAAATATCCGAAGAGAAATTTAAAAGAAGGTGCTAGAGTAACTAGATGTGCACCATCACCAACAGGATTTCAACATATAGGTGGGGTTTTTGCTGCATTAATCAATGAAAGATTAGCAAGCCAAAGTGAAGGCGTATTCTACTTAAGAATAGAAGATACAGATCAAAAGAGAGAAGTAGAAGGTGCTATTGAAGATACAATTATGACTATGCATAAGTTTGGAATGGACTTTAGCGAAGGTATGACTGGACAAGAAACTTCAAAAGGTGAATATGGTCCATACAGACAAAGTGAAAGAGCAGAAATATATAGAACTTTTGCTAAAGATTTATTAATAAAAGGATTAGCATATCCAGATTTTTGTACTCCAGAAGAATTAGCAGCTCTTAGAGAAGAACAAATTGCAAATAAGATTACTCCTGGATATTATGGAGAATATGCTAAGTATAGAAATATTACTGAAGAGGAAGCTATTGAAAGAATAAATAATGGTGAAACTTATATAATAAGATTAAAATCACCTGGAAATATAGAAAATAGAGTAGAATTCCATGATTTAATAAAGGGAGATATATCTTTCCCAGAAAACAATCAGGATGTAGTTTTAATAAAAGGAGATGGACTTCCTACATATCATTTTGCACATGCAATTGATGATTATTTAATGAGAACTACAGATGTAATAAGAGGAGAAGAATGGTTATCATCACTTCCAATACATGTTCAATTATTTGAAGTATTAGGATTTGAAAGACCAAACTATGCTCATATTCCAACAATAATGAAGCAAGAAGGTGGATCTAAGAGAAAGCTTTCTAAGAGAAAAGATGCAGAAGCTGCAGTTTCTTATTATCATGAAGTAGGATATCCAGTAGTATGTGTTATTGAATACTTATTAAATATAGTAAATTCAAGCTATGAAGAATGGAGAGCAGAAAATCCTACTGCTGATTATCATGAATTCCATGTTGCTCTAGAAAAAATGAGTAAGAGTGGGGCATTATTTGATTTAGTTAAGTTAAATGACGTTTCTAAGGATGTTATAGCAAGAATGTCAGCTAATGAAGTATATGAACAATATACTGAATGGGCAAAAGTGTATGATGAAGAAATGTATAACTTAGTAATTTCAAATGAAACAATGTCTAAAGAAATATTCAACATAGATAAAGATGGTCCAAAACCAAGAAAAGACTTTGCTAAATGGGATGAAGTAAAAGATAAAATATTCTATTTCTATGATGAATTATTCTACAATGAAACTGCTGAACAAATAGAATTACCAAAAACTTTATCATTAGAAAATGCTAAAGCTGTAATTGAAGAATATGCTAAAAAGTTTAACTTTAATGCTGGAAGTCAAGAAAATTGGTTTGAAGATTTAAAAGTAATTGGAGCAGAACTTGGATATTGTGCAAATAGAAAAGAATATAAAGCTAACCCAGATTCATACAAAGGAATGATTTCTGATGTTGCTGGAGCAGTAAGAAGTGCATTATCACATAGAACAAACACTCCAGATCTTTACACAATAATGCAAATTATGGGTGAAGAAAAAGTTAGAGAAAGATTTAATAAGTTTTTAGAAATATAATAAAAAAAGATAAGCGAAAGCTTATCTTTTTTTTATTAAGGGTAGAGAATTAAAATTATTACTTAATTTATAAATGTGTATTTCCATTTTAGATTCAAGGAAATCATTGACATGTATTATATGGTGTAAAGTTCATAAAATAATATCGAAATGGAAATGGAGGTAAATTTATGAGTAATAATTCTAAAATGAATAAACAAGGTCAAAATAATTCAGCAATGACTAATTCTGTTAATAATCAAAGCCAACAAAGTGGTAGTATGCAAAATGGAATGAGTAGTGCACAAATTGATTCTAATATTGATGCATATAAAAAATCTCATCAAAATCCAAGTCAAAATTCAATGCAATAAAAGTAAATATGAATAAAAATAAAAGCTCGATTATTTGAGGGCTTTTATTTTTATATTAAAAACTTTAATTTTATGAGAAAATTGCCTAAAAATTTAAGACTTTTTATATTATAGAAAAAAAACTTTACTATGTTATCAACAACAATTAATACAAGGTATTTAAGTAGTAAAAATGTACAAACTAATATTGTAGTGGTGGTAGAACTAAGTATTGGACTTGGCTGTATCAGGACTAAATTTATTTAAATTTTTAGGAGGAGATAGTTATGAAAAAACACTCAAATTGCGAATGTAATACTGAATCTAATCATACTTGTCAATGTGATAAAGTAGAGAGTCATAGCTGTCATTCAGATTGTAGTTGTGCAAGTAGTGGAGCACCAAAATCTGAATATAATAATCAATGGGCATCACCAGCGGGAGTAAAAGCAGAGGTAGAAGAATGCTGTAAAGGAAAGAAAAAAGAAAAAACAGCAACTAATAATCAATGGTGTTAGCAAATGGTTATAACTACGGGTAATAAAAATTTATAAATATAAAAATATTTTAGAAATAAGTACTAGTATAAAGAAAGTATTAAAGTACAAACTATTAATGAAAACAAAGTTAGGAGGGCAAACCAATGGAAAAGTAATATAAATACGATTCAGGAGGTGTCCACCAATGCAAAAATAGTTTTTTAAAATATAAATAGGAGGGTAAACCGATGGGATAAATAAAAAAGAAAAAACTACAGATGTAAATAAATATATCGTTAATATGAGTAATATTAGAGCAAACAATTGGGATATTGATTGTGATACTAATTTGTTAAATGACATAACCGAAGATTATGGATTTCACGAAGATAGAGGAACCATAAAAAATAAAATATAAAAAGAATAAAATGGCGACTCAGTATGTACCTTAATTAAAGAATTCACTGTGTATGAAACCTCAATGACACTCACTATACCTAATGATGGAGATAAATAAAAAAGAGCTATGAATCAACTCATAGCTCTTTTTAAGTATTTTTATTTTAATTTAAAAGAAGATTTTAATGAAACTATTCTGTTAAATACTAATTTTTCATCAGTAGTATATTTAGTATCAATATTAAAGAATCCGTTTCTAACCATTTGGAATTTATCTTGAGGTTTAGCATTTTCTATTGCCGTTGGCTCAATAAATCCTTGTAATACTTCCATAGAATTTGGATTTATTTGCTCTAAGAAGTGCTTTCCTTCATTTCCTTCAGTATCATCTAAGATTAATGGTTCGTATAATCTAAATTCAGCAGGTACACAATTATTTGCATCTACCCAGTGAATAGTACCTTTAACTTTTCTTCCTGTAAAGCCTGAACCACTCTTAGTTTCTGGGTCATAAGTACAGTGAATTTCAGTTACATTACCTTCTTCATCTTTAATTACATCTGTACATGTAACAAAATAAGCGCCCATTAATCTAACTTCATTACCAGGGAATAATCTAAAATATTTTTTTATTGGAACTTCCATAAAGTCTTCTTGTTCTATATATAATTCTCTTGAGAATGGAACAAGTCTCTTTCCAAAAGATTCATCTTTGGCATTATTACTAACTTCAAGCATTTCAGTTTGACCTTCTGGATAGTTAGTTATAACTAGTTTTAAAGGTCTTAGAACTGCCATGGCATTAGGTGCTTTCATTTGTAAATCTTCTCTTACAAAGTAATCAAGCATTTGAGAATCTACAGTAGAATTAGCTTTAGCTACACCAATAGCAGCACAGAAGTTCTTTAATGCTTCAGGCGTACATCCTCTTCTTCTTAATCCAGAGATAGTAGGCATTCTTGGATCATCCCAACCATCAACAATCCCTTCGTCAACTAATTGTTTAAGCTTTCTTTTACTCATAACTGTATTAGTCATGTTTAATCTAGCAAATTCAATTTGTCTAGGTTGCGATTCCATTTCACATTCTTTAACAACCCAATCATATAAAGGTCTATGATCTTCAAATTCTAGAGTACAAATAGAATGAGTTACATGTTCTATAGCATCTTCTAATGGATGAGCAAAGTCATACATAGGATATATACACCATTTATCTCCAGTATTGTGGTGAGTTGCATGAGCAATTCTATAGATAATAGGATCTCTCATATTCATATTAGGAGAGCTCATATCAATCTTAGCTCTTAGGACTTTTTCTCCATCTTTAAATTCACCATTTTTCATTCTTTCAAATAAATCTAAGTTTTCTTCAACAGATCTATTTCTATAAGGGCTTTCTTTACCAGGTTCAGTTAAAGTACCTCTATATTCTTTAGCTTCTTCTGGAGTTAAATCACAAACATAAGCTAATCCCTTTTTTATTAAAAGAACAGCTCTGTTATACATTTCATCAAAATAATCTGATGCAAAATAAAGTTCATCCCAGTTTCCACCAAGCCATTTAACATCTTCTTTTATTGATTCAACATATTCAGTATCTTCCTTTACTGGATTTGTATCATCAAATCTAAGATGAGTTTTACCTTTAAATTCCTCAGCTAACCCAAAGTTTAAAAGAATAGATTTTGCATGACCAATGTGTAAATAACCATTTGGTTCTGGTGGGAAACGAGTTATTATTTCTTTATGTTTTCCACTTTCTAAATCATCTACTATTATATTTCTTATAAAATTAGAAGAATTAATTTCAGTTGACATATCGTACCTCTCCTACTTATTAATATTTAAGTTGATTTATTTATTTAAAATTATTATTACTTAAAGCTAATAATAAAATTAATTCTTAAATAAAATAACTTTAACTTATATTTTGACTATTACTAATAATTTTAATCTAATATAAGTAAAAAATAAAGTAACTTATATAAAAAGTTAGGCTTTTACGTGAGAAAAAAGCTATTATATTGGCGATTCTATTTAAAATTGTTGATATATAAGAATAAAAATGGATATTAATCTAAATAATATTATTTGAAATATAATTTTTATAAAAGGCTTTTGAAGAAGGTTCATTTTTAAACAATTTATTTTTAGGAGGATTTTATATGACTAATTTAATATGCAATGTTCATAATTGTACTCATAATTCAAGTAATATGTGTTGTAAAGATGGAATACAAGTAGGTGGAAAAAGTGCAGTTAGTTCAGTTAATACTTGTTGTGAAAGTTTTGAAGAAAAGACAGGAGCTTTTACAAATAGTATAGAATCACCAAAATTCTCATTAAACATTACCTGTGAAGCTGAAAATTGTACATATAATAACTGTAAAATGTGTGAAGCTGAAGATATAAGTATAGAAGGCGGAGCAGCAACTTCTCAAACAGGAACAGAATGTGCTAGTTTTGTACCAAGGCTTTAATTAAAAATAGAAAATGACAAATTAAATTTTATATTTAATTTGTCATTTTAACTATATTTACAATAATTATACAGTAAAATAAAATTATTATAATAAGTTTAAATAAAATAATTAGCTTTTAAAATATAAAGGGTGAATATAAAATTTTATAAATTGGGGGGAAAACGATGAATATAGCGTTAATAGGATTTGGGAGAGTGGGACAAGCATTAATAGAACTTTTTATAACTAAGAAAAAGTATATTTTTGATAAATATAATTTAAAAATTAATGTGAAGTGTATAATTAAAAGCAATGGTGGGCTTTATAGTGAAACTGGAATAGATTTAGAGGAACTTATGAGTTTTATAAAGAAAAACGAAGTTTGTAAACATAAGTTATGGCATAATGAAATAAAAGTTGAATCAATGATTAAAAATGCAAATATAGATACATTAATTGAGTTAACACCAACTAATATAGTAGATGGAGAACCTGCATTAACTTATATAAGAAATGCATTAGAAAATAAGAAAAATGTAATTACAGGAAATAAGGGGCCAATAGTATTAAAATATAAGGAATTGAAAGCTATAGCTGACAATAATGGAGTTAAGCTAAAGATAGGATGCACAACAGGTGGAGCATTACCTTCTATTTCTGGAGGAATATATGATGTTGCAGGAAGTGAAATTAAATCTATTGAAGGAATATTAAATGGAACTACCAATTATATATTAACTAAAATGACTAATGATGAGGTAACGTACGAAAAAGCT
This sequence comes from Clostridium celatum DSM 1785, assembly GCF_000320405.1. Lineage (GTDB taxonomy): Bacteria > Bacillota > Clostridia > Clostridiales > Clostridiaceae > Clostridium > Clostridium celatum. The sequence continues at coordinate 78,997 of NZ_KB291615.1, read as the reverse complement.
TTAAAAGAAGCACAAGAAGAAGGAATTGTAGAATCTAATCCTAGTCTTGATGTATTAGGCTATGATACAGCAAGTAAAATAATAATATTATCTAATGTGTTAATGAATACAGATATTAAGCTTAGTGATTTAAAAATACAAGGAATAACAGATATTAAATTAGAGGATTTAAAATTAGAGAAAAGTAAGAATAAAAAAGTAAAATTAATAGGGAAGATAGAAAAGAATAATGATGAGGTTATTGCATATATAAAACCAATGCAAATAGATGAAAGCCATCCTTTATATTCTGTTGATTATAAAAATAAGGGAGTTTATTATAAAACAGATACATTAGGAGATATAAGTATAATTGGAGGAGCTTCAGGAACAATGAATGCAGCAGCTTCAATATTGAGAGATATAATATTACTTAAAGAATATTAAACTAAAATAAGGGTAGATAATAAGTTAATAGAAGCAGTATTAAAAGTAATTATTTATAGATTATATATGTGAAATTTAAAATATAGAAAGTGAGTATATGATAGAATTTATGGATAAAAATATTTTAAGAAGAGAAGCTATAAATAAACGGAATGAATTATCCTTGGAAATTAAAAGCAAGTATGATAATTTAATTTTAAAAAAAGTAATTGATAGTGATATTTACAAAAATTCAGAGAGCATATTTATTTATGTAAGTTTTGGGTCAGAGGTTGACACTAAAGAAATAATAAATTATGCTTTGATGGATAATAAAAAGATATATGTGCCTAAGACAGATAAAAGTAAGAAGGAAATGAAGGCAATAAGAATTCACAGTTTAGATAAGATGATTGTGGATAAGTGGGGTATACTTGAACCAATAGATGTGGATAAAAATAAATTTGGTGAAAAATTTGATTTGATAATAATGCCAGGAGTAGTTTTTGATAGAAGTGGGAATAGGATTGGTTATGGTGGAGGATACTATGATAAATATATTTCAGCTATTAAATGTAAAAGTGTAAAATTAGCATTAGCATATGATTTTCAAGTTATAAATAAAATTGAAAGTGAAGAGCATGATATTAATGTAGATTGTATAATTACAAATGATAAATTTATCTATATAAAATAAAATTTAGAAAAGTATTGAAAATATATTCCATAAGTGTATAATAAAGATAATAAATTGAATAAAAAGAACTTTTATTAAGAATGGTGGAGGGACTGGCCCTGAGAAACCTAGCAACCTATTAATAGTTAGAATTTAGAGAAGATTTTTATCTATTAAGTTTAACTATAAATTGTTAATTATTAATGTGGTGCTAAATCCTGCAGGTTTTTACCTGAGAAATGAGAGTATATATTAATAAATTAGCTTATTGAGCTATTTCTCATTATCTATAAAGGATAATAAGAAATAGCTTTTTTGTTATAAAAATTTAAATTAATAAAAAGGGGGCTTTATTTATGTCAAATAATTTAGGAAAAGGAACAGTAGGAATTCATGGTGGATATTCGCCAAAATCAGGTGAACCTAGGGTTTTACCAATTTATCAAAGTGCAACTTATAAGTATGATGATCCAGATACATTAGAAGCATTATTTGCTTTAAAAGCAGATGGACATTTATATAGCAGAATTTCTAATCCAACAGTTGGGGCGTTGGAAGAAAAGTATGCAAAGTTAGAAGGTGGAGTTGGAGCGGTTGCAACAGCTTCAGGTCAATCAGCAATTCTTTATGCAGTTTTAAATGTTTGTAAATCTGGGGATCATTTAATTTCTGTAACTTCTTTATATGGCGGAACAGTTAATTTATTTACAGTACATTTAAAAAATTTGGGCATAGAAGTTACATTTGTTGAGCCAGATGCATCTGAAGAAGAAATTTTATCTAAAGTTAGACCAAATACAAAAGCAATATATGGAGAAACAATAGGGAATCCAGGTTTAAATGTTTTAGATTTTAATAAGTTTTCCAGTGTAGCTAAGAAAATTAAAGTTCCATTTATAGTTGATAATACAGTAGCAACACCATATCTTTGCAATCCATTTGAACATGGAGCAAATATTGTTGTTCATTCAACAACTAAGTATTCAGAGGGGCATGCTCAAACTATTGGAGGAATAGTTGTTGATGGTGGAAATTTCGATTGGACAAATAAAAAATTTAGTGCTTTTACAACACCAGATCCAAGCTATCATGGAATTAAATATGTTGAAAGTTTTGGAAAAGCAGCATATATAGTTAAGCTTAGAGTAACATTATTAAGAGATTTAGGAGCATGCATGAGTCCATTTAATGCTTATTTAACTAATTTAGGATTAGAAACTTTACATTTAAGAATGGAAAGACATTCTAAAAATGCTTTAGAAATTGCACAGTGGTTAACAACTCAAGAAAAAGTTTCATGGGTTAATTATCCATTACTTGAAGGAAGTAAAACTTATGATTTAGCAAAGAAATATCTAAAAGGTGGAGCAAGTGGTATTTTAACATTTGGTATAAAAGGTGGAATAGAGAATGCTAAAGAATTTAGTAGAAAGTTAAATTTAATAGCATTAGCAGTAACTTTAGGAGACTCAAGAAGTTGTCTTTTACATCCAGCAACTACAAGTCATAGTCAACTAAATGAGCAAGAGTTGTTAGCTAGTGGTGTTACACCAGATTTGCTAAGACTTTCTGTTGGAATAGAAGATAGTAAGGATTTAATAAATGATATTAAAGAAGCATTAGAAGCTATATAAGAATTAATAGGAGGAAGAATAATGACTAAGGTAGCTATTATGGGATATGGGGTAGTTGGTAGTGGGTTAATAGAGCTAATAGATAAAAATAGAGAAAAGAATGATAATGAAGTTGTCATTACTAGTATATTAGTTAGAAATAAAGAAAAACATAAAAATTGTAGTCATTATGAGGTTATTACAACAGATTCAGAAGAGTTATTTTCAAAAGAGAGTGATATTGTAATTGAAGTAATGGGTGGTATTCATCCAGCTTATGAATATGTTAAAAGAGCATTAACTTTAAAAAAACATGTTATTACAGCTAATAAAGACTTAATAGCGACCTTTGGTCAAGAGTTATTTAATATAGCTAAAGAAAACTCAGTTTCATTAAAATTTGAAGCTGCAGTTGCAGGAGGAATTCCTATAATAAAAGCATTAACTGAAAGTCTTTGTGGCAATAAGGTAAATGCTATAAAGGCAATTTTAAATGGAACTACTAATTTTATTTTAACTAAGATGGGGTCTGAAAAGTTATCTTATGATGAGGCATTAAAGGAGGCACAAAAACTAGGTTTTGCAGAAGCTAATCCAGAAGCAGATGTTGAAGGATATGATGCAGCTAGAAAGTTAGCAATATTGTCTAGCTTAGCTTTTGATAAGAGTTTTAAATGGGAAGATATCAATATAAATGGAATTACTGAAATAGATAGCAATGATTTTAAATATGCAAAAAAATTTAATTGTAAAATTAAATTAGTTGCAGAAGCAGTAAAGTGTAGGAATAAAATATATACTTCAGTAAAACCAGTTTTAGTAGATGAAGATAGTATATTGGCTAAAATCGATAATGAAGTTAATGGAGTAATTTTAAATGGGGATGAAATTGGGGAATTAATATTTATAGGAAAAGGGGCTGGAAAGTTACCAACAGGAAGTTCAGTTTATAGTGATTTAAATGATATTATAAATTGTAGATTTTCTGATATAGGTAGCTTTAATAAAGAAAAAGCAGAAATGATTAATTATGCACATAAAACTTGTAATTCTATTTTAAGAATAAGAACATCTGATAAGGATGAGGTTGTAAGTAGATGTAGAGATATTTTCAATAATATAAAGATTATTGATAAAAGTTTAAAAGATGAAGTTGTATTATATATTGAGTGCACATCAGAAGCATATGTCCAAAAGTTTATTGAAACTATAAAAGATGAAATTTATTATAAAGGTTGTAAAAAATTAATATTTATCTAAGTATTAAGATAGAGAGGATTTAAGCCTCTCTATAAAATTTAAAAAATAATGATAATGATAATTATTATCATTTACAAAAAGAAAAAAGTATGCTATATTGAATTTAAGGCTTAAGTACTGCCGGAAATAATTTTAGGAGATGATACTATGGCGAAGATGATGGGACCAAGATTTAAGCAGTGTAGAAGACTTGGCTTAAATGTTTGTGGTCATCCAAAAGCGATGAATAGAGCGACTAAAGGTACTGCAAGAAGTGATAAAAAGCTTTCAGACTATGGTACTCAATTATTAGAAAAACAAAGATTAAGAGCGTATTATGGAGTTATGGAAAAGCAATTTGCTAACTATTTCAAGAAAGCATCTAAATCTAAAGATTTAACAGGATATGCTTTAATTAAATTACTAGAGTGCAGACTAGATAATTTAGTTTATAGATTAGGATTTGCAAACTCAATAAGACAAGCACGTCAAATGGTTGTACATGGACATATATTAGTTAATGGACAAAAGATTGATATACCATCATATCAAGTTTCTGTTGGTGATGAAATTAAACTAAGAGAGAAATCTCAAAAAAATGAAATGTTCAAAGAAAACTTTGAAGCTAACATACTAAATGTGTTACCTTACTTAAGTAAGAATGAAGGTAACTTTTCTGGAATATTAGAAAGATATCCAGAGAGAGCAGAAGTACCAATAGAAATTAACGAAGTTTTAGTTGTAGAGTACTATTCTAAAAATTAGTTAAAGTATCTTTGTTGTAAGAAATAGCTATCCTAGAGTTATATCTTGGGCCATTTATAAAGCCACTGTTGAATTTAATAACGTTGTGTAAAAGAAAAAGACAATGTAATGTGCAGATTACATTGTCTTTTTCTTTTTAGTTTAAAAAATAATAAATTTTTAATTAATAAAGTTCACCATTTCCTTCACCTTTAGCTAAAGCTCTAATTCTTTTAGGTAATATAGGGTGAGTACTTACTAAATTATTGCACCACACAAAAAAACCTTTTATGTCTTTACTATTTTCAATATAATCATAAACATCAATTTTTTTATATAGGTGCTTTCCAGCAAATAAAGAAAACATAGCTTCAATTCCACTAGTTTCAGTAACTTTTTGAGCTAATCTATCACAACTGTATTCTCTTGCTCTTGAAGCTGTAGGTCCTATTATAGGAATTAAACTTGAAAATAAAATAAATATGTTGTAGGAAAAAGTTGCATGTTTATATTTAATGTGAGCTAATTCATGAGCAATAATAAAGTTAAGGGAATCTAAATCATGATATTCTCTATAAGCTATTTCAAATAAGTCACTATTAATTTCTATATATTGTTTATTTATTATAAAAGCAGAAAATGCATTCATAATACCATTTTGTTGAATTAAAAGTGCTTCTGGAACTTTTTTAAGTCCTAATTTATATGAGTATTCCTGTATTTTATAATAAACTTCAGGAAAATTATTTTCAGTAATTTTTATAGCTCTAGATTTATATTTTGCATAATAAAGGTTTACTCCAAATGGAAAACAAATCAAAACTACTAATCCTGTTATTAGTAACTGTAACTCAGTAGGAAAGTTGTTAAGTATTGATGAAGGTGAAAACACAATAGTAGCATATGAAGACATATCAGCAAAAGAATCTGTTAGTGTTTTTTGTAGAGTATTATAATTATGAATGTTAATGATACAAATTACTATAACAGAAAATATTATTAATAAATTAATAAATACTAAAAACAAGTACCATTTTTTTTCAGACTCATGTCTACAATTTTCTATTTCTTCTTTTGTTAATTGTATATAACTATTTTCATTAAAACTCAAATTAAATCAATCCTCTATTCTTTAATAATATTTATATATTAAGGATATACATAATATTAGTTTTTTATGTTACTTTGAAAATTATGTTAAAATTTGGGTAATTTAATTAAAAAAATAAGATATATCAAAAATTATTTGATATATCTTATTTAACTTTAATCTTATCTTTCTTTATTAGCTATTTCAGTAGTAATTCTATCTACAAATGCATCTAAAGCCATTGCACCTTCATCATCATTCTTTCTACTTCTTACAGAAACTTCATTGTTTGCAGCTTCCTTTTCACCAACAACTAGGATATAAGGAACTCTTTCAAGTCTAGCTTCTCTAATCTTATAACCAATTTTTTCAGTTCTGTGGTCAACTTCAACTCTAACACCATTTCTTCTTAAAGTGCTAACTACTTCATCAGCATATTCAGCATATTTATCTGAAAGTGGAAGAACTTTAGCTTGAACTGGAGACATCCAAGTTGGGAAAGCACCAGCATATTTTTCTATTAAAGTAGCAATTGTTCTTTCATAACATCCAATTGATGATCTATGAATAACGAATGGTATTTTCTTTTCACCATCTTTATCAATATAGCTCATACCAAGTCTTTCACCTAAGGCAAAGTCGATTTGAACTGTAATTATTGTATCTTCTTTTCCATGAACGTTTTTAGATTGAATATCAAGCTTTGGTCCATAGAATGCTGCTTCGCCTTCAGCTTCAACGTAATCTATATTTAAGTGATCTAGTATAGTTCTCATTTGATTTTGAGTAGCTTCCCAAGCTTCTGGGTTATTTATATACTTTTCAGTATCTTTTGGATCCCATTTAGAGAATCTATAAGAGATGTCTTCAGCTATTCCTAAAGTTTCCATAACGTAGTTTATTAAATCAATTACTTCTCTAAACTCAGATTCAACTTGCTCTGGAGTACAGATTATATGACCTTCTGATAAAGTGAATTGTCTAACTCTAGTAAGACCGTGCATTTCTCCAGAAGCTTCTTTTCTAAATAGAGTAGAAGTTTCTGCATATCTTATTGGAAGATCTCTATAGCTGTGTTGCTCTGCATTATACACAGTGAATTGGAATGGACAAGTCATTGGTCTTAAAGCCATAACTTCAGTGTCCTTTTCTTCATCTCCTAATACAAACATACCATCTTTATAGTGGCTCCAGTGACCAGAAGCTACAAATAAGTCATTTTTAGACATAAATGGAGTCTTAGTTAAAACATATCCTCTTTTTTCTTCTTCATCTTCAATCCATCTTTGAAGAGTTTGGAATAACTTAGCTCCCTTAGGCATGAATAGAGGAAGTCCTTGACCTACTTTTTCATCAGTAGTGAAAATTCCAAGTTCTCTACCTAATTTATTATGATCTCTCTTTTTAGCTTCTTCTAAGGCTTCTAAATAAGCATCTAAATCGGCTTTCTTTAAGAATGCTGTTCCATATATTCTAGAAAGCATTTTGTTCTTTTCGTCGCCTTTCCAGTAAGCACCAGCAGTTCTTAGAAGTTTAATTGCTTTAATGTTCTTTAATGATAGTACATGAGGTCCTGCACAAAGATCTGTAAAATCACCCATCTTATAGAATGAAATTATTTCATCTTCACCTAAATCATTTATTAATTCAACCTTATAAGGTTCATCTTTCATAAGCTCTACAGCTTCACTTCTTGGAAGTTCAAATTTTTCAATTTGAGGATTTTCTTTTATTATTTTTTTCATTTCAGCTTCGATTTTATCTAAATCTTCAGCAGTGAAGGCTTTTTCTACATCAAAGTCATAGTAGAATCCATTAGCAATAGCTGGTCCTATAGCAATTTTAGCATTTGGATATAATCTTTTAACGGCAGCAGCAAGTACATGAGATATACTGTGTCTTACAGCATCTTTTCCTTCTTCAGTATCAAAAGTACAGATTTCAAGCTCGCAATCTTCATTTAAGATTGTTCTTAAGTCAACAACCTTTCCATTAATTTTTCCACAGTAAGCAGCTCTAGCTAAACCTTCACTTATAGACTTAGCAGCGTCTAAAACTGATGAACCATTTTCAACTTCTCTAACTGATCCATCTTTTAAAGTAATTTTAATCATTAAAAAAATCTCCCTTCGTTTATTTTGTTTATATTTTTGGTAGAAATAAATAACAGCACAAGGGCTGATTAATTGTATAAAAAAAGCCCTACGTCACTTTTCTTATACAAAAATAGTATAGAAAAGGGACGAGAGCATTACATTCCCGCGGTTCCACCCTTAATTGCCTAAAAAGGCCACTTAAGAATCATCGTAACGTGATGAAACGGACTGGATTAGAGTCTCTCAGAGGTAGTCTTCAATTAATTTCATTTAAAAATACTTACAGCCAGGGTATTTTCTCTCTTGAAATGAAGGTTTAATTTACTCGTCTCTTCATAGAGTTAACAATATGAAATAACTTTTATACTATAAAAAGTTATAAATCTTATATAGTTTTAAATAATAAAGTGTAAATATTAATTATAATTTAAATCTATCAGTGAAATAAAAATTTAATATTTATCTTTATAAATTTTCTTAAGAATAATTATAAATATCTATATGATTTATGTCAATAAAGGGTTCTGCTTTTTTATAAAACCTAATTTAGGTTATTAATTAGTTAATAGTATTGATAGATATAAACATAAACTATAAAACAAACTTATTAATTTGAAATTTTATTTTAATATTTTGAATAAAATAGGTAATAGATATATTATTTTACAGTACCATTATATTAAGCCAAAGATAAACAGTACCTAAAAATATATTTTTAATAAAAAAATAAATATGTATATAAATAATGAATATTAAGTAAAGTTTAAGAATATAATTTATTAAATTAAAGGTTAGGGGAATGGTGATATAAATGTATGATGGAGAAATAAGCGTTTATGATTGGTTAAATTTTTTTGAAAGTAAATCTAATCATTGGATTTTTAGATATTGGCGTAGCAATAAGGAGAAATTTTTTGAGAGATTTATGATAGTGGGGAACAAAGAATTATTTATCGTTGCAGACAAACAAAAGGGATGTACTTATGATTTTAAAAAGCCGAATTTAGGTTTTAATATTAGATTCAATTTAGAAGGTGTATAAAATATAATTTAAATAAAATTACAATTATGTAGTGAAGTGTAAAAATGTAAATGTTATAATATATATAAAAGTGTAAATGCAGATGTGGCGAAATTGGCAGACGCAC
>NZ_KB291615.1:0-69966 GCF_000320405.1 Clostridium celatum DSM 1785 | reverse complement strand
TGGCAGACGCACTAGACTTAGGATCTAGCGCCATTGGCGTATGGGTTCGACTCCCTTCATCTGCACCATTTTATAAATAAAAATTTAAATAGCTGAATAAAAAAATATAAAAAAATATAAAAAAGTGTATTGACAAGCTATAAAGTGTTTTATATAATCGTTAATGTAAGATGTCTGAGAAATTCAGATAAAAATATATGCGGGTATCGTATATCGGTAATACTCTAGCCTTCCAAGCTAGCAAGGTGGGTTCGATTCCCACTACCCGCTCCATGATAAAGACGTTGTAATTATACAACGTCTTTTATTTTTATTTAAACAAGTTTTTATATAAATAAAAAAACCACCAAAGATTATTATATTAAGTCTTGGTGGATATTTGTTAAAGTTGTTCTATTAATAAATCTAAAGCTAATTCTTCTAAAATATCTACATTATATTTTACACATCCCATTAATGTAAATATTATATCTTCTTTCTTGTATCCTTCTTTATATCTTTTTAAATTCTTTAGTAATCTCTTTAAAGATCCATTGTGAAGACCTAAAATTTGAGATATTTCTTTAGGTGAATAATATTTTTTAGGAAGAATATTGTACAACTTAGTTTGCATCTCTATCTTATATTGTAAATCAACAAAAATATTTTGATGTGGCCCATCTTTTCCGCGATGATGAAAAGCACATAAATACTTATAGTTTATATCTATATCAAAACCGCCCTCGCTTCTGTGAACTATATGATGAACATCAGCTTCTTTACCACATATTTCGCACGTGTACAAATAATTGCCCCCTTTAAATTTTATACTTATATTATAGAATGATTTTTTTGAATTTTCAAATTAACTGTCTGTTAAAAGTTATATTGATTATAAATGTTATAAAGTGGTAATATTAAATTATAATATATTATATTAAAAATTATGAAGAAAGGTGATAATTGTGAGGCAAAATTATAATTCTTTTGAATATTGGGAAAGTCTTATTATCAAAAATAAAACCATTAGAGGTCATATGCTGATGGATAAAACGCCTACAGATAAGAGCCTTTATATCCATACTTTAATATTTTCTAAAGGAAATGGATTAAACAATGTATGGAGTTATTTTCCAAATGTTAATGCTTTAATAGGATATATTCAATATTCATTTTTACAAGAGGCATTTTATATTTGGATTAATGGCAAGAAAGGAACAGTTTCTTATATTCCAGTAAAACCGGTAGAGGAAATAATAAATGAAGGTGAACGTTCTAAAAAAATAACTAAATTAGAGGCTGAAAATATGAGAAAGCATGTGAAAATGATAAAACATTGCTGGGAATTACCTAAAAATAAAGTGAGTCAGGAACTAAAAAGATTTGTTAGAGATTTTAATAGAACTTGGTATGGTGATAGTAGAGAATTTTTATATTTAAAAATATTTGATACTGCAGAAGAACTAGGTAATTTTGTAATAGAATCTAATTATATGACTACTAGTGAAGAAGAATTTAAAAATAAGACTAGTGAAGATATAAGTACATGGAATGAAATATGTATAAAGGCCACAACAGATAAGGAATGTGGAGAAAAATTTAGAAATATATTGCAAAAGAATCTTACAGAAGTAATATAAGTTAAAATTATATTCTTGACATCATAATATCTATAATAGTATAATTATAGATGTCAAGAATATGCGGGTATCGTATATCGGTAATACTCTAGCCTTCCAAGCTAGCAAGGTGGGTTCGATTCCCACTACCCGCTCCATATAAGCGCTATTAGCTCAGTTGGTAGAGCACCTGACTCTTAATCAGGGTGTCCCCGGTTCGAACCCGTGATGGCGCACCAAAAAAGAAGTAACTTTAGTTACTTCTTTTTTTATAAGTATACTATTTGAAGTGGTATTTTATTGAATTATTAAAGGAAAAGTTGTTTGATAAAATATAAAAAATAAGGAAAATAATTTATTAAAAATTCTTTCCAGTTGACATAAATTTATTAAGTTGTTAAAATTGAACCTGTAAAATAAAATATCTTATCAAGAGCGGTGGAGGGACTGGCCCTATGAAGCCCGGCAACCTATTAACAGTTAGAGGTTAGTAGTTAGAAGTTAGTAGTTTATAATTAAGAGTATTAATAGTCTTAATTATTGTATATTAAATTGTTTTTAAATTTTTAATGTTATTTACTAATTAAAAAACTATAACTTATAGCTATTTCTGTGGTGCTAAATCCTGATAGATGAGAAAATATATGTAGTTTTGATTATTTAAGCTTCTGAGTTTCTCAGGAGCTTTATTTTATTTAAAGAACTATTTATATAATAAATAGTTGGGCTGTTATGTTTATTATGTTTTAAGTTTAGAACTAGTAATTATAGTTCTAATTAATTACAAAGAGGAGGAAGGAAAATGAATAACAAAGGAAATGCATGGGCATTATTACCGTTACTTGTATTTATAGTTGTTTATGTATCGTCGGCAATAATTGCTAAAGATTTTTATGCGGTATCTGTAATAGTTCCTTTTTTAGCAGCTGCTTTAGTTGCTTTAATTATGAATAGAAAAGTTAAATTTGAAGATAAAATAGAAATTTTCTGTAAAGGGGCAGGGAATACTAATATTATTTTAATGGTATTAATATTTATATTAGCAGGAGCTTTTGCTCAAGTTGCGAAATCAATGGGGGCTGTTGATTCAACAGTAAATTTAGGACTTTCAATACTTCCAAGTAATATAATGATTGCAGGATTATTTATAATAGCTTGTTTTATATCATTATCAGTTGGAACATCTATGGGGACAATAGTTGCATTAGTACCAATTGCAGTGGGAGTTGCAGAAAAAACAGGAATAGTTGTAGCATTAGCTGTTGCATCTGTAGTATGTGGAGCAATGTTTGGAGATAATTTATCTATGATTTCTGACACAACTATAGCGGCTACAAGAACTCAAGGTTGTGAAATGAAGGATAAATTTAAGATGAACTTTAAAATAGTATTACCAGCAGCTATAATTACTGCATTAATATTTGTTTTAGTAACAAGAGGTGCAGAAGTTACTACTGTAGAAGCTTTAGACTATAGTCTGGTAAAAATAGTTCCTTATATTGCCGTTATTATAGGAGCTCTTGCTGGTTTAAATGTTATTGTTGTTTTACAAGGTGGAATAATAATAGCAGGTGCAATTGGATTCATAAGTGGAAGTTTTGATTTGTTAGGATTTTTCGGTGCAATTGCAGATGGAATTGGTGGAATGAGTGAGCTTATAATAATTTCACTTTTAATTGCAGGTACTATTGAAATAATAAAAGCTAATGGAGGAATAGATTTTATTATAAATAAGGGATTAAGAGGTTTTAAAAGTAAAATGGGAGCTGAATTTGGGATAGCAGCATTAGTAAGTTTAGTTGATATTTGTACAGCTAATAATACTGTTGCTATAGTTACTGTTGGACCTATAGCTAAAGATATATCTGATGAAGTTGGTCTTGAGCCTAAAAGAGTAGCAGGAATTATGGACATGTTCTCTTGTGTGTTCCAAGGAATTATACCATATGGTGCACAGCTTATATCAGCAGCAGGACTTGCAGCGCTTTCACCATTTGCAATAATGAAATATCTTTTCTATCCATATTTAATGGGAATTTCTGCAGTTATTGCAATAATTGTATATAATAAAAGAAAAACAAAACAAGTTGAAAATAAAAAAATAAAAATGGTAAGTTAAAAATAATGAGTGAGAAGTAAATGAATAGAACTTTTCACTCATTATTTTTTATAGTTTTAAGTATTGTTGGTAGTATTTTATTTTCTATTTTACTTTAATAAGCAAATACTTTGAGATGATATACCAAGTCCTTCACCGGTAAAACCTAAACCTTCTTCTGTAGTTGCTTTAACATTAATTTGGTTAACTGATATATTTAGAGCATCAGCTATATTTTTTCTCATACTTTCAATGTGTGGAGCCATTTTTGGTTTTTGTGCTATTATAGTAGAATCGATATTACCAATAGTGAAATTATTATCCTTTAATAGCTTTCCAACTTCTTTTAATAGTTCAATACTAGAGATACCTTTATATTTTGGATCTGTATCAGGAAAATGCTTTCCTATGTCTCCAAGAGCTGATGCACCAAGTAAACTATCCATTATTGCATGAATTAGTACATCAGCATCTGAATGGCCTAAAAGACCAAGTTCGTACGGAATTTTAACTCCACCTAAAATAAGGTCTCTATTTTCAACTAACTTATGTACATCATATCCCATTCCTATTCTCATAAAAATCACCTCATAAAAATTTTTTTTAATATATTTTAACATAAAGAAGTAATATTAATAATAATAAAAATGGGATATTTAAAATTAATAATTTGAAGATTTATATTTTTTTACATAGTTTGATTTTTTACCTTTAGTTTTTTTAGGATAAAAAGAAAAGATATTTCTGATGTATGCATATAGTTTGTATAAAAAGAAGAAATGTTTTGATTTTATTTTTTTTCTTTTGAATGTAAAGTCGATATAAATAACATTATCTTTACGCCCTTTCATAAACACCTCTCTATATTACATAATTAATATATAAATATATTATTTTAAATGCTTTATGATATAATATATGTAGAAAAAATGATATTTTATACTAAAATAAAAAATAAATGGGAGTGATAATTTATGGACAAGTTTAGACGAATTGTAGGGGTAATTTTAATTCTAGTTGGGGTGTTTATAGTAGGGGATGTAGTTTATAAAAAAATAGAAACAAATAAAAAACAACAGCAGATGATAGATTTATTTGAAGGTCAAATTACTGGAGAAAAACAAGAAGGAGAAAATGCATCACAAGAAGTAGTAAGCTTAGATGATATCAATGGTTATTCACCAATTGCTATTATGGAAATTCCTAGAATAAAATTAAAACAAGCTATTGTTACAGGAATTGATGATAATACATTACAATACTTTTTAGGGCATTTCCCAGATTCAGCTATGCCGGGAGAAGTAGGAAATTTTGCTGTTGCAGGACATAGAGTTTCTGATTATACAGATGCATTTATTAATTTATACAAAGTTAAAGCTGGAGATGAAGTAATTATTAATACAAGGGATAAAAAATATACTTATGAAATAGATGATAATTTTATAGTTGATCCAAGTGATGTAGAAGTTCTAGAAAAATCAGATTATGAGAAAATAACTCTAATAACTTGTACAGTAGGTGCAAAACAAAGAGTAGTTGTAACGGGAAAATTAATAAAGACTGAAGATATTAATAATGGATAATAAAAGAAAAGAAGAGTGCTATTTTGTAAGTGATAACTAAGAGAAGAAATAAAGATTTACTTATATAACTAATGATAGAGATTAATTAGTAAACTGTAAAAATATTTTATATATTAACTAAAGATTTGTTATGTTAGGGGAATAATATGCAGGAGTTTATAAATGATAAATATAGATTTTCTTCAGCTTGCCCATTAGTGTTACTTGGAGATGATATAATTGAGGCAAGAAGTAAGGAGATAGATAAGATAACTTCAGAGCTTATTGAATATAAAGTTTTAATAAGAGATTTAATAGAGAATGATATAAGCTACGAAATTAGAAATGAGATATTAAATATAGCTCTATTTATTACTGAAAATGTAGAGCTATATGATAAGTTTATTGAAAGTAAAGAATTACCAGTTGATGAAATTAGTAAGGAAACTAATAAGTTAAAAAGTTATATTGAAAAGTATAAACAATATATAATAGCATATGTAATTATATTTGGAAATCCGGCTTATAGATATATTAGAGAATATGTACAAATTGTAGAAAATAATAAAGATGAAATTGGAAAAGAATTAATAGAATTTAAGGAAAACAATTTATTAAAAGGTATTATCATATATAGAAATAAAAAAAGTGCTATTATAATAACATCTCTAGGTGAATTTAAAAGAATAAGGTTATTAAATCAATGTATTAAAGGTGAAGAAGGAGATGGAGTTGCTAAAAAAACTGTAAGCGATTATAAGATTCATATAGCAATAATATTAATAATTATAACTACTTTAACTTTAGGAATAACATATACCTATAGAAATATTGTAAGAACTATAGTTGTTGAGAATAATGCTTTAATAAAAGTAAAAATACAAGTTAATACTTATGGTAGGGTTTTTGATATATTAGCTACAACTAATGAAGGTCGTGAAATTATAAAGGAAATTGATGTTGTTGATAAAGAAATGGATACAGCTTTAAGTACTTTTATAGAGTATATAGATAAAAACAATATGATTTTAGATTCGGGAATAATAATAACAATTAGTGGAAAACCAATTAAGTATGGAAGTATAGAAAAAAGTGAAAAATATATTTATAATAATGGTATTAATGCTAAATTAAATAATGTAGGTAGCGAACATAAAATTAATTAAACAAAGGAAGGTAAATATGCAGCAAAAGTCACGAAAAAATAATCAACAGGTAATTGTACACAGTGATAGAGGAGATACTATAAGATTAAATAAATATATAAGTGAGTCAGGCTTTTGCTCAAGAAGAGAAGCAGATAAGTTAATAGAACAAGGAAAAGTTATGGTAGATGGCGTAAAGGCTACTATGGGAACTAAAGTAGCTAAGGGTCAAGTTGTTAAAGTAAATGGTAAGCTTATTTCTAAAGAAGAGGAATTAGTTTATATAGCTTTAAATAAGCCAGTTGGAATTACTTGTACTACTGAGCATAAGGTTAAAGGTAATATTGTTGACTTTGTTAATCATGAAAAAAGAATATTTCCTATAGGAAGATTGGATAAAGATTCACAAGGGTTAATTTTATTAACTAATGATGGTGATATAGTTAATAAAATTTTAAGAGCTGGAAACAATCATGAAAAAGAGTACATAGTAACAGTTAATAAACCTATTAATGATGAATTTATTAGAAGAATGGGAAATGGAATTAAAATTTTAGGGCAAGTTACAAAAAAATGTTATGTAAAAAAAGAGGGAAATTGCACTTTTAGAATTATTTTAACTCAAGGGTTAAATAGACAAATAAGAAGAATGTGTGAGTCGCTAGGATATCAGGTAGTTAAGTTAAAAAGAATAAGAATAATGAATATTGATTTAGGCGATTTAAAAATGGGTAAATGGAGAGATTTAACTTATGATGAGTTAAAAGTAATAAATAAATTAATAACTACCTCCGGTAAAACTAAAGAAGTTGATGAAGAAGAATAAAAATGAGAACTCCTTGTTAGTGATTTTATTAAACTACTAACAAGGAGTTATTTTTATAAATATTTATTTTTGTAAAAAATAAAAAAAGGTTTATAAGAAAGTTAATTTTGTTAATACTAATAAGGATAATTAAGTTATTAACAGTTATTGAAAGAGTGCTGTTGATAATGTTGATAAAAATTAAAATTTGTTTAAAACGCCTATTTAATTATTAAATAAATAATAAAGGTGGATAAAAATGATATTAAAATGAAATATTGATATTTATTTCTTAAAAATAAGTTATAAAATTACTATGTAAAAAATTAAAGAATTAACAAAAAATAGAGGTTTCACACATAATCCACAACCACATGTGGATAAGTTGTTGTTAATTTGTTGATATTATTGTTAATAATTATTAACAATAATGTAGATAATAATATAAAAAAGAAGAATTTTATCAGAAAAGTAGGAGGGATATTACATGAAACGTCTAATTATAGGCTTTTTAGGGGGATTTATGTTGTTAGTAATTTTAAATAGTTATCCACAAGCAATGTTGAAAAAGTGTGTGGGTATTCAATATACTGATAAAGCTAATGTTGTGGATAAAGTTTATAAAAGTAAAAATGAGTACTTAGATGTCAATGTTATAATTCCTCAGATTTGAAAATTTAACTAATGAAAATCAACAAAAAAATGTTAATGATAAGATTATAAAGTGGACAGAAGCATGGATAAATGATGTTAAAGAAGTTGCAGATGATTATTTTAAAAATGCACCAGCACCATTAATGCCATATCAATTATATGCTAGATATAAGATTACTAATAACAGCGATATATTAAGTTTTTATATAGATTACTATCAGTTTACAGGTGGAGCACATGGAGTAACAACTAGAATTGCATATAATGTAGATTTATATACAGGTGCAGAATTGATGGTAGAGGACTTGTTTAAGAAGGAGTTTGATTTTAAAAGAGTTATAGATAAAGAAATAGGTAGACAAATAGCAAAGGATCCAGATAGATATTTTATGGGGAAGGATGGATTTAATGGAATAAAGCAAAATCAAAGCTTTTATATTAAAAATAATTCTCTTGTAATTTATTTTGGATTATACGAAATAGCTCCGTATGCATCAGGAATATCAGAATTTATTATACCTCATAAGTTATTGGATGGTAATTTAATTTATGATAGAATTTAGAAAAGGAAATAATAGATATTAGATGAGGCGTATGTATGAAAGATATATTATCAGTTTTTAATAATCAAAAAGAATATTTTTGCACAGGAAATACACTTAATATTAAATTTAGGATAGACAACTTAAAAAAATTAAAAAATATAATTAAAAATAATGAGGATAAAATATTAGAGGCATTAAATAAAGATTTAGGTAAATCAAAATTTGAGGCATATGCTACAGAATTAGGAATAGTATATGAAGAAATTAATACACATATAAGAAATGTGAAAAAATGGGCTAGAAGGGAAAAAAGAAAATCTCCTATATTATATTATCCTTCAAAAAGTTATGTATATAAAGAACCATATGGGGTAACATTAATAATTGGACCTTTTAATTATCCTTTTCAATTAGTTATAGCACCTTTAATAGGTGCTATTTCTTCTGGAAATACTGAAATAAAAAACCATCAGAATATAGTAAAAATGTGGCTATACTGTTACAAGAGTTAATAAACGAAAATTTTGATTATAACTATATTCAAGTAGTAGGAGCACTTGAGGGTAAAGAGGTAGTATCTGAATTATTAAATTTACCTTTTGACTATATATTCTTTACAGGTAGTGTGCGAGTAGGAAAAATAGTAATGGAGAAGGCGGCAAAGTATCTTACTCCTATAACATTAGAACTTGGAGGTAAAAGTCCTTGTATAGTAGATAATGATGCAAATCTAGAACTTTCTGCTAAAAGAATAGTTTGGGGAAAATTTTTAAATGCAGGACAAACTTGTGTTGCACCAGATTATTTATATGTGCATAAATCTATAAAAGATAAATTATTAAAATTGATTGTAAATGAAATACATAAACAGTTTGGAGACAATATTAAAGAAAGTATAGATTATCCAAGAATTATAAATACTCAAACTATAGATAGATTAAAGTCTTATATTGAAGAGGGAAATGTTTATTTTGGTGGAGAAGTAGATAAAAATGATTTGTATTTTGAGCCAACTATATTAACAGATATTAATGAAGATGCAAATGTAATGATAGACGAAATATTTGGTCCAATTCTTCCAGTTAAAGAATTTAGCGATATACAAGAAGTAATAGAATATGTGAATAATAAAGAAAAGCCATTAGCATTATATTATTTCTCAGAAAGTAAAAATAAAATAGAAAATATATTAAGATCAACAACATCAGGAGGAGTTACTATTAACGATACAATCATTCATGTAGCCAATTCTAATATACCTTTTGGTGGAGTTGGAAGTAGTGGAATGGGAAATTATCATGGTAAGGCAAGCTTTGATGTTTTTACTCATGAAAGAGCAGTAATGGTGAGAGGAACTTTTACTGAATTTAATGTTAGATTTGCACCATATAATGATAAGTTTAAACTTTTGAAAAAAGTTATGAAATAAATAAAAATAGAAAATATACATGTAGGTTACTAATAGAGCGACTTAACAAGATATTAATTTAATATTTTTTATTTATAAAATACTATTAATTTATTTATAATTTCACAATTGTAAAAAATCACTCATATAATAAAACATAGTACTACGTGGAGTGGAATTTTGTGATATACGGGCTAATTTTAGCAGGTGGAAAAGGTACAAGATTATATCCTCTATCAAGATCAAGTAAGCCGAAGCAGTTTTTAAAGCTTATTAATAATAAAAGCTTTTTAGTAAATACAGTAGAAAGAATTACTCCTTTAATTAAGAAGGAAAATATTTATGTGGTAACTAATAAGGATTATTTAGAAAGAATAAGACAAGAGTTATCAGGTGTTAATTCAGAAAATATATTTACTGAACCTCAAAATAAAGAAACTGCTACTTGTATAGGATTATCTGCAATAAAGCTACTAAAGAAAGATAATGATGCTGTAATGGTAGTTTTACCATCAGATCATCATATAGAAAATGAAAAAGTATATTTAGATACACTTAAGGAAGCAATTGAAATAGCAAATAGACGTAGGGGTATAGTTACTATAGGAATAACTCCAACTAGACCTGAAACTGCTTATGGATATATTGAAATGGGTGAAAGGATAGTTTCGTCTGAACAGGCGTATAAAATAGCAAGATTTACTGAGAAACCTAATATTGAAGTGGCAAAAGACTTCTTATTAAAGGGAACTTATTTGTGGAATTCAGGGATGTTTGTTTTTAGAGCAGATGCTCTTATCACTAAATTGCGATGCTAAAATTTCTAAATTGTTATCATTGGTATACATTTTTAGCCTCCTATGTATTTTATATTAGCAATCTGATTTAATTATCAGGTTGCTTAAATTTTATATTAACTGCACCTGTATCTCCATTTACATAGACTCTTTCAATAATACTAGAAATAAGTTTTTTCTTTTCTTCATTAGTAGCTGTGTCTATATATTTGGAAATGTTTTTTAAACGCTCAATTAATTTAGTGCTATTATTTAAAAGTTTTTTATGTGAAGCAATTTCACCATTTAGTTCAGTAAGTTTAGCATTGAGCTCTTTATTTTTTTCTTTAAGTGCAGATATTTTCTCTAAAAATATTTTTACTATATCCTCATCAGTTGTTAAAGCTATATTACTTAATAAGTTATTTATGCTTACATTATTTGATTCTATTTCTTTATTGATAGAATCATAATATGAGTTTTCAAAAGATGAATCTATAGATTTACTATGGGCTAGTAATTCATTTAAAAGAATTTTCTTATTTGTAGATAATTCTTTTATTTTATTTATTACAATGGTATCTAAATCTATTCCATTAACATTTCTAGAATCACATCTAGTTTTGCCAGAGTTATGCTTTAAGGTACACATATAATAAAATCTCTTATTATTTGAATTAGGAATTTTAGTGCCATAAGCAACTCTCATAGGTTTATTGCATTTAGCACAAGTAACTAAGCCAGATAGTAAAGCTGTGTTACTACATCCTAGAGCAGGAGCTCTAGATTTATTTGAATCAAGCATCTTTTGAACATTAAGCCAATCTTCAGCAGCTATTATTCCTTCGTGTGATGAGATTGAGTATATCCATTCAGATATATCATGAGTTTTACCTTTTTTACCTTTATGTTTTTTATAGATAAGAACTCCATGCAAGTCATCAGGAGTGCCAAAAGTATTTATTTTTAATGATTTAAAGTATTTAAATACATTTTTATCAGCTTTAACATAAGCTGGATTTCTTAAGATAGAGCTCAATGAAGTTTTGCTAAAATCTTTATTTCTCTTAGTCTTAATGTTATTTGATAACATATATTTTTCAAGTTTGCTTAAGCTTCCAAAGAATAGATACTTTTCAAAAATTAATTTAACTAATTTAACTTCCTCAGCTATTGGTTCAAGTACTGAATAACTTTTTTGTTTTCCTGATGAATCTGTATAGAAGACTCTCTTGTTTTTATATCCAGTCGGGCATTCACCTCCTAGCCAATATCCACTTTCAGCTAATGCATACATATTATCAGTAACTCTTAAGCAAGTAGTTTCTCGTTCGAGCTGACTAAATACGCTACAAATGTTCATCATAGCTTTACCTATTGGAGTAGAGGTATCAAATTGCTCACTTAATGAAATAAATGAAATACCCAGCTCAGTAAGTTCATCAACTAGATTTGAGAAATCTGATACATTTCTACTTACACGGTCAAATTTATAACAAATTAATGTTGTAAATTTTTTATTTTTAGCATCTTTCATCATTTGAATAAATGCAGGTCTATCAGTATCTTTACCAGAAAAGCCATCATCTTTATAAATTAAAATATCAGTTATATCGAGGTTATTTAAATGGGATTTACATTTATTAATTTGGTTTTCAACTGAAGCACCTTTTTCAGTAGCTTTTGATTTTCTAGCATAAATTGCAGCCTTACTCACAAGAGTATCACCCCCACAGTTATAACTCTTTTTTCACTTCCTCAATAAAATAATTCAATAGTTCTTTATCATTAGGAAGTGTTGTTATTATTTGATTAGCAACAGATAAAGTAAGAAATTTCGATAAAATATCTTCATCATAGTTATCTGTGTTTTCGATAAAAAGATTTACTTTTGGATATTGATTTGCCATGTTTCCCCCCAGAATACAAATGCTATATTAAAATATATTCATGTTAGGAGGGAAAAATATCAAAATTTATTTAAAATTAATATTAATTATTGATGATGAAACTAAATCTACATTAATTGAATCAATTGTATCTTTGAATAAAAGTCGTAAAGAACGATTTAAGACTTTTGTATCAAGATTTTCAGAATTATCAAGTATAGATGTTATATTTTCAAAAAATGATTTTAATAAGCTTTTAAATTCACTGATATCCTTAATATCAATGTCAGCTAAGTTTTTAAGGTATAATAAATTTGATGTGTTTTTTTCAAGTAATTCAATATAAGTAGATTTAGATTCATAAATACTAGTAATAAGAAATTCTTTTTTTAACTTTATATCAGCAGTATACGTTTTATTAGATATTTTTGATTTTATATCATTAATACGTTGGTCGTGTAATAATATTGAACTTTTTATTTCTGATATATTTTTTTCAATAATATTAACTTTTTTATTAATTTCAGAAATTCTATCTTCAAATGTACTTACATAGTAGTGATAAAGGATATTAATCCTATCATTTTCGTTTAAGTATTTATTAGATAAATCTTCTAGGTACTTAAATATTTTAGAATGAAGTTTGCTTTCTTTTATAGAATTACGATTTTGACATTTATTTTCACATCTATAATATGAAGCCTTTTTACCATTATTGTCTGCTTTTAAAATACTTCCACAGCAATTACATCGAACTATATCCTTAAATAAAAAGTGAGTGGAAATATCTTTACTAGATTTAATAATTTTATCAACAGTTTCCCATTTATCTTTAGGGATAATACAAATTTTTTCGTTAAAAGAGCTTTTAATAAATACTGATGAATCATGTCTTTGGGGATGTTTTTTTCCACCACGCTTATTATAAGTTTGATAACCTGTATAAGTTGGATTTTTCAATATATCTAAGACTGAATTAGCAGACCAAATACGATTAGTTATTGATTTACCAGTATGTGTGGTTGAAATTTCTAAAGCAATTTGCTCTGGAAGTTTTCCTTTGATATAGGAATCAAATATTTCTACTACGATATCTGCTTCGGGCTTATTTATTTTTAATCTTGACCTTCTTTTCTTGCTTTCATTACGAGGAATATCTTCTAATAGATAACCAAATGGAGGAGGTCCACCAGTCCAAGTACCATTTTCTGTAGCTGTTTTTCCACCAGTAAATGCTCTAGAACTCAAAGTAAGAGCTTCATGAACTGAAAGCCATGAAAAGAGTGTATTAAGAATATCATTATTTTCAGAATTTTGTTCAGTTGCTCTTGTATAATGTATAGGAACATTATAAAGAGATAATGTACTTTCTATGATATGCTCTTCAGAAGAATTACGAGACAATCTATCATGGCAATATACTAATACAACATCTATATTATGATGTTTTACATCATTAAGAAGTCTTTTAAGCTCTGGTCTATATAACATTAGTTCAAAATCATATTCAGAAGGAAAGTCATCAATCAATCTATTTTGACGAGGTGGAATAGATGCACTCATTGTATCATCGTATATAATTTTGTGGATTTCTTTATCTTTAAAAAATTTTTTTATATAGTCATTAGCAGAAGATAATTGAATATCCTTAGAATAGCCATCATCTTGTTTTCCTGTTGAGACACGAAGATAAATACCCACTTTTAGAACTGGTAAATTTGAATTTAATGATTGATTTAATTGCTCTACTATTTTTAGCATTTGTAATTTTTACCTCCTTTATAAATTTTTTAAAGATAGGAGCATAATAGTTTTCGTTAGATAAAATATAGTTACAAAGAAATTCGGCAACCTTTTTATGATTCTTTAAATTATTATTTTTATTTATAATTAAGTTTTTTATTTTAATTAAAAAGGATTGAACTTCCATATGACTAGCAGTAATATTAGAAAGATTTTCAATATCTTTTTGAATAGAATAAATTAATTCTTCATTTGAAGGTGTAGGGTTTTCAATAAATGAACCTACCAACCTATTCTTTTTTAATCTTAATTTTTCAACATTTCTAAGATGTAAGTTTAGACTAACATTTATATTTTCAATAAACTTATCAAATTCTCCGACATTTTCAGTTAGAAGTGTATTAGTTATTTGATTTAAAACCATTTTTAAAACAGTTTCTTTATAATATTTATAGCAATTATTTGGACATTGAAGTATGCCAGGTGTTATTTGAACTAACTTTTTCCCACAGGAGCAACGAATTTTATTATCTAGTAAAAAAGGTATAGTATCATTTTTTTTATTTGTTTTAAGGTCAAATAGAAAACAATAAGTTTTTTCAAAAGAATCAATGCCAATAAAGCCAGGGATATTAGTTGTTTCTACAAAAACATCTAAGTTTAATGCATATCCAATAGGAGACATATCTGTTTTTATAACTGACTCAGTAGCAAACTTAGCATTTTTAGCATTAGGGTCAGTAGATACGTAATGTAATCCAGCATATACTGGATTGGATAATATTCTTTCTATATCGTTTTTTGATAGTTTAGATAAACAATTCTCAATGTTAGCTTTATAATCATTCGAAAATGAATTACTTCTTAAAAATGAAATTATTGGATTAATTAGCCTTAAGTCATTGGGAAACTTAAATTTAAGTTGTTCAAGTTTATTAAGTGAAAAATTTTCTAGAATTTCTTTTAATAATATAGAAATTGTATTACTAATTTTAAGTGAATTGATATCATTTAAATAGTCTATATTATCAATAGCTAAATCATATATATATTTAACTATAATACTCTCTAATTCATTAATCTCATATTCTTTTGGAGTATTTGATTTCATATATCCTATAGTGAGATTACGTCCTGGATTATAACGTCCACTTTCTCTACTTTCTCTTTTACCCTTTGTGGTTCGTTCATTTGTGGTCTGTGCTTCATTAAAAGCAGAAAGAACTTGTAGATTAAGTTCAAGTTGACAGTTGGGGTCATTTATATCAATATTATTAGGAATATCAGCTATTATTAATCTTATTTTATATTTTTTTAAAAAGTTAATAACCTGCATCAAATCATCTTTTCTACGAACTAATCTGTCTAGTTTAAAAACTATTAATGTTTTAAAATAACCTTTTTTTGCAGCCTGTATTAAATTATTAAATTGCTTACGTTCATAGATGTGTTTTTGTACGGCTGTAACTACTTCATAATAGTAATTATATAGTTGTAATCCTTCAGAATACATTCGTTCAATGCAAGCATTATATTGAGTATCTTCACTATAATTATCTAAATGATGTGATTTTCGGACGTATATTGCTGCTAAATTTTTTGGCGAGTTAATTATTGTGCTAAGTGTTGGTAGAAGTTTTAGGTTTTGCAATATTACACCTCCATAAAATTAATTAAAATATTCCTTATTATCTATTAAGATTTTAATAATTGAGTTTAGAAACTTTAAACAAGCATCATTATCTTTTGTAAACTTAATATTTGTTTTGTAAGGTTTATAAATTTTATTTTTCATCAAAATCTCCTTAAATTCAGTTTGATATTTATTCTTTTAATAAAATTTTATGGCATATTAAAAAGAATATTATTCAGATTATTGACAATAAAACAAAATATATTCATTTAAATGAATATATTTTTAATAAAATTCATTCAAATTGACGATTTTTAATCTAATATAGATATATTTTATTTATTATATTCTTGCAATGAATCAAGATAATTTAACTCAATTAATAATTTATCAAGTAGTATGATGATAGTATTATCATCTAGTTTGTTTGAAAATACTAAGTTATTTAATTGAGAAGCAAGTAGCATATACTTATTTTCAATGTCTTTATTATTAAAAGAAAGTGGATTTGTATTATTTAGATTTAATGATATAAAGTCTATAATATCAATTTCTAAAGTAGTGGATAAATTATTTAATAGAGCTAAATTAAATGAGTCAGTTTTAGCGTTTTCAATATTGTTTATCAAACCTGAAGAAACTTGCAATTTATCAGCTAATTCTTTAGTTGAGTATTTCTTATATTTTCTATTTGTACGTATTAAATTCCCTAATTTAATCAATAATTCATTCAAAGTTGTATCCTCCTTAAAAAGCTTGTCTACAATATATTTTGGACAAGTTAAGGAGGAAATATACAATTAGATTATTGTTAAGTTATAAAGAAGATAGCAAAATGCAAATGAAGCAACATAAGCAGGAAGATTTACACCTTGTTTAGCCAAAGCAGGTATATCAATTATTTTCTTTTCTGCTAAAACATTGAGTGTACTAAGTTGCATTGATTCGCTTATGTCAACGGGTTTACTTGTTTTTGAAAATTTAGTGGTCATTTCAAAAACTTTATCTATATCTGTATCTTTTCTCTTAAGAAGATAATCTAACTTACTTTTATATTCTATTAATTCATCAGTGGTTATGCTAATTGATTTTCTAAATAGGTATTTTGGGATATTAGCTCATTAATACATTTAGTTGAGTCATTAAACTTTAAAGCATCTTCAGCATTAATAATTACAGTAGGAATTTCTTTAGTTTTTTCTTCTGATGATATAGTTATATCTTCTATAACAACTGAATCATCATTAATAGTTTCATTTCCTTCTTCTTCAATAATTACGTTCTCATTAATAGTTTTATTTTCTACATCATTAATAATAGGTTTCTTATTAGGTTCTTCTTTGTCAAGTTCAGCAGATATTTCAAGTTGTGAAGTATTAAGTGTTGTTAATATATTTGTAATTTTACGAATTGCATGAGGTGTGATTGATAATTCTGGAAATAGGTTATTTAGTTGAACTTTTAAAGCTTTTCCTCTAAATGAAATTAGTTTATCTTGTATATTTTTATCATTAGAAATGCATGTATAAATTTCTTGAAATTTTGAATTTTTATTTGTCATAATTAATTACCCCCCGAATTTGAGTTATATTTCAATTTATTTAGGAGAAATTAAAATTATTCCTGTAAAATTAAAAAAAATGAAAAAATTTATTATTATAAATGAGAAATGAAATATTCAATAAAATAAAGCTGTCGAGTATTATATATAAAAAGTATATAAGCGATATATATGTTGTATATAAATTATATATAAATCTTATATATAATTTATATAAGTTAAAATTAAGAGTAATGTTGTAAATATTTTGAATGATTTAATAAGAAAAACAAGAAAAATATATAGAAAATATATATAATATATATGGAATATATATATATTATTTTTAAATAATTATTTAAGAATAAATATTAATGGAGGATAATATGATAAATGGTGAATTAAGAAGTAAAGTAGATAAGATATGGGAAACTTTTTGGACTGGAGGGATAACTAATCCATTAGAGGTAATAGAACAGTTTACATATCTTTTATTTATTAAGGGGTTAGATGATAAAGAAGTAATCAAAGAAAATGATGCTATTCTTTTAGGAGTAGATTTTGATAGAACTTTTCCGGAAGATAAACAAAACTTAAGATGGAGTAAGTTTAAGAATTTTGAAGCTGAAACTATGTATGAAATAGTTGCAAATGAGGTATTCCCTTTTATAAAGAATCTTCATACTAATAAGGACTCTGCTTATGCAAAATATATGGGAGATGCAATATTTAAGGTTCCTACACCATTAATGCTAAGTAAAATTGTTGATGGAATTGATAATATTGATATGGATGAAAATAAGGATACTAAAGGAGACCTTTATGAATATTTACTTTCAAAGGTTGCAACAGCAGGTACAAATGGTCAATTTAGAACTCCAAGGCATATTATTGATATGATTGTTAAACTTATGAAGCCAACACCACAAGATGTTATAGTTGACCCAGCAGCAGGTTCAGCAGGGTTTTTAGTATCTTCACAAGCTTATTTAAGACAAAATCATGCAGATTTATTCTTAGTTCAAGGGCTAAAGGAACATTTCAATAATAACATGTTCTATGGTTTTGATATGGATAGAACTATGCTTAGAATAGGTGCTATGAATATGATGCTTCATGGTGTTGATAATCCTAATATTGAATATAAGGATTCATTATCAGAAGCAAATACAGATAAGGATAAGTTCTCGTTAGTTCTTGCAAATCCACCTTTCAAAGGAAGTTTAGATTATGAGCAAGTATCAGCAGACCTTTTAAAGGTAACAAAAACTAAGAAAACAGAGCTTTTATTCTTAGCTTTATTCTTAAGAATATTAAAAACTGGAGGAAGATGTGCATCTATAGTTCCAGATGGAGTTTTATTTGGTTCAACTGGTGGACATAAATCTATAAGAAAAGAAATAGTAGAAAATCATAAGTTAGAAGCAATAATATCAATGCCAAGTGGAGTATTTAAGCCTTATGCAGGAGTATCAACAGCAATTATGATATTCACAAAAACAGGAACAGGTGGAACTGATAAAGTTTGGTTCTATGATATGAAAGCTGATGGATATTCTTTAGATGATAAGAGAAATCCAATTGAAGATAATGATATAAATGATATAGTTGAAAGATTTAGTAATTTAGATAAAGAAGTAGACAGAAAAAGAACAGAACAAAGCTTCTTTGTATCAGTAGAAGAGATTAGAGATAATGGATATGATTTATCTATTAATAAGTATAAAGAGATTGAATATGAAGAAGTGAAATATGATTCTCCACAAGAAATAATGCTAAGAATTAGAGAGCTTGAAATGGATATTACTGCTGGAATTGAAGAATTAGCTGAGATGATTGGAGAATAGATTATGAATTCTAAATATGAAGTTAAAAAATTAGGTGACTATATAGTTCAAGTAAGAGGTATTTCATATAAACCGACAGATATTAGCGAAGAGCCTATAGATACACACATGGCGGTTTTAAGAGCTAATAGTATAAAAAATAATAAACTTATACTAGAAGATTTAATTTACGTCAATAAGGATTTAGTTAAGGAAAATCAAATAATAAAAGAAAATGACATTCTTATAGCAGCTTCAAGTGGAAGTAAGGAGATAGTAGGAAAGTCAGTACAAATAAAAGATAATACTAATTTTACTTTTGGAGCCTTTTGTAAGATTGTTAGATGTAGTGAAAAAATAGAACCGAGATATGTAGGATATTTTCTTAGGACCCCATATTATAGGTCCACAATTTCTAATTTAGTTTGTGGTGCAAATATTAATAATTTAAAAAATGAACATATTGATGAATTATTGATACCAATGCCATCAAGAGAGATTCAACAAAAAATAGTAAATATATTAGATAAATCACAAGAGTTAATAGATAAAAGAAAAGAACAAATAGAAGCTTTAGATGAATTAGTTAAATCACAATTTATCGAGATATTTGGAGAACCTTTTTCTAATACAAAAATGTGGGAAAAGCAGCCTCTAAATAAGCTTGTAACTGATGATTGTACTATTAGTTATGGAATTGTTCAAACTGGTGAGGAGCAGAAACAAGGTATTCCAGTATTTAGACCAGTAGATATAGTTAATAATAGAAAGCCTAAATTAGAAGAATTAAAGAAGACTACAGAGGAAATTTCAAATAAATATAAAAAAACAATATTGCAAGGGAATGAATTGTTAATAACAGTACGAGCTAATATAGGAGATGTATGTGTTATTGATGAAGAATTTAAAGGGTGTAATGTTGGGAGAGGAATTGTACCAATAAGGGTTAAAGAAGAAATTAATCCTATATTTTTAAAATATCAATTTGAGTCATATAGAATTCAGCATGAATTGAAGGCATTATCAAAAGGTATAACATTAATACAATTAAATATGGAAGATTTAAGACAGTTTATGTTAATAGTTCCTCCAATAGAATTGCAGAATCAATTTGTTAATTTTGTTAAACAAGTCGATAAATTGAAATTTAAAATGGAAAAGAGTTTAAAGAAATTAGAAGATAACTTTAATTCCTTAATGCAAAAAGCTTTCAAGGGAGAATTATTTAACTAAATAAATTTTTATAGGGGATGAGGATTAAGATGAAAAAGTTAAGAACTAATTTAAAAAAAGAAGATATAGCTCTATCTAAGGGTATATGAGATGGTATAGAGTAGTTGAAGATGAAGTTAGATTATTTATAAATGAAAGGGCAGTAAATAATAATAAAGAAGCTGTTAATAAAATATATTGGAAAGAAAATAGAGCTGAATTGTGTATTGATTCATTTGATTACTCTAAAAAGTTTTATGAAAAACATAAGAATTTAGAAGTTAAATTATTTATAAAAGCTGATGCTGGTACTTTATATAGTGAATATGAAGTTAAATCATGGGGATTAAATGATAAAGGTATAGAGGTTATATTAACTAAATAATATTGTAAGCACTTACATATCAGTAGGTGCTTATTTTATATATTAGGTTGGGAAATAATTAAGAAGATAGAAATATGTCATTGTTAGGAGAAAAAATATTTATTGAAGGAAGATTAGAAGCTCAAAGAAAAATATCTAAAAATCTAATAGATATATTAAATGATGAAATTATTTCAAAGAAGTGTGATTTATCATTAGAAGAAATAAGAGAATTTAGAAAAGATTATGAGTATAATATACCAAATAAGTAAAATATAGATTATAATATTTAAGTTATATATAAATAATGGTAAAATACAGTAGTGAATGAAGACTTTAGGAGGACGAAAGATGAAGAAATTAGTTTTAAGTGTTGTTATTGCTTCAATGACATTATCATTAGTAGGATGTGGTACAAAATCAAATGCAGAACTTGAGGAGGTAAATAAAAAACTAGAAGATGCATATGCTACAATTGATAAATTAGAAGAAAAAGTTGATGAACTATCTGATAAAATAAATAGTTCTGGTGATATAAAATTACAAGCATATACAGGTGAAGGGCAGGAGATAGCAGCACAAATTACTATTAGTTATTTACCTACTTTAGATAAGTATGAGGAGTTAATAGAATCAGTTAAAGAAAAGGCTAAAGCTGAGGGAAAGACAGTGATTGCTCATGAAAAAATAGCAGGAGAGAGAGTATTTATAATAAGAACAACTGAAACAATAAAGGATATAACACTTAATTCTTTAGGTGATAAATTTATTGGAGATTTTGGATGTAATATAGAAATGTATCTTGAAGAATGCGGTATAGAGAATAAAGGAAATTTAGTTTCTGAATTAAAGCCAGATGAGATTTTAATATTTACTGCTCATGAATCAGAATGCATTCCTTCTTGTTATTTCTCTTGGACGGAACCAGATGGAACAACTATATATAATACTGTAAGTTATGACGGTAGTGGAGAATTCTATACATATGAATAATTTATAAAAAATAAGCACTTACTTATGTAGGTGCTTATTTTTATGCTTTAAAATATAAAATCATGGTATAATTAAATTAAATACAATTTTAGGATATCAAGGGGAAAATATGAGTGGAAATTTTAACTTTTTAAAAGATAATGATATATTCAAAAGTTTTTATAATGCTTGTGTTGAAGCTGAAAAAAGTATATTAGTTAGTCCTGCAACTACTGCAATTCTTACAAGAAGAGCATTAGAACTTGCAGTAAAGTGGGTTTATAGCTTTGATGAAAGTCTTTATGTTCCTTATCAAGATAATTTATCAAGCTTAATACATGATAATAATTTTATTGAAACAATAGACTCTAAATTATTACCACTTATTAAATATATAGTTAAACTTGGTAATGTCGCTGTTCATACTAATGCAAATATTAAAAGAGAAGAAGCTGTACTTGCTCTTCATAATCTTCATGAATTTGTAGCTTGGATTGATTACTGTTATGGGGATTATAAAGCAGAACCTTTTAATGAACAACTTTTAATGCAAGGAGAAGATAAAAGAACTAGACCAGAGGAGCTTAAAGACCTTTATGAAAAGCTAAGCTCTAAAGATAAAAAACTTGAAGAAATAAGAAAACAAAATGAAGAGCTAAGAAAAGAGCTTACTGAAAAGAGGAAGAATAATTCTAAAAACTATGATTTCAATGTAGATGAAATAAGTGAATTTGAAACTAGACAAAGATATATAGATATTGAACTTAAGCTTGCTGGATGGGAGTTTAATAAAGATATTGGAGAAGAAGTGGAAGTTTCAGGAATGCCGAATGATTCTGAAATAGGTTTTGTGGATTATGTTTTATATGGAGCAAATGGAAAGCCTTTAGCTGTAGTTGAAGCGAAAAGAAGTAGTAAAGACCCTAAAATAGGACAACAACAAGCTAAATTATATGCTGATTGTTTGGAAAAAGAATTTAAACAAAGACCAGTAATATTCTATACTAATGGTTTTGAAACTTATATTTGGGATGACTACAATAATTATTCTCCAAGAAGAGTTTATGGATTCTTTACAAAAGATGAATTACAACTAATTGTAGATAGAAGATTTGAAAAGAAGCCATTTACTAATGTAAAGATAAATGATGATATTTCTAATAGATATTATCAAAAGGAAGCAATACTTTCTGTATGTGATGCTTTAAGTAAAAATCAAAGAAAGACACTTCTTGTGATGGCAACAGGCTCAGGTAAGACAAGAACTGCAATCTCAATAGTTGATGTACTTTCAAAGCATAATTGGGTTAAAAATATATTATTTTTAGCGGATAGAACAGCTTTAGTTAAACAAGCAAAAAATAACTTTTCTAAACTATTACCTAATTTATCATTATGTAATTTATTAGATAGCAAGGATAATCCAGAGCAAGCAAGAATGATATTTTCAACTTATCCTACAATGATGAATGCAATAGATGACACTAAAACAAAAGATGGTAAAAAACTATTTACTCCAGGTCATTTCGATTTAATTATTGTAGATGAATCTCATAGAAGTATTTACAAAAAGTATAAAGCTATTTTTGATTACTTTGATGCATTATTATTAGGACTTACAGCAACACCAAAAGATGAAATAGATAAAAATACTTATAGTATATTTGACCTTGAAAGTGGAGTTCCTACTTTTGCATATGAGCTTGAAAAGGCAGTAGAAGATGGTTATTTAGTAGATTATAAAACATTAGAAGTTAAATCTAAAATAATGGAGTCAGGAATTAATTATGATGATTTATCACCAGAAGATAAAGAGCAATTTGAAGATACTTTTGATGATGATGAAAATATAGATAAAGAAATTTCTAATAGTGCTATAAATCAATGGTTATTTAATGCTGATACTATAGATTTAGTTTTAAATAAATTAATGGATAATGGTTTAAGAGTTGAAGGTGGAGATAAATTAGGTAAAACTATTATCTTTGCTAAAAATAGTAGACATGCTCAAGCTATAGTACAAAGATTTAATACAATTTATCCACAATACGGAGGAGATTTTGCTAAAGTTGTGGATTATAGCGTTAAATATGTGGATACAATAATTGATGATTTTTCTGATAAAGATAAGCTACCACAAATAGCAGTATCAGTAGATATGCTTGATACAGGAATAGATATTCCTGAAGTATTAAATCTTGTTTTCTTTAAGAAAGTAAGAAGTAAATCAAAGTTCTGGCAAATGATAGGTAGAGGAACTAGACTTTGTCCAGATTTACTTGGATTAGGTCAAGATAAAGAAGAGTTCTTGATATTTGATTTTTGTAATAACTTTGAATTCTTTAGAGCAAATCCAAAAGGCTTTGATGGAGTTTTAGGTGAGTCTTTAACTGAAAAGATATTTAATAAAAAAGTTGAGCTTATAAAAGAGTTACAAGATATTAAGTATGAGGAAGAAGATTATAAGAATTACAGAGCAGAATTATTAGAAAATGTATTAACTAGTGTTGATAGTTTAAATGAAGATAACTTTAGAGTTAGAATGCACTTAAACTTTGTTCATAAATATAAGAATAAAGAAATATGGAATGCTCTTGGAAGTCTTAATGTAAATGAAATAAAACAAAATATTTCACCATTAATAAATTCACTTAAAGATGATGAACTTGCTAAAAGATTTGATTTAGTTATGTATACAATTGAACTTGCAAGCCTTCAAGGGGCAAATGCTAACAAACCAATAAGAAGTGTTATCCAAACTGCTGAAGAACTTTCTAAGTTAGGAACTATTCCTCAAGTTCAAGAGAAGAAGTATATAATTGAAAAGGTTAAAACAGAAGAGTTCTGGGAAAATGTTGATGTATTTGAATTAGAAGAAGTTCGTGATGCTTTAAGAGAATTATTAAAATATCTTCAACGACAAACTCAAACTATTTATTATACAAGCTTTGATGATTTTATTATTGCTGAAGAATCTAATGCAGCTATGTATAATACAAATGACCTTAAAAATTATAGAAAGAAAGTTGAACATTATTTAAATTCTCATAAAGATGACTTAGCAATATTTAAACTTAGAAATAATAAGAAGTTAACTAAACAAGATGTAGAAACTTTAGAATTTATAATGTGGAATGAGCTAGGAACAAATGCTGATTATGAAAAAGAATTTGGAAATATGCCAGTAGGAAAGCTTGTAAGAAAATTAGTAGGACTAGATAGACAAGCAGCTAATGAAGCATTTTCAGAGTTCTTAAATAATGAAAACTTAAATATGAATCAAATTCACTTTGTTAAGCTAATAGTCGATTATGTAGTAGCTAATGGATTTATTGAAGATAATAGAATTCTTCAGGAGGACCCATTTAGAACAGTTGGAAGCATAACAACATTATTTAAAGATAACATGGATGATGCAAGAAAGATAATTAAAATTATAAATGATATAAAGGTTAATGCAGAAATAGTTTAGTAATGAATGAGGTAAAGTAAATGTGTAGTGAGAATAAAGAGGAGAAAGAAAAAGAGTTATTACAGAAATCAGAAGAAATTAAAGAGCTAAAAGAGGACTTATCAAGTATATTTCTAAAAAGTGATGAAGGAAAGTATGTATTTGGTGAAATATATCAATATGCCTTAAAACAATTAGAGCAAATGTATGATAGAAAAAGACATATAGAAACTAAAGGATTATACCTTTTGCAGGGACAAATGATTGTAGTTACAATTTATTTGGCAATTATTCCTAAAGATGAATTAAATCTAATAAAAAAAATAATTCTAATAGTGTTATTGGTAATTATGATAATATCGATTTTTTTCACTATATTAGTACAAAGAGATGATATTCTTAAATATGGTTTTGTAAAAAAAATGATGAAAGAAAAATATGATGTAGTAATTAAAGATGAAGCTTTTCACGATTTACCATCTGTTGATAATATAATTAAACATGTAAAAGAAATGAGAAGTGCAAAAGAGTTTTATGAACGAATCTCAAAATCGATTAATACATCAATAAATGGTATAGACAATGTAAATTATGCTAAGAATCATTATTTGAATAAAGCAATTATATGGTTTCTTTTAGCACTTTTTATTATTAGTATTGTAGGAATTGTTATTTTAGGAGGGTAAAATGGGACAAAGAAGAAATGGAAGAAAAAAAGTAAACATAATTCGTATAAGA
The DNA here is from genome assembly GCF_000320405.1 of Clostridium celatum DSM 1785. Classification (GTDB taxonomy): domain Bacteria; phylum Bacillota; class Clostridia; order Clostridiales; family Clostridiaceae; genus Clostridium; species Clostridium celatum. The sequence goes on along the minus strand of NZ_KB291615.1, from coordinate 44,007 downwards.
CCTAATAGATTTAAAGTTATTGCTAAATATGCAAAGATGAAAAATAATGAGGTGATATTTAATTCTAAAGGTGAAGATGATTCTGATGGGATTCCGGGTAAAACAAGATCCTATATGCGTTTTGAAAATAAAAGAGATAGAGAAAAATGATGGAGTTTAATAAAGGTTTTAAAGATATTTGAGGAGGTAAATAGTTGCTAGAAGAACAATGTAAAGTGTTGTCTATTTAAAAGGTATTGATAGTATTATTAAGTAAAAATTATTAATAAATATTAAGTATAAGATATTAAAAATAAAAGGGGATAGGTTGGTAACGGCATACCGTTACCAACCTATCCCCCTACTGTTTTTTACTATTATTGATTTAAATTATTAAACAATGTTACACTATAATATGATTTTATATTAAGAGTATGATAAATATAAGGTATAGGGGGTATAAAAATGGATAATAGGGAAATAATTCTTTCAAGAATTGCTGAAATTATGAATAGGGAATATTTTATAGTAAAAAATAACTCAACATTTAAAGCAACATTAAGATGTGTAGGGTTAGGAGAGTACTTTGATAAATATTCTAATTACCTTACTCCATATGAGTATAAGGGAACATTTGAAAACCATAGGAATGAATACAATGTTTTTCTAGGGTTAGATGGAATATTTTCAGAATTATATCAGGCTGGTAAGCATAAAGAAATAATTAATCTTTTGAAAGAACTGACTAAATCATTTAATGTAGTATCTATTTCAGAGGATATGATAGATGATTTTGATGAACTTGCCAAGATGTATGAGGTATTAGGTCTCAGTATTAAATTAAAAGATGATAAAATATTGGTTTCAACATGTATGTCTAATGATATAGAAAGAGTAGGCGAGTTATTTTCTGTTGAATATTGGTTAAAGAGTAATTATTCAGATGTTTATGATGCTTATCAAGCTGCAATTGATGCATATATGCATGGGCATTCTGGAGCTTGTATAGAATCATGCAGAACTTGTATTGTAAGTATTTTTTCAAAATTTAAAGGAACAGAAGGTTTTTCTAAATGGGTGAGAGGAGTATATAATATTAGTGGTGATAGTGATAAATATACACAACAGGATTTATCACAAGCATTAAAAAAAGATTTGAATAAAGATGATTTAGCAGACTTTTTTAAAGAGAATAGAAGTGGAAAATTAACAAAAACAAAAGCTATATATATGATATATTCAATGATGTCAGACTATGGGACTCATAGAAGTGAACAGGAAAATGAAAATCCAACGGTAGAAGATGCACTATTTTCATTGAGGTTAACAGATAGTATTTTATTCTGGGTTTACTCAAAAATTAATAGGTAATATAAAAAATTGAAGTAAATATATTTAGTTATCATAATAGAGTTATTTATAACTAGGTTAAAGGTAATATATAATTAATATATATTACCTTTAATAAATTTTATTTAGTTGAATTGAAAGAATCTTTTTCTAATAGACATATTCTTTTTCTTAATTCATTTAATTCAGCATTAATTAATGATAATTCGAAAATTAAATCATCAATTCTTTCTGCTAATCTATCATAACTTATAGACATAGAGTACCTCCTTTCAATATAAATTACTAAAATATAAAATAAGTAAAATTACTTTATAATCAGTTTTCCTTGGACCTTACCATTTACTAAAATATTAACTTTATTTCTATTAAGAAATAATTGAAAGTCAACAGGAGTAGTTATATTTAGAAATACACTTCTAAATATAACTTCAGGTAGTGATATTTGCTTCCAAGTAATATTTTGTGAATGATTTAGTAAACAAAGCTTTTCTTCTAAAGTAAACTCTTCTTTATTCTTTTCAAAAGAGAAATAATAGTCATTTACTATAAAAGAAAAATGCTTTTTAGGGAGCTTTAAAATAAAAGTCTTTTTAGTATCTTTATGTACTAATAAATAAAATCGCTTCATAATGTTAAAACTTCATCACCTCCTTCAACTTTAAAAATTGGATTCTTGATGGATACCTTAATTTATTTTCTAACTTACCTATAGTAACTGGACTAATTTTGCATTGAGCTGCTAATTCTTTTTGAGTAATATTTAAAGATAGCCTATTATTTAAAATAATTTGAGGATAATCTTTAATAAGAACAAATTCATAGTACTCATCACAAAGATATTTAAAATCAATATTTAGTAATGAGCAGAAGTTCTTAAAGTCTTTAGGCTTTAAAAATCCACAATCAAAATCAAGATTTTTAGTACTTTCCATTAAAGCCTTAGTGGAGTCATAAAATTGTTCAAAACTAATGCCACGACTAATGACTTTATCCATGTAAGCCTCATAAATCCTAAGTTTTTTAAGCTCATCAAATAAGTTAAAATCAAGGTGTCCAAGCATTGCAATTTGGTAAGGAGAGCAGATGTTATTTTAAGAGAAATTGAAAAGTATTTGCCTAAAATGTATAAGTCTTTAATGAATATATATCAACATCTTGGAGAAAAAGATGAAGAAGAAGTAGTAAATGAGGAATACAATTTAATAGATGGAATATCTATTGATTTTGGTGTAATGCAAAGAACAAGAAAGGCTTATGTAATAAAAGGTGACTTTAAGTGGGATGATATAGGTAGCTTTAATGCATTAAGTAGATATTTAAATGAATATAGAAACAATAAAATAAGTAACAATGTATATATTCAAGACTGTGAAAATTGTTCTATATTCGGAGGCGATGAAAAACTTATTATAGGCTTTGGAGTCAAAGATTTAGTTGTTGTTGATGCCGGTGATGTTATACTTGTTATGGATAAGGATAAAGATCAAGAAATTAAACATCTTCTTAATGATATCAACGAAATTGATGATTACGGGGCATTTATTTAATGAAGAGTAAAAAGTAGTAAATTAAGGTTAAATCATAACTATAATTTGCTACTTTTTTAGTTTTTACATATGGAAATAGAGAAAATTAAAAATATAAATATTGCAGAAATTATATTTAAAAGATAATATAAACTATAGAGTTTATAAATAAAGTAAGATTTAAACATAGTGAGATAGAGAGTGATTTTAAAATAAAAGTAAACTAATGAAAGGTGATTTTATGAGTTGTATATTTAAAATTAAAGAAGGGTTTAATAGCTTTACAAATACTGAAAAAAAATTAGCAGAGTATATCATTAAGAATAAGGATGAGGTTGTAGGATTATCAGCTCAAGAATTATCTTCTAAGGCTGATATTTCACCAGCAGCAGTAGTTAGATTTTCAAAAACTCTAGGATATAAAGGGTTTACTGCACTAAAAGTAGATTTGGCTAAAGATAGAGATGAAAGAGATGATGAAACTAGCGTAATTATAAATGAAGATGATTCTTTAAAAGATATAATAAGAAAAGTTAAAGTTTCTAATATATCAAGTATCGATGAAACTATAGGTTTAATGAATGTTGATACAATGAAAAACATTATAGAGGCTATGATAAATGCAAAAAGAATATATTTATTTGGAATAGGAGCTTCAGGGTTAGTTGCACTAGATTTACAGCAAAAACTTCTTAGAATAAATAAAAGTACATTATATCAAATTGATCCACACACTCAAATTGCATCAGCTGTTCATATTGAAAAGGAAGATGTTGCAATAGGAATAAGTTATAGTGGAGAAACCAAAGAGGTTAATGTTCCTTTAAAAATAGCAAAGGAAAAAGGTGCAAAAACTATAGCGATAACAAGATATAATAAAAATTCTCTTTCAAAGATTTCAGATTATGCTATATATCTTCCTAATTATGAAAAAGAATTTAGAGTTGGAGCTATAACATCAAGAATAGATGCTTTAACAATAGTTGATATTTTATATCTTGGTGTTGCAAGGAATGAATTTAAGCAAACAAAAGAATATATAAAGAGCACTAGAGAGGCAATTAATAGTATAAAATAAATTTATATTTATTATATATGGATGTATAGAAATATATTTATAAGAAGAAATATATTTCTATACATCCATTTTATTTTTTTAAGAAAAATAAAATAGAAAAGAATAAAGAATATGTTTACAGAAATAAAATTTCTTAAAATTTTAAAAAATATTGAAATTTTATTCGAAAGTGTATATAATGTGAATTGTAAGAAACGCGGGGGTGACATATATGGAAATAGATTTAAAGAAACTTGATACTGAGCAAGTAAACGAAAATACAAAGAGTATTGATAGTTTATCAACTATTGATATGATTACTACTATAAATAATGAAGATAAAAAAGTTGCATTAGCTGTAGAAAATGTTATTCCTAATATAGCATCTGTTGTTGATGAAACCTATGATAGATTAAAAAGAGGTGGAAGATTAATATATATAGGTGCTGGTACATCAGGTAGATTAGGAGTTTTAGATGCTTCAGAATGTCCTCCAACTTACGGAGTTGATTTTGAATTAGTTAAAGGAATAATGGCTGGTGGAAAAGACGCTATGTTTAAAGCTAAAGAAGGAGCTGAAGACTCTAAAGAATTAGCAGTAGAAGATTTGAAAGATATAAACTTAACAGAAAAAGATATGGTTATAGGTTTAGCTGCTTCAGGAAGAACACCTTATGTTATTGGTGGTCTTGAATATGCTAAAAAGATTAAGGCAGGAACTGGATCAATTTCCTGTGTGAATAATTCTGAAATTTCAAAGATTGCAGATTTTCCAGTAGAGGTTATAGTTGGACCTGAAGTTGTGACTGGATCAACAAGAATGAAATCAGGAACAGCACAGAAAATGGTTCTTAATATGATTTCAACAGGGGTAATGATTAAACTAGGTAAAGTTTATGGAAACCTTATGATAGATGTTAAAGCTACTAACGAAAAGCTTGTTGAAAGAGCTAAGGGAATAATAATGAAATGTACAGGATGTACAAGAGAAGTAGCTGAAGAATACATGAATATTACAGGGGATGATGTCCGTCTTTCGATATTTATGATACTATCAGACTTAGATAAAGAACAAAGTATAGAATTTTTAAGTAAAAACGATAACAATATAAGAAAAGCTTTAGAAAGCATTAATACGTAGGAGGAGTTTAAGATGACAGAACAAATGGAATTAATAATTTTTGAAATAATAAGTACAGGTGGAACAGCTAAAGGATTAGCATATGAAGCGTTAGCAGCTGCTGAAAATGGAGATTTTGAAGAAGCTGAAAAGTTATTAAAAGAAGCAGATGAAGCTTTAAACCAAGCACATAAAGTTCAAACTGATATAATTCAAGCAGAAGCTAGAGGAGAAAATACAGAAGTTTCAGTTCTTTTTGTGCATGCTCAAGATCATTTAATGACAGCTATTGAGGCTAGAAATCTAATAGAAAAAATGATTAAGATGTATAAAATAATAGATACTAAATTAGCTAATTTAAAGTAAATAAAAGGGATTGTTTTAAACAATCCTTTTTCCATACATAAAAGCAGTATAAATTATATAAATTTTGGAATATTAAAATTAATCGGAGGTCCTTATGTATGCAGTAGGATTGATGTCGGGAACATCTCTAGATGGAATAGATGCAGCTTTAGTTGAAATTGATAACTTTGGAAAAAAAACAAAGATTAAGTTAATTGAGTTTATAACTACATCCATACCATTAGATGTAAAAGATGAAATTAAGAGAGCTTGTTCGGAAGAACAGTCATCAGTAGATTTAATATGCAGTTTAAATTTTAAACTAGGATATTTATTTGCAGAAGCTACAAAAAACGTTTGTAATAAAGCAGGCATAACCTTAGAAAATTTAGATTTTATAGCTTCTCATGGTCAAACAATATATCATTTACCTAAAAGTAGAGACAGTTTTATACCGTCTACTTTACAAATTGGCGAACCAGCTATAATTGCTTATGAAACAGGAGTAAAAGTTGTATCTAATTTTAGAGTTATGGATATGGCTTCAGGTGGAGAAGGAGCTCCGTTAGTGCCATATAGTGAATATATTATTTATGGAAGTGATGAAGAAAATATAGCACTTCAAAACATTGGGGGTATAGGAAATGTTACAGTGATTCCTAAAGGTGGAGATATTAATAGTATATTCGCCTTTGATACTGGTCCAGGAAATATGATAATAGATGAAGTGTGTCAAAGATTATTTAAATTAAATTACGATGAGGATGGAAAAATTGCTGCTAATGGAGAAATTCAAAATGATATATTAGATGATTTAATGTCTCATTCATATATTAATGCTTTTCCACCTAAAACTACTGGAAGGGAAGAGTTTGGACAGCAGTTTGTAGATGAATTATTAAAAAAATATAATAATAAAAAGCCGGAAGATATTTTATCAACTGTAACTATGTTTACTGCAAAATCTATTGCAGTAAATTATAAGAATTTCATAATGAATAAAGTTAATTTAAATAAAGTTATTATTGGTGGTGGTGGTGCACATAATAAAACTTTATTATCATATTTAAAAAATGAGTTACCTAATGTAAGTATAGTTACTCAAGATGACATAGGTTTATCATCAGATGCAAAGGAAGCTATAGCTTTTGTTATATTAGGAAATGAAACTTTAAATAATAATTTTTCTAATGTTCCAAGTGCCACAGGAGCAAAAGAAAAAGTTATATTAGGTAACATAACACCAAATCCAATTAGGAGAGTGTAAAAATGAGTAAAGAAAAGTTAACAAAAGGAAAAACAAGTATAATATCTAATCAAAAAGGTTTTAAAATGCCAGTAGGAGATATGAGAAAAACAAAAACTGATTACGATATTCCTACATTTGGTTTTAAAAGTGCTTTGTTGATAGTAGGAGCTGCTATAGTATCCACAATAGTTATACCTATGCTTTTACAATTTACTGGATTGAATTTTGAAGTGGTTGCTATAATAGCAAATACCTTAATTACAAGTTATGCTGTAGCATATTCAAGGTATTTTATTGAAAGTAAAAAAGGTTATTGCAAAAAGTTCTGGTATACATATTTAATTTTTGCAGTATCATTCTGCGTTATAGGGTTCTTATGGTTAATTATGAGCGTATATGTATAAATAAAAATACTTTTCAAAAGTTTTAGAAATAAAATTTCAAAAAAAATAGAAAAATTCCAAAAAAATATTGCAAACAATTTCATAAAGTGTTAAAATGAATTTGTAAATTGAAGAAAACAATTTCATAAAGTAATATAGATCGAACAAGGGGGAAAAAATATGTTAGAAAAATTAAGTACATTTTTAGATGAAAAGCTTTCAACACCAATGGCTAAATTAGCGGAACAACGTCACTTGAGAGCAGTAAGAGATGGTATAATTTCAACTTTACCACTTATAATAGTTGGGAGTTTATTCTTAATAATAGCACTGTTTCCATTTCCAGAAGGAACAGCTATAAAATCATGGTTAAGTGAGCATGCAGGAACTATTCTTTTACCATATAGAATGACAATGTATATAATGTCTTTATATGCTGCATGGGGAATAGGATATAGTTTATCTAAATCTTATAATCTTGATGGAGTTACTGGGGGAACTTTAGCAGCTACATCATTCTTATTAACTTTAGTTCCACAAACAGTTGAGGGTATGGGATGGGCAATGCCTATGGCTAACCTTGGTGGTGGAGGAATGTTCGTAGCAATTTTAGCTTCTATATTTGCAGTTGAAGTTTTAAGATTTACTAAAACTAAAAATATAGTTATAAAAATGCCAGAACAAGTTCCAGCATCAGTATCAAGAAGTTTTGAAGCTTTAACACCAGCAGCAATTATAATAACATTTTTTGCGATATTTACATATTTCTTAGGTATCGATTGGCATGGAATAATAGGAAAAGTAATATCACCATTAGTATCAGCAGCGGATAGTTTACCATCAGCTATATTTATTTCAACACTAATAGGATTTTTCTGGTCATTTGGTATTCATGGAATGAGTATTATAGGATCTTTAGCTAGACCATTATGGTTAACATTATTAGATAACAACTCAGCAGCAGTTGCAGCTGGACAGGCAGCACCACATATATTCCCAGAACAATTCTTCCAAGGATATGTATTTATCGGAGGAGCAGGTGCTACTTTAGGATTAGCAATACTTTTAGCTGTAAGAGCTAAATCACAATATGGTAAGATGTTAGGAAAAACTACAGTAATACCATCACTATTTAATATTAATGAACCAATTATGTTTGGTGCTCCAATAGTATTAAATCCAATATTAATAATACCATTCATAATTGCTCCAATAATTAATATAGTAATAGCATGGGGAGCAACAGTTTCTGGTATTGTACCATCAATGCACATAGCTGCACCATGGACATTACCTGCACCACTATTTGCTTGGATGGCAACAGGTGGTAGCTGGAAAGCCGCTATATTAGCATTAATTTTAGTATTTGTATCAATTTTAGTTTACTACCCATTCTTCAAAATGTATGATAAGAAATTATTAGCTGAAGAATTAGGTGAAGAAAACGAAGCAGCTTAGAAATAAAAAAGAAGGCTTTATAAGTCTTCTTTTTTTATATAATAAAATGTTTTTTAATAGAATAAATAAAAGAAAATAGCATGAGGAGTAATAAATATGATTACAACTGACTTTATATATTCGACAGCATTAGAAATGGATTGGTGTTTTACAGCTTATTATCCAGGGAATTATTTAAAAGAAAAAGAGTATGATGTAGTAATATTATTACATGGAACTAATGGAAATAATAGAACTTTAGTTGATAGAGTTCCAATGCAAGAAATAGTAGAGAAATATAAGAATAAAATAATTATATTACCAAATGGATTTAACTCTTATTATTTAGATAAAGTAGAAAAAGCTATAATAAATGATCTTATTCCATTTTTAATGCAAAATATTAATATTAGAGGCATTACGTTAGGTGGAGTATCAATGGGGGGATTTGGAGCTTTAAGGCTTTCATTAAAATATCCAGACCTATTTGAGAATATAATATTAATTTCGCCAGCAATATGGAATCCAGTACCACCAGAAAATTGTAGTGTTAGGCAGATGTGTGCCTTTGGAAGACCTTTTGATGAAGAAAAATGGATGAATAACAGTTGGTTTAAAAATATAAAAAATTTAAATAAAAATAAGTATATAGTAATTCATGGATTACAAGATGAAATAGTTGACATTTCAAATTGTTATAAGTTTGTAGATTACTGTAATAAAAATAATATTTATATAAAAGGTTATTATGTAGAAGGAAATCATGATAGTAAAGTTGTTGCTGAGGGGTTAAAGAAAAGTTTTGAAATAATATTTTAAAAGTGATAGATAAAAGTTAATGAAATAAAATTTCGTTAAAATTATAAAAAATATAAAAAATATATTGCAAACTAAGAAAAAAGAATTATAATTTAAGTAAGTTGAAAATGATTTCAAAAAGCTTAATTTAAAGCTTAATTTTAGGAGGACTAGAGATGAAAGTATTATTTGTTTGTTCACAAGGAATGTCAAGTGCCATAGCAGTAAATGCGTTAAAGAAAGAAGCAGAAAAGAACGGTGTTGAAATGGAAGTTCTTGCAGTAAGTACTCAAGAATTTGAGCAAGAAGTTAAAAATGGATGGGACGTATCAATGGTTGCTCCACAAATTAGACATAGATTTGACATATTAAAGGAAGCAGCAAGTAATGCTGGAGTTCCATGTGCCTTAATTCAACCGCAAGCTTACAGTCCATTAGGTGGACCAAAGCTATTTAAGCAAGTTAATGAAATATTAGGAAAATAATAAATGTTAAACATAAATAAGATTCTAAATATTTGATTTAATAAATGGAATTTACAACTTTAAGCCACAGAAAAAAGTTATTTCATAATTAATATAAAGTGATGAATATTTGTTCATCACTTTAATTATATAAAATACATATAATTAAAATTTTGAAATAAAAAAGGAGAACTAGGATGGGAAAATTAGGGATATCAATATATCAAGAAAAATCAACGGAAAGAGAAATTTTAGATTACATAGATAGAGCTGCAAAACAAGGATTTTCAAGAATATTCTCTTGTCTTTTATCAGTAGAAGAGAGCAAAAAAGAAATAGTAAGAAAATTTAAAGTAACTAATCAATATGCAAAAGAAAGAGGATTTGAAATAATTGTAGATGTGAGTCCAAGAATATTTGAAAACTTAGGAATTAGTTATAATGATTTAAGTTTTTTTAAGGAAATAGGAGCAGATGGATTAAGATTAGATGCAGGATTTACTGGTTCGGAAGAATCATTAATGACATTTAACCCACAAGGTTTAAAAATAGAAATAAACATGAGTAATAATACTCATTATATAGATACGATAATGGATTATATGCCAAACAAAGATAACTTAATTGGTTGTCATAACTTCTATCCCCACAATTATAGTGGATTAAACTTCGATCATTTTATGAAATGTACAGAAAATTTCACTAAGTATGGGTTAAGAACAGCTGCATTTATAACAAGCCAAAAAGAAGGTACATTTGGACCATGGCCTGTAGCATATGGATTACCAACTTTAGAATTACACAGAAATTTACCTATAGATGTTCAAGCTAAACACTTAATAGCTTTAGGAAATATTAATGATATAATTATTTCAAACTGTTATCCAACAGATGAAGAATTAGAATCTATTGGATCAATGAGAAAAGATATGGTTACATTTGATATAACATTAAATGAAAATACACCAGAAATTGAAAGAAAAATTCTTTTTGAAGAAATGCACTTTAATAGAGGTGATGTATCTGATAATTTCTTAAGATCTACTCAAAGTCGTGTTAAATATAAAGGTCACTATTTTGCATTATTTAATGCTCCAGAAATAATAAAAAGAGGAGATGTAATAATAGAAAGTAGTGAATATGGACATTATGCAGGAGAAGTTCAAATTGCATTAAATGATATGGTTAATAGTGGTAAATCAAATGTTGTAGGACACATAAGAGAAGAAGAAGTATTTATATTAGATTATATTAAACCATGGCAAAAATTCAGTTTTAAAGAAGCTAAATAAGGAGAAGTAATATGTATTTTTTAGGCGTTGATGGTGGAGGAACTAAGACTACCTTTACTTTAATAAATGAAAATGGGGAAGTTGTACATTCAATAACAAAGGGAACTTGTCATTTTAATCAGATAGGGTTTGAGGGGCTTGAAATTCTTCTAAAAATTGGCTTAAATGATATGATTGCTGAAGCTAATATATCTAAAGAAGAAATTAAACATTCTTTTTTAGGACTAGCTGGATATGGGAAGGTTCAAGAGGCTAAACCTAAAATAGAGGCTGCAGCAAAGGCGGCTTTTAAAGGTTTAGAATATACTGTAGATAGTGATATTAGAGTTGCTATAGCTGGAGCCTTAAGTGGAAAAGATGGTATAAATGTAATTGCAGGAACAGGATCAATTGGACTTTCTATAAATGGAGAAAAAATTAATAGATGTGGAGGGTGGGGACCTTCGGTTGGAGATGAAGGTTCAGCCTTTTGGATAGGAAAAAAATCTATACAAGTTTTTAGTAAAGAATGTGATGGAAGATTAGAAAAAGGTGCTCTTTATGATGTTTTTATGAAGGAACTTAATCTAGATGATGAAAATCAAATAATTACATTTTTGAATGAAGTTATCAAAAATGATAGAGGAGAAATTGCAAAACTTGCACGTTTTTGTTCTATAGCAGCTTTAGATGGTGATAAAAATGCTATAAATATTTTTAAAGAAGCAGGAGAAGAACTTGCTGAAATTATAAAAGTTCTTATAAGAAATTTTGACAAAAATGAAGTAGTTTTAGTTTCTTATACAGGGGGAGTATTTAAATCAGAAGAATTAATATTAAATCCTATAAGAACTGCTTTAATGAAATATAATATAAAACTTATACCACCGGTATTATCACCGCATTTAGGGGCTTGTTTACTTGCGTATATTAAAAGTGGGAATATAATAAGTCAAGCAATAATTAATAAAATGAAAGAATATGAATAATATAAAATCATTATAATTAATAAATTGTATAGATATAAATAATAATTAAAATAAAGGTTCACACACGATAAAAAGATGATTTCTGTTAAACTCAGAAATCATCTTTTTTATTTATTAATAAATTCCTACGTACTAACATGTTTGATATAATTAAACTAAATATAGAATGAATAATTGAAGGGAGAGGATAGATGTGGATAGAAGATTAATTTTAAAACTTATCGGTAAAAAAGATTCTGTTGATTTAGATGATTCAATTTATAATTTAAGAGAGATAGGTGAAGAAATAAGAGGGTTTGTTATATTAACTTCATCTGTTGATGATAATTTTGAAATAAGGAATAAAAGACGACTTGAATCTGTATTGAATATTATAAAACCTATATCTAATAAATTAAAAGATGACGATAATATTAAAGGATATACAAATAGTAAAAAATATTTAATAAAGTATTTAGATGATTTATGTATTAATATAGAAGGAATATTGTCTAATATAGATCGCTGTGATATTAAAAAATTAACTTATTATACCAATGTATTAATGGATTTAGTTTTAATATATTAAATTAGAAAAAATTGAAGTATAGATACTTTAAGAGGTAAAGGTTAACTAAGAATTAAATATAAAAAATAAAAGAATTAAAATCATATGTTAAAAATAACCTATATGTGAATTATATTCAATTGTAACTATCATTAAGCTAGTTTATAATATGATTACCTTAATAGTGATAAATTATTTAGAGACGTTAATTAGATAAAAATGTAGTTTTATCTAATTATAAAATATAAAACTTTTAGTAAAGTAATATAATAGATATATACATGGAGGGTTAAAAATTGCAACTAAAGAGAAAAATAGCAGGAATAATTGTTATATCGTTATTAGTAAATACTAGTTATGCTTTTGCAACATATACTAATTCACTTCAACAGGAAATGGATAGTAATAATGAGGCTATCAAAGATTTAGAAGAAAAAAGAAATGATATAAATGATGATATAGAAGAAAGACAACAAGAAGTTAGTAATATTCAAGCAAAAATTGACGCTCAACAAGCTAAAATAAATGAGGTTAACAATATTATATCTGAATATCAAGAACAAATTGATGAACTACAACACGAAATAGATAATGTAACAGCTGAAATTGAAGAGAGTCAAATTGAAATAGAAATGAGACAAGCTAACGCAAAAAAATTAGAAGAAGAAGAGATTAAAACAGAAGAATTATTAGATGCTAGAGTAAGAAGTGTTTATAAATTAAATTTAGCTAACCAATATATTTATATGATAATAACTAGTAAAAGTATAAGTGAGGTTTTTCAAAATTTAAATACAATAAGAAAAATATTGCAATACGATAAAGATTTAATCGCAAATTTGAAAGAAACTCAAAAAGAAATAAAGAATGAAATAGCAGCTATTGATGAAAAGATTAAAGAACAAGAAATTAATAAAGAACTAATTGAGGTAAAGCAAAAAGAATTAGTAAGTTCTCAAAATGAAGTATTGGCTAAAAAAGCTGAAGAACAAGGGTATTATGATGAACTTGCAGCAATGGAAGCAGAAAAGCAAGAGATGATAATTGCACTTGAAAATGATGGAATAGAAATAGATGAGGAAATTGATTCATTATTAGCTTACAATCAGGAGTTACAAGCACAGATAGATAGTATAATAAATAATATTAACAATGGTTCAGAAAATCAAGATAAGGTGGATCAACTTCCAAGCGAAAGTGGATTTTTGAGACCAGTTGGTGGAGAAATTACTACATATTTTGGACCAAGAATAAATCCAGTTACAGGTTTACCAGGTAATCATAATGGTATGGATTATGCAGGAAGTTTTGGAGAATCAATTTTAGCAACAAAGAGTGGTGTTGTTGAATATGTTGGTTGGATTGAAGGATATGGTAATACTGTAATATTAAATCATGGTAATGGAGTACAATCATTATATGGACATGCTCAAGGATTTAATGTGACATATGGACAAACTGTATCTCAAGGAGAGGTAATAGCTTTTGTTGGAAGCACAGGTCAAAGTACAGGACCACACTTACATTTTGAAATAATAGTTAATGGACAACGTGTAGATCCATATGATTATATCCCATACTAATAATATCTACTTATAAATATCAAATACTTTTAAAATAGGTGAAATTTCTTAATAATTTTGAAATTTCACCTGTTTTCATATTTAATTATAAATTTTTAAGCAATAATAGAGGATTCTTCAATACTTTGATTTAAGAACTTTGATGAGGTAAGTTTAATGCCTATTGCCCCAATAGGTGCAGTAATTAATACACTTAAGATTGCAATAGCCTGCATTATTTCACCACCTATAACTCCCATTTGAAGAGGGATTCCTGCCTTAGCAGATTGGACTGTAGCTTTTGGTAAGTAAGCTATTACACAAAATATTTTTTCTTTTAAAGTTAAATTTGTACCTATTAAAGAAATAAATACACCTATAGAACGAATAGTTAATGATAATATAAGCATTATTATACCAATTAATAAATATTCTCCGACTAAATGAGGATTTATCGCCATTCCAACAAAAGAAAATAAATATAATTTACCATATTTCCAAATTATATTTATTTCATCTTGAATTTTTTTAGCTAAATCCCCTAAATATGTTCTTAAAAAGAATCCATAAATCATTATAGTTAATAAGGAATTAAACATTTTAAAATTAAATTTATTTTCTATAAATCTAATAACTAGGCAGACAACTAATGAAAAAACCACTCTAATACTATTATTTTTAATAGAATTTAGTAGATTCTTAGTAATTAAAGCTAGTATCCATCCAACTAGTATACTTATAAATATAGTAAATGGAATTGAAATAAGTTCATTTATTATAGAAGATGATTGACCACTAATCCCAGACATATATATTCCTAAAAAAGTTGTAAATAGAGTTATTGCTACAGTATCATCAGCTGAAGCTCCAACTAAAAGCATTTGTGGAATTGCTTTATCTTGTCCTATTTTTCTGTTTATCAAATCTACCATAGATGGAACTAACACTGCAGGGCTTACGGCAGCTATTATAAAACCTAAAATTGCACCTTGAACAAAAGTAAATTTTAAAAATATCATTGATAAAATACTAATAGTAAGACCTTCAAGCGTAGCAGGAATAATACTTAATGCAATAGCTGGTCTACCTATTTGTTTCATTTGCTTTAGACTTATTCCAAGACCGCCTATAAATAAAACTGTTATTAAAGCTATATCCTTAATATATGGTGATATTTTTAAGGTTATATTTGGAACAATATTTAGAAAAGATGGACCTATAATCATTCCAAAAAAAATCATACCTATAAGTGAGGGCAATTTAATAAATTCTGTAAGTTTACCAGTGAGATTTGAAAAGATTCCAATTAAAATTAAGCTAATTATAATTACTAAAAAATTAATAAACATAATGACCTCCTAAAATAATAAAAAAAGCTAATGATTTCTACAACAAAAAAGGTTGTAGAAGTCATTAGCTTATTAGCGATTTTGATAGATATCAAGGGAGAACTTCATTCCCTATGTTTAATAATTATATCAAAATGAATTCAACACTTCAAGAGCTAAAAAGATATATAAATAGAGAGCGTAATAAGGTGAAAATTATTAATTTAGATATAAATACTAAGTGAATAGATGAATAGTATGTGGAAATAATAACTAGTATAAAAATTACTTTGAAAGTGAGCACATAATGAGAAAATATTTTAAAATAATTGATGAAAAAATTTTAAAATGGATAAATGTTAATTTAAGAAATAAATCTTTTGATAAGATAATGCCTATAATAACTGCAGCAGGAAATTTAGGAATAGTATGGGTTATTATTTCGGTATTTTTATTGGCTAAGAGAGATTATAGGTTATTAGGAAAAATGATAATTACGGCTCTTATAATAACAACAATTATAGGAGAAGGAATAATAAAACACATAATAAAAAGAGAAAGACCTTTTTCAAAAGATAAAGAAAAGCAATTATTAATAAAAAGACCAATTACATATTCATTTCCATCAGGTCATACAGCATCATCTTTTGCAGTAGCGGCCATTTTTATTGAAACAGAAAATGTAGCTTCTTTTGAAATAATAGTTTTGGCAAGTTTAATTGCTTTTTCTAGAGTTTATTTAGGAGTACATTATCCTTCAGATGTTATTGGTGGAGGAATAATAGGTTTTTTTTGTGGAGTTTTAACAGTTGTATTGTTTTTGGGGAAGGTATATTAACGAGGAAGATAAAAATGAACAATATACAAAATGTATTAGAGTATTTTAGTAGGTATGGATATTTATTTTTAGGAATAGTAGTTTTTTTGGAGTATTTAAACTTACCAGGGTTACCAGCTGGAATAATAATGCCAGCTGCAGGAATTTTAATTAAATCAGGTAATTTAAATCTTTTTATTACAATAATTATTTCGATTGTTGCCGGATTACTTGGTAGTTTGGTTTTATATGCATTAGGGCATTACTTTGGAAGACCCATAATAGGTAAATTTGAAAAAAAGTTTCCTAAATCAAAAAATGCTATAGATAAAACATTTAAATGTATAAATAAATATGGGAATAAAGGAATATTAATTTCTAGAATTATTCCTGTGGCACGAACATTGATATCATTAGTAGCAGGGGCATTTGATGTTGATTTTATAAAGTTTATAATTTACTCAACTATAGGAATAGCAATTTGGAATTGTGCATTTATATATTTAGGATATGCATTTGGACATTTATTTTTGAAATAGTACGAATTAGAAAAATTATTTTGTGATTTTAAAGTTAAGTAAAGAATTTTAAATACAAATAAAAATTATATTTACAATAAAAATGTTCGTGATATAATAGTAATATACATATATTACAAAAAACTCGTATAAATCGGTAATATGGTCCGAGTGTTTCTACCTGCTAACCGTAAAATAGCAGACTACGAGGATCTGTTATAAATATTTTATAAATATTTGCAAAGAAGCAGCACCTCAATTTTGTTTGAGGTGCTGCTTTAGTTTAATAAAAAACAATTTATAGAAATGAATTTGTTTAGAATCATATAAGGAGAATTTGGATAATGGAGATTTTAAAAGAACGTATTTTAAAAGAAGGTCGTGCATTAAGTAAAGTAATATTGAAAGTTGACTCGTTTTTAAATCATGGTGTAGATGCTAGACTTATGTATGAAATAGGAGAAAATTTTAAAGAGTATTTTAAAAACCATGGTGTAACAAAGATATTTACTATAGAAAGTTCTGGTATAGCACCAACTGTAATGACAGCAATGCAAATGGAATTACCTATGGTTATATTAAAAAAGCAAACTTCAAAAGTTTTAAATAATAATGTATATCAAACAACAGTACATTCATTTACAAAAGATTTAGATTATGAATTAACTTTATCTAAAGATTTTATAAATGAAAATGATAAGGTATTAATTATAGATGATTTTTTGGCAAATGGTGAAGCTGCACTTGGAGCTATAAGATTAGTTGAAGAGGCTGGAGCTAAAGTTGTAGGTTTAGGAATTGTTATAGAGAAGTCATTTCAACCAGGAAGAGATTTATTAAATAAGAAAGGCTATGATGTTTATTCTTTAGCTAGAATTTCTAGATTAGATAAAGGAGTCATTGAGTTTATTTAGGGTAATATTGAGAAAGAGTTAATATATAATTTAATTTAATATTTATAAAAAGAGTGTTAGTTTTAGATATTTTCTTTAACTAATGCTTTTTTATTTTATAATTTCAAAATTACGTATTAACGCTAATAAAAATATTTTAATTATTAATAATATAAATATGAAAAATAAATAAATTTCTACAAGTATTGTTATAAATGTGATTTAATCACTAATTTTAATTAAAAATTAATTTATACTAAGTCAGAGATATTAAAAAATATTATTTATGAATTTTTGGGAGGAGTAGTATATGAAAGATAATTCATGGATGAAAGGTGCAATAATATTAGGATTATCATTTTTTCTTGCTATATTTATTGTAAAACCTGTAGGAGTTTCAACTCAATTTTCAGTTTTATCTGGAATAATTCAAAGTAGTATAGAGAAGGACATAATTATACCAGACCCATAAGAGAAAGTGGTTATAGAAGTACTAATGCTTATTATGACAAAGATGATGGAAAAATAGCTGAAGAAATAAAAAGACCTTTAAACTATAGCAATGTATTTGTATTGTCAATACCTATTGGAAGTCTTATAGGTTTTTTACTATTAAAAAATAAAACTAAAAAAAGAAGAGATGATGAAAAAGTTGAAAATTGTGAAATAGGAAAAAATAGACCGATATTAAGCACTTATATAATACCTTTTATAGGTGGATTCGTATTATTATTTGGAGCTAGAATGGCAGATGGATGTACCAGTGGTCATATGATGAGTGGTATGATGCAAGGTAGCGTCAGTGGATATATATTTGCAGCGGCGGCTTTTGCAACTGCCATTCCAACAGCTTTGATAGTTAAGAAACTGAAAAATAGGAGGGCTTAATATAATGAATATTAACATTTTACTTGCAATATTATTAGGTGGATTTTTTGGCTTTGCATTATATTATGTAGGGGCAACAGGATTTAGTAATATATCTAAAATGCTTAGACTAGAGGATTTATCATTAGCAAAAATT
Organism: Clostridium celatum DSM 1785; assembly: GCF_000320405.1. Classification (GTDB taxonomy): domain Bacteria; phylum Bacillota; class Clostridia; order Clostridiales; family Clostridiaceae; genus Clostridium; species Clostridium celatum. The sequence goes on along the minus strand of NZ_KB291615.1, from coordinate 25,347 downwards.
ATTTTATTTGCTATAGGATTATCAAGTACATTATTATCAATGTCTGCTCTATTAGGTATATTTAATGTTTCACATTTAAGCGTTAAATCAATGAATCTTGGTGTTATTATTGGTGGACTTATATTTGGAGTTGGATTTGGTGGTGCTGGAACATGTCCAGGTACTTGTGTAGGTTCTATAGGAGGAGTATTTGGAATTAAGAAAGCTATAAGTGCAATTATAGGTGGATTGCTAGGTGCATTTACATTTTCCATGACTTATGGTGCATTTAAAGATATGGGACTATTTAACACCTTAGATTACGGTAAAATAACTTTATTTAATATAAGTGATAAATATCCATCTGTTTTTGAAAGTGGATATATTGGATTATTAATTGTAGGAATATTGTTTATGATAGGCGCTTATTTTATGCCAAAAAGAATTTTAAAATAAGCTAGAAAACAAATAGAAATAAGACTTATAAAATTGGATAAGAAAATAAAAATATAGAACCGAATTAGATAATTATATTTAATTTGGTTCTATATTTTTTTATTGAAATATTAAATATGTTTAAATAAAAATAACAAAGATAAACTAAGAAAGAATTATATCTTGTAACAAATAGAAAAATATGGGTATAATTATTTCAAATAGAGGAGGTAGAAAAATGGATAAATTATTAGAATTAAGAAAAATTATGAATATTAAAGGAATAAATCATTACATAATTACAAGTAGTGATCCTCATCAAAGTGAATATGTTGCTGAATATTACAAAGGGAGAGCTTATATATCAGGGTTTACTGGATCAGCCGGAACCCTTTTAGTATCAGAAGATTCAGCAAAGCTTTGGACCGATGGAAGATACTTTATACAAGCAGAAAATCAATTAAAAGGTACTGGAATTGATTTAATGAAAATGAATGAAAAAGGTTATCCAACTTTAAATGAATGGATAGAAAATAACGTTAATGAAAATGAAAATGTAGGTTTTTATGGAAGTTGTTATAGTTGCAATGACTATAAAAAATTATTAGAAATATCAAGAAAAAACAAATTTAATATAGCAATGGAAGAAGATTTATTGCAACAAGTTTGGGAAAATAGACCGAGTTTACCTAGTGATGAAATATTCCTTCATGATTCAAAATTTGCAGGAAAAACTGCAAGTGAAAAAATAAAAGAAGTTAGAGAAAAGATGGAAAAGTTAAAGGCAGAGAATTATATAATTTCATCTTTAGATGATATAGCGTGGTTATTTAATATACGAGGAACTGATGTTAAATTTACTCCAGTAGCAATTTCTTATGCTTTAATAAGCAAAACAAAGGCTAAATTATATATAGATATTAATAAAGTTAATACTAAAGTAAAAGAAAATTTAAATTCTGAAGGGATAGAAATTATTGACTATAGTTTAATAATTGATGATATAAAAGAGATAAAAGATTCAATTTTAATAGATCCAGCAAAAACAAATGCAAGAATTTATTCAAATATAAACCCAGAGGTAAAGATTATTGAGGGTACTAATATAACTACTACCTTAAAAGCTATAAAAAATAAGGTTGAAATAAGTAATATAGAAAAGTCTCAAGTAAGAGATGGTGTTGTAATGGTCAAATTTATTAAGTGGCTTAGAGAAAATATAGGAAAAGAAAAAATTACTGAAATTTCATCAACTAATAAGTTATCTGCTTTAAGAGCTACAGCAGAAAATTCTAAAGGGGATAGTTTTGAAAGTATTGCTGGATATAAAGATCATGCTGCTATGATGCATTATTCTGCAACTGAAGAAAGTAATTATGAGCTTAAAGAAGAAGGGCTATTCTTATTAGATTCAGGTGGACAATATTTAGATGGAACTACAGATATTACAAGAACATTTGCTTTAGGAAATTTAACTGATGAAGAAAAGAAAAATTATACATTGGTTTTAAAAGGACATATTGGATTAGCAAAAGCTAAGTTCTTAAAAGGTGCAAATGGTTCTACACTAGATATTTTAGCAAGAAAACCATTATGGGATGAGGGATTAGATTATAAGTGTGGTACTGGTCATGGAGTAGGATTCTTTTTAAGTGTTCATGAAGGCCCACAAGGTATTAGACCTTATGGAAATACTGTTACTTTAGAACCAGGAATGATAATTACAAATGAGCCAGGAGTTTATAAAGAAGGAAAGTATGGAATAAGAATTGAAAATACACTTTTAGTTGTTAAAGATAGAGAAACTGAAAGTGGAGAATTCTACAAATTTGATACTATATCATATTGTCCAATAGATTTAAATGCAGTTGTAGTAGATATGTTGACTGAAGAAGAAAAAAATTGGCTAAATAATTATCATAAAACTGTTTTCGAAAAGCTTAATTCATATTTAAGCAAAGATGAAGTTGAATTTTTAAAACAAGAAACAAGAGAAATTTAGAAAACTTATTTTTAAAACAAACATATTTATTTAAAGTTATAAGCGAGACGGACAGATACTGAAAGTGACAAAAAGCACCTAAAAAAGTGTCCGTGTCACACGGTACTAATTATTGAACTAGTTTGAGAAAATAAAATTATAAAATGATAATAATTCTATAAAATTAGTAAATAAGCCAAAATAGTAATAAATTGATAAAAAATGTATTGACAAGTTTTTAATATAGTTCTAAAATTTATAAATAATTAACAAAAATATATTTTTGAGGTAAAATTTAGTCAAAAAATCTATTATTAAAAAAAATAATAGTATTAAATAAAATTAATTGGGGGGAAATATTATGAAAAGAAAAAGACTTTTAGGTATGTTAATGGCATCTGTCTTAACATTATCGATTTTTGCCGGTTGTGGAAATAAAACAACTAATGAAGGTAGTGCAGATAATAACGCATCACAAACTCAAACATCGGATTCAGAACAAGTATTAAACTTAATTATGCTTGATCCGTTAACTTGGGATGTTAATGCATGTTATGATTCAAACTCAACTACAGTATTAGGGGCAGTATACGAAGGGCTAGTTAGAATATCAAACGATGGAACTAAAGATACTATTGAACCAGCAGGAGCAGAAAGCTGGGAAACATCAGAAGATGGATTAGTATGGACATTTAAATTAAGAGATAATAAATGGTCAGATGGAGAAGATGTTGTAGCTCAACATTATGTTGATTCTGTAATCAGACTATTAAATGCAGAAAGTGCTTTCCCATATGCATTCTTTGGATTTGATATAAAGAATGGTGAAGCTTTCTATAATGGAGAAGCTACTGCTGATGAAGTTGGAATTAAAGCTTTAGATGAAAAGACATTAGAAATTACTTTAGAAAATCCAGTACCATATTTCTTATCTAAATTATCATATACAGTATTTAAGCCAGTTAGATTAGACGTAATTGAAGCTGCTGGTGATGCTTATGCTACAGATTACACTAAGGGTGTATTCAATGGACCTTTCGTAATTGAAGGATATGAAAGTGGAAACTATATTAAATTCGCTAAAAATGAAAATTACTGGGATTCAGAAAATGTTAAGTTAGAAACAGTTAACATGACTGAAATAAAAGAGTTTGCAACTCAAGCTCAATTATTTGAAGCTAAGCAATTAGACGTTAGTGGTGCAACTAATGAATATGTTGAAAAATGGATGAAGGCTGCTGAAGAAGGACAATTCCAAGCTAACATTAGTGAAGCACCATCAGTATTCTATATTGAATTTAACCAAGTTAATGGTGGATCTACTGGATTAATGTCAAACCAAAAAGTTAGACAAGCTATTGCTTATTCTTTAGACAGAGAAGAATTAACTAGTGAATTATATGGAAGATATACTCCAGCTTATGGATTTGTACCAGGTGTTATTAACATAGGTGATGATCTTTATAGAGATGTAGTAGAAGAGCCAATGAAAGCACCATCAGAAAAATATAACACTCCAGAAGCTTTACAAGCTTTATTACATGAAGGTCTAAAAGAACTTGGTAAAGATACAGATGACTTAAGCACAATTGAAATTACTTACTTAACTTATGGTGATAGTGAGTTAGAAAAGCAAAGACAAGAATGGTGGAAGCAACAAATTGAAAATAACTTAGGAATCAAAGTTAATGTTCAAGTTGAAGGTGACTACGCATTATTCACAGCTGCTAAAAATCAAAATAAGCATGATATCTTAATGAGTGGTTGGACAGCAGACTACAATGACCCAATGACATTCTTAGATATGTGGGTTACTGGTGGAAGCAACAATTCAGTTGGTTACTCAAGTGAAGAATATGATACATTAATTAACTCATTAAAGACAGAAAATGACGAAGAAAAGAGAAAAGAAACTTATGCTAAAGCAGAAGAAGTATTATTAAGTGATATGGCTATAGCACCATTATTCTACAGAGATAATAGAAGCTTTAAGCATAACTATGTTAAAGATTTCCAAATGCCAGTATTTGGGCCAAGCTATGAATTTAGATGGGCACATATTGAAGGTAAATAGGAAGTTAAGATTTTAAACTAAAAAAACAAATAATCTTAAAAGGCTGTGCATGATTTATTTGCATCAGCCTTATTTCTTAAATAAGCGACAAAAATAAAGAGGTGAAGGAAAAATGACTAAATATATAGCAAGAAGATTTGGTGAAATGATATTAACTTTATTTTTAATAGCAACATCAACATTCTTTCTTTTAGGTGTAATACCTGGTAATGCGTTAACAGGTAAAATTGAAAAATTCCCAGAAAAAATTCAAGAACAAATGCTAGCTAAATATGGATATGATAAGCCATTACTTGAAAGATATGTTATAACTATGAAAAATATGATTTTTAAAGGCGATTTTGGACAATCAGTAAATAGACCAGGTGAAAGCTTAAATACAATATTAAGAGATAAGATGCCAATATCAACAAGATTAGGAGTACAACAAGTTGCAGTAGGAGTTACATTAGGAATTATTTTAGGAATTATAGCGGCAATGAAAAGAGCTACTGCAATAGATTACATAATACTTGTAGTCGCAATGATACTTATATCAATGCCATCCCTGGTGTTGTCTTTATTACTACAAAAATATGGAGCAGCAAATTCAAATTTCTTTAATTTGCCTATCATAGGATGGCCAAGTGGAAAAGATTTATGGTTTGGAGGCTGGGAATATACAATTCTTCCAACAATAGCTGGTGCATGTGGATATATAGCATCATATGCGAGATTAATGAAAACAAGTATGCTAGATGTAATAAATCAAGAATATGTTTTAACAGCAAGATCAAAGGGATTATCTGAATTTAAAGTAGTTACAAGACACATTTTAAGAAATTCATTTATTCCAATAATAACTGTATTACCAATGACTATAGCAGGTGTAATATCTGGTTCATTATTTATAGAAAGAGTATTTGCTATACCGGGTATTGGTAAGTACTTCGTTGAAGCTGTACAAGGAAGAGATATACCTATGGTTATGGGACAAACTATTTTCTTCTCAGCAATTTATTTAGTAGTAATTTTTGTGACAGATATATTATATACAGTTGTTGACCCACGTATAAAAATAGTTAAAGGGTAAGCAGAAGGGAGAATAAAATGAATGCGCTAAAAGATAAAAGATTTGAATTTGTAGATACATCATTGTTAAATGCAGATGCAGTAGTTAGACCTAATGTTGGTTATTGGCAAGATGCATGGAGAAGACTTAAAAGGAATCCAGTAGCCATGACTGCATTATTTATGCTTATAGCTATTATTATTATGACAATAATAGGTCCTAAACTTAGAGGATTAGATTATGAAACTATAGTTACAGGTGCTAAAAATCAATCACCAAATTCAGAGTATTGGTTTGGTACTGATGCTCTAGGAAGAGATTTATTCTCAAGAGTATGGGCAGGGGCAAGAATTTCTATAATAATTGCATTAGTTGCAACATTAATTAAAGTTGTTATAGGTGCACTTTATGGAGCTGTAATGGCTTATACTGGTGGTGTTGTAGATGAAATAATGATGAGAGTTGTTGAAGTTTTAAATAGTATTCCAAGTTTTATTTTAACAATGCTTATAATAGTTGTACTTGGTAATGGATATGTACCTTTATTAATTGCTTTATGTATAACTGCATGGACTTCAACAGCTAGAATGATAAGAGGACAAATTATGCAGCTTAGAGAAAGTGAATATGTTCTTGCATCAAAAGCATTAGGTGCTTCAAATATGAGAGTAATAATTAAGCATTTATTACCAAACACAATTGGATTATTAATATTAGATGTAGCATCATCTATCCCAGGAATTATATTTAGTGAAACTGTACTTGGATTCTTAGGCCTTGGTCTTCAACCACCAGAATTTAGTTTAGGATCATTATTATCAGCAGGACAAGCAACGATGTCATTCTATCCATATCAATTACTATTTCCATCAATAGTATTATGTTTACTTGTTTTATCATTTAACCTTTTAGGTGATGGGCTTAGAGATGCTCTAGATCCTAAATTAAGACATTAGGAGGTATTGGCTAATGGAAAATAAAATAAAATCTAAAGATATAAAGAAAGTACCTTTACTAGAGGTTAAGGATTTAAAAGTTTCTTATCATACTTATGCTGGAGAGGTGCAAGCGGTTAGAGGAGTTTCTTTTGATGTAGATGAAAAAGAAATTCTTGCAATAGTTGGGGAATCAGGATGTGGTAAAAGTGTTACTTCAAGAGCTGTAATGTCTCTTATCCAAGCTCCTCAAGGAGAAATTAAAAAAGAAAGTAAAATACTTTACAATGGTAATAATATATTAGATTTTGATAAAAAAGAAATAAGAAATTTTAGAGGTGGAGATTGTGCAATGATATTCCAAGATGCATTAACTTCACTAAATCCAACAATGAAAGTTGGAACTCAAATTATGGAAAACTTAATAGGGCATAGAGGATTAAGTAAAGCTGAAGCTAAAAAAGAAGCAATTAAACTTTTAGAAGCAGTTGGAATCCCTACACCTGAAAAGAGAGTTAATCAATATCCGCATGAATTTTCAGGTGGTATGAGACAAAGAGTTATGATAGCTATTGCTATAGCATGTAATCCTAAAATATTAATCGCTGATGAACCAACAACGGCTCTAGATGTTACAATACAAGCACAAATATTAGAACTTATAAAAGAGTTAAAAGATAGATTAAATACAGCCGTTATATTAATTACACACGATTTTGGTGTAGTTGCTGGTATGGCAGATAAGATTGCTGTAATGTATGCTGGTAAAATAATAGAAAGTGGTGCTAAGCATGAAATATTCTATAATCCAAAGCATCCATATACACATGCATTATTAAATTCTGTTCCAAAGCTTGAATGGAAGAATAAAGAATTGCTTCAAACAATAAAAGGAACTCCTCCAGATTTAATAGCACCACCAAAAGGTTGTGCATTTGCAGCACGTTGTAAATATTGCATGAATATATGTTTAGAAGAAGAACCAGAAGTATATAGTTTTGAAGAAGGTCATAAGGCTATGTGTTGGTTATACCATGAAAATGCTCCAAAGGGAGTTTTAGAAGTTGCAGCTACAGGAGGTAACATCAATGAGTAATTCAAGTAAAGTTGTAATGGAAGTAAAAGGATTAAAAAAACACTTTAAAGTAGGAAAAAATCAAATTCTTAAAGCAGTTGATGATGTTTCTTTTTCAATAAGAGAAGGTGAAACTTTAGGACTTGTTGGAGAATCAGGATGTGGTAAAACTACGTGTGGTAGAACTGTTATAGGTATGTATGATAAAACTGGCGGACAAGTATTATATAATGGAAAAGATGTGCATGCACTAAGAGGAAAAGAAAAGAAAGCTTTTAGTAAAGATGTACAAATAATATTCCAAGATCCATATGCATCTCTTGATCCAAGAATGACTGTTGCAGATATTATTGCAGAAGGAATAGACATTCATGGATTAGCTAAAAATTCAAAAGAAAGAGATGAAAAAGTATTTAATCTACTTGAAATGGTAGGGCTTAATAAGGAGCATGCTAATAGATTCGTTCATGAGTTTTCAGGTGGACAAAGACAAAGAATAGGTATAGCAAGAGCATTAGCTGTTGAACCAAAATTTATTCTTTGTGATGAACCTATTTCAGCATTAGATGTTTCTATTCAAGCTCAGGTTGCTAATCTTTTAATCAAATTACAAAAGGAATTAGGATTAACATATCTTTTCATAGCCCATGATTTAGCTATGGTTAAACATATATCAGATAGAGTTGCAGTTATGTATCTTGGAAGCATGGTTGAAGTTGCTGCATCAGAAACTTTATATGAAAATCCAAAACATCCATATACAGAAGCATTAATGTCAGCAATTCCGATTGCAGATCCAGATGTAGAAGAAAGCAGACAAAGAATAATGCTTGAAGGGGATGTTCCAAGTCCAATTAATACTCCACCAGGATGCAAATTCCAAGGTAGATGTAGTAAAGTTATGGATATTTGTAAGAAAGAAGCTCCACAATTAAAAGAGGTGGAAAAAGATCACTTTGTAGCATGTCATTTATGCAAATAGATGTATGAAATGCTTAGGTAAATTTAATTTTAGATTTACCTAAGCATTAATTAAAGATCAGGAGTTGATATAATATGTACAAAAGAATAATTAGTGATAGCCTTAAATGTATAAAGCTTGGAAGTTTACTTTCATTAATTATAGTTGTTTTAATGGGAATAATAGGACTTTTGATTAATAAGGGAAATATTTTAGAAAGTGTTTATATCATACGAGGAGCACTATTAATGATAGGTAGCTTAGCTGTAATTTTAGGGTCTATGCTAATCTTAAAAAAAAGATCAGAAAAAGAATTGGAACATATTGAAGAGTGGAAAGAAAAGTATAAAAAGTTTTCATATAAAACAGTAATAATTTTAAATGGATTTGTTATACTTTCTTATGGTGTGTTTTTAGACTGGCTTTTATATCAAATTTAAAAAGTAATATTGTAGTTATATATTTAGTCAAAACAAAGTACTATTCAATGGGCGCTATAACACTGAATAGTACTTTGTTTTTTTATATAAAAATTATTGAATATATTCAATAATTTTATTATAACGTTCTTTATTTTCAAATAATGAAACGGTAGATTTCACATTAATAAACCTTTCTACAACACAAGCAGCAAAATTTTTGTCTGCAGTATGCAATACACCATTTACAGAAACTAATGGTCTGTTATATTTATCAAAACCTTCTAATGAAACTGTATAGCCACTATTTTTTAGATATAATAGAACTTTTCCTAAAAATTCATCTGGATCAGTAATAGTTCTTTCATTAATAAATACGTCAAAGCAATCTTCATTATGCTTGTATATGCCCTCCATAATACACCTCATTTCTATATATTAAAAATACCCTTATACATATATATTTCAATGAGAATACAATAATTCCTTTAAACGTTTACTTAAAATATTAAAATGTTTACAAAAAACAAAACGAAGGCATTAGCAGACTACCTTCGTTTTAAACCTATTTTTTGCCTGGTAGGTTTATGTATTAATTATACCATTAAAATACAATTAAGAAAATACAATAAAGTTAGAATTATGTAAAAATTTATTATAAGTTCCTATTAGGATACATATAAATAAGAATTTAAGGGTATATTTGTTAAAAAATGATGATTTATCAGTAATATAAAATTAAAAGTTTTTAATTTTTAAATGAAAAAAATTTCTAGGAATGTTGACTAAAATGATATGAAATGCATATAATATAAATATAAACATATGAACAATTATTCATATGTTTTAATGAAAAGTTAAAGGGAGAGTAGTTAAATGGTGGAAAATAATATAGAAAAATGTTCATGTAATGTAATACATAAAGATACTGTAATTAAGGTGAAAGAAAAGCTACCGAAGGAGGAAACATTATATGATTTAGCAGAACTTTTTAAGGTTTTTGGAGATAGTACTAGAATTAAAATTTTATGTGCACTTTTTGAATCAGAAATGTGTGTATGTGATTTATCAGCACTTTTAAGTATTAGTCAATCAGCTATTTCACATCAATTAAGAGTTTTAAAATCAGCAAGGCTTGTTAAGTTTAGACGAGACGGAAAGGTTATATATTATTCATTAGATGATGAACATATAAAGCATATATTTGATGAAGGATTAAAACATATAACTGAATAAAAATTTATTTTAGTTATTAAAGATAAGGAGGGAATATAATTGGAAGTAAAACTAGAATTAGAAGGATTAAATTGTGCTAATTGTGCTAATAAAATTGAAGATAAAGTAAGTAAGTTAAATGGAATTAAAGAAGCAAATTTGAATTTTTCAACAAGTGTTTTAACTGCAGAAATTCATGAAGAAAGTCTGAAGGATGAAATAATAAATCAAATTAAAGAAATAGTAAACAAATTAGAGCCACATGTTAATGTTAAGGAAAGAAAACAAAATAAAACAATAAATAGTAGTAAAGAGATATGTAAAAATATTAAGTGTAGTGATTTAGAAGATAATAATGACAACAAAGAATTAAAATTTAAATTAGAACTAAAGGGATTAGATTGCGCAAATTGTGCAAATAAAATTGAGAATAAAGCTAGTAAATTAGAAGGTGTAAAAGAAGCAATTTTAAATTTTACTACAACAACATTAAATGTAGAAATAAAAGAAGGCTATAACAAGAAAGATACGATAAATGAAATAAAAAAAATAGTTTTAAATTTAGAACCTAATGTTGTAGTTGAAGAAATTTATACCAATAAGAATACGAAAGCAAATAATAGTATATGTAATGATAATAAATGTAAAGTTAATAATGATACTTCTGAAATAAAAGCAATCTCAGGGAGCACAGATAATAAATTATTATTTTATATTAAAGACAATTTAAGGTTAATTATAGGTATAGTAGCGTATGTCATTGCATTAATATTTAAAGGGGATGGAAATTTATTATCAATAATTTTATTTGCAACTAGTTATTTGATCATAGGAGGAGATGTAGTTTTAACTGCAATAAAAAATATAGCTAGAGGAGAAATATTTGATGAAAATTTCCTTATGAGTATAGCTACAATTGGTGCATTTTTTATAGGTGAATATCCAGAAGCAGTGGCTGTTATGCTTTTCTACCAAGTAGGAGAAATGTTCCAAGGATATGCAGTAAATAAATCTAGAAAATCAATTTCATCTCTTATGAATATAAGGGCAGATTATGCAAATGTATTAAGAGATAATAAAGAAATAAAGGTTTCACCAGAGGATGTTTATATCGATGAAATTATAATTGTTAAGCCAGGTGAAAGAATACCTCTAGATGGTGTAGTAATTGAAGGAACAAGCTTTATAGATACAGCTGCATTAACAGGTGAATCAGTTCCAAGAGAAATTAAAGAAGGAAATGAAATATTATCTGGAGCTATAAATACCAATGGAGTATTAAAGGTTAAGGTAAATAAAGAATATGGTGAATCAACCGTAGCAAGAATATTAGAATTAGTTGAGAATGCTTCAAATAAAAAAGCACCAACAGAAAAGTTTATAACAAAATTTGCAAAGGTATATACTCCAATAGTAGTTATAGTAGCTATAGTTGTAGCAATAATACCACCATTAATACTAAAAGATGCTACATTTTCAGAATGGATTTATAAAGCATTATCCATATTAGTAGTATCCTGTCCATGTGCTTTAGTGGTATCAATTCCTTTAGGATTTTTCTCTGGAATAGGGGCTGCATCTAAAAAAGGTATACTAGTTAAAGGAGGAAATTATCTAGAAGCACTTAAAGAAAGTGAAGTAGTGGTTTTTGATAAAACCGGAACTTTAACAAAAGGTGTGTTTAAAGTAACTGAAATAAATACAGAAAATATAAGTGAAAGTGAGCTTTTAGAGATTACTGCAATTGGAGAAAGTCACTCTAATCATCCTATTGCAAAATCAATAATACAAGCTTATGGAAAAGATATAAATAAAGAAGAGATAAAGAATTATAAAGAAATTTCCGGATATGGTATAGAAGCTAGTATAAGGGATAATAACGTACTAATTGGAAATAGTAAGCTAATGAAATCTTATAATATAAACTATGAAGAAAAAAAATCCATTGGAACTATAGTACATGTTGCTATTAATGGATTATATAAAGGGAATATAGTTATATCTGATGAGATAAAAGAAAATGTAAAAGAAGCTTTAAAGTCATTAAAATCAGCAGGGATTAAAAAGACAGTAATGCTTACTGGAGATAATAAATTAGTTGCAGAAGAGGTAGCTAAGAATATAGGAATAGATGAAGTATATTCAGAGTTATTACCTGGAGATAAGGTTGGGAAAGTTGAAGAGTTATTAAATAGAAGTGATACAAAAGGAAAAGTAGTATTTGTTGGTGATGGAATAAACGATGCACCAGTATTAGCGAGAGCTGACATTGGAGTTGCTATGGGTGGCGTTGGTTCAGATGCAGCAATTGAGGCTGCTGATGTTGTATTAATGCAAGATAATATTTATTCATTAGTTGATTCTATACAAGTTTCAAAAAGAACAAGTAAAATATTATGGCAAAATATAATTTTTTCACTAGGGGTTAAGATTGCAGTAATGATATTAGTTGTTTTAGGTTTAACAAACATGTGGGCAGCTGTATTTGCAGATGTTGGAGTAACCTTAATAGCAGTATTAAATTCAATGAGAATCATTCGATAAATATTGACAAAATATATTATGTTAATTATAATAATTTAAGTCGAGAACATTTTTAAGGCATAAGGGTGTAGCATACAAGATCAGCTTTGACTCTTGTATAAAGTTAGATTGTAGAATCTAACTTTGCATTTAAATGAGACTTATGTATAACGGATCTGCTACGTTATACATAAGTCTCTATTTTTAGGCAAAAATAAGTTTGAGATGAAAGTAAGCATTGAAAAAATATATAAATTGAAATAAAATATTTTTAAGTTAAAAGTTAATAAAATTAAATTTAAATTAAAAATGAGTTTTAATTTAAATTATATAAGTATTTAAAAATTTTAAATCATATTTGTAAATATAGAATTAAAATAAAAAGTATGTTATTATATTATCAAAGTGTTAGGTTGGTAAAATAGAGAATTTTTAAAAGAATAAGGAGATTCATATACTATGGAGAAGAAAAAAAATGTTTCTATGGCAGTAATTAAAAGATTACCAAAATACCATAGATATTTGAAAGAGTTGATGAGAAATGAAGTAGATAGAATTTCTTCCAAAGAATTGGGAGAAAAAATAGGATTTACTGCATCTCAAATAAGACAGGATTTAAATAATTTTGGAGATTTTGGTCAACAAGGTTATGGGTACAATGTAAAAGAATTATATAAACAAATTAGTTTAATTTTAGGATTAGATAAGGATTATAAAGGAGTAATAGTTGGAGCAGGTAACTTAGGGCAAGCAATTGCAAACTATGGAAGATTTTCTGATGATGGATTATCAATAGAGGCTATATTTGATGCAAATCCTAAGCTTGTAGGAATGAAAATTAGAGATGTAGAAATAAACGATATTGATACATTAGCACAGTATTTAGAAAGTAATACTATAGATATTGGAGTAATTTGTGTTCCAAGAATAAATGCTCAAAAAGTTAGTGATATATTAGTTAAGGGTGGAGTAAAAGCTATATGGAATTTTGCACCTGTAGATTTATCAGTACCAAGTGATGTTACTGTGGAGAATGTACACCTTTCAGAAAGTTTATTAACTTTGGTATATTTAATGAATAAAGATGAAAAGTAAAATGATAGCATACATGATTTAAGATGTATGCTATTTTTTTTATTATTAAAATTTAAGTCTATTATACGTTTTTAATGTGTAATTTAATATTTAAATTGTTATTTATTATACAAAAGAAAATAAAGGGAAAAAAGAGATAATAGTAAACGTATTCCAAGAAAAAAATTGAAAATAAAGAATTAATATACTAAAAAAGAAAATATTAATTTCAAATGCTAAATTTAGCTATTATAATTATAAGTAGGTTAAGATTATTCAGAATCTTCTAACCAAAGATGAGATTATGAGTTATTTTTTTTGATTTATTTGTTACATAATTAACAAAGAATTATAGGGTATAAATGAATTTGGGTATAAAAGGGAGGAAGAATCATGGAAATTAAAAATGTAATCTTAGAAGAAGAGTTAAAAAATGTAACTCTTGAAAAAGAGGGGAATTTAGCAATTATAACAATAAATAGACCAAAAGCATTAAATGCTTTAAACTCTGACACTTTAAAGGATTTAGATGTTGCTATTACTAATATAGAAAATGATAACGATATTTATTGTGTGATACTTACAGGAGCAGGAGAAAAGTCTTTTGTTGCAGGGGCTGATATTGCTGAGATGAAAGATTTAGATTCTAAGGGTGGAGAAGAGTTTGGACTTTTAGGTAATAAAGTATTTAGAAGATTAGAAACTTTAAATAAACCTGTAATAGCTGCAATTTCAGGATTTGCATTAGGTGGAGGTTGTGAACTTGCTATGGCATGTGATATAAGAATTGCATCAGAAAAGGCAAAATTTGCTCAACCGGAAGCAGGGCTTGGAATTACTCCAGGATTTGGAGGAACCCAAAGATTACCAAGAATAGTTGGACTAGGTAAAGCTAAAGAATTAATTTATACTTGTGCAATGATTAATGCTGAAGAAGCTTTAAGAATTGGATTAGTTAATAAGGTTGTTCCGTTAGAAAATTTAATGGATGAAGCTAAGAAAATGGCAGCAGCTATAAATGCTAATGCTCCAATTGCAGTAAAGCTTTGTAAAGATGCAATTAATAGAGGAATGCAGGTAGATATGGATAAAGCTATAGAGATTGAGGCAGAAGACTTTGGTAAATGCTTTGACTCAGAAGATCAAGTTGAAGGAATGACAGCTTTCTTAGAAAGAAGAGCAAAGAACTTTAAAAATAATTAGGGATTAATAATTAGCAGTTAGAGGTTAGGGTTAAGGGTTTGGATATTTCATCTTAAACTACTAAGTACAAGCTAAAGACTACTGATTTATTCAAATATATAAGTAAGTTGTGTATATATATTTACACAATAAGGGTATTGCAGGGAGGTAAAAAAGCAATGAATTTTGGATTAACTAGAGAACAAGAGTTAGTAAGACAAATGGTTAGAGAATTTGCAGTTAATGAAGTAAAACCAATAGCTGCTGAAATTGATGAAACAGAAAGATTTCCAATGGAAAATGTAGAAAAAATGGCTAAGCTAGGCATGATGGGTATACCATTTCCTAAGGAATTAGGTGGCGCTGGCGGAGATGTATTATCATATATTATCACTGTTGAAGAATTATCAAAAGTTTGTGGAACACATGGAGTTATAGTTTCAGCTCATACTTCACTTTGTGCTTCATTAATATATGAAAATGGAACTCCGGCTCAAAAGGAGAAATATTTAGTACCACTTGCAAAAGGTGAAAAGATAGGTGCTTTTGGTTTAACAGAACCAGGTGCAGGTACAGATGCTGCAGGACAACAAACAACAGCTGTTTTAGAAGGCGATAACTATATATTAAATGGTTCTAAAATATTCATAACAAATGGTGGAGTTGCAGATACTTTCATAGTATTTGCTATGACTGATAAAAAACAAGGAACTAGAGGGATATCTGCTTTCATAGTTGAAAAAGACTTCCCAGGATTCTCAATTGGAAAGAAAGAAGACAAGCTAGGAATTAGAGCATCTTCTACTACTGAACTTATATTTGAAAACTGTGTAGTACCAAAAGAAAACTTAATAGGTAAAGAAGGTAAAGGATTTGGTATAGCAATGAAAACTCTTGATGGAGGAAGAATTGGTATAGCTGCTCAAGCATTAGGTATTGCAGAAGGAGCTTATGAAGAAGCTGTTAAATATATGAAGGAAAGAAAGCAATTCGGTAGATCATTATCAGCATTCCAAGGATTACAATGGATGATTGCTGAAATGGAAACAAAAATTGAAGCAGCTAAATTATTAGTTTACAAAGCTGCATGGCTTAAACAAAATAAGCTTCCATATTCAGTAGATGCGGCTAAGGCAAAATTATTTGCTGCTGAAGTTGCTATGGATGTAACAACTAAGGCTGTTCAAATACATGGCGGATATGGATATACTAAGGAATATCCAGTTGAAAGAATGATGAGAGATGCTAAGATAACTGAAATCTATGAAGGAACTTCAGAAGTTCAAAAGATGGTTATTGCAGGCGCTGCATTAAGATAATAGGGAGGCATTAATAATGAAGATAGTAGTTTGTGTAAAACAAGTACCAGATACAACAGCTGTAAAGATAGATCCAAAAACAGGGACTCTTATAAGAGATGGTGTTCCTTCAATAATAAATCCAGAAGATAAGCATGCTTTAGAAGCTGCATTACAATTAAAAGAAAATCATGGAGCGCACGTGACTGTAATTAGCATGGGACCTCCACAAGCTAAAAATGCATTAAGAGAAGCTTTATGTATGGGAGCTGATGAAGCTATTCTTTTAACAGATAGAGCATTTGGAGGAGCTGATACATTAGCAACTTCAAAAACAATTGCATCAGCAATTAAAGAGTTAGAATATGACATAATATTTGCTGGAAGACAAGCCATTGATGGAGATACTGCACAAGTTGGTCCAGAAATAGCAGAACACTTAAATGTACCTCAAGTAACATATGTACAAGGTGTTGAAGTTGAAGAAAATGGATTAGTAATAAACAGAGCTTTAGAAGATGGATATGAATTAATAAAAGTTCAAACTCCAGTACTTTTAACAGCTATTGAAGAATTAAATCATCCAAGATATATGAATGTTCAATATATCTTTGATACAGTAGATAAAGAAGTAAAAGTTATGACTGCAGCAGATCTTAACGTACCAGCTGAAGAATTAGGATTAAAAGGTTCTCCAACAAAGGTTAAGAAATCAATGACTAAAGAAGCTAAAGGCGCAGGAGAAATCGTTAAAGAATCAGCTCCAGAAGCAGTAGCATATGTTTTAGGAAAATTAAAAGAAAAACATTACATCTAAAGGTAGTAGGAGGGTATTTACGATGAATATAGCAGATTATAAAGGCGTTTGGGTATTCGCTGAACAAAGAAATGGTGAATTACAAAAGGTTTCTTTAGAAATATTAGGAGAAGGTAGAAGACTAGCTGATGAATTAGGAGTTAATTTAACAGCTGTATTATTAGGGAATAATGTATCAGCTTTAGCAGACATTTTAGGTGAACATGGTGCTGATGAAGTATTAGTTGCTGAACATGAATTATTAGAAAAGTATACAACTGATGGATATACAAAAGTTATTTGTGAGTTAGCTAATGAAAGAAAACCAGGAATATTATTTATTGGGGCAACTTTCATTGGAAGAGATTTAGGTCCAAGAGTTGCAGCTAGACTTTCAACAGGATTAACTGCTGACTGTACTTCTTTAGCTGTAGATGTTACAAATGGTGATTTACTTGCAACAAGACCTGCATTTGGTGGTAACTTAATGGCAACTATTGCTTGCCCAGATCATAGACCACAAATGGCTACAGTAAGACCAGGAGTGTTCTCTAAAGTTAACGAAAAAAGAGAAAACTTTAATATAGAAAATGTTTCTGTAAGCTTAGAATTAACTGATATTAGAACTACAGTTTTAGAAGTAGTAAAAGCAAATAAAGACATAGTTGATATTGGAGAAGCTAAAGTTATTGTTGCTGGTGGTAGGGGTGTTGGAAGTAAAGAAAACTTTGCACTTTTACAACAATTAGCTGATATTTTAGGTGGTGTAGTTGGAGCATCAAGAGGTGCTGTTGATAAAGGATGGATTGAAAGAGATTACCAAGTTGGACAAACTGGTAAAACTGTAAGACCAACAATTTATATTGCGTGTGGTATTTCAGGGGCAATTCAACACGTAGCAGGTATGCAAGAATCAGATGTGATTATTGCTATAAATAAAGATGAAACAGCTCCAATAATGAAAGTTGCAGATTATGCAATTGTTGGAGATATAAATAAAGTATTACCAGAAATGATCAATAAATTAAATGCAATGAATGAAGCTGCCGTAGAAGTATTAGTATAATTTAAAAGACTATAGGATTTTAAAAAAGAAACTCAGAAATAGAGCTTCTAATAACAAATTAAAGTGAAATAATATAAATTTATAAGTAAGCAGTTATAAAAGGCCAATTATGATTAATGTATTATAAAGTAAAACAGCCTAGGAGTTTTATTTTATAAACAGTGCTTGTGGAAAATTAGTTATAATATTTTTAATAATTGTGAATAAAATCTTTTAGTGTATGAATTATGTTTAATTTTAAAGTAGTAATCTATTCATATAAATAATATAAAAATGTATGAGTATAGAAATTGAGAATTATAGTATAAAGTGAGGGTTAAAATATGGAAAAGATATTTGTTTTAGGTGCTGGAACTATGGGTGCTGGAATAGTTCAAGCTTTTGCTCAAAAGGGTTATCAAGTTATAGTTAGAGATATTAAAGATGAATTTGTTGAAAGAGGAATTGCAGGAATCAATAAAGGTTTATCTAAGCAAGTAGCTAAAGGAAAGATGACTGAAGAAACTAAAGAAGATATATTATCTAGAATTTCAGGAACAACTGATATGTCTTTAGCTGCAGATTGTGATTTAGTTGTTGAAGCTGCAATTGAAAACATGAAAATAAAAAAAGAAATATTCGCTGAATTAGATTCTATTTGTAAGCCAGAAACTATTTTAGCTTCAAATACATCTTCTTTATCAATAACAGAAGTTGCACCAGCTACTAAGAGACCAGATAAGGTTATAGGAATGCATTTCTTTAACCCTGCTCCAGTTATGAAGCTAGTTGAAATTATTAGAGGAATGGCAACATCTCAAGAAACTTTTGATGCTGTAAAAGAATTATCTTTAGCTATTGGAAAAGAACCAGTAGAAGTTGCAGAAGCTCCAGGATTTGTAGTTAATAGAATACTTATCCCAATGATTAATGAAGCTTCATTTATTCTTCAAGAAGGAATTGCATCAGTTGAAGACATAGATACAGCTATGAAATTTGGTGCAAACCATCCAATGGGACCTTTAGCTTTAGGAGATTTAATAGGATTAGATGTTTGTTTAGCAATAATGGATGTTTTATATAATGAAACTGGTGATACTAAATACAGAGCTAGCAGTACATTAAGAAAATATGTTAGAGCTGGATGGTTAGGTAGAAAGACTGGAAGAGGATTCTATAACTATAACGCTTAATTTATTTAAGTATATAAAATTAAGAAAGAAATATTTTTTTAAAGTATTTCAAGGTTAATAATACAAGTTTATAAAAAGAAAAGAATTAATAAAAAGTTTTTACTATATTAATTTAAAATAATATTTGAAGAGAAATAATAATATATTTGAAAAGAAAATTTAATTTTTGAGCTTTATTTTAATAGAGGAAGGTAACTATCGACGGGTGGTTATCTTCTTTTATTTTTACTATAAAATAAAAGAGAAAAGAAATGTAATAAGAATTATTATAAAACTATATATTTATTGCAGTTGTACAAGAAAAAAATATCAAAAGTATACTATAATTGAATTATATTATTATAAAGAGTTGAATTCAAAAATTATTAAAATAAAAGTTTTAAAAGTAATGTAAATAAATTTAGGAGGAAAGTCATGGAGCAAATAGGAAATAAAAAGATTTTTAACTTTTATGGGGAAACTGATATTCCAAAACACTTAATTGGATTTGTTGGACAATATGAACAACCATTATTTGCAGTAAAAACAGTTAGAGATGTAGCATTATTTACTGATAAAAAAATATTGTTATGCGATAAACAAGGGATTACTGGTAAAAAGGTGGAATATTATGCAGTTCCATATAGTAAAATAGTTACTTATGCAATAGAAACAGCAGGTCATTTTGATATGGATTCTGAAATAAAATTATTTTTAACTGGTGGAATAGAAGTTGAAATGAAATTTTTAAAAGGGAAAAATATGGATTTGTTACTTAAGAAGGTATTTGATGTTATAAATAATTATGTAACAATGTAAATAAGTGAAAACAAAAGTTTAATTAATAAGAGGTGTTTTTATAAAGTGTTAGTTGAAACTATGAAAAAATATTATGATAAGAAGTATGATTTAAATTGTGCAGAGTGTATGTTAACTGCTGCAAATGAGGAATATGATTTAGGATTACCTAAAGTAGCTATAAAATCAATGTCAGCATTTGGTGGTGGAATGGGAATAGGGTCTGTTTGTGGAGCTATTACAGGATGTATTGCAGTACTTGGTATTATGTTTACTAAAGATAGAGGACATGCTAGTCCTCAAGTTAAAGAAATGACAATTAAATTTATCAATGAATTTAATAAAAAATTAGGAGCAATTGATTGTATTCCATTAAAAGAAATGCATTATAAGGATACAGAAAATAGATGTATTAAAATGATGGAAGTGGCAGCAATAACTTTGGATGATATAATATATAAAAATAAAGATAAATATACAGTATATAGATAGAGATATGAATTAAACTTAATAATAAAGCCAGTAGGAATATTTAAAATATGACCTGCTGGTTTTTTTATTTATTGAGAAGAGAATAATTTGAAAGTATATTTACATATTATTTTTTTGAAACAAGATAATTATAAATATTCCTGTTCTTGCAGAAGTAAAGTTATGGCGTGAAAAATATTTTCATATTGAAAATCCTAATGATGATCAAGGAAATCCTACAGTCGGAAAAGGTGATGATATTAGTTTTGTATTAGTATTTGGAAATGATGGTGAAATAACATGTGAAAATGATGAAGCTAATGAAAATCCATCTGTTGAAGATACTTTAGAGATACAAGATCCAATTCGCCTAAAATTAATGAGCTTATGCATTGGAGAAGATTATGAACTTTGGGTTGTTAGTGATAACGGTACAGATTATCAAGTAGAAAGATGTCATATTTTTGAACCAGGAAATTATACGCTTCAATTAAGAAAAAAAGTAGATGATGGAGAAGCAACTCCATATTTTGATATACCTTGCCATTATATATGCTGTGTTTCAATGTTATTCCAAATAGAGTTTCCAGCTTGTCCTCAATGTCCGGATGATTGTGTAAGTGAAGAAATAGTAAATGGAAGTTTTGAAACACAAAATTTTGATGGATGGAATGTAGAAGGTGAATCAGAAGAGGCAACTGCTACAGTAACAACTAATGGAGGTTGAATTCCTACAGCAGAATGTGGAGACTATTTTGCACTTTTACAATCAAATTCTGATGATGAACTTTATATTGAACAAAGCTTTGAATCATGTGAAGGAAAAAGGATTCAAGGGTATGCACAAATCAGTGTACCAGGACAAATTGAGATAGCAAAAGTAGAGCTTTTTGATTCAGGAGACACTCTAATAGATAGTATAGATTTAAAAACTAATGTGTATCAAAACAGATGGGGATTATGGCAATTTGAAATTCCTTCTGATGGAGAATTTACTATCAGAATGACTATTACAGGTAAAGATCAAGGTACAGCTGGATATTTAGGTATAGACTGTGTTGAAATAATTTAAAAATTAATAGGATAAATAGTTTATAGCTATTTGCTCTATTACTATTAATATTTATTAAATAATAATTTATATTAAAGATTAAAAAAAGTAGTATTATATACATCATATTTAATTTTTAATAGGAGGAAAAATGGCAATAATAAATTTTTCAAGTAATATCATTTCTGATTCTGATTCTAAAATATCTTTTGAACCATCAATTATAGGAGAAGTAAGTAGAAATAATATAGATAAAAAAAATATAAATGAAAATAAAAAAAAAGCTACAAAAAATAATAGTAAAGGTATAAAAAACAATAGTAATTGTAGACAAAATAAATAACAAAAGGCTATAGAAAAAGAAAGTTATCCAATAAGTGGAGTTGTATATTTGGATATTAATAATGACAATGTTAAAGATAAAGGAGATATTTATTTGGAAAATATACAGGTAGAACTATATACCTATGATAATTTAAAAAAACCATTTAGAATACAATTAACAGATTCCAATGGATATTATGAGTTTAAGGATATAGAATTAAATAAATATTATATAAGAATAAAGGTTCCAAATGGATATGGTTTATTAGAAAAGGGAGAGTATTCAAATATTAGTCCTAAAACACTTATATCTGATAGAATTTATAATAATAAGGAAGGAATAAATATTATTGTAGGTCTTAGAAAGTTATTTAAAATATTAGGGGTAGTATTTTGGGATTACAATAGGAACTGTAGTTATGAAAATGTTGATAGTGGGATAAATAATATAATAATGAAAATCTATAATGAAAAAAATGAGCTTATTGATTTAACAGTAACAGGTAAGAATAAATTTTTTAATGGATATTTTGAATTTGATAATTTAGCTCCGGGAAGATATAGAATAGAATTTGAATGTATAGAAGGATTAAAGGTTTGCAAACCTAGGAAAACTTATTATGGATCTAAGGCAAATCCTATAAGTAATAGTATAAAAATAAATCTAAAGAATAAAGATATTGAAACGGCATTTGTTGGTTTTTATAGACCTAAAAATATATCTAATAAAAGTTATTAATAACTTATTATAATATTGAAAAGAATGATTGTTTAATATAAAATTAAAGATAATAATTATTAATTAAAAATAATTAATAGGTATAATGAATACACAAATAAATAATAATATATAGTAAAAGTATGGTTATAATATTATAGCTATACTTTTATTATATAGGAGAGGTGAAAAATGAATTACACAAATGTAGTAGAACAACAAAATTCAATAATAATAGAGGATGTAAAAGACTTTAATATAAAACAAATTCTTGAGTGTGGACAATGCTTTAGATGGGAAAGAATAACTGATACAAATTACATAATAGTTGCGTTTAGAAGAGTAATAGAAGTAGTTCAAGAAGGAAACAAAGTTATAATATATAACACAAACATGAAAGATTTTAATGAAATATGGAAATCTTATTTTGATTTAGATAGAGATTATGGAGTAATTAAAGAAGAATTATCAAAAGATGAATTGCTAAGAAAGAGTGTGGAATTTGGTTATGGAATCAGAATATTAAATCAAGATCCTTTTGAAATATTAATAAGTTTTATAATATCTGCTAGAAACAGTATTCCATCAATAATGAAGACTATTAAAAAGATTTCAGAAAAATGGGGAGATAAGTTAGAGTATAAGGGAAATATATATTACGCTTTTCCAACTCCTGAACAATTAAAAAAAGCTACATTAGATGAAATTAAAGAAACAGGAGCATCTTTTAGAAGTAAATATATAGTTGATACTATTGGAAATGTAAATGCAGCTATTGAAGCAAAGCAAAAAGGAGAATTAACAGAAGAATTAAGACAGTTTGATCTTGATTATATAAAATCATTACCAAGTGCTGAATGCCACAAGGCGCTTCAAAACTTTATGGGTGTAGGAGCTAAAGTTGCAGATTGTATAATGTTATTTTCAATGGGCAAACATTCAGCATTTCCGGTTGATGTTTGGATAAAAAGAGCAATGATTCATTTTTACTTAGCACCTGATGTTTCTTTAAATAAAATTAGAGTTTTTGGTAGAGAAAAATTTGGAGAACTATCAGGACTTGCTCAGCAATATCTTTTTTATTATGCAAGAGAAAACAATATAAAGATTGAAGAGTAAAAAGACTTGAATATAATTTAATTAATATATGAATTAGAAAATTTGATATAAGTTTAAATATTTAAAAATGTGAGGTTTAATAATCTCACATTTTTTATTTAATCAATAATTAAATAAATTCTAACTATATTACATAATATAAAAATAGTTAGATTATAGTAGTTTGGATAATAATTCAAATTATATAGACGGAGTATAATCAAACATCTATAATGTAAATTAATGGTATAAAAGCAATTTAGAATAGGAGGTAAGCATGAATATTAAAAATAAAATAATAAGTATTTTATCAAGTATATTAGTTTTAAGTTTAATTTTATCAGGATATAAGTTTTATGATAAAGATAAATTAGGAAAGAATAGTAATATAGAGAGTGAAAATAAATTAGTAGCTGAAGAAGTAATAAGTGAAGAGATAGAATCTTTAGACGAAGATTCCACAACTTTTAAGGATGGCGCTAATGCATATGAATTAAATATTGAGGGAATTATGGAGCAACTTACTTGTGATACATATTTATCAAGAAAAGTAGGAACAGAAGAAAATATAAAGGCTATGAAATTTATAAAAAATTACTTTGAAGCTATTGGATTACAACCTTTTAACAATGGTGACTATTATCATGATGTTAGAGGAATGAGAGGAGAGTTGTTAAATCAGCTAGGAGTTCCTAATAATACAGATGTTAAGAATGTAATAGGCGTTATAAAGGGTGAAGATAATAAAAATGCAGTAGTAATATCAGCTCATTTTGACCATATAATATT
Source organism: Clostridium celatum DSM 1785 (assembly GCF_000320405.1). GTDB lineage: Bacteria > Bacillota > Clostridia > Clostridiales > Clostridiaceae > Clostridium > Clostridium celatum. Next base: position 883 of record NZ_KB291615.1, on the reverse strand, counting down.
AAATAATGCTCAAAATACTAAGCTTCAAGGTGCTGTAGATAATGCATCTGGAGTATCTACACTACTTGAAAGTGCAAAGGATTTGGCTAAATACTATAAAAATAAAAAGCCAGCTCATGATATTATATTTGCAGCATTTAATGCAGAAGAGTTAGGACTAATAGGGAGTATGGCATTTGTTCAAGAATTTAAGGATAATTATGATAAATGGTATAACATAAATATTGATTGTATTGGCATTAAAGATGAAGGTGGTTTGGCCGTTGAAAATAATGTTGAACGATCACAAGAATTATATAATGATTTTATTGATGTTTTAGATAAAAATGATGTTAATTATGAAATGGTGCCATATGCAATGAATGAAGATGGAAGAATAGTAGGAACTAGTGATCATGCAGTATTTAGCAAGTATGATAGCGCATCATTAATAATAGGTCAATGTGGAATTTCAGATGTAGTTCATACTACCAATGATAGTATGGAAATTATTGATGTTGAATTAATAAATGAAATAAAAGATGTTTTAGTAGAATTTATAATAGAATCAGATTCAAAAATATATTAAATTTATAGGTAAAAATCCTAATGTATTTAAATTTTTTTTTATACATTAGGATTTTATTAATTTCAATATATAAAGATAAAAATTCATATAGCAATTCTTATTAGGTATTGTTAATTTAACCAAGAAAATTATATTTAATGACAACTTTGTTATTGCAAAAAAAGTAATTATGATAAAAATGTAATAAATTGACAATAACTGCAAATACGTTATAAAATAAAAGAGTGCTAGTATTATCTTAATTAAAATCTTGATTTGGTAATACATAATAAAAATTATATTTAATAGAATCTGTTAAGCTGATATGAAAAAATA
>NZ_KB291614.1 GCF_000320405.1 Clostridium celatum DSM 1785 | reverse complement strand
ACTTACCACCGAAGCTACGGGCTTGCGTAAGCAAGCGGTAGGGGAGCGTCGTAATCGGGCTGAAGTCGTACCGTAAGGGAGCGGTGGACTGATTACGAGTGAGAATGTTGGCATTAGTAGCGAGATGTAGGTGAGAATCCTACAGGCCGAATATCTAAGGTTTCCTCAGGAAGGCTCGTCCGCTGAGGGTTAGTCGGGACCTAAGCCGAGGCCGAAAGGCGTAGGCGATGGACAATCGGTTGATATTCCGATACCACTACCATCGTTATTATCGAGGGTGTGACGGAGAAGGATAGTGTGTGCTAGCGATTGGAAATGCTAGTCTAAGCGTTTAGGGAGTTACGGTAGGCAAATCCGCTGTAACAATTCTGAGGCGTGATGGGGAAGGCCCTTGAGGCTGAAGTACATGATTCCATGCTTCCAAGAAAAGCATCTAGAGAGAGAAGTAGTGCCCGTACCGCAAACCGACACAGGTAGATGAGGAGAGAATCCTAAGGCCGGCGGAAGAATTGCAGTTAAGGAACTAGGCAAATTGACCCCGTAAGTTCGCGAGAAGGGGTGCCTGCGAGAGCAGGCCGCAGAGAATAGGCCCAAGCAACTGTTTAGCAAAAACACAGGTCTCTGCTAAAGCGTAAGCTGATGTATAGGGGCTGACGCCTGCCCGGTGCTGGAAGGTTTTGAGGGGAACACTTAGCGCAAGCGAAGGTGTGAACTTAAGCCCCAGTAAACGGCGGCCGTAACTATAACGGTCCTAAGGTAGCGAAATTCCTTGTCAGGTAAGTTCTGACCCGCACGAATGGCGTAATGACTTGGGCACTGTCTCAACTGCAAATCCGGCGAAGTTGTAGTGCGAGTGGAGATGCTCGCTACCCGCGATTGGACGGAAAGACCCCGTAGAGCTTTACTGCAGCTTAGCATTGAATTCCGGTATTGTCTGTACAGGATAGGTGGGAGACTGGGAAACTAGGGCGTCAGCCTTAGTGGAGTCAACCTTGGGATACCACCCTGACAGTACTGGGGTTCTAACAGGACGCCATGAAACTGGTGACTGGACATTGTTAGGTGGGCAGTTTGACTGGGGCGGTCGCCTCCTAAAAAGTAACGGAGGCGCCCAAAGGTTCCCTCAGAACGGTCGGAAATCGTTCGTAGAGTGCAAAGGCAGAAGGGAGCCTGACTGCGAGACCTACAAGTCGAGCAGGGACGAAAGTCGGGCTTAGTGATCCGGTGGTACCTCGTGGGAGGGCCATCGCTCAACGGATAAAAGCTACCTCGGGGATAACAGGCTGATCTCCCCCAAGAGTCCACATCGACGGGGAGGTTTGGCACCTCGATGTCGGCTCGTCGCATCCTGGGGCTGTAGTAGGTCCCAAGGGTTGGGCTGTTCGCCCATTAAAGCGGCACGCGAGCTGGGTTCAGAACGTCGTGAGACAGTTCGGTCCCTATCCGTCGCGGGCGTAGGAAATTTGAGAGGAGCTGTCCTTAGTACGAGAGGACCGGGATGGACTGACCTCTGGTGCACCAGTTGTTCCGCCAGGAGCATGGATGGGTAGCTAAGTCGGGAAGGGATAAACGCTGAAAGCATCTAAGCGTGAAGCCTCCCTCAAGATGAGATTTCCCATAGCATAAGCTAGTAAGACCCCTTGAAGAACACAAGGGTGATAGGTCAGAGGTGTAAGTGTGGTAACATATTTAGCTGACTGATACTAATAGGTCGAGGGCTTGACCAA
>NZ_KB291613.1:44622-69044 GCF_000320405.1 Clostridium celatum DSM 1785 | reverse complement strand
GTGGAGTTATTGCTTTACTTGGTGGATTAGGACTATATAGAAAGAAAAAATAGACAATTTAAGATTAAATAGGAACTGCTAATCACAAGAAGGAAATAGTTAATACTTTTTAAATTAGTAGTTCCTTTTTATAAAATATAAAAATTAAATTTTTGAAAAGAGGGGAAAAGATGAAAACAAAAAATGGTTTAAGTTAAATATAATGTCCATAGCTTTTATGTTTATATTTAACTGTATTCCAAGTAGTGCTTTAACAGCTTATGCAAATGACACAAAAGCAAGTATCAGAACAGTAATTGATGATACTAAAACAACTGGGGAAATAAATTACTTTACCTATTATGGAAATGGATGGGTGGCTGGAGGTTCAGGTAGTTCTTCAGAGCATTATAATGTTTTAAGTAATGGCGAAGAAAATCCAGAACAAAAATACTATACCGTTGACTTTATAGGAAATAGAATTGAAGTTTATGGAAATAAAACAGCGCAAAATGGTAAAACTAAATATTCACTATATGATGCAGAAGGTAATCTTGTGGCAAATAGTGAAGTTATAATTGATGGAAGAGTAGATAATACTTCACCAGCATATGCATGGGGAGGTCTTACAGAAGGAAAGTATACTTTAAAAGCAGAAGCAACAGGAGTTAATTCAAATTCAGCTCACGCTCAAGCTGTTATTCAAGTAGATAGAGTTGAAATACTTCATGAAAAATATGAGGTTACTAGCATTGAATTAGGAGAAGATGTTAGTTTAGTAGAAGGTGCTAAAAAGCAATTAACTGTAGCAGTTAATCCAATTCATGCAACTGCAGATGATATAATTTATATTAGTGATAATGAAGAAGTAGCTACAGTTTCAGAGACAGGTGTAATTACAGCAGTTGCAACAGGTTCAGCTACTATTACAGCTACATCAGAAGAATTTAATGTAAGTGATAGTATTATGGTAACTGTTACTGAAGCAAATGCTTCAATGTATGGTACTATAGTAGACACTAACTCTCATATACTCAAGATAGATATGATGAAGTTTTAACTTTAGGAAGTATAAATGAATCATTATATGCTTGGAAGGCAGATAAGGCAATTTCTGAAATAGTTGTAGCATCAAAGGAAGGTATTCTAAAGAATGTTACTGTTTCAGCTAGTGATTTCATTTCTGGAAGTAATGTAATAAACTCTGAAAATATTATTACTACATTCCTTAAAGAAACAAAGGCTTATATCGGGGATGCAGGATATCATGCATCAAGTGATGGTCCAGCTAATACTCCAAGTGATGATAGTGAAAAAGTTAGTGTGCCAGATGTATTATATACAGAAGGTCCAGTTAATGTTGAGTTTAATGCACTTCAACCAATATGGGTTGAAATTAATGTTCCTGAAAATGCAACTTCAGGAGTTTATGAAGGAACTGTTACAGTAACTGCAGATGGCGTTGATGATATAGTATTTAACTATGCGTTAGAAGTTTTAGATGTAACAATGCCAAGTAGCAGTGAATATGAATTTGACTTTGAAGCATGGCAATATCCATATAGTTCAGCTGAATATTATGGTGTAGAACCATTCTCAGAAGAACATTTAGCTATTTTAACACCACATATGTTAAAGTATAAAGAATTAGGTGGACATGCAATCACAGCTTCAATAGTTGAAGAAGCATGGGGTGGACAAACTTATAGTGAAAATGAAATAAGATATCCATCAATGATTAAATGGACAAGAAATGCAGATGGAACTTTTAGTTTTGATTACACTGATTTTGATAAATGGGTTCAATTTAATAAAGATTTAGGAATTGGAGATAAAATAGTATGCTACAGTATGATTCCTTGGGGAAATAATGTTAAATACTATGATGAAGCTTCTGGAACTACAATGGTAGAAAACCTACCAGCAGGTACAACTAGATATGAAGAAGTATGGTTACAATTCTTAAATAAGTTAGTTATACATTTAGATGAAAAAGGATGGTTTGATGATACTTATATAGGTATTGATGAAAGATCAAATATGGATAAGGCTTTTGATGTTATAGATAAAGTTAAAAATAGACATGATAAAGTTCTTAAGAAAGCAGCTGCAATGGATCACTTTAGTACTAGTTACAAATATATAACTGATAGAGTTGATGATTTAAGTGTTGGTTCAACAGCGGCAAAAGGAAGCTTAGCTGATTATAAGAACTTTGTTGCTGAAAGAGCTGAAGCAGAAAAAGAATATAAAACTACAATATATACTTGTACAGAGCATTTTCCAAACTCATTAGCACTTAGTATGCCTGGAGAAAGCTACTGGACTATGATGTTTACAGCAGCACAAGGTGCAACAGGATATATGAGATGGGCATTTGATGCTTGGGTTCAAGATCCACTTAGAGATACAACTCACTGGGCTTTTGAAGCTGGAGATACATTCTTAATATATCCAGATGAAAAAGATTCAGAAAATATAACATCAAAGACTTCTGTAAGATTAGAAAAAATGGCAGAAGGCATAAGAGATGTAAATAAATTATACATGATGCAAAATGAAGTACCATCATTAAAAGCTGATATAGATAATTTATTAGCTACAGTTAAGTTAAATTATACTGGAACTAAAAATGGTGTTGGTGATCATGGTGGAGCAAAATATGCTACAGATGAAACAAGAGCTATGATTCCAGATGATATGGCAGCTATAAAAGCTGAAATTAAAAATATTACTGAAAAGTATATTGAATTAAGAGATGGTGGAGTAAATACAATTGATTCTGTTGAAATAAACAATGGAAATCAAGAAATGAATTTAGGTGAAAAGCTTAGCTTAAATGTTACAGTAATGCCTGAAAATGCATTAAACAAAGAGGTAATATGGACATCAAGCAATACTAGTGTAGCAACAGTTAATAGTCAAGGTGTAGTAACTGGTGTTAAGGTTGGTACAGTTCAAATTACAGCTACATCAGCACAAGATTCATCAAAGAAATCAACTATAAATTTAGTTGTAAATAAAAAAGCTATAGAAGAAGAAGCAAAGGTTGCTTATTATAGCTTTGATAATATAGATGGAAATGTTGTTGAAAATGTTTGGGCAGATGGTTCTTTATATAATGGAACAATCAATGGACCAGTAGTAGTTGAAGGAAAGTCAGGAAATGCACTTAACTTTATAGCTGGAACAAATAATGTTGAAATTGAATCTCCAGCTAATTTACCAGAGAATTGGACAATAGCTTTCTGGGTAAATAGAGGTAATGAAGAAGGTACTGCATCTGTTATGTGGGATGGTAGAACTGCTACAGGCTCATCAGAACTTAATTCAGTATCAGTTGATTTAGCTGTAGGTGTAGGTGCTAATGCATCAAAACCAGGAGTACATGTTAATCAAGGTACTTTAAGCTTCCCAACAGAAATAGCAAAAAATCAATGGCTTCATGTAGCATATACTAATTCAGTAGCTGAAGGATTAGCTTTATATGTAAATGGAGAAAAAATAGGAACTACAAATGCGTATACTAAAAATAATCCAATGAAAGCACCTTTAGAGTTTATTGGAGGTCGTGGATTCGTTGGGCAATTAGATGAACTTAAAGTATATAACAGAGCTTTAACTGCTGAAGAAATAATTGAAGCTAAAGCTGTTAATGGATTAAATGTTGATACTAATTATAAAGAAATTTATATTAATGAAAGTGTTCAAATTATTGCAGAATTAATTAGTGATAAGGCTGAAGATAATATTATATTCACAAGTGATAATGAAAATATTGCAACTGTAAGTGAAAATGGATTAGTTACTGGTGTTGCTTATGGAGACACATTTATTACAGTTTCAAATGAGTCAGGAGAATACTCAGAAACAGTAGATATTCGTGTTAATAGAAGAATAAATTATCAAAACACATTAGAAACTTATGAAATACCAGCAGAAGAGCAAATTGTAATAGATAGAGAGGACGGTCAATATCTTGGTCAGCCAGATACTATTTTATTAGATGATGATAAAACTTTATTAACTGTTTATCCAAAAGGACATGGTTTTGGTGAAGCATTATTAAGTAAGAGTACTGATGGTGGTTTAACATGGGAAAAAAGAGTTCCGGTTAATGAAACTTGGGTAAATTCAGAAGAAACTCCTACAATATACAAACTTGATTTTGTTGATGGTAGTCAAAAATTAATATCTATTTCAGGTGGACCAGAATGGCATGGAAGTACTTTTAGAGGCTTTAAAACATCAATATCAGATGATAATGGTGAAACTTGGGGAGACTACACAGAATGGAATACTGGAATTAGAACTATTGTTGCGATGGCAAGCTTAATTCAATTGAAAGATGAAAATGGAAACTATATAGATAAATGGATGGGTGTATTCCATGATTATGGTTATGTTAATTACAAAACTTATTTAACATTTGATGAAAATGGACAAGAACAGTGGTCAGATCCAGAACCATATTTAAGTGAATATAGAACTTTAGAATCTACTTATCAAATTTGTGAAGTAGGTATGTTCAGATCACCAGATGGAAATCGTATAGTTGCTCTTGCAAGGAGTCAATCTCATAAGCATACTTCAACTATTTTCTATTCAGATGATGAAGGTGAAACTTGGAGCAGACCAAGAGAAGTTCAAGGTTCATTAAACGGAGAAAGACACAAAGCTGTTTATGACCCAATAAGCGGAAGACTATTAATAAGCTTTAGAGAAATTAAACTTGATACTAACCTTGATGGAAATACATCTGATGGAGATTGGATGGCAGGAGATTGGATAGGTTGGGTTGGAACTTACGAAGATTTAATGAATGGTAATGATGGAGAGTATAGAATTAGATTAGCTAAGGATTACACTAATTCAGCTAAGGCTGGTGATACTGGTTATGCTGGAAATGTAGTTATGAGTGATGGTACATTCTTCTTAAATTCTTATGGTAACTTTGATACTAATACTAACAATAACACTTATATCATAGGTCTTAGATTTAAATTAGGTGAAATTGATAATGCATTAGGAAAAGTTAATAGAGAAAGCTTAAAAGTATTATTACAAGAAGTAGAAGGATTAAATGGTGAATTATACACTGAGGAATCATATAGTGTTTTAATGAATGTATATAATGAAGCTAGAGAGATTTATGAAGATAACTCATCTGCACAAGCTCAAATAGATAGTATCGTTGTAGAGTTAAATGCTGCTAAGGAAAACCTTAAAGAAGCAGATGTAACACCAGAACCAGAAGTAAATAAAGAATTATTAAAATCTACTATAGATTATGCACAATCAGTTAAAGAACAAGGTGCATTAGAAGGTCTTGTACCAGTTGTAGTAAAAGAGTTTAACTCTTCTTTAGAACAAGCTCAAGAAATATATGCTAATGTAAAAGCAACAGAAGCTGAAGTTGAGGCTGCTTGCAATAGATTATTACAAGCTATATGGATGCTTGAATTTGAAGTTGGAGATAAAGATGCACTTAAGGCTATAATAGATATTGCAGAAGCTTTAGTAGAAGGTGATTATACAAGTGAATCATGGTCAAAATTACAATCAGCATTAGTTAGTGCAGGTAAAGTTTATGAAGATGAAAATGCACTTGTAGAAGAAGTAAATAAGGCAATTGCTGATTTACAAGAAGCTATAGATGGATTAGTTAAGAATAATGTAAATAAAGATGCCCTTCAAAACTTAATTAACATGATTAATGGATTAAGTGATAAAGAAGATCAATATATTGAATTAACTTGGGCTAATTTAAAAGCAGAACTTACAGGGGCATTAGTTGTTTTAGAAAATGAAAATTCAACTCAAGAAGATGTAGATTCAGCTTACAATAAATTAATGAGAGCTTATTTACAATTAAGATTAAAGCCAAGTAAGGATTTACTAGAAGATTTATTAAATAAAGTTAATGAATTAGATTCAAGTAAATATACTGTAGCAACGTGGAGAAGTGTTGAAGAAGCAGTTGAGAGAGCAAGCAAAATACTTGAAGATAGTTCTGCTACTGAAAAGGAAATAGTAGAAGCAGAAGAAGAATTAAGAGTTGCAATTAGCAATTTAAAAGAAGTATCTGTAAGTGATAATAGCAGCAATAGCAACAATCGCAGTAATAATAGTGCAAGTGGTAACACTAACAATGGAGGAGCTTCTACAAATAGTGGTAAACTACCACAAACAGGTGGAACTTCAGCGTTAATGGTAGTATTAGTTGGTGCTATAATTGCAGGAGCTGGATTCTTTATGTTTAAGAAAAAGAAAACTAATTAATGAAAAGTAAATAAGTAAATAGTATATATTTATACAATATGTTTTTAGTTTACTAAGTACAAAAATATGATTTCTACATTTATGTGTTAATACTGTTAAATATACAGGAAGTGAAGCATTATGTAGGAATCTTTTTTTTTTTTGAAAAGTAGAATATATAATTTTTGATTTCAGAATATAAAATTTAACATAATAATTTACTTATTATATTTTTAAATATATAATAATGTAATTAAATTAGTTTTGTAGAATAATATAGCTTAAAAATGAAAAATAGAGAATTAAATTTAAAGGTAGTTTAAGGTATATTCTTATATATTAAAGATACTATAAAGCATAACTATATAAAAATACTGTTATACATAAATAAAAGTAGCAAGGTAAAAATATTATCATATTGTTTGAGAGGAGAATTATACGATGAAAGATTTATTAGATAAAGGAGCTGTAATTCAAAGGGATATGGAAACTTATGCAATAGCACCACATTTAACAGGAGGTCTTATTACTCCAAAGCAATTAAGGGATATTGCAGATGTGGCAGAAAAGTATAATGCTGCGGCAGTAAAGGTTACAGGGGCCCAAAGAATTGCAATTGTAGGGATAAAAGAAGAAGATATAGATAAAGCTTGGTCGGATTTAGGAATGAAACCAGGAGCAGCTATAGGGCTTTGTGTAAGAAGTGTTAAAATATGTCCTGGAACTACTTTTTGTAAAAGAGGACTACAAGATTCAGTAGCTATTGGTTCTAAATTAGATGGAGCATTCCATGGTAGAAACTTACCAAATAAATTAAAAATTGGTGTAAGTGGTTGTCCTAATAGTTGTGCTGATAGCCATACTAGAGATATAGGACTTATAGGAGGACCTAAAGGATGGATACTTTACCTTGGAGGTAGAGGTGGAGTAATTCCTAGATTAGGCGATAAAATAGCTATGAACATTCCAGAGGATAGAATTTTTGAGGTAGTTGAAAGAGTAATAGATATTTATGCTGAACATGGTCAAGGAAGAGAACGATTAGGTAATTATATAGATAGAATAGGTTTAGAAGAGTTTAAGAAACAATTAAATATTGAAGAATTATTAAAGGCATAATTAACTATATACATTTACAAATAGCTAAGGCAAGTTTTCGTTATAAGAGGTTGTTTTAGCTATTTATTTTTTATTTGCTAAGATAAGTTTTGAGGTCTTTTATATTTAAAACTTATTTACTTGTAATAAATATGGGTTATACTAATTAAATGAAGTATAATAAGCAAATTAATAAAAATGAGGTAAGTATAGTGGATAATACATTTAAAGAATATAATTTATGTGATGAAATAATTAGAGCACTAGATGGAATTGGATATAAAAAGCCATCAGATGTACAAAGTAAAGTAATTCCTGAAATAATGAAAAATAATGATGTTGTAGTTAAATCACAAACAGGTAGTGGTAAAACAGCAGCTTTTGGTATTCCATTAAGTGAAAAAGTAATATGGGAAGAAAGTAAAGTGCAAGCTTTAATTTTAACGCCAACAAGAGAACTTGCAATTCAAGTTAAGGATGAAATAAAAAATATAGGTAGATTTAAAAGAATAAGAGCAGTAGCAGTATTTGGTAAACAACCTTTTTCAGAGCAAGCTAGAGAGTTAAAGCAGAAAACTCATATAGTTGTAGGAACTCCAGGAAGAGTATGTGACCATATAAGTAGGGGAACTTTAGATGTATCTAAAATTAAGTATTTAGTGATTGATGAAGCTGATGAAATGCTTAATATGGGATTTATTGATCAGGTTAGAGAAGTTATTAATACTTTAAATAAAGAAAGACAAACAATGTTATTTTCTGCAACAATACCAGAAGAAATAATGAGTCTTTGTGATATGTATATGAATAAACCAATAAGTATTGAAATAAAAGCTCAAAAACTTATAACAGAAAAAATAAATCATGAATTGTACAATGTTAAAGAATATTTTAAATTAGAGGATTTAAATAATATTTTAATAAAGGAAGTGCCTGAAACAGCAGTTATCTTCTGTAAGACAAAAGAGAATGTTGATAAGGTGTATGAAGATTTAAATAGAAAAAGATATTCTATCAATAAAATTCATGGTGGAATGCTTCAAAAAGATAGAATGGAAGTAATGGAAAAGTTTAAAAGAGGAGATTTTAGAATATTAATAGCTACAGATGTGGCAGCTAGAGGTATTGATGTTGAAGGTATAACACATGTAATAAACTTTGATTTACCAGTAGAAAAAGAAGCATATGTACATAGAATAGGTAGAACTGGGAGAGCTGGAGCCAAAGGGAAAGCTATTTCGCTTGTTAATCAATTTGAAGAAAGATTGTTGAATATAATACAAGAATATATAGGGTTTGAAATTCCAGTTAATGAGGAGTTACCTAAAGAAGAAAATAAGGTTAAAAAAGAGGAAGCAATAAAAGTTTTAAAATCTAAACCAAAAGCTAAAAAGGAAAAAGCTAAAGTAATAAATGCAAATATAACTAAGCTTTACTTTAATGGTGGTAAAAAGAAAAAATTAAGAGCTGGGGATTTTGTTGGAGCAATTTCTAGAATAGAAGGGATTACAGCTGAAGATATAGGAATAATAGATGTACAAGACACAGTATCTTACGTTGATATACTAAATGGAAAAGGAAACAAAGTACTTGCTGCATTAAAAGATTCAACTATAAAAGGAAAGAAGCTAAGAGTAGAAAAAGCAAAGCGTTAATTGAGTTAAAGTTAATGAAAAAAGTACTTATATAACATTGCGAGAATTAATATGATTTTATCAATAAGTTGTAAGATTCATCATATATATTTTTTCAGTTATATTAGTACTTTTTCTATTCTAAAACTTAATCTAATTTGGTAGATAACATAATTTTTAATTAATGTTTCTAGCTGTAAGAATATATTCAATGCACATCATAAAAATATAGAGTTCTTAGTGAAATAATGATAATTCCTAAAGATAATATAACAAATATTTCAGTATAATTATTGTTCGTGATTTAATTATAGTGGGTATTACGGAATTTTGATGGGCAAATTCCTTCGAATGATTTAAAGGTTTTTGAAAAATGACTTTGGTCATAAAAGCCTAGTATTATTGCTATATCTAAAATGCTTTTATTAGTGGTTAGTAATAGCACTTTAGCTCTATCAATTTTAATTTTTTTTGAATATTTCATTAGAGATATGCCCATATGTTTTTTGAAGCAAGTGCACGCATATTCAGGAGTTATGTTTAAATTTTTTGATATTGTTTCTAGTGATGTGAAACCTTCTATATTCATATGAAGATGTTGAAGAATTTTATTAACGATAAAATTATCCTTAACCTCTATATCTCTTATTAAAAAGTCTAAATAGGCCTCAGCCATACATATTTCTAATTCTTGAAGTGATTTTAAATCATTTAATGGAGGAATTTTTGTGTAAAATTTATTATAAAGGGGATGAAGATATTTTTTTGAAACCCCATGTCTTATAATTTCTTTAGAAAAAATAGCATTCCAAATAAAAAGGTCAATCCTTTTATCTTCTATATTGCAATCGCCATTTAATTCACCTATATGTTTATCTTTAATCTTCGATAAAATAGTAGTTCTATCGCTAGTATCTATTAAATTTGAAAATTCATTGCTAAAAATACTTAAATCTGAAATAAAACTTTCGTACATAAATTTATACTCCTTAGAAAAATTAGAAAACATCCTTGAATATAATTATATATACATATTAATTTATAGGCAAATAGCATATGGAATTTAACATATGTGTATAAGAAGTGTTATAAGTGTAAACTTGTATTAAAAGTTTATAAATATAATGCGTTATATATTAATTAATCTTTGCTTAGGTATATATAGCTTGGAATTATTGAAAATGTTACTAGGGTATACAGAAATTTACCAGCCTCTATTAATATAAATGTGATTATGGTTAAAAATAATATAAATATAACCGACAAAAAATTTTTAAGTTTAAAATTAATCATAATAAAATAAATCCTTTCTTTTAAATAAATTTCTATAAGAGATATAATAGATAAAATAGGTGTTTTAAATCATAAAAGACATGTGCTTAAAAGCATATAGTAATAATCTATTAGAGTATTTAAGAAAATATGACAAAAAGATAAAAAACACTTTGTATATGTTTACAGAGAGAGAAAGATATGTTATCCTTTATATATAAAGATATATTAGTAATAGTTTTTAAAAACTTTGTTAAAATAATTAATAAAGAAGTGGTTGAATGAGTAAAGTATTAAAAGGTAGCTTTGAACTTATGAAGCAGCTAAATATAGCAGCTATACTTAAAGTCATAAGGGATAATGGAAGTCTTTCAAGAGCAGATATAGCTAAGTTAACAGGATTGACTCCGGCAAGTGTTACGAATATAACTAAGTTTTTACTTGAAGATAAATATTTAATAGAAAGTAAAATTGGAGAATCTAGTGGAGGAAGACCTCCTATAATACTAGAGATTAATCCAAATGCCAGATACATAATAGGTGTGTCTATAGGAATAGGTAACATAGAAGTAGTAATAACTAATCTTAATGCAGAAGTAGTATTTAGAAAGGCTATTGAGGTACAAGAAGAAAGATATAATAAGGAATTAATTTTTAATGAGTTAATTAAATTAATTAATGAAGTTGTAAAGGAAAGTGAAATAGAAAATACTGAAATATTAGGAATAGGCATAGCTTTACATGGAATAGTTAATGTAAAAGAAGGAATTTCAAAGTATTCTCCGTATTATGCATGGGAGAATGTAGATATTAAAGGAATATTAGAAGAAAAATTAAATTACCCTGTTTATGTGGATAATGATGTAAGAGCAATGGCTATAGGAGAAAGTTTATTTGGAGTATCAAAGGGTATATCAAACTTCATTACAATAAGTATATCCAATGGGATAGGTGCAGGAATAATTATTAATAACATTCCGTATTATGGAGTTGATTATAGTGCAGGTGAAATTGGCCATGTTGTTGTTGAAGGTGATGGAGATAAATGTAATTGTGGTAATTATGGGTGTCTTGAAACTGTAGCATCAAACAATAATATTGTAAAAAAAGTTATTAAAATGATTAAACAAGGGCAAAGTTCAATACTTATAGAGATGGTAAAGGATATTAATGAAATATCTATAACTGATATATGCAAGGCATCTGTTTTAGGAGATGAGCTATCTATATATATTTTAAAAGAATCTGCAAGATATATAGGTACAGCAGTAACAAGTTTAATTAATATTTTAAATCCAACTGCAATTGTAGTAGTTGGTGAAATATTTGAAAATACACCATATACATTGCAAACTTTAGAAGAAATAGTGAAAAAACGTGGACTTAAGTTGCCAGCAGAGAATGTAAGAATAATAAAAAGTGCTTTAGGGAAAGATGCTGCAGTAATAGGGGCTGCAACATTAGTTATACAAGAATTATTTAATGGTAGTAATGTAAAATAATAATTTTTAAATAGATGGGTGAGTGAATTATGAGTAATGTTAGTTATGAGATTGAGAGATTATTAAAATTTGCATTAAAAAAGGGGATGATTTCAAAGTATGATATTATTCCTACAAGGAATGCATTAATTGATGTTTTAAAACTGGAAGGGCCATTTGAAGGAGAAGTATTAGAAAGTGAAGAAGAAACTCCAGTAGATATATTAAATAATATATTAGATTATGCAGCAGAGGTTGGATTAATTGAAGAAAATACAACTACATTGAGAGATTTATTTGATGCTAAAATAATGGGACTTTTAATGCCAAGACAAAGTGAAGTTATAAATACTTTTTATGATAAAGCAAAAAATGAATCTATTGAAAAAGCAACAGATTGGTATTATGAGTTGAGTAAGGCTTCAAATTATATAATGACTGAAAGAATAGCTAAAAATCTTTGGTGGCCAGCAACGACTGAATATGGAGATTTAGAGATTACAGTTAATTTATCTAAGCCAGAAAAGGATCCTAAGGAAATAGCAAAAGCTAAGTTGATGAAGCAAGCGACATATCCAAAGTGTTTATTATGTAAAGAGAATGTGGGATATGCAGGAAGATTAAATCATCCAGCAAGACAAAATCATAGAGTAATTCCAATGGAACTTACTAATAAGGAATGGTTTATGCAATATTCCCCATATGTGTATTATAACGAGCATTGTATTGTGTTTAGCGGTGAACATGAACCAATGAGACTTACAAGAAAATCAATAGAAAGGCTTGTTGAATTTACAGAAATATTACCACATTATTTTATTGGATCAAATGCAGATTTACCAATAGTAGGTGGATCAATATTAACTCATGATCATTATCAAGGTGGAAGACATGAATTCCCAATGGAAAAGGCTGAAATTGAAAAGTATTATGAGAGTTCTAAATATAAAGAACTTGAAATTGGAACAGTTAAATGGCCAATGTCAGTAGTGAGAATAAAAGGAACTGATAAAAATCAGGTTATAGATGCTGCAATGGAAGTGTTTGAAGCTTGGAAAAATTATTCCGATGTAGAAAATGAAATATTGGCATTTACAGGAGATACTCCACATAATACAGTAACTCCAATTGCAAGAAGAAAGGGAGCGGATTTTGAATTAGATATTGTTTTAAGAAATAATAGAACTTCAGAAGAACACCCAGATGGAATATTCCATCCACATAAAGAACTTCATCACATAAAGAAGGAAAATATTGGATTAATTGAAGTTATGGGGCTGGCAGTATTACCAGGAAGACTTGAAAAAGAATTAGATACAATAGCTAAGATACTTTGTGGAGATATGAGTTATAGTAAAGAAGAAGCTGAAAATAATGAAGAAATTAATAAACATATGCCATGGATAGAAAAAATGTTAAGTGAAAATAATATGTCAACGTATGATGAGGCAAAAGAGTTAGTTAAAAAGGAAGTAGGAATAATATTCTCAAAGGTTCTTGAAAATGCTGGTGTATTTAAAAGAAATGAAAAAGGACAAGCAGGCTTAGAGAAATTCTTAAATTCTGTACTGTAATATATTTGTTAAATTTATAGGAAGAGCAAATAAATTTTATAATGTTTATGTTCTTTATGAATTAAGTGGTATTAAAAGATAATAAAAAAATTAAATTATATTTATTTTTATAGATTATTATAAAGAGGAAGGGTGTAAAATTTATGAACAGAGATGAAATGAAGGTATTATTTGCAAAAGAATATGGTGAAGATAATAGGGAAATAAAAACTTTTCTTTCACCAGGAAGAGTTAATTTAATAGGAGAGCATATTGATTATAATGGAGGATTTGTTTTTCCAGGAGCATTAACTGTTGGAATATATGCAGCTATAGCATTAAGAGATGATAATAAAATTAGAATGAGATCTAAAAATGTTGCAGGAGAAGTTGTAATAAATTTAGATGAAGAATTAGCTTATAAGAAAGAAGATGATTGGGGTAATTATCCAAAGGGAGTTATAAAAGCACTTAAAGATTTAGGACATAATGTACCAGGGATGGATTTAGTGTTATATAGTAATATTCCTGATGGAGCTGGACTTTCATCATCAGCAGCACTTGAAGTATTAATGGCATATATTATTCTTTATTTAGAAAATCCAGAGCAAATTGATAGAGTTGAAGTAGCTAAGATTTGTCAAAAGGTTGAAAATGAATTTGTTGGAGTTAACTGTGGAATAATGGATCAATTTGCAGTTTCAGTAGGTAAAAAGGACAGTGCTATTCTTTTAGATTGCGCATCGCTTTACTATGAATATGCACCATTAAACTTAGGTGATTATAGTTTAGTTATTATGAGTACTAATAAGAGAAGAGAACTTGCTGATTCTAAGTATAATGAAAGAAGAGCAGAATGTGAAAAAGCTCTTGAAATAATAAATTCAAATAAAGAAGAAAAGCTACCAAATCTTTGTGCGGCTACTTTAAATGATATAGAAAGTTTTATTACAGATGAAACTATAAAGAAAAGAGCGATACATGTTGTTACTGAGAATGAAAGAGTTAAAAAGAGTATGGAAATGTTAAAAGCTAATGACATTAAAGCTTTTGGTGCATTAATGACAGCATCTCATTTATCTCTTGAAAATGATTATGAAGTTACAGGACTTCATCTTGATACTCTTGTTCATGAGGCTTTAAAAATCGAAGGATGTATTGGAGCTAGAATGACAGGAGCTGGATTTGGTGGATGTGCTATTGCTTTAGTAGATAATAAAAAAGTAGATGAGTTTAAAGAAAAGGTATCTATAGCATATGAAAATGTCACAGGAATTAAACCTTCATTCTACACAAGTAATATTGGTGAAGGAACTCATATTTTACAATAGTATATAAGTTGAAATGAAAAGTTGTCCTGAAGATGATGGACAACTTTTTTTCTTATATTGGATTATGTTAAAAATAATTAGAAAATAAGTATAATGATAAAGTACGTAAGTAAAAAAAGAAATGATGCTTTTCGCCATAATTTATTTTATAAAAACAGACTGATTTTCCAATAGTTTTTGTCTATATAAAGCTATAAAAACATTGACTATAAAATAATAAAAAAGTATAATTTTAAGGTGCTGCTAAAAAATAAAATAAGATAAAATTCGACAAATAGCGAATGAAAAGAGTATTGACTAAAATAATATTCGTAATTTATAATCTGAATACGACATAATTTTTAGGAGGCTTATTTTATGAAAAATGCTTTAGTATTTCAATCAGATTTTGGTATAGCGGATGGAGCAGTAAGTGCAATGTATGGTGTTGCTTATTCAGTAGACAATACATTACAATTATTTGATTTAACTCATGAAATACCACAATATAATATTTGGGAGGCTTCATATAGATTAATCCAAACTGTAGTTTACTGGCCAAAAGACACTGTATTTGTATCAGTAGTTGATCCAGGAGTAGGATCTCATAGAAAGAGTATTGCAGTTAAAACAGCAAAGGGACAATACATAATAACTCCGGATAATGGAACACTTACTCATATTAAACGTATGTGTGGAATAGTAGAAGCTAGAGAGATAGATGAAACTATAAATAGATTACCTAATTCAGGTGCATCTTATACTTTCCATGGTAGAGATATATATGCATATACAGGTGCAAGACTTGCTTCAGGTGTTATAACTTTTGAACAAGTTGGTCCAGAAATAGCAGTTGAAGAAGTTGTGGAATTACCAGTAGTAGAATCAAGAAAAGAAAATGATATGGTAACAGGAACTATAGATGTTTTAGATGTAAGATTCGGAAGTCTTTGGACAAATATTGGTAGAGAGTTATTTACAAGTTTAGGAATAAATTATGGTGATAGAGTAGAAGTTTCAATAAAGAATGACACTAGAGAAGTTTATAGAAATATAATGATTTATGCTAAATCATTTGCTGATGTTCATGTAGGTGAAACTCTAGTTTATGTTAACTCACTAGATAATTTAGCTGTTGCTATTAATCAAGGTTCGTTCTCAAAAGCATATAACATTCAAACAGGAACTAACTGGAGAATTTCTATAAGAAAAGCTCCAAGAATAGTTTATGAATAAAATTAGATAATAATTATTATAAAGATAATATTATATAAATAAAGTGTATTAATAAAGGAGGTAGTAAGATGGGAAACAAGTTATCTATTAAGACAATTGTTGCTATAGGTATTGGGGCAGCTGTATTTATGATATTAGGACGTTTTGGTTCAATTCCAACAGGGATACCAAATACAAATATAGAAACATGTTATGCATTTTTAGCGTTAATGGCTATTATTTATGGACCAATAGCAGGTATTTCAATTGGATTTGTTGGACATACTTTAAAAGATTTAGTTTTTTGGGGAAATCCATGGTTTAGTTGGATTATAGCTTCAGCTACTGTTGGACTTGTTATAGGGTTAGCAGCTAAAAGACTAAAGGTTAATGAAGGTGAATTTGGAAAGAAAGAAATGATTCTTTTTAATATATATCAAGTAATTGCAAATGCAATTGCATGGCTTTTAGTAGCACCAACATTAGATATAGTTATATATGCAGAACCAGCTAATAAGGTTTATGTTCAAGGTGCAGTTGCTGGAATTTCTAATGCAATTACAGTTGGAGTATTAGGAACTAACTACTATATACTTATGCTAAGACTAGAGTAAAAAAAGGAAGCTTAGATAGAGAATAAGAATTAATTTAAATACCGGAGTCTTTATGCCTCTGGTATTTTTAACCTTTAAAGCGATTTTTTATAGATAAATTTGAATTAGGTACATTTTATTAAATGAAAAATTCTTTGATAATATACATATTGTAAAAAATATAGTATTATCTTTAAGTAAGATTCTAAATTAATTGTATACAAGATTAAATTAATTTGTGAATTTAAGTGTAAAGAATATTATTCTTATTATTATGATTTATATAGAAGACGACGGAGATTTGCAATGAAAAAACCTGTAATTGAGTTCGAAAATTTTACATTTCAATACAGAGCTCAAGCAAAGCCAACATTAAATAATATAAATTTAACTATATATGAGGGAGAAAAAGTGCTTGTTGTTGGGCCATCAGGATCAGGGAAAAGCACTCTTTCAAATTGTATAAACGGACTTGTACCATTTTCACATGAGGGTGAAATAACAGGGAGTTTAAAGATTAAAGGAAAAGAAACTAAAAAATCTAGTATATTTGAACTATCAAATTCAGTTGGTACTGTACTTCAAGATCCAGATGGACAATTCATTGGATTAACTGTTGCTGAAGATATAGCATTTAAATTAGAAAATGATTGTGTATCTCAAGAAGAGATGAAAGAAAAAGTTAAAGTTGTTTCAGAAATTGTTGGTATAGATACTCATTTAGATTCGGCTCCATACAGTTTATCAGGAGGGCAAAAACAACGTGTAACATTAGCAGGGGTTATGGTTTCAGATGTAGATATACTTCTATTTGATGAACCACTTGCAAGTTTAGACCCTGCAACAGGGAAAAGTGCAATTGAATTAATTGATAAAATTCAAAAGAAAACTAATAAGACCATATTAATAATAGAGCATAGATTAGAGGATGTACTTCATTGTCCTGTAGATAGAATAATAGTAGTTAATAATGGTTCAATTGCTGCAGATATTACTCCAGCAGAACTGTTAAGTTCTAATTTATTAAATGAAATAGGAATAAGGGAGCCATTATATATTACTGCTTTAAAATATGCAGGTTGTGAAATTACTTCAGAAATTAATCCTGAACATATAGATAATTTAAAAATAGATTCTTGTAAAGAAAAATTAAAGGAATGGTATGAAGAAACTTCAGAGGATACTGAAGAAATAAAAAATGAAACTATTCTTGAAATGAGAGATGTAAAGTTTGGATATGATAAAGGAAAAGAAATACTACATGGAGTCTCTTTTAAGGTAAATAAGGGAGAAATGGTTAGTGTAGTAGGAAGAAATGGCGCAGGAAAATCTACTATATCAAAATTGATTTGCGGTTTTTATAAACCAACCAGTGGGAAAATTTTATTTGATGGTAGGGATTTAATTGATGATACTATCAAAGAACGTGCAGAAAAAATAGGAATGGTAATGCAAAATCCAAATCAAATGATATCAAAAACTATGATATTTGAAGAGGTTGCCTTAGGATTAAGAGTCAGAGGTGTTAATGAAGAAGAAGTAAAAGAAAGAGTTTTTGAAACATTAAAAATTTGTGGACTGTATGAATTCCGTAATTGGCCAATTTCAGCATTAAGCTTTGGACAAAAGAAGCGTGTAACTATTGCATCTATCTTAGTATTAAATCCAGAAGTAATTATTTTAGATGAACCTACTGCTGGTCAAGATTTTAAACATTACACTGAAATTATGGAATTCTTAAAAGAATTAAATAAAAAAGGTGTTACTATTATTATGATAACTCATGATATGCATTTAATGCTTGAATATACAAATAGGGCGATTGTATTATCTAATGGGTTGAAATTAGCTGATGATACTGCAGCAAATGTACTTACAGATAATAAGGTTATAGAAGAAGCTAATTTAAAGGAAACTTCTTTATATGAATTAGCTATAAAGGCTAACTTAAATAACCCAAGAAACTTTGTTAAGAAATTTATTGATTATGATAGGAGGGTTAGAGGCATATGAGTACAATGTTAAGTTATTCAAATATAGACTCACCTATTCATAAGTTAACAGGTGCGTCAAAGCTTATTGCATTAATTATTTGGGCACTAGCTTCTATGATTACATATGATACAAGAGTGCTTTTAGGAATGTTTGTTGTAAGCATAATTGTATTTAAGATTTCAAAAGTAGAGTTTAAACAAATTTCTTTTGTACTGTATTTTATATTGGTGTTCCTATTATTAAATAATATAGCTATTTTTATATTTTCACCTTATGAGGGTGTGCACATATATGGAAGTAGAACTGATTTATTTAAAATTGCAGGACCATATACACTAACATTAGAACAACTATTTTATCAGTTTAACATAACATTAAAATATTTCTCAATAATACCAATGGCATTATTATTTATGGTTGCAACTAATCCAAGTGAATTTGCAGCATCATTAAATAAAATTGGAGTTAACTATAAAATTGCATATTCTGTTTCAATTGCTTTAAGATATATACCAGATGTTCAGCGTGATTATCAAGATATATCATTTGCGCAACAAGCAAGAGGAATAGATATGTCTAAAAAGGAAAAGTTAACAAAGAGAATCAAAAATTCAGCTTCAATTTTAATGCCACTTATTTTTTCAAGTTTAGAAAGAATAGAAACAATAAGTACCGCAATGGAACTTAGAGCTTTTGGTAATAATAAAAAGCGTACATGGTATAATGCGAAGCCATTTAAGAGAAATGATTATATTGCAATATTATTAGTTGCAATAATATTAGGAATAGCTATATTAGCTAATATAGCTAATAAAGGACGTTTTTATAATCCATTTATATAAAAAAATATAAGGTTTAAAGAAAAGACTATTGGAAAAGACTATATATATACACTATAAAATTGAAAGATTTTAAATAGTATATATATTTAGGGGATCCACAATAGTCTTTTTTACTTTGTAACTATTTTGTAATCCAATTATAACAGTATATATTTATAATTAAATTTGTAGAAGAGATAACAAATGTAAAAAGATTATGATTTGAAAAGGGGAATGTTTGATGGGAATCATAAAAATAGGTACAAGTAAAAAAGGTACTATAAAATTAAAGATAATGATAGTATCATTGTTTTTTATTAGTATAGTATGTGGAACAGTATTGCAAGTTTATGGACAAGATGAAAAGGAGAAAAATGATAGTTCCGTTATAGAAATAGTTGAAAACACTCAAGGAGCAGATGTTACAGATGGAGGATATAATAGCTCAAATACTAATGATGAGAAAAAAGATAATGATGATAGCGTTGATAAAAATGAAGATACTAATAAAACTAAGGATGATGATGAAACAGAATATATATCTTTAGAGAATGATATATATGCAAGTGATTCAAAGATAATAGAGGATAAAATAAATAAATGGAATTTTATTAATGAAGATAATAAAAAAGTAGCTTATTGAACATTCGATGATGGGCCATCTGCAACAATAACTCCACAAATTTTAGATGTACTTAAAAAAAATAATGTTAAAGCAACATTTTTCGTTTTAGGTAGTGAAGTTGAAAAGAGTGAAGAGCAAAAAGAAATGCTAAAAAGAATAGTAAGAGAAGGAAATGCGGTAGGGAATCATGGATACAGCCATAGGTATGACATATTATATCCAAATAGAGTGGCAGATCCACAAGCTTTTATGAATGATATTAAAAAATCAGAGGCTGTATTAAAATCTGTATTAGGTGAGGATTTTAATACAAGAGTTTTAAGAATGCCTGGCGGACATGCATCTTGGGATACAAAGGCTTTAGATGAGGTTTTAGAAAGAGAAGGGTATACATATGTAGATTGGAATTCACTTAATGGTGATGCTGAAGAAAATAATAGATCAGAGGAAGAATTAATAGGTGAATTAAAACAAACTGTTAGCGATTTAGAAGGAAACAATGATACATTAGTAGTGTTAATGCATGATAAAGTAGGAAAAGAAAATACTGCAAAAACTTTACAAGAAGCTATTGATTATTTAAAATCTTTAGGATATGAATTTAAGACATTAAAATAAAAGAGTTTGTTATAACTCTTTTATTTTTTATATAAGCTTAAGATATTAATATAATTATGTGTAAATTTATATTAAACTCACAAACTATAAGTATAAAAATAAGAGGTTAAGGTAAAACAATGAATAAGATATTGATAGTTGAAGATGAATTAAGTATAAGAGGTTTTTTAAAAATAAACTTAAAAAGAAATGGATTTTATGTATTAGAGGCAGAGAGTGGAGAGGAAGCTTTACATATAGTAAATAGAGAAAATCCATCTATAGTAATATTAGATGTGATGTTACCAGGAATTAATGGATTTGAAGTTTGTGCTAAGCTAAGAGAGAGATTTAAAAAAATAGGTATAATAATGCTTACTGCAAAAGGACAAGATATGGATAAGATAATGGGGTTGGAAAATGGTGCAGATGATTATATGGTAAAACCATTTAATCCTATGGAATTATTGCTTAGAGTAAAGGCAGTCCTAAGAAGATTAGGAATTGATAATGATAAAAAAGAGTTAATAGAAGGAGTTTTTAAAGTAGACCTATATGGCAAAAAGGTGATGAAAAATAATGAAGAGATAGAATTAACCCCTAAGGAGTATTCATTAATAAAATTATTTTTAGAAAATCCTAATAAAGCTTTTAGTAGAGATGAGTTGCTTGATTTAGTTTGGGGAGAAAATTACTTTGGAGACTCTAAAATAATAGATGTTAATATTAGAAGATTACGAAGTAAAATAGAAAATAAAAATTTAAATGAAAAATTTATAGAAACAGTATGGGGAGTTGGATATCGATGGAGTGGAGTAAATGATGAAGAGCATAAGGAATAGAATTTTACGAAATTTTCTTATAGTAATTATTTCAACAATATTTATTTTAGATATATCAACAATAATATGTTTAAAGGCATATTATTATAAAAATACTGCTAAAACATTGGAAAATGGAATAGATTCATCTATAAATTTTTATAATAGATATTTCTCTTCTAAGGAATTGATAGAGAATGTTTACGATAATATAGATGCATTTTGGGATAATAGTAAAAATCAAGTTGAAATATTAGATGAAAATGGACAGCTATTGATGGATTCATTTGGGATTAGGGATGAAAAGATATTAAATACACCAGATATAGCAAAGGCTATAAAAGGTGAAACAGGAGTATGGACTGGGAGTAGAGGAAATAACAATGAAAAAATAATGATAGTTTCTAAAGCTATATCATCTAAGTTAGAGTCACAAAAAATAATAGGTATATTAAGATTAATATACCCATTAAATGAAGTTTTAAAAACTATAAAGTATTTCACTATTTTCTTTTTAAGTATTTCTATAGGTGTAATTATAATAGGTATAGTTATGAGTTTAATTATTGCTAAGGATATTATAAAACCTATAAAAAAGGTTACTTGTATTGCTAAAGAAATGGCTGAAGGAAATCTTAATATTAGAAGTGATATAAATGATAATATTGAAATTTCACAGCTTTCTAGTACGTTAAATTACATGGCTTCAGAAGTACTAAATAGAGAAAGAGTAAAGAATGAGTTTATATCCTCAGTATCTCATGAATTAAGAACACCATTAACAGCTATTAAGGGATGGGCTATAACGTTAAGTTATGATTATGATGATGTAGAAACAATAAAATTAGGCTTAGATATAATAGAAAGAGAAAGTGATAGATTAACAGAGATGGTAGAAGAGTTGTTAGATTTTTCAAAAATTATAAATGGGGTAACTTCATTAATATGCAAGGAACATGATGTAAAAAATTTCATTGAGTATATAGAGAACTATATGAAACCACGTGCTACTAGAGAAGGGAAAAATTTTGAAGTTTATATTCAAGATAATATAGGAACATGGATTTTTGATGAAAAAAGAATAAAGCAAGTGTTAATTAATATTATAGACAATGCCTTTAAATTTACAGAACAATCAAATACTATAAAATTAAATGTGGTAATAGAAAATGATAAGTTGAAGTTTTCTGTTAGTGATAACGGAATTGGAATAAGTCATGATGATTTACCAAGAGTTAAAGAAAAATTTTATAAGGGTAAAGATAGTAAATCAAAAAATGGAATAGGATTATCTATAAGTGATGAAATAATAAAATTGCATGGTGGACAGATAAATATAGAGAGTGAATTAAATATAGGCACTACTGTAATTGTAGAGATTCCTTTATATAGAAATGAGGAATAAAATATGAAGAAGGTTTTATTATGTACTATTTTTATAGTTATTATTACTTTAATTTCTTGTGATAGTAAAAGTGAAGTAGAAAACTATTATGAATTTACTGGGACGTGGAAAGTTATAGAATATCAGTACTTAGATGAACGTTTTGATCAGTACAAAGAAGAGGAAGGTAGATATATAGGCAAGGAATTTATATTTACTAATGATAAGATAAATATATTAAATCAAGAAAAGAAGAATATTAGTTATAGATTAAAAGTAGTGAATAAAGATTATATTTTGGCAGAAGAATATAATTTAACTATGGATAGTTATTTAAAGGAAGGTGAAACGAAGGATGTTATATCTATAGTAGATAATAATCAAATAATATCTGAGTTTTTTATAGATAGCAATAATGAAATGATTTTATTATACAAATCAATTTTATTTAAGTTAAATAAAATAAGCGATTCTGTTGATATAAAAAAATTGAATAACGATACTGGAAATGATGAAGATGGTGTGCTGCATGAAGATAAGGAAGGAGTTATGCTTGGTATAAAAATTCCAAGAAAATTAAATGAAGATGGAACCTATAGTAATGATATTTATAAAACTATATGGATATCACATGAGGATTCAGAGATTAAAAATATATACATAAAAGATGATATAATATTTCCAAGGATGACTGGAATATTTAAGATGAGGGTTAATACAAGTTATGTTAATGATAAGTATATAGAGCAATTTCAAGTGGCACATGTTGAATCAAACTATCCAGAGAAGCGAGTAAGAAGTAAACACGTCAATAAATCAAAATAAATTTAAAAGTATTAAATTTATAGGTAATGATTATATAGCCATAGAAAAATATAGTGGAAATTATTTTGATGGAAATTACCCGATGTATCAAATAATTCCAGTAGATAATATTAATAGTGAAATAGGAATTGAGATAAATGATATATTTGGTGAAGAAGGAAAGGAAAAATATTCAATTGATTTTAGTGAGGCTGTTGATAATTTAGATGATGAGGAGAAGAATGAACTAAATATTAATAATGTTAATTATAGTAATATAACAATGGAAAGAAGTAATGGTAAATGGGTTCTTATATCCCAAATTACACCTAAAATTAATGAAAATAAGGGGAAAGATTTTAAACTTTCATTATTTCCAAATAAAAAGTTGATAAACTATAATTATTTAAATGTTTCATTGAAATCATTAAAAAGTGAATTAGGATATTTTAAAGATGCTTTTACTTCACCAGAAGGGAAAATAGCATTAATACAATTTGAGGATTATATAGCTATTTATAAAATTGAAAATGGAACTATAATAGCATCGCCATTAGAAATAATAGATATAAATGAAGATGCAGAGATAATAATGGCAGAATGGTGTAGTAGTAGTTATGTTGACCAATGGGAAAAGGTATTTATTGATGGCGAGGAGGTAAAGTAAAATTTTATATATAATTAAAAAATAACATAAAATTGAAAAAAATAATAAATTTATACAAGAAAAATAATAAAAGTGTTGTAATATTTTTTTTGTATGATATAATGAAATAGTAGTATATGACGCTACTAAAAAGAAGATTTAAAATAGATTAATAAATTTCTCCGATTTTATGAGATATGTTATTAACCATGATAAATCTTAAGAAAATGGAGGAATTTATAATGGCAGATAAGACTATTGTATGCAGAGATTGCGGTAAAGAATTTATATTCACAGAAGTTGAGCAAGCATTCTACAAAGAAAAAGGATCGA
>NZ_KB291613.1:0-44602 GCF_000320405.1 Clostridium celatum DSM 1785 | reverse complement strand
TCTACAAAGAAAAAGGATTCGATAACGAACCAGTAAGATGCGTTGAATGCAGAAGAGCAAGAAAAGCACAAAACAACAGAAAGTAATTTTGTTTTTTAGACTATAAGAGTTTCTCTTATAGTCTTTTTATATTATCTTATTTTTTTAAAGTAGGATTCTAATTTTTTATTTTCACTTTTACTAAGTTCTATCCCGCTTTGCCTTTTCTCTAAAAGTTCTTTAAATTTTATATAGTCATCATCCCCTAATTTTATCTTAATTACATAATCTTTTAGGCTTAGCATTTCTGATTTTTCATCATTAGTTAAGGTATTTCCGTTACTAATTTTATCTTGAAGTTTATAAAGTTGTTCTTTTTGAGAATTACTTAATAAGCTTATATTTTCATCATTCCAAAAGTTGTTATCTTTATTATGTCTTTTATGTTCGAGTTGACAAGCTGGATCATTAGAATCTCCACAAGAACAAGGATAATATTGTGAGGCGGAAAAGGCTAATGGAGATATAAAATCATTTAATAATAGTAGTGAAATAAGAAATATAAGAATAGTTACTTTCTTCACTAAGATATTCCTCCTTTATTATAATTTAATTTAGTATGTGAAAAATTAATAAAAGTAATACTATAGTGAAAAGTGAAAAATATATGAATTATTGTTAATAATAATAGTAATATGTGTTTTTTTAATATAAAATATGGTAAAATTATTACGATTGAAAATGTAAAGATAAGGGGGGATATGGTGAAAACTTTAAAACAAAAGGTGAAGCATATGGGTAATTGGATAAAAAAAATGTCACTTAGAAAGAAAATTATATTATCAATTATAATAAGTTTAATTGTTATGATATCAGGAACATGTACATTTTATTATAATTATATAAAAAATAAGACTTATGCAGAATATACACCGCCTGTAAAGACTACACAAGTAGACAATACAGAAAAAGAGGTAGAATATGATGTAGTTGATGGAATAACTAATATTTTGTTAATTGGTACAGATGCACGAGAACTAGATGAAGATGCAAGAGCTGATTCTATAATAATTGCAACGCTTGATAGTAATAGTAAAAAGATTAAATTAACTTCTCTTTTTAGAGATACATTAGTAGATATACCAGGTTATGGAGAAGCAAAATTAAATGCTGCAATGGCTATTGGCGGAAAGGAATTATTAATTGAAACAATAAGTGAAACCTATGATATATATTTAGATAAGTTCGCAATAATAAATTTTTGGGGATTTGAAGCCATAATTGATCAAATAGGTGGTCTTGAGATTGATGTAAAGGATTATCAAATTGAAGAATTGAATAAATACATAGGGGAATCAACAGGAGGAAATGATTGTCCTGTGACAGAAGCTGGTTTACAGGTATTGAATGGAAAGCAAGCATTGTCTTATGCAAGAATAAGATATAATGTTGGAGATGAATATGAAAGAACGGAAAGGCAAAGAGAAGTTTTATTTAAAGTAGCAGAAAAGCTTAAAGAAACTAAACCGAGTAAGTATCTTGGAATAATGAATAAGATGTTAGATTATATTAGTACTAATATAACGCCAATGGAAGCGTTAAATTTAGCATACACTATATTTAAATTTCCAACATTAGAAACTGAGCAATTACAAATACCACAAACTAATTTGTCATATACTATGGATTATAAAAATATTGGTTCTGTATTCATAATAGATAGAGAACAAAATGCACAAGTACTACATGATTTTATTTTTGAGGATAAATTACCAAATGAAGATGAGTTTGATTATTATTCATTATACTCTGTTGTTGCAGATTATGAAGCAAGACAATTAGAGTATGAAAGAATATATGGAATAATTCCATCTATAGAGGAATTTGAAGTGCCATTAAATAACGTAGACATTGATTATAATTTAGATTTAGATGGTAGTCCGGATGAAAATGAAGATGAAGGAATAGATTCAGATTATAATAATGGTATAAATAATGAAGAAGGAAGTCATGGAAGTTCAGGTGGTAATCCAACTGATGGATCTGATGAAGGTTATGATGTAGATACTGGAGAAGATAGTGAAACAGATAGCGATTTAGAAGTTGAAACTGAAAAACCTAATGGAGAGCATAATCAATAAAAATAGAATCTTAAAAGATAGAAGAGTTAAAAGTTTTTTATAGAGTCTCATTTAGAGAGTTTATTTATGACTTTTAACTCTTTATTTTTATTAAAAATGAAAATATTTTAAAATAAGGTTTTAATGAAGTAGGTTATAGCATATATTATTAATTCTGGGAATATGGATAAGTGAGATGTATTTATATGGATAAAACTATAAGTGTGGATTAATAATATTTAGTTATAATAAGTATAAATAAATAGAGGGGTGGGATTGATGTTATGGGAATGAATATGATAGTATATCAAATAGTAAATGAATTTAAGAAGCTTGAAGATATAACTGCTATAGTTTTAGCAGGGTCTGGTGCTACTGGAAGAAAAGATAATTACTCGGATATAGATATAGATATTATTACATTAAAAGAAATACCTGCAAATGAAAGAAAAAGTATAATAAAAAAATTTTCAGATATAATGGAAATTGATAATAATTTTTGGGGGACTAGTGATGAATTTATAATGAGAAATTCATCAATACAAGTGGATATAGCTTATTTTGATTTTAAATGGTTGAAAGAAAAATTAGTAAGTTTATTAGAGAAAAATGAAGCAACTATAGGATATAGTACATGTTTTTGGCATAATGTTATAAATGCGATGATTATATATGATAAAGATGGTGAGTTTGAAAGTTTTCAAAAAAAATATACCATAGAATACCCATTACAGTTAAAGAAAAATATAATATCAATGAATTATCCTATATTGAAGAAAAATCTTTCATCATATTACAATCAGATAGAAAAAGCTATAAAAAGAAATGATATTGTAAATTTAAACAATAGAGTTTCAGCTTTTTTAGATAGTTATTTCGATATTATTTTTGCTATTAATGAATTACCACATCCAGGAGAAAAAAGACTTATTAATATTGCAAAAAAGACATGCGAAAAGCTTCCTGAAAAAATAGATGATGACATAGAAAGACTTTTAAAAAGTTTGAGCACTTGCAATGAAGAAATAGTAGATAATATTAACAATATTATGTTGAATTTAGATACATTATTGCAAGGAGAAAATCTAATATAGGCAAGTGATAATGTTTACAATTAGGGTGAGTATTGGTATAATAAAGGTGGATTAAAAATTACAAAAAGATGAAGGGGAGGTATAAATGGGCATTTTAAGAGAAAGAAATATAGATAACATAGAAGGAAAAGAAGTATATTTATATACTTTAAGCAACAATAATAATGTTACTGTTAGAGTAACTAATTATGGAGGAATTATTTTATCTATATTAATGCCAGATAAAAATGGAAAGATAGATGATATAGTTTTAGGGTATGAAAACTTTGATGACTATAAAACTACAACAGCTTATTTAGGAGCATTAGTAGGAAGATGTGCTAATAGAATAGCTAAGGGTTCTATGGAGATAGATGGAGTAAAATATGATTTGGTTATAAATAATGGGAAAAATCACCTTCATGGAGGGAATAAAAACTTTTCTAAAGTTGTATGGGATTCAGAGATAGTAGAAGATAATAATGGACAATATTTAAAACTTTCTTATTTTAGTGAGGATTTAGAAGAGAATTATCCAGGAAATTTAAATGTTATTGTTAATTATAAATTAAATGAAGATAACGAATTACTTGTAGAGTATTATGCAAAATCTGATAAAGATACAGTTGTAAATTTAACAAACCACTCATATTTCAATTTAGATGGACATGCATCAGGTAATATTTTGAAACATAAAGTTAAAATTTATGCTAAAAATATAACGGAAGCAAATGAAGAAAGTATACCAACAGGAGTAATAAGAAGTATAGTTAAAACACCATTAGATTTTACTGAATTTAAAGAAGTTGGGAAAGATATAAATGCTGAATATGATCAACTTATATTTGCTAATGGATATGATCACAACTGGATTTTAGATGATTATACAGGAGAAATAAAAATAGCTGCTGAAGTTATTAGTGATAATAGCGGTAGGAAGCTAGAAGTTTATACTACGAAACCAGGTGTTCAATTTTATACAGGGAACTTTTTAAATGAAAATGAAATAGGAAAAGGTGGAGTTAAATATAATGCAAGACAAGGATTATGTTTAGAAACACAATATTTCCCAGATAGTATAAATCATAATAATTTCCCTAGTGTACTATTAAAAGCTGGTGAAATGTATAAACATAAAACTATATATAAATTAGAAGTTATTAATTAAGATTTAAGAAATAAATATTAAAATGCGAAATGTGAATTTTTTTAAAGTTAAAAAATATTTTTTTGTGTGTAAAAGTTATTGTGTTATTTATAAGTAAAAAGGCTATAGAGCAATATCTATAGCCTTTTCATTTTGCAATTTTTGCAATAACCGTATATTTCAAGTCTGTGTTCAGTAACATCAAAATCCATATTTTCATGTAATGATTTTTCGTATTCGCATATTGGACAATTACCTATATAAAATACTCCCTTACAGTTTTTACAAATTAGATGATGTTTATGTTCTGAAGAGGTCATTTCATAGGAAGTTTTATTATCTACACCTAATACACATTTTGATATAATATTCTTATTACATAGTGAATCTAATATCTTATAAATTGATGACAAGTTAATAGAAATATTGTCATCTTTTAAATTTAAATATATTTCTTCAGCTGTAATAGGTTTATCACTTCTACTTATAATTTTAAGTACGGAAGTTCTATGTTTTGTAATTTTTAAGCCATTTGATTTAAGAATTTCATTAAAATTAGTTTCATTACTCAAAGTGATATTACCTCCACTAAGATGTTTATAATAATATTATACAAATTTACGTCTTAATATTAAAGTAATAAAGAATATAAGTGATGAAATAAGTACTATAGTAGCACCAGTCACTGTATTTAAATAATAAGAAACAATAAGTCCTGTTATACCTGAAAAGACAGCAATTAAAACAGAAAATAAATGATATTGTCTTACGTTTTTAGATATATTACGTGCCGCAGCTGCTGGAAGAACTAAAAGAGAGTTAATAATTAATAGTCCAACCCATCTAACTGTTAAAGTAACAATAACGGCTAAAGTACAAGTAAATATAATTTCTATTAATAATGTATTTATACCACGACTATTGGCTAATGAAGTATTTAAACTTGTTATAAGAAGTTTATTAAAAATTAAAGTCCAAAGAACTATAACTATAATAAAAACAAATAACAATAACACAATTTCACCTTTACTTATGCTAAGTAAGTCTCCAACTAGATATGATGAAAATTTACTTAGGCTACTAGAGAAGCTCATAAGCACTAATCCAAGAGCTATTGCACTAGAAGAAAATACTCCTATTATTGTATCTGTAGATGAAGTTCCTTTATTTTTTATAATTGTTATAGCTATAGCAAAACAAATTGAAAATAAAGTGGCTCCCCACATAGGATCAATTCCACCTAAAAGTATTCCAAGAGCTATTCCAGTAAAAGCTCCATGTCCCAATGAGTCAGCAAAGAAGGACATTTTGTTACTAACAACCATTGTAGAAAGTATACCAAATAGTGGAGTAACTATTAAAATAGCTAATAAAGCATTTTTCATAAAGTTATGAGATAGCCACTGAAATGGTAAAATTAAATCTATAAAATTATAAATAATATCAAACATTTTTTAAAGTCCCCCTGTTTTAGATGATTCATCTTTTGAATTACCAAATGATAGTCCAAATATTTTTTTGGTTTCAGGATTATTGAATACTTGTTGTGGAGTTCCAGAACAAACAATAGTACCATTAACAAGCGCAACTCTATCAGAGTACTTATAAACTAAATCTAAATCATGAGAAACTAAAATTATTGATAAATCATAATTCTTTTTGATATCCATTAGTATTTCATAGAACAATTCTAATCCATTTTGATCAACACCAGATACAGGTTCATCTAATAAAAGTATATTGGGCATAGGATCAAGAGCCAAAGCTAATAAAACTCTTTGGAGTTCTCCACCTGATAAAGCTCCTAGTTGTCTATCTATTAAATGCGGAATTTTTACTCTTTTCAAATTTTCTAGAACCTCTTCACGTATTTTCTTTTTCGGTCTAATCCATGAAGGTGTTTTAGATTTGCAACAAACAAATAAATCAAGAACGCTAATAGGAGTATTCTTGTCGAAAGTTAAATATTGAGGAACATATCCAATTATAGGTTCATTAAATTTATTATTATTTTCGCCTATAAAAGTTAAATCTCCTTGATGTTTTACTTCGCCAAGTAGAGCTTTAAGTAGAGTACTTTTACCTGCTCCATTTGGACCGATAATAGATGTAAGTTCTCCACAATGAATATGAAGATTTACATCTTTAAGAATTTCATTATTACCTAAAGTAACAGAAAAGTTTTCAATTTTAGTGCAACAAAAATTGTTGCCACTTATTATTTTTATTAAAATTAGCTTTTTTTATCATTATTTTAACGCCTCTTTTAAAACATTAAGATTTTCTTTCATTTTATTAATATAATCGTCGTAAGCATCTGGAGTAGCATCACCAGTTACTATTGGATCCAATTCATATACAGTAGTACCAGTTTCATTAGCAATAGTGTTTGCTATTTTTGAAGAATATTGTGGTTCTGTAAATAATGAAGTTATATTTTTATCCTTTATAATTTGAATAATTTCTTCAACATCTTTAGCGGAAGGCTCTGAATCTGGTTCTATTTCAATAACGCCAGCTATGTTTAAATTAAATTCCTTAGCAAAGTAAGGAAATGCTTCATGAAAAGTGATTATGTTTCTATTTGGTAAGTTATCTAATTCAGTATGCATTTCAGTACTTAAATCTTCAAGTTTAGCAACATATTCATTAGAATTAGCAAAATATTGTGAAGCATTTTCAGGATTAATCTTTGATAATTGTGAAGCTATATTTTCAACTTGTGCTATGTTACCATCTATACTAACCCAAAGATGAGCATTGTATTCATGATCGTGGTCATGATCATCGTGTTCTTCATCAGTTTCTGAATGGTGGTCATGATCATCGTCACTTTCTTCTAACAATTCAAGACCTTCACTGGCATTGACGATTTGTAAGTTAGGATATTGTGAAATAATACTATCTAAAAATGATTCCATTCCTGCACCATTAATAACAAGAATATCAGCAGTTTCTAAAGTCTTTAAATCTTGAGGGGTAAGTTGATAATCATGGAGACAACCAGTTTGAGCTTTAGTCATATTTGTAACATTAACATTTGGAATATCTTTAACTATGTTTAAAGTTGATATATACATTGGGTAAAACGAAGTAACTATATTTAATTCATTATCAGATTGAGAATTTGTTGAATTATTAGTATTGGTACAGCCTATAAATAGCAAGGAAGTTGTTAATACTAATAAAAGAAGTTTGGATAATTTTGATTTCATACTTGTCCTCCTAAAATCGAATGATAATAATTTTCAATTATAATAGTATTATACTATTTTTATGATAAAAGTAAATAGCATTTTAAATAAAATGATAAATTTAAGATTAAAAGTATTTAATAGGAAAATAAAAAATACATATGTTATCTTAATATCTGAATGAAAATTTAAAAAAGTGAAAAAAAGTTCGTAAAAGGTATTGGAATTTTAAATATTTCTGTTATTATATAAAAGTATCTAAAAAACGAAAGAGAAAAAGGTGAAGTATATGGATAAATTTTTTAAGCTTACTGAAAATGGTACGAATGTTAAGAGAGAAATCGTAGCTGGAATTACTACATTTATGACAATGGCATACATATTGATTGTTAATCCAACAATTCTTTCGGCGGCAGGAATGGATTCTGGGGCTGTATTTACAGCTACAGCGTTATCAGCAGTAATTTCTACATTAATTATGGGACTTTATGCTAAATTACCATTTGCACAAGCGCCAGGGATGGGATTAAATGCTTTTTTTGCATATACAGTAGTCTTATCTATGGGTTATTCTTATCAGTTTGCTTTAACAGCAGTATTATTAGAAGGTATAATATTTATATTATTAACAATATTTAACGTAAGAGAAGCTATAGTAGATTCAATTCCTGTTAATATAAAAAAAGCAATTTCAGTTGGGATAGGATTATTTATAGCATTATTAGGATTAGAAGCAGCAGGTGTAGTAGTTCATCCAGCTGATGGGGGAACTATAGTTGCATTAGGAGAAATAATAAAGGGTCCAGGACTTTTAGCTATTATAGGAATAGTTATAACAGGAATATTAGTTGCAAGAAATGTTAAAGGTGCATTATTCTTAGGAATGATAATTACAGCTATAATCGGTATACCTATGGGAATTATAGATTTACCAGAAAAAATAGTTAGTATGCCACCATCAATTAAATCAACATTTATGCAATTTGAGTGGCATAATATATTTTCAATAGATATGGTTATAGTATTATTTACATTATTATTTATGGATATGTTTGATACTATAGGAACTTTAGTTGGGGTTGCAACGAAGGCAAATATGTTAGATAAAGATGGAAAGGTACCGAATATTAAAAAAGCACTTTTTGCTGATGCTATAGGAACAACATTAGGAGCTTGCCTTGGAACAAGTACAGTTAGTACATTTGTTGAAAGTGCAGCAGGTGTAGCAGAAGGTGGAAGAACAGGATTAACTTCTGTTTCTACAGCAGTAATGTTCTTTTTAGCATTATTCTTATCTCCATTATTTGGAATAATAACTCCGGCAGTAACTGCATCTGTATTAGTTATAGTGGGATTATTTATGATAGAAACTATAAAAGAAATTGATTTAACAGATTATACAGAAGCAATTCCAGCATTTTTAACAATAATAATGATGCCATTTTCATATTCTATATCAGATGGTATAGTGTTTGGAGTTGTATCTTATATACTAATAAAATTATTTGCTGGTAAGTGGAAAGAAATAAGTCTTGCAACTGTAATAGTTGGAGTAGTATTTGTATTAAAGTTTATATTTATATAACATTATAGAATTTATATAAAATAGGCTGTGCAATTAGAATGCACAGCCTATTTTATTTTTTTTATAAGAAGAATTTGTAATTTTTCTAAATAACTTGTTACCTAATAGTTGTCACCACTAATTAAAATTTACGTATTATTGAAATTATAGTCTCTAATGAATTTGACAAATCATTTAAATCTTCTTCATTTAAAGTTAAAAGTTTCTCTGTAGCTATAGATTTAACATGTGTTTCACATGATTTTAAGAATTCACAGGCTTTAGGTGTCGTTTCAATTCTAATGACTCTTCTATCATTTGGATCATAATATCTATTTACAAGTCCATCATTTACAAGTTTATCTAAGACTGGAGTCATATTTGGCTTTGATATAGATAAATCTTTTGCCATTTTAGAAATAGAGGTAGGACTATTATGAATTAAATAAAATAATACTTTTATATGAGAATGTGGGACATTAAATTTTTTTGTTAAATCATTAGGATTAAAAATTTGTCTATTAAGAGATAATAATAATATATACAAGTTATCAGATATATTATTTAATTGTAAATCTTTCATAATATAGCTCCTTACACTTATATTTAACATCATTATAATTCAAAAAAAAAAACTTTACAACATTATAATTATAAAAACATAACAGTTATAAAAACATAATAATTATAAAAATATTACAAATCTTTATTGACAGATAATAGTTATAAAAATATAATTATTATAAAATTAGAATTTAATAATATTTAAATAAGGAGAGGAGAGCGTATGCTTAAATTATTAAAACATCTAAAACCCTTCATTGGTTATATGATAGTTGCGATATTGCTTTTGTTTGTTCAAGCTATATGTGATTTATCATTGCCAGATTATATGTCTGATATAGTTAATGTCGGAATTCAACAAGGGGGAGTAGAAAATGCTGTTCCTAAAGTAATTCAAGCTTCTGAGCTTGATAAATTATTTATCTTTATGAGTGATAAGGATAAGGAGTTTATTGATGAGAACTATACATTACTTAGTAAAGATACGCTAAGTAGTGAAGAATATAGTAAATACTTAAAGAAATATCCAAGCTTAGAAAATGAAAATATTTATAAGTTGGATAGTACAAATGATAAAAAAATAGAAGAATTAAATAATATATTTAGCAAACCAATGCTTATAGTATATATGTTAGAAACACAAGGATTAAATGGGATTTCTAATAATGGCGATATGATGTCACAAATGGTACAAGTACCAGATGGAGTAGATTTATCCAATATGGATCCTTTTGAAGTATTAAAAATGATGCCTCAAGAACAAATAGATCAAATATTATCAGGTGTAGATGAAAAATTAGAAGCTATGCCAGATAGCATGATAACTCAGTCAGCTACATCTTATGTGAAACTACAATATAAAAATATAGGAATAGATACTAATAGACTTCAATCTAATTACGTAGTTATAGCTGGAGTTAAAATGGTTGGTATAGCTTTAATAAGTATGCTTGCCACAGTAGTTGTAAGTTTTATAGCATCTAGAGTTGGTGCTGCATTAGGTAGAAATTTAAGAAAAGATGTATTTAATAAGGTTGTCAGTTTTTCAAACACAGAATTTGATAAATTTTCAACAGCATCTCTTATAACTAGAACAACAAATGATATACAACAAATTATTATGCTTGTTGTAATGGGATTAAGGATTGTATTCTATGCACCAATATTAGGTGTTGGAGGAGTTATTAAAGTTATTAATACTGGAGCATCAATGGGATGGGTAATTGGAGTTGCAGTAATATCAATATTACTTTTAGTAATTGTATTATTTAGTTTTGCTATGCCAAAATTCAAAAGTGTGCAAAAACTTGTTGATAGATTAAATCTTGTTACAAGAGAAAGTTTAACTGGTATGCTTGTTATTCGTGCTTTTAGCACTCAAAAGTATGAAGAAGACAAGTTCGAAATTGCAAATAAAAATTTAACAAGAACAAATCTTTTTGTTAATAGAATAATGACAACAATGATGCCATTAATGATGTTTATTATGAATGCAATAACATTATTAATTGTATGGGTTGGAGCTCACAGAATTGATGAAGGTGTTATGCAAGTTGGTACGATGATGGCATTTATGCAATATACTATGCAAATAATTATGGCCTTCTTAATGATATCTATGGTTTCAGTTATATTACCAAGGGCAATGGTTTCTGCTCAACGTGTATCTGAAGTTTTAAGTGTTGATGTAGCTATTAAAGATGCAGAAAAATTACAAATGTTTAATCACGATGAAAAAGGAACTATTGAATTTAAAAATGTTTCATTTAGATATCCAGGTGCTGATGAAGATGTAATTAGTAATGTAAGTTTTAAAGCTCTTCCAGGAGAAACTACAGCATTTATAGGTAGTACAGGTAGCGGTAAATCAACATTAATTAATTTAATTCCTCGTTTTTATGATGCAACAGAAGGTGAAATATTAATTGATGGTGTAAATATAAAAAATGTATCTCAACATGATTTAAGAGAAAAAATAGGGTTTATTCCTCAAAAGGGACTTTTATTCTCAGGAACAATTGAAAGCAATTTAAAATATGGTGGGGAATATATAACTGATGAAGATATGATAAAAGCTTCTGAAATTGCTCAAGCAAGCGAATTTATAAACAGCAAGGAAGAAGGATTTAAGTCAGAAATTGCACAAGGTGGAACAAATGTTTCTGGTGGTCAAAAGCAAAGATTAGCAATTGCACGTGCTATGGCTAAAAATCCAGAGATATTTGTGTTTGATGATAGTTTCTCTGCATTAGACTTTAAAACAGATGCTAAGCTTAGAAAAGCAATAAATGCTGAATTAAAAGAAAGTACACTTTTAATTGTTGCTCAAAGAATAAGTACTATAATGAATGCAAATCAAATTATAGTTCTTGATGAAGGTAAGGTTGTAGGTAAAGGAACTCATAAAGAGCTTATGGAAAACTGTGAAGTTTATCAACAAATAGCTCTATCACAACTTTCAAAGGAGGAGCTTTCAAATGAGTAAGCATAAAATGAGAGGCCCAATGGGTGGAGGTCCTATGGGCGGAATGGGAAGAGGCGGCGAAAAGGCTAAAGATTTTAAAAAGACTATGAAAACTCTTGCAAATTATTTGAAGCCTTATAGCTTATCAATAATAATTGTTATAATATTTGCTATTGGTTCTGCTGCATTTTCAATTGTAGGTCCAAAAATATTAGGAAATGCAACTACAGAAATATTTAATGGACTAGTTAAAAAGGTTACAACTACCAATGCTGAAGGAATTAATTTTACTCGTATAGGTGAAATAATTTTATTCTTAGTAGGATTATATTTAGTTAGTGTAGTTTTCTCATTAATACAAGGTTGGGTAATGTCAGGTGTTGCACAAAAAGTATCTTATAATATGAGAAAAGAAATATCAGAGAAAATTAATAGGATGCCACTTAAGTATTATGATACTAGAACACATGGTGAAGTGTTATCAAGAGTTACAAACGATGTTGATACTGTTAGCCAAACTTTAAATCAAAGTTTATCACAAATGTTAACAGCAGCAACTACACTTATTGGTGTACTTATAATGATGTTCTCAATAAATTGGATAATGACAATAGCTTCATTAGTTATAATTCCAATATCAGCTGCATTAATTACACTTGTTGTTAAAAAATCTCAAAAATACTTTAAAACTCAACAAGAATATTTAGGGTATGTTAATGGTCAGGTTGAAGAAGTTTATTCTGGTCATAATGTAATGAAAGCTTTTAATGCAGAAGAAAGAGAAGTTAAAAAATTTACTGAACTTAATGACACTCTTTATAATAGTGCATGGAAATCACAATTTTTATCAGGTATGATGATGCCTATAATGACTTTTGTTGGTAATTTAGGATATGTAATAGTATCAATACTTGGTGGATGGCTTACTATTAAAAATGTTATTGAAGTTGGTGATATATTAGCATTTGTTCAATATATAAGATCATTTATGCAACCAATTAGTCAAACAGCTCAAATAGCAAATGTTCTTCAATCAACTGCAGCTGCAGCAGAAAGAGTATTCGAATTTTTAGATGAAGAAGAAGAAGAATTAGATGTTGAAAATCCAGTAAGTACTGAAGAGATAATTGGAAAAGTAGATTTTGAGGATGTTCATTTTGGATATAATCCAGAAAAGACTATTATCAATGATTTTACGGCTCATATTAAGTCAGGACAAAGAGTTGCGATAGTTGGACCAACAGGTGCGGGTAAGACAACTATGGTTAAGCTTTTAATGAGATTCTATGATGTTAATGATGGAGCTATATTAATAGATGGACACAATATTAAAGACTTTAGAAGAAATGATTTAAGAAAGATGTTTGGAATGGTTCTTCAAGATACATGGTTATTTAATGGAACTATTATGGATAACTTACGTTATGGTAGATTAGATGCTACTGATGAAGAAGTTAAAGCTGCGGCTAAAGCTGCTCATGTTCATAGCTTTATTAAGACATTACCACATGGATATGATATGGAACTTAATGAAGAAGCAAGTAATGTATCACAAGGTCAAAAGCAATTATTAACTATAGCTCGTGCAATACTTGCCGATCCTAAGATATTAATACTTGATGAAGCAACAAGCTCTGTTGATACAAGAACTGAAGTATTAATACAAAAAGCTATGGATAACTTAATGCATGGAAGAACAAGTTTTATAATTGCTCATAGATTATCTACAATTAGAGATGCAGATCTTATTCTTGTTATGAAGGATGGAGATATAGTAGAACAAGGAAAGCATGAAGAATTATTAGCTAGAAATGGTTTCTATGCAAATTTATATAATAGTCAATTTGAAGACAAAGAAGCTTAATTAAATTGAAAACAGCAAAGGATAATTTTTTAATGTCCTTTGCTGTTTTTATAAATACTAAAAAATTAATAAAGCTTTAAGGTTTGCCCAGGTAATAAGTTAGATAAATTATTAACTTTATTAAACTTCAGTATTTCATCATAAGTTAAATGAAATTTGTTACATATTTCATCTATAGTATCTTGTGGTTTAATTTTATATATACCACAAGAGCAAATTTGAATTATATCACCTTTATTAATTATATTAGGATTTTTTATATCATTTAACTTTGCTAACTTGTCAAAGTTTGTATCGAAATCCCTTGCTATTTTAATTAGTGTGTCATTGTCTTTTATAATATAAGTTAAAGGAAATTTGCACTGACTTATACGCCATTCATGAAGGGGGTGATTATTATTTAATATATTATTTAAAGTAGTGAGAGATGAGTTTTTGTAAAATGGATAAAGTGGTATAGTTTTATTTATAGTTAAAGTTATTTCTTTTAAATTATAATAATCTTTAATTGTATTACAAATAGATTGTAATGACAGGGTATTATAGAACGAATTTGTATCCTTTAAAATATCTTTAGAAAAATCTATACTAATGCTACTTTTAGATTCATCAAAATCAATATCATTAATAATGGTATTAGAATTTATAACTGGCAATAATCCATTAGGAGCATTTTTTAATTCTTTTTCAAAATTTATAATTGTAATGTCATTAGTGTAGAAGTTAATAGTTTTATTAGTATACCAAATTGAGTCTAAATTTTTATCGGGAAAATATAATTTTACATTTTGACTATAGGGGGTATTTTCTATAATATCGTCTAAAGTAGAAAATAGTACACCTGAAGATTTACTATAATATATAGTCTTTACTAAACCAATATTTTCAACGTAATAATCTATGCTCATATAATTATTTTTAGATATTGTTGTAATTTCTAATGATGATTTAAAAATTTTATAAGGTGTTTTTACTACTGAATTAGTGGAAGTTATACTTCGTGTACTACCATTAGGTAATATCCAAGTAGTACCTACTAGTATAGGTTCCTTAATTAGATAATTATTTGAGGGTAACGTTGAATTTAAAAAGTTTTCTCTAGTAGTATAATTTTCTTTGAGTAATAGTTGTTTAACTCCGAAAGAGTCGTATTCATATAAGTTTATTATAGTACTTTTATTACTTTTATATCGTAATTGTATTTTTGAATCACTATTAAAATCTTCATACTTACTAAATTTTAGAGCAGTATTATTTGAATTAGTGTAAATATATTCTGCATTAGGTTTAGAAGGAAAATAATCATGTGATTTTAATCTCATATTTCTTACCTCATAATCTTTTGTAGTGGATTTATTTTGGATATCAATATAATATATGCTTTAAGTATAGTAATTGTTTAAATAACTGATTATAGAATAATAAAAGCTATCATTTGATTAAATTTATTTCATATAAAAGAATTGCAAATATCAAATTTGATATTTGCAATTCTTAATTTATATTTAAATTAATAGTTAAAGTTTATTAAAATTCTCTTTCCAAAATAGATATTTTGCTTGGATCTTCAAAGTCTTTTAAAGAAGTGATATTTAACTTTTCTAGAATATCATCCAAAACATTGCTATGAACAGCTACTTTTATTGAAGAGTCATAAGCAAAGTTATCAACAGCAGTTTTTCCTTGAGATGGAGGAACAAGAATTTTAGGACCACCAACACAACCACCAATGCATCCCATACCTTCAATAAAACTAGCGTTAGCCTCACCTTTTAAAGCTAAATTAAGAATTTCCTTACATTGTTTAACTCCTTCTACCTGAACAGCCTTAAAGTTCTTTAAATTAGAAGGATAAAGTTCTTCTACAGCTTCTTTAACAGCAAGTGATACTCCACCAGTACGAGCATATAATCTTCCGCCTTTAGATGTATATTCAATTGTAGGGATTCCTTCTAAATCTCTAGGGTGGAATCCGAAGGCTTTAAAAATATCATTGACTTCTTCAAAGGTTAATACAAAATCTATTGCACCTGCAATATCTTTATCTTTTGCTTCAGCCTTTTTAGCAATACAAGGACCAATAAATACTACATTAGCATCTTTGTTAATTTCTTTAATTACCCTACCAGCAGCAATCATTGGGGATACTGAAGGTGATAGGTTAGGTAGAAGTTCTTTATAGACTTTTTTTAGCATACCAACCCACATTGGGCAACAACAAGAAGTTATCATTAAATCATTTGGAGATTTTACATGTTTATTAAATTCTACTGCTTCTTTAACTGTTAGCATATCAGCGGCAAAGGCCACTTCAATCATATCTGTAAAGCCAATCTTTATAAAAGCTGCTCTTAATTGATCCATAGTTACATCATCACCGAACTGTCCCATAATTGCAGGAGCAACTGCAGCTATAACAGTTTTGTTATTCTTTATGAGATCCATAATAGGAATAAATTCGACTTTATCTAGTATACGACCATTTTTACAAGAATCAACACAAAGTCCACAGTCTATACAAGCATCATTATCGATAAAAGTTGTATTATTTTTAGCATCAAATTTTATTGCATTAAACGGACATGCCTTTTGGCAAGTGTACATGCTTTGTTTATCTGCTTGGCAATTAGCAGAAGAGCATTCTAATTTTTCAACTATTTTTTTATTAACATTATAATTAGTAATTGCTTTTTTTAAGTTATAAACATAATTGTTATCAAATTCAATATTAACGCCACATAAAGAAGTAATTATAGCAAAAGTTTCTTGTGGGGATTTTTCATGGCATGTGATTATTTTATTAAGTGTTTCATCAAAGTTACCATTATAGTAAGCTTCAATTAAAGTATTAAACAAATCTATATGTTTACTATTCATTTGATATCCTCCAATATTTATAATAATTTCAACTTTATATTTTAGTATATCTTTAATTAGTTATAAAAATACTTAAAATAAATCGTATATAAATATGTTTTATGCAAAAAAAAGTAGAAATATATAATTATTATGTAAAATTTGATATAATGTATGAGTATAAAAAATGGGGATATGGTAGAAAATGAAAAAAATTTTAATGATAAATACAACAATAATATTTATATTAATAACTATATTTAGTTATGATACCTATGCTTTGAAAAATAATGGGATTAATTTTCAAAGTATAACTATAGATGACGGATTATCTCAATCGCTAGTAGAAACAATATATCAAGATAGTCGAGGATATATATGGCTTGGAACTGGAGATGGTTTAAATAGATATAATGGTAGCGAATTTGTAGTATATAGAAATAATAAGGATGATGAAAATAGTATTTCAAATAATAGTATTTCAGAGGTAGTAGAAGATGTAAATGGAAATTTATGGATAGGAACATATAATGGATTAAATAGGATGGATTTAAATACAGGAAAGATAACTAGGT
Source organism: Clostridium celatum DSM 1785 (assembly GCF_000320405.1). Classification (GTDB taxonomy): domain Bacteria; phylum Bacillota; class Clostridia; order Clostridiales; family Clostridiaceae; genus Clostridium; species Clostridium celatum. Next base: position 27,202 of record NZ_KB291613.1, on the reverse strand, counting down.
ATTTAAATTCAGATACAGCAGGGAGTATTTCATCAAATTATATACATAGAATAGTTATAGATTCCAAAGAAAGAGTATGGATATGCACAGATAAGGGATTAAATATGTATGATTATGAGGAAGATAAATTTATACGTGTTTTAGAAGGAAAATTATCTAATGAACAAATACAAGATGTCCAAGAAGATTCTAAAGGTAGATTATGGATTGCTACTAAGAATGGATTAAATATGTATGATGAAGTTACTGGAGAAGTAACGAAATTCTTTTATGATAGCAATGATATTAATTCTATAAGTGATAATTTTATTTGGAATATATATTATAGTGATAATGAATTATGGATTGGAACTTTAGAGGGTGGATTAAATAAATTAAATACTAATGATTATAGTATAGAAAGGTATATGCATGATCCTGAAAATGCAAATTCACTTCCAACTAATTGTGTAATGGATATTATTAAAGATAGAAATGATATTTTATGGGTAGCTACTAATGATGGATTAGCGGCAATGAATGAGGATGGCACATTTACTACTTATAAAAAAAGTATTAGTAAGTATAGTATAAGTGATAGTCATATAATTGAATTATATGAGGATAATTCAGGAGTAATGTGGGTTGCTACATATAATGGGGCAAATATATTTAAGAGTGATAATAATTTTGAAACTTATAGAAATGATTTATTAAATGATAATTCAATAAGTAATGATAGTGTGTGTGGGATTTATGAAGATGGAGATGGAGTAATATGGGTAGGGACTTTTGGTTCCGGAATAAATGAGATAGATCAAAAAAATAATATTATTAAAAGACATACTTATAGTGAATTTAATAATTCTATAAGTAATGATAATATTAGAGAAATAACAGGTATAGATAATGAAATTTGGATAGCTACTGATAATGGGTTAAACAAATATGATAAAATCACAGGGGAATTTACAGTTTATAAGAGTTCAAGTGATAAAAATAGTTTAAGTGATAATAGTGTTAGAAGTTTATATATTGATAAAAATGGATTACTATGGATAGGGACTAGGGGCGGAATTTGTACTTTTGATAGAAACGGTACATTTACAAGATATGATTCCATTTTTGAGGAAAATGAAATTTATGAAAAAGTAGTTTATGATATTTTTGAAGATAGTGACGGTATAATGTGGTTTGGTATAGGGAGTAATACTGGGCTTGTAAAGTATAATAGAGAAACAGGCGAAATGAAAAAGTTTAAATCGGAACCGAATAATAAAAATTCATTAAGTTCAAATGTTATAAGAAGTATAGCTGAAGATAAGAATGGATATATTTGGGTTGGAACTCAAAGCGGTTTAAATAAGTTTGATAAAATAAAAGAAGAATTTACAGTATATATAACAAGTGATGGTTTATCAAATGATTTTATTTATGGCGTATTAGTTGATGATAATAATAATATTTGGGCTAGTACAAATTATGGAATGTCAATGTATGATTCAAAACAAAATAACTTTAAAAGATATTATATTACTGATGGATTTGCAACAAATGAATTTAATGGATTTTCTTATTATAAAAATAAAAATGGGGAAATGTATTTTGGTGGAGTTTATGGACTAACAAAGTTTAATCCTTTAAAAATAGAAAATACTACATCTATATCAAACGTAGTTATAGATAGTATTAATACAAGTGGTGGAGTGAAAATTGATATAGATGATAACATAACTTTGGAATATGATTCAAGAGAGTTATTTGTAAAATTCTTTATTCAAGATTATAAAAGTATAAATGAGATTCAATATGCATATAAAATGGAAGGTATAAAGGATGAATGGGTGTTTTTGGGAAATCAAAATTATGTGCGGTATGCAAGTTTAGAACCTGGTAAATATAAAATGCTAATTAAGGGAAGAAATAATAATGGAACATGGTCAGAAATTACAGAAATAAATATAAAAGTTAAAAATTCTCCCTGGAAAACGCCAATTGCATATTTTACTTATATATTAATAATAGTTGTACTTGTATTTTATATATGGAATCAAGTAAAAATACTAGATTCATTAGTTATTCAGAGAACTAATGAATTGGAGAAAAACTTAGATAAAAATAAGAAGCTATATCAAAAGCTTATAGAAACAGAAAAGTATAAAAATAATTATTTTATTAATCTATCACACGAACTTAGAACACCATTAAATGTAATTTTATCTGTTCAACAGTTAATAACATCTTTAAATAGTTCAGGAAAAAATATAGAACCTGAAAAACTGCAGTCTTATGTGGAGACGTTAAAAGGAAATTCAAAGAGACTTTTAAATTTAATAAATAACATAATAGATACATCAAAAATTGATTCTGGATCTTATAGGCTTGATAAAGAGGAAGTTGATATAGTCAGCTTAGTAGAGAATGCAGCTTTATCTATGGTAGAGCTTGCAGAGCTTAATAAATTAGAACTTATAATTGATCCTGAAATAGAAGAAATGATAATAACTTGCGATAAGTTAGAGATAGAAAGATGTATTATTAATTTAATTGGAAATGCAATAAAATTTACAAAACCAGGAGGGAATATAACCGTTAGAATTATTCCTTTAGAAAGTCATGTAAAAATAATTGTTAAGGATACGGGAGTAGGGATAGAAGAAAAATATTGGGAAAGCATTTTTGATAGGTTCGGACAAGCTTATAATGATGTATCAGAAGAGTTTGGAGGAAGTGGCTTAGGATTAACTTTAACTAAAAATTTAATTAATTTACATAATGGAGATATAAGTGTTATAAGTGAAAAGGGTAAAGGCAGTGAGTTTATTATAATTTTGCCAATTAGATAGTTAACTATTTATTTAAGGGGGGGAGTAGAATGAGGTTGAAATTTGAGAGCAATATGAAAAAAATAATAAGGGTAACTATACTGGTTATAGCAATAGTAAGTTGTATATATTATAAAAGAATATATGCAATGGAAAACAACAATATTAATTTTCAAAATATAAATATAGAAGATGGATTATCTCAATCATTAGCAGAATATATATATCAGGATAGTTTTGGATATATGTGGATTGGAACTAATGATGGATTAAATAGATATAATGGAAATGAATTTAAGGTATATAAAAATATAAAAAATGATAAGAATAGTATTAGTAATAACAGTATTAGTTCCATAGTTGAAGATAACTATAAAAATTTATGGGTTGGTACAGATGATGGATTAAATAAAATAAATTTAATCACAGGTGAAATAACTAGATACTTAAACTCTGATGAAGATAAGGCAAGCTCTAATAATGTTGTAGATGAATTACTTATAGACCATAAAGGTAGACTTTGGGTAGGGACAATTGAAGGTATTAATTTATATGATAGCGAAAATGATAAATTTGATAAAGTTTTGGAGCCTTATATAAAAGATAGAGGAGTTCAAGGAATTACTGAAGATTATAGGAATCGTATATGGATTTCAACTAGAGAAGGCTTGTTTATGTATGATGAAAATGCAGATGAGGTAAAGAGCTTTTTTTATGATGAAAAAGATGAAAATTCTATTAGTGAAAATAATATTTTTAGTGTATATAGTAGTGGGAATAAAGTGTGGTTAGGAACTAAAAATAGTGGATTAAATGTAATTAACTTAGAGGACTATAGTATTAAAAAGTATGAACATGATTCAAATGATAAAAATTCAATACCGAGTAATTTGATTAGATACATATTAAAGGATAGTGAGGGTAAACTTTGGTTAGCCACTGATCAAGGACTAGCATACTTCAATGAAGAAAGTGAAAAGTTTTATACATATAAAAGTGATACAAATAAATATAGCATTACAGATGATAATATTGTTAGTTTATTTGAAGATAGACTAGGTACAATTTGGGTAGGAACATTTAATGGAATAAGTAGATTTTCCAATAATAATAAATTTACAATCTATAGAAATAATCCTTTTAATGAAAATTCTATAAGTAATAGTAGTGTTTGTGGAATATATGAAGATAATGAGGGTCATATATGGGTTGGAACATTTAATTCTGGAATAAATAGAATAGATGAAAAAAATGATATTATTACAAGGTATTATAATGATACAAATAATAAAAATTCATTAAGTAGTAATAGAATTAAAGATATTATTGGAATAGATAATGAAATTTGGATAGCTACCGATAATGGATTAAACAAATATGATAAAAATACAGATAAATTTACTGTATATAAAACATCTAGCGATGAAAATAGTATAGTAAATAATGAAATTAGAACATTATTTATTGATAAAAATGGTATACTTTGGATCGGTACTAGAGGTGGGTTATGTACTTTTGATAGAAAAGGAACATTTACATCATATAATAGTCTATTTGAAGAAAATAACATATATCAAAAGACGTTTTCAGATATTCATGAAGATTCTAAGGGAATAATGTGGTTTGCTCTTGGTAATGATGGAGGGTTAGTTAAATATAATCCTGAAACAGGTGAAATGATAAATTACTTAGCAGATGAAGAGGATGTTAATGCTATAAGTTCAAATACGGTAAGAGCTATTTCTGAAGATAGTAAGGGAAATATATGGTTAGGGACTCAAAATGGATTAAACAAATTAGATGTGAATACTGGAAAGTTTAAATCATACACATATACTGATGGACTATCTAATGACTATATTTATGGTGTAATTGTAGATAGTGATGATAATATATGGTGTAGTACTAACTATGGTGTTTCTATGTATGATCAAGATGATGATAAATTTATAAGATATTATGAGGAAGATGGACTTGCTACAAATGAATTTAATGGATTTTCTTATCATATGGGTAAAGATGGAGATATATATTTTGGCGGAGTAAATGGATTAACTAAATTTAATCCAGAAAATATGGAAAATAAGGTTGCTGCTAGCAATGTAATAATAGATACAATTAAAACTAGTGGTGGAGTAGAAATAAAAGAAAAAGATAATATAGTATTGAACTATGATTCAAGAGAACTATATGTGAAGTTTTTTATTCCAGAGTATAAAAATATAAATCAAATGCAATATGCATATAAGCTTGAGGGCATGGATTCGGAATGGACATTTGCAGGTAATGAAAATTATGCAAGATATGCAAGTCTTTCATCTGGAAAATATAAAATGTTAATAGTAGGAAGAAATTATAATGGCGCTTGGTCAGATATATCAGAAATAAATATTAAAGTTAAAAATTATCCGTGGAAAACTCCGTTAGCATACACAATATATATAACTATAATTTTATTAATAATATATATTGTATATAATCAAGTTAAAATATTAGATGCATTAGTTATCCAAAGAACTCAAGAATTAGAAGAAAAATTAGAAGAAAACAAAAAGTTATATCAAAAGCTCATAGAAGCAGAAAAATATAAAAATAATTATTTTGTTAATTTATCACATGAACTTAGAACACCACTAAATGTGATTTTATCTGTTCAGCAATTAATAAGTTCCTTAAATAAATCTAGAAAGAATATAACCTATGAAAAGATGGAAGATTATATGGAGACTTTAAAGGGAAATTCAAAGAGGCTCTTAAATTTAATAAATAATATAATAGACACATCAAAAATTGATTCAGGTGCATATAGATTAGATAAGGAAGATGTTGATATAGTTGAGTTGGTTGAAGATGTAACTTTATCTATGGTTAATCTTGCAGAAGTAAAAGGGCTAGAACTTGTAATTGATCCAGAGATAGAAGAGAAAATTATAAGTTGCGATAAATTAGATATAGAAAGATGCATTATTAATTTGATTGGAAATGCAATAAAGTTTACTGAGCCGGGGGGAAATATAACAGTTAGTATTGTTGAGTTAGAAAATAGTATTAAAATAAGTGTTAAGGATACAGGTATAGGAATAGAGGAAAAATATTGTGAGGGTATTTTTGATAGATTTGGACAAGTTTATAATGAAGTATCAGAAGAACTTGGAGGAAGTGGCTTAGGATTAACTTTAACTAAAAACTTAATTAATCTTCATAATGGTGAAATAAGTGTAATAAGTGAAAAGAATAAGGGAAGTGAATTTATTATTATTTTACCAATTAGTTAATACTTTATATTTATAAAAAGTATAGTACATAGAGAATTTTAGGTAATACTAAATATTAATGTTAAAGTGTTTTAATATTAATTAATAAAAAGGGCTTAGAATATGGAAATTATAATTAATCAATTACAAAAAAATGAACTTTTTAAAGGCCTTAGTGCTGAAAAAATAGAAAATGTTATTAATAAAATAAAATATTCAATAAAAAGATATAGTAAAAATGAAATAATAGCTAATGAAGATGATGTATGTACAACATTATCGTTAGTATTAGATGGTAGTGTAGAGATACAGAGGTTATATTCAAATGGAAAATATATTGTATTAAAAAGATTAAGTACAGGTGATGTTTTTGGAGAAGCTTTAGTATTTTCAAAAGCAAAAACATATCCAGCTACGGTTATGTCTTTAAGTGAAAGTAGTATATTTTTTATCGATAAGGAAGATGTATTAAAATTATGTTCTACGGAAGAAAAAATATTAGAAAATTTTATATCTTTATTAAGCGATAAAGTTTTTATACTAAATTCTAAAATTAAAAGTATATCTTTTAAAAGTATAAGGCAGAGAGTAATTAATTTTATACTAGATGAAGTTAGAGAGCAAAAAAATAAAAACATAATTTTAAAAAACACTAAGGAAGAAATTGCGGCTAGTTTAGGAATTCCAAGACCATCCTTATCAAGAGAATTAATTTATTTAAGAGATAATGGATATATTAATTTTAGTAGAAGAAGTATAAGTGTAATTGATATTGAAAGTTTAGAAGAAGAATTATTTAATTAAAAAAGAGTTTGTAACATATGTTACAGATTCTTTTTTTATAAGAAGATAAAATAGTCACATAGAGTTAGTAAATATTAAATAAGTATTTTAAGAAGGAGATTTTAATAATGGAAAATAAAATGTTTTGCTTTCAATGTCAAGAAACAGCAGGATGCACAGGATGTACTAAATTTGGTGTGTGTGGAAAAAGCCCAGAGCTTGCTAACATGCAAGATTTATTAATATATGTAACTAAAGGATTATCAGAAGTAACTACAAGATTAAGAAGAGAAGGTAAGAAGATAGAAAAAGAGTTAAATCACTTTATTACTTTAAATCTTTTTACAACTATTACAAATGCAAATTTTGATAATGAAGTTTTTTATAGTCGAGTAAAGGAAACTTTAAGAATCAAAGAAGAATTAATAGATAAATTAGGCAATAAGGAAAATCTATCAGAAGCAGCTTTATGGAATGCAAATTCTAATGAAGATATGCATAAAAAAGCAGGCTTGTTAGAAAAAATTAAAAATGCTGTAGCTGGAAGTAAAGGAAGCTAAATCTTTAAATTTAATATTAAAAGAGAAATCAAATTCAGATGAAGTTGGTGTTCTTGCAACTAAGGATGAGGATATAAGATCTTTAAGAGAATTAATAACATATGGATTAAAAGGTTTATCAGCATATTCAAAGCATGCTAATGCATTAGGCTATGATAATGAAGAGATAGATGCATTTATGCAAGAAACTTTAGCTAAACTTTTAGATGATTCATTAAATGTAGATGAATTAATAACATTAACTTTAGAAACTGGTAAAGTAGGGGTTGATGGCATGGCATTATTAGATACTGCTAATACTACTACTTATGGAAATCCAGAAATAACAAAAGTTAATATAGGAGTAGGTAAAAATCCAGGTATATTAGTATCTGGACACGACTTAAAGGATATTGAACAATTATTAATTCAAACACAAGGAACAGGAATTGATGTGTATACTCACTCTGAAATGTTACCAGCGCACTATTATCCTAACTTAAAGAAGTACAAGCATTTAGTAGGTAACTATGGTAATGCATGGTGGAAGCAAAGAGAAGAATTTGAAAGCTTTAATGGTCCAATCCTTATGACTACAAACTGTATAGTACCACCAAAAAATGAAAGCTATAAATCAAGAATGTATACAACTGGTGCAGCTGGATTTGAAGGATGTGTTCATATTGAAGCTGATAAAAATGGAGTAAAAGATTTCTCAGTAATTATAGAACAAGCTAAGAAGTGCAAAGCTCCAACTGAAATAGAAAGTGGAGAAATTATTGGTGGATTTGCACATGCACAAGTATTAGCATTAGCTGATCAAGTTGTAGAAGCAGTTAAAACTGGAGCAATTAAGAAGTTCTTTGTTATGGCAGGATGTGATGGTAGAGCTAAATCAAGAAATTACTATACTGATTTTGCAAAAGCACTTCCAAAAGATACTATAATATTAACAGCAGGATGTGCTAAGTACAAATATAATAAATTAGATCTTGGAGATATAAATGGAATTCCAAGAGTTTTAGATGCTGGTCAATGTAATGATTCATACTCATTAGCATTAATAGCGTTAAAATTAAAGGAAGTATTTGAACTAGAAGATATTAATGAATTACCAATAGCATTTAATATCGCTTGGTATGAACAAAAAGCTGTAATAGTATTATTATCATTATTATATCTTGGAGTAAAAAATATTCATTTAGGGCCAACACTTCCAGCATTCCTTTCAACAAATGTAGCTAAGGTTTTAGTTGAGAACTTTGGTATAGCTGGAATAACTAATGTTGAGAATGATTTAAAGATATTTATGGAACAATAAAATAAATATATTGGTATAGCTAAGTAAAAGAAACTGTATCAAAATAGAAATCTTAAATTGAAAAGTACAAATAGTAAGTGATAGATTAGTCTAATATAATTTGCTATTTGTACTTTATTATTAAAATTAATTCATAAGTTTTTATTATTTAGTTAGTATGAAAAATTGTTAATAAGTTGATAAATTAACTTTAAATACGTACTTATCACCTCTAACTATAGATTGAGTATATTCAACAAGTTCATTTTCTTCGTAGCTAAATCTTTCAAGTAATATACAAGGGATTTTAGAAGATATTTTTAGTAAAGAGCATTCTTCACTATTAGGAATAATCGGTCTAAATGTTTCAGCAGCTTTATCTACTGATAAAGAATATTTAGAAGATAAGTATGAATAGAGAGATTTTTCTTCTAAAATATCTGTACTTATATTAAAAAATCTATTTTTAGGTAGATAGGTTATTTCTATCATTAAAGGATAATTTTTAGCGGAACGTAATCTTACAATTTTATGAAAAATTTCTCCTTTGGGTTTATTTAGTTTAGAAGATAATGAAGAGTCTAGTTGAAATTGTTCATAACTGGAGAATACTATTTCTAATAGTTTTATCATCTTTTTTTAATTCATCTGTAAATGAATAGAAGTTATACAAAGGTTGTTCAAATACTTGTGGTTTAATAAATGTTCCTTGTCCTTGGATTTTATAGATAAAGCCATTGTTTTGAAGAGTATTAAGAGCTTTTCTTACAGTTGATCTACTAACATTATAGTTAAGGCCTAACTCTCTTTCAGATGGTAGAGGAGAGTTTTCTGAAAAGATTCCATTTTTTATTTTAAATAAAATATCATCATATATATTCATATATAATGGTTGACTTTTCATAATTAATCCACCTCCTAACTTTCAAAATACTTGTATTACAGTATAAATATAACATATAATGTGATATATTTAAATAAGAAGATACAAGTTACATAACTTGTATCTTTTTATTTATAGAATATGTATGATAAGTGGGCCAAAATATTATGAAAAGCGAAAAGGTATTCTCTTTAACAAGCTATAATAATAAAATATAAATATGGGTATTTTATTCAATAAAGTGAATGAGAGGAGAGAATTTAAATGCATGAATTAATGAGAATAATAAAAGACTATAAAGCAGGAAAAAATAGTGGAATCTTTTCAGTTTGTACTTCAAACAAATATGTAATAGAAGCTGCTATGGATAGATTAAGAGATGGAGACAAGTATTTACTTGTAGAAGCTACAGCTAATCAAGTAGATCAATTTGGTGGATATACAGGAATGACGCCTAAAGATTATAAAGATTTTATATATGAGCTTTGTGATAAAAACAATTTTCCTAAAGAAAGAATAATATTAGGTGGAGATCATCTTGGACCATTAACATGGACAAACCTACAACCAGAAAAAGCTATGGAAAATTCAATGGAATTAATAAGGCAATACGTTTTAGCAGGATTTACTAAGATTCATATAGATACAAGTATGCAATTGCTTGGAGATAAAGAAAGTGGAGATTTTGGAGATAATGTCATAGCTGATAGAGCTGCTAGACTTTGTAAAGTAGCAGAAGAGGCATATGCTGAATTATTAAAGGAAAATCCTTTAGCAATTCATCCTGTATATGTAGTAGGAAGTGAAGTTCCAATTCCAGGAGGAGCTCAAGAAGAGGAGAATCATATACAAGTTACAAGTGTTTCAAATTTTGAAAATACAGTAAGATCATTTAAAGAGATTTTTATGAGCTATAATCTTTCAGAAGCTTTAGAGTATGTAATAGCAGTAGTTGTTCAACCAGGTGTTGAATTTGGTTCAGATAGTGTATGGTCATATGATAGAGAAAGTGCAAAAGAATTATCAGCAGCTATAAAAAATCATGATAATTTAGTTTTTGAAGCACATTCTACTGATTACCAAACTAAAGAGTCTTTAAGAAAAATGGTCGAGGATGGATATATAATATTAAAGGTTGGACCTGCATTAACATTTGGCTTTAGAGAAGCTGCTTTTGCATTGAATAGTATAGAGGAAGAGTTAGTACAGTATCATCCAGAGTTTGAAACATCTAGATTTAGAGAAATTTTAGATTTTGTAATGATGAAAAATCCTAATCAGTGGAAAAAACATTATATTGGTTCATTAGAAAAGATAAAATTTGAAAGAAAATATAGTTTATCAGATAGATGCAGATATTATATGCCGGATGAAGATGTAGAATTTGCTTTACAAAAATTACTAGATAATTTATCAAATGTAGAAATACCATTACCATTACTTAGTCAATATATGCATAGTCAATATGTAAAGGTAAGAGAAAATAAATTAAAGCTAGATCCATATGAATTATTAAAGGATAAGATAGGTGAATATATAGATGATTATATCTATGCAATCTCTTAGAATATTATAGTATTAAATGTATATCTACATTATATAAGGAAATGTAGATATACATTTTTTGTTTCAATAAAGTTTAGATTGTAAAAATATTATTTGATTTTGAGAGTAAGTAAAAAATATATATTAAAGAAAATATATTAATAGAGATAGAAGAATTTGTAGTTAGAAAAAATCAACATATTAATAATTATATTTTAAAACATATTAATGAATAAAATAAATAATTTAGGGAATAATATAAATAAATATTTTAATATATAAAAAAAGAAGCTGGAAGAATCCAGCCTCTTAAATTAATTTGTATTATCCCCACATTGTGAAGCCACATAAGTGACCAATTAATGCACCAACGATACCTATTACAAGTAAAAGAAGTATACAAGTAACTGGCTTCCAACCTTTCTTCTTAAGTAAGAAGAATAGTAATAATGTTAATGCTAGAGGAATCATTTGTGGTAAAACACCATCTAATATATTTTGAATATCGATAGGAGCTTCACCGTTTGGTATTACGATTCCTAATTTAGTTGCACCATAGTTAGAAGTTAAAGCACCAACTATGAATACACCTAGCATAGAAGCAGCACGAGTAAATTCTTTAGCATTCTTAGTTAGTATATCAATTGCTTTAGAACCTAAACTATAAGACCAGTGCATTAACCAATATCTTATAGCAAATTGAACAGCATTGAAAATTAATAAGAATAATATTGGTCCAGCTAAGGAACCATTTATAGCCATATTAGCAGTTATACCAGCAGTAATTGGAACTAGTGTAAACCAGAAGATCGCATCTCCGATACCACCTAAAGGTCCCATTGCAGCAACTCTAACGGCTCTGATAGTGTTTGTATCTGCCTTTTGTTGCTCTAAAGAAAGAATTATACCCATAACGAAAGTTACAAGGAATGGGTGAGTATTGAAGAATTCTAAGTTGTGTTGCATAGACTTAGAAAGGTCTTCTTTATTAGTGTGAATTTTCTTTAATCCTGGTAATATACCGTATAACCATCCTGCAGCTTGCATTCTTTCGTAGTTAAATGAAGCTTGTAAGAATAATGAACGCCAAACCATTTGATTTAAAGTTTTCTTATCAAGTTGTTTAGCTGGAGTTAAATCTTTATATTGAGTTGAATTAAATTCCATCTTCGTCATCTCCTCCTCCTACAGGTGCATACGCAGCACTGCTCTTCATTTTTACATTAGTTTGGAAGTCGTAAATAGCAACAGCAAATCCAATAAATGCGATTATTAATAGAGCTGAACCACTTAGACCATCTATCTTTCCTATGATAGTAGCTAGAGCAAAACCTGCGAAGTAAATACCCCATAAATCGTTTGATAACATGATACGTAAAAGTATTGCAAATCCAACATAACGCATCATTCCACCAGCAGCAGAAAGTCCACTCATGAACCAAGCAAATTTTTCTGACATTTCTGATAACCAATTACCAGCAGCAGCACCACCGATTAATCCTATAACAACTACTATTGCAAAGAATAATCCTAGAAGACCCATTGCCATGTAGTTAAGGCCTTCGATACCTTTTGTATCAGCATCTTCAGCATATTTATCAGCCTTTGACATTAATGGAGACATAATTGTAAATAATAAAGTTACACAATATTGTCCTATTAATGCGAATGGAACAGCTAGTCCAACAGCAGCAGCTGGTTCTAAGTTAGAAGAAACAGCGAATACAACTGCCATTATTCCACCGATAACAGCATTTGGAGGTTGAGCTCCTCCTACAGGCATGTTTCCGATTGTCATTAATTGATAAGTACCACCAACGATAAGTCCAGTTTGTAAGTCACCAAGAATTGCACCGATAACAGCACCAGATACAATTGGTTGATATAATGATTCCAAGAAACTAAATTGGTCTATACCTGCGATAAATGCAAATACTGCAACCAAAAGAATTTGAATAAAATTAAAATCCATATCACAAATCTCCTTTCGTAATTATTTAATTGTAATTATTGATTATAATTATTTGAAAAGTTTATCAATATTTTCTGTACCTTCAGTAGGAACTCTTCTAATTTCAAGCTCCACACCTAAATCTTTTAGTTTTCTGAACGCTTCAACGTCTTTATCGTCTACAGCAACAGATCCAGCAACTTGTCTCTTACCTTGAGCCATATGCATATTTCCGATGTTTACCTTTTTTATTGGCACACCACCTTCAACAAGTCTTAAAACATCAGCAGGAGTTTCACATACTATGAATATAAGTTGTCTTTCGCTAGCTTTGTGAATAGTGTTGATAGTTTTTTCGATTGTCCAATAACGAGTAGAAGCATAAGTTGGAGCAGCCATATCCATTAGACCTTGTCTAAGTTTATCACCAGCAACAACATCATTTGCAACTAGGATTAAGTTTGCACCAATAGATCCACACCATTGAGTAGCAACTTGTCCATGAATTAATCTGTTATCTATTCTTGTTAAAACAATGTTTGGCATAATATTCACCTCCTTATAAGTTGTTTTTATGTTTTTTGTAATCGACTCTACAATAATATTATAGATATTACATAATATAGAATCTTTAGAATTTTTAACATTTGTTTTATGTTTTTTAACAAAACGTTTACACGAAGACTAAAAATAATTAGGTCTACATTAATTATATATGTAACTAAAATTAAAATATAATATAAAAATGTAATTGTACTGAAAAAATGTTATTAAATTGAATGTTTGACAAATGATTTAGATAGATTAAAATATAAATGTGAATATAAAATATTTTATATTTATAAGATGGTATATGAGGACAAGTTAATATTAATGAAATATTAAGAAAATGTTATTTAAGAGGGGGAATTTGCTATGTATGATAAAACATCTAGCGCTGAATTTGGGAAATATGGGGGAGTTTATGAAGAATCAAAAGACATATCTAGTGAAGAACTCATAAGGAAAAAAGTTATTACTAGTGATAGGGTAATTTCAAGCCTATATAAATTTTCAGAGCCAGTATATGTTGAAATTGAAGAAGGAATGGCTTATATATTGATAAGTGAGCATAGTGATAGAGATTTCAAGCTATTTGGAGTACATAGAAATCTAGAAATAAAGCCTAATATGTATTTCAATATAATTCCAATGACTAAAGAAGTTACATTTAATTTAATAATTTCTCGTAACTATAATATTAAACTGGAGTTTTTAAATCCTCCATATGTATATAATAGAATATTACCAACTATAAACATTCCAGAAATAATGGCATATTATTATACTATTAAAAGTCCAAATTATAAATTTAAGGGAGAAAAACATAATGTGTATGAATTAACGTTCGTAGATAATGGAAGTTTAGATACAACAATAGATGATGTTAATTATAAATTAGATTCATATGATTTAATTATTTATGGAAAAAATCAATTCCATACTCAAACAGTAAATAGTGATTCATCTTGTTCATATTTAACAGTATTATTTGATATGGAATGTGATGATGATAGTGCTATATGTAATAGGGTATTTCATTGTAGAAAAGAACTCTATAAGATAGTAAGGAATTTTGCGAAAAATTTATCTTCAACAGCACCATATTCTCAAAACTTAATTTTAAGTAATTTTCACGAAATAATTATTAGATTATTTCAATATGATTATTTAGGACATGAAAATGATAAATTGCCTAAAGAATCTCATCAACATTTTCAAGATGAGTTATTAGAGGACATACTATCATATATAGATGAAACTATTTGTGAACCAATTGCTATAGAAGATATTTGTAGTAAATTTGCTGTTTCTAGATCTTCACTACAAATGTTATTTAAAAATAATTTAAACATAACTCCAAAGAAGTATATAAATGATTTAAAATTGGCAAAGAGTAAATTATTGATAAAGGAAAATAAATATACTATTAGTGAAATTGCATTTATGTTAGGATTTAGTTCTATACATTATTTTTCTAGAGCATTTACTCAACATTATGAAATAAGTCCTAGCGAATATGCGCAAACTGTATTTAATTAATAAATAATATGTAGTAATATTTTAAATTTTAAAGAAGCTATATCAAAAGGATATATAAATGTTTAATAAATAAATTAAATATAAATGGCAAATAGAGCATAGATGCTTATATATGTCTTTAATTTGCCATTTATATTTTGTCATTGTATAAATTCTATATATTGTAAATTAAGCTACGCTTTGAATTGCATATCTAGATACTGAAACTATTACATTTTTAGCAATTTCAACTTCTACGATATCATCTTTAACTTTAATTACTTTTCCGTAAACTGCACCACAGAACATAACTTTCATTCCAGGTTTTAAATCAGAATGTAGAGTTTTAAGTTCGGAAGTTTTCTTTTTAATATTTCTTGCTGATATAAATGTTAAAATTAATGCGGCTATTCCAAGTAGAACTCCTATTGTAATGCATGTCCAAATAATAACTTCCCAATTAATCATAATTAAATACCATCCTCACATTCAATTTCTTCATGTGCTATAAGTTCAAATTTAACAACTCCGCTTTTACCAACCTCTAAAGCTGAATCTGCTAGAGATGATAAGTCATCAATAATATCTTTAGTCATAGTTATTTCAAGTGCCATAGGTAAGTTTGTTCCACCTACTACTTGAATTGACTGCTCAACTTCAGTATTTAATTCAACTAAAGTTTTGAATGGTGAACCACCAGCTAAGTCTGTAAGAGCTAAAATATCATTACAACCATTTAAATTATTTAATGCAATTTTATATTTTTCTTTTAAACTTTCTGTAGAATCTGTTTCTAAAAAATCAACATATTCAACATTTGCAGGGCCACCAGCAATTAATTTTAAAGAGCTTTGTAAGCCAGTACCAAAATTTCCATGTCCACTAATTATTATTCCTATCATATTATTATCCTCTCTTCCGTAAGCTGAAAAATTATTTTAGTTATTTATTTACGAGTATAGTTGTATAATGTAACACCTTTAACAACACGGTTAACTTCTCCGGATGGACAAGGATTATCAGGTGTTATTCCCATTGATAAAGATTTTAATGTTGATAAAGTTTGAGCAAATGTAATATAAGCTAAACCTAATTCAACATTATTTGAATTATTACCAGTATTATAAGCATAGTAGTAATCAGCTAAAGATGATAATTCATCAGAATGTTTATCTGATACAACAGCTAGCTTATTTCCTTTTCTTTGAGAACTTATTTCTTTTATTAAATCTAATTCATATTTATAAGTGAATTCATCATTACTTACATATACTACTGTTAATGTAGAATCATCTATAATTGACTTTGGACCATGTCTAAATCCAAGTGGAGTATCAAATACAGCAACTGTTTTTCCAGCTGTTAATTCAAGCATTTTTAATGCAGATTCTTGTGATATTCCTTTTAAAGTATTACTTCCTAAATAAACAATTCTTTCAAAGTTATATTCATTAACTATTTTATTTACAACGTCATAACCTTCATCTAAGAATCTTTGAGTAGATGAACAAATATTAGTGATTACTTTTGATTTTTCATCTAAGTTATCAAGATTAAAGCAAAGGTATGTAGCTAAGTACATATTACTAAAACTAGATGTCATTGCAAATGATTGATCATGAGTTTCATCAGTAAGGTTTATTGCATAACAATTATCTAACTCTTCAGCCATTTTTGAAAGAGCACCATTTTTATTGCAAGTAACAAATAAATGATAAATATTATCACAAACAACATTAGCAGCTTCAACGGCTCCGATTGATTCAGGAGAATTACCAGAGCGACCAAAACTTATAAGTAATGTTGGTTTAGTTCTAGATAAATAATTCTCAGGTGTTGCAACTATATCAGTTGTACCATAAGATTTAACTTTATAATTAAGCAATGTATTTAAATGAGAATATAATGCATTACCAACAAATTCACTAGTACCTGCACCAGTTAATATTACATCATAATCCTCTTTAGTTATTACATTATTTATAAATGCTTGTATAGAACTTTTATTAGCTTTAATTTGTTCTAAAGTTTTTATCCATGTTTTAGGTTGTTGAAAGATTTCATTTAAATTAAATGTTGATTTAGTATCTTTCATTTGACTTTCGTTGATATTAAAAATATTCATAAATTCATCCCCTCCATATTTATTATAGCTATCAAAAGCTTTACTAATTCTAATTATAATGAAGACTCGTACAAATACAATGTAGGTACTAAAAGATATAATATCTATGTTAAAAAGTGCAAATATTGTAACAATAATCTTATGTATAATAAAGATAATGTTGAAAAAGGAGGGATAATATGTTAATACAAAGCAAGAATGTTTGGATTGCAGATCAGTTTATTTCAGCTCAAATTGAAATTGATGATAGTAAAATAACAAATATCTACAAATATAATGAAAAAGATGGGGCATATGATTATGGAAATAGGAAGATTGTCCCTGGATTTATAGATATTCATTGCCATGGTGCATATGGATTTGATACAAATGATGCTAATGATGAAGGCCTTAGAAATTGGACTAAGAAAATACCAAATGAAGGTGTTACAGCATTATTAGCAACAACTATAACTCAAAGTAGGGAAGTTTTAACTAATGCTGTAGCTAATGTAGCAAAAGTTGTTGAAGATGGATATGAAGGTGCAGAAATATTAGGGATACACTTTGAAGGACCATATCTTGATATGGAATATAAAGGTGCACAACCAAAACAGTTTATAGCAAAACCTACAGTTAAAGAATTTCAAACTTATCAAAAGGCTGCAAAAGGATTAATAAAATATGTTACTTTAGCAACTGAAGCAGATGAAGATTATGAATTAACAGAATATTTATATGATAATGGAATAGTTGTAAGTATAGGACATTCAGCTTCTACTTATGAAGAAGCAGTATTTGCCTTTGCTCATGGAGCTAGATCTCAAACTCATGTTTATAATGGTATGACTCCATTTAATCATAGACAAAATGGACTAGTTGGGTTTAGTTTAAGAGTTAATGGAATGTATGGGGAAATTATTTGTGATGGTAACCATTCTACTCCAGCAGCATTATATAATTTCTTTAATGCTAAGGGACCTGATTATGGAATTATGGTTACTGATGCATTAATGGCAAAAGGATTTGAACCAGGTTCAAGATTCATTTTTGGTGGAAATGAAATTGAAATATATGAAGATGGTAGTGCTCATTTAGTTAGCACAAAAGGATTAGCAGGTTCAACATTAAGAATGAATGAAGGTCTTAGAATATTAGTTGAAAAAGCTATGGTACCGTTTAATTATGCTATAAATGCATGAACTATTAATCCAGCAAAATGTTTAGGGATTGATAATCGTAAAGGTAGAATAGGTGTTGGATATGATAGTGATTTAGTAGTACTTAATGATGATTACTCAGTTCATCAAACTTATTGTTTAGGGAAGGCGATGTTGTAAATGAATAAAAATACTGTAGCTTTAGCAGGCAAAAATATTTATCTAGATATGTATGGAGATACAGTTTATTATAACGCATTTGATAAAAAAGGATATATTATATCTCCACAAGTTGACAAAAATTTAGAGTAATTTATTATAGGTATTCTATTATCATAATAGCTCTAATTTTATTAGGAGATTATTTTAAAACATTTCAAAGCACACTTTTAGTTGGTGTTGCAGCTACGGTTATAGCAGAATTATATTTTAGAGTAATATTTCTGAAAAAATTAAAATCTATAAAAGATTTTAAAAGGGAAAGAAAGCTTTCAAAATTAGAGATTATTATTAATAGTAAGGCAAAAGAGAAAACTATGATGAAATTGTGTGCTTATGTACTTTTAAGCATACTTATAGTTATAAATGCTATACAACAAAATTATAATATGATATTTATGACTTTAAGTATCATAGTGGCTATATATGGAATTTATTCAGCAATAATTAATGGTGTGGCTTTTAGTAAAATGAAAAATAAATAAAAAACATTTTTATTTAAGATAAATTTAATGGGAAAAGGAGAATTATTATGGAACTAATTACAACAAAAAACATATTAAAAAAGGCTCAAGAAGGACATTATGCAATAGGTGCTTTTAATGTTGAAAACATGGAAATGGTAATGGCAGTTATAAGTGCAGCAGAAGAAATGAATGCACCTGTAATAATGCAAACTACTCCATCTACAGTAAAATATGCAGGATTAGATTATTTCTTAGCAAATGTAAAGGTTGCAGCAAGTAGAGCAAGTGTACCAGTAGTTATGCATTTAGATCATGGGTCAAGCTTTGATTTAGCAGCACAAGCATTAAGAGCAGGATATACTTCAATTATGATAGATGGTTCTCATGAAAGTTTTGAAGATAATATAGCTGTATCTAAAGCAGTGGTAGATATGTGTAAACCTTCAGGAGTTGCAGTTGAAGCTGAACTTGGAAAAGTTGGAGGAAAAGAAGATGATTTAGATGGTGGAGAAGGAGATGCATATACAGATCCACAAGAAGCTAGAGAATTCGTTGAAAGAACAGGCGTTGACTCATTAGCTATAGCTATAGGTACAGCTCATGGTATGTATAAGGGAGAACCTAAATTAGATTTAGAAAGATTATCAGAAATAAGAGAAGTAGTATCAGTTCCACTTGTATTACATGGTGGATCAGGAATTCCAGATTCAAAGGTACAAGAAGCTATAAATAGAGGAATATGTAAAGTGAATTATGCTACAGAACTTAGAATAGCATTTACACATGGGGTTAATGAATATTTAAAGAGTAATCCTAATGAAATAGATCCTAAAAAGTACAATAAAGCTGGGCTTGAAGAAGTTAAGAAGTTTGTAAAAGAAAAAATACAAGTTTGTGGTTGTCAAAATAAAGCATAGAATAGAAAAAGACAAGCTTTTAATTAAAATTGATAACTAAACATTTAAATAAGGTTGGTGTAAGCCGACCTTATTTTTTATAAGCAGAAATTTAATTATTTCAATTAATAAGTAAAAATAAAAGTTCCAAGAATATTACCGGGGGAAGGTAGTATTCTCGGAACTTTTATTTTAAGAGGAAAATTATTTTTTATCTATCTACAAGTAATAGTATACTATAGTAATTTGTCAATTTTGTTACAATTGATAATTAAAATTTTAAATAGATATCTGTAATAAAAGCTTTGGGTAATAATGTAAAGTGACTTATAATAAGGTTATAGTAGAATGTATAAAAGATTAAAATGTATTAGTATTATAAGGAAAATAAATTAAAGTGCAATTAAATTTGGAGGAGAATTTATGAAAAATTTGGTTATATTCTATTCCTTAGAAGGAAATACAAGATTAATAGCTAATACGATAGCAAAAACTATAAATGCAGACATATTAGAGGTAAGGACTAAAAAGAAATACTATGATAAAGGATTTAGAAAGTATTTTTTTGGTGGTAAAGACGTTTTATTTAAGGTAAAACCACAACTTGAAGAAATAGATAAAAATATAAATAGTTATGAAAATATTTTTATTGGAACTCCTATATGGGTAGGAACATACGCACCAGCATATAATACTTTTTTAGAAAAATATAAAATACAGAATAAAAAAATAGCTCTATTTGCATGTCATGGTGGTGGAGGTGCTTTGAAATTTTACAATAATATAAAAGAAAAAATTCCAAATAATAAATTTATAGGTGAAATAGATTTTTTTGAGCTATTAATAGTAATAAAGAAGAGTGTTTGGAAAAAGTATCAAAATGGGCAAAATCAATAGTGAACTAATGGGAGGTAATATATGAAAAAGAATGCAGCACTTAGAGAATTTAAAAAGCTGAAGAGTCAAATAAATCAAATAGAAGAAATAGTACATCATTCAAAAGTAGGGGCACTTATAGAACAGGAAACATCAATAAGAAAAAAAATTAGACTATTAAAGGAAATGGAGAAAGAGGGATTCAAGGAATATGAATTTGTGTGTGAAAGATATGAGGAGCTATTAGAAGATGTTTCTAAGAGAATGCTTGAAGATTATAATAAGAAAAACAACACAGATTTTGATTTTTATGAAGTAGTTAGAGGGAATTATAATACATTTTTAAATTCAGGTTTTATGACGGTGCTTACAAAGCAACATATACCTAAATTAATTGGAGAGGCTTTTGAAGAAGCATTTCCTGATAATCCTAAAGATGAATATATGATAACTAGAAGAATGAAAAGAAAGATTTATATTCATTTAGGTGATACTAATACAGGTAAGACTTATAATGCAGTAGAAAGGCTTAAAACTGCTAAAAAAGGAGTTTATTTGTCGCCACTTAGAATACTTGCATTAGAAAATTATGAAAAGCTAAATAATGAAGGTGTAGTTTGTGATTTAATGACAGGTGAAGAAGAGATTATTAAGGAAAATGCTACGCATATATCTTGTACAATAGAAAAGGTAAACTTAAAGCAAAATTATGATATTGCAGTTATTGATGAAATTCAAATGATTAATGATAATCAAAGAGGTATTGCTTGGAGTAGAGCTGTACTTGGTCTTAGATGTAATGAAATTCATATTTGTGGAGCAATGAATGCTAAAGAATTATTAATTAAAATGTTAGATGATTGCGAAGATGACTATGAGATTAAAGAATATCATAGAAATATTCCTTTAGAAGTTGAAACTAAAAACTTTAGTTATAATGATGTTCAAGAAGGCGATGCTATAGTAGTTTTCTCTAAAAAGAGAGTGTTGGAAATAGCTCAAAGTTATTCTAATAATAATGTTAAGACAAGTATTATTTATGGTGACTTACCACCGGAAGTTAGAAAAATGCAATATGAACAATTTATAAATAAAGAAAATAAGGTTTTAGTAACAACAGATGCAATAGGCATGGGAGTTAATTTGCCAATTAGAAGAATAATATTCATGTCCATAAGAAAGTTTGATGGGGAAGAGGTCAGGGAATTAACATCTCAAGAAATTAAACAAGTTGCAGGTAGAGCAGGTAGAAAAGGTATATATGATATTGGATATGTTGCAGGAGTTTCTGATACACATAATATAATAAGTAGAAAGCTTGAAGAAAAAGATGAAGTAATAAAGCAGGCAGTTATAGGTCCATCAGAAGCTATACTTACTATTAAGAGTTTTACCTTTAAATGAAAAATTAGTACTTAGGAGAACTAGAGAAGAAAAAATTGATTATTATAGAAAGATGGATATAAGTGAATATCTTTTAATATTAGATAAAATAAAAAGATATAAATTAAAGGAAGAAGATCAGTGGGATTTACTAAAGGTTCCTTTTGATGTTTCAAATGAAGAATTAATGGATAAATTCTTAGAGTATGTTGATGAGGTATTTATTGCTAAACTTAAAGAATTAACAAAACCTAGTTGTTTTACAGGAAATCTTGATGACTTAGAAATTTATTATCAAAAAATTAATATGTACTATTCATTCTCTAAAATATTTAATTTAAAATTTGATGCTGAGTGGGTTTATAATGAAAGAATTAAGGTTAGCGAAGATATAAATGAAATATTAGTAAAAATTTAAAATAAAAGTTTTTAGAAAGCTAAAATTTAAAGTAAAAAAGTGATAGTTTAAAATGGGGATAATTATATAAATTATCCTAATTTTATATTGTCACTTTTTTGACTTTAATAAGTTGATTTTATTAAAATGTTTATTTTATAAGAGTTAAATAACTCCCTTTGTTAAAATTATGTTAGCATAAAGAGATTTTTCAGAAGTAGCTATAATTGCATATGAAGATTTCGCTTCTTCATAAAAATCAAATCTTTCAAGAAAACCAAATGAATCAAAGGTGTTAAAGCTTGATTTGATAATAGTTTCATAGGTTTCCCAAATTGTCGGAACAACAGTATCACCAGGGACTATACTCATTAGAGAAACAGGTTTTTTAGAGTAAGTATCCAAAGGAAATAACTTTAAAATATCCTCTAAAATTTCTGGTACAGCATGTCCATCAAGTCTTATTAGTCGTTGAGCACATCTAGTAGATGGGAAATTACCATCTGCTATAACTAACTTATCTCCGTGTCCCATTTCCATAAGTATTTTTAATAAATCAGGTGATAAAATTGGAGGTATACCTTTCAACATAAATAACATCTCCTTTATGAAGTAGATTTTATTAAAGTTTAACATAATTAACCAAATATATCAAGAATATGGAAGAATTACTTGAATAAACCAAATTATCTGTGTATAATGAAATCGTAAACAAAAACAAAAACAAAATAAAACAACAAAAACAAATAAAAAATGGGTGGAGGGAGTGATTGCATGAACGAAACTGTAGTATTAGAAATGAAAGGAATTGATAAAAGATTTCCAGGGGTGCATGCATTAAAGAGGTGTTCATTAAGCCTTAGAAAAGGTGAAGTTAATGCTTTAGCAGGAGAAAATGGAGCTGGTAAATCTACTTTGATGAAGATACTTACAGGAATTTATCAAAGAGATGAAGGTGAGATTACATACAATGGCAACAGTGTGGTATTTAAGAATCCAAGGGAAGCTCAAGAAGCTGGTATTGCTATTGTTCACCAAGAATTAAATTTAATGAATCATCTTACAGCAGCACAAAACATCTTCATTGGAAGAGAATCAGATGGATTTTTTTTGAATGATAAAATTATAAATAAAAAGACCGCTGAATTATTCAAGGAATTAAAACTAAATATAAAACCAACAGAAATAGTAGGTAATCTTTCTGTTGGAAAACAACAAATGATAGAAATTGCAAAAGCTATTTCATTTAAGTCAAATATTCTTATTTTAGATGAACCAACAGCTGCATTAACAGAATCAGAAACAAAAGAGTTATTTAGGATTATGAATGAACTAAAAACAAAGGGCGTTGGGATGATTTATATATCTCATAGAATGGATGAAATATTTAAGATTACAGATAGAATAACTGTAATGAGAGATGGTGAATTTATAAAAGAAGTAAAAACTAAAGATACAAATTTAAATGAAATAATTAAACTTATGGTAGGAAGAAATGTTTCAACAGAAAAAAAGGAAAAAAGTAATGTAAAAAAAGATGCAGAAACAATATTAGAGGTTAAAAACCTTAAATCTCATGTAGTTAAGGATATATCCTTTGATCTTAAAAAAGGAGAGATTTTAGGTTTTGCTGGATTAATGGGAGCAGGGAGAACTGAAGCAGCTAGGCTTTTATTTGGAGCAGATCCTAAAATATCAGGAGAAATATTTGTTAGGGGAAATAAGATTGATGTTAAGAATACTAGTGATGCTGTTAATGCAGGAATAGGATATCTTTCAGAGGATAGAAAAAGATTTGGTTTAGCAACTGGACTTTCTGTATCTGAAAATTCAGTTTTAGCTCACCTTGAAGATTTTCAATCAGGACTACTGATTGATGATAAAAAAGTTGAAATAGAAACCTTAAAATATGTTGATAAAATTAAAGTTAAAACTCCAACAATTAATCAATTAATTAAAAATTTATCGGGAGGAAATCAACAAAAAGTTGTAATAGCGAAATGGCTAATTAGAAATGCTGATATATTAATATTCGATGAGCCAACACGTGGAATTGATATTGGTGCAAAAAGTGAAATTTATAATTTAATGAATGAACTTGTTGCTGAAGGAAAATCGATAATAATGATATCTTCAGAGTTGCCAGAAATATTACGTATGAGTGATAGAGTAGTAGTTATGTGTGAAGGTAGACTCACAAAGATACTTAATATTGAAGATGCTAATCAAGAAGTAATTATGAAATATGCTACAGATAGAAAGTAGGAGGGATATTAAATGGGGAAGATAAAAGAAAATATCAAAGGAAAAGGATTACAAAAGTTTTTTTCGTTAGCTGCATTAGTAATATTAATATTAGCATTTTCACTATTAGGACAGAACTTTTTTAGTAAAGCTACATTTATAAATATACTAGATTCATCATATTATATTGGATTTATGGCAATTGGTGTTACCTTTGTAGTAATTACAGGTGGGATTGATCTTTCAATAGGAACAGTAATGATGTGTGCTACGCTTATTGGTGGACTTGCTCATAATTCATGGGGATGGCCAATTGGACTAGCTTTATTATTAATAGTAGTTATCGCAACAATATTTGGTCTTATTAATGGTATTTTAATAGCAAAGTTAAAATTACCTCCATTCATAGCAACATTAGGTACAATGTTAGTTTCTCAAGGTCTAGGTGCAATTATTGCAAAAGTTCAAACACAACGTTTTCCAACAGCTTATGAAGAAGCTGGATGGTTTAAATCTGTATTTTTTAAGACAGAAAATGGATTTCCAACAGGAATAATATTCTTATTAATATTTTTTATGCTTGCATATGTTATTTTAAATAAAACTCGTATAGGTAGATATACTTTTGCAATAGGAAGTAATAAAGAGGCTGTTAGGCTTTCAGGTGTAAGAGTAGATAGATGGGAAATGATGGTTTATGTTATTAGTGGATTTTTTGCTGGGCTTGCAGGTATAGTTTATGCAGCTGCGTATACAACTATAATACCAGGTACTGGAAATGGGTTGGAATTATTAGCTATTGCAGGAGTTGTTATTGGAGGAACTTCATTATCTGGTGGAGTTGGTTCAGTAGTAGGTACTATGATAGGTGTTTATATTATGAGTGTATTAAAAAATGGATTAATGTCAATGAATCTTCAAGGACAATGGCAAACATTTTTTACAGGAATAGTTGTTATTTGCGCTGTATTATTAGATATTTATAGAAATAAAAAATCAAATGAAATTAAATTAGATAATAAGACTGAAAGTAGTGCTAGTAAAAGTGTTAATAAAGTTTTAGAGCAGTAAACTGCTTAGTAATAAAATTAAAATTTAAGGGGGATTTTACAATGAAAAAAATTAAAAAAATGGTTTGCTTAGCGGCATCTCTTGCTTTAGTAGCTAGTATTGCTGGTTGTAGCTCATCAAACTCAAAAGACACAAGTGATACGTCAGACACTAATAATACAACAACGGAAGAAACAACTGATACAAGTTCTAAACCGTATATAGCTGTTATATCTAAGGGATTTCAACATCAATTTTGGCAAGTAGTTAAAAAAGGTGCAGAAGATGCAGCTAAGGAATTTAATGTTGATATTACTTTTGAAGGTCCAGCATCTGAAAGTGATATTAATGATCAAGTAAATATGGTTAATGCAGCACTTGCAAAAAAACCACAAGCTTTAGCTATAGCAGCACTTGATACTAAATCATTATCATCACAGTTATCAGATGCTCAAAGTCAAGGTATTCCTGTAATAGGATTTGACTCAGGTATTCCAGGAGCTCCAGATGGACAAGTTGCGGCTACTGCATCAACAGATAACTATAAGGCAGCACAAATTCCAGCTCAAAAGTTAATTGAAGATGAAGATATACTAGGTAAGATAAAGGCTGCAACTAAGGATAATCCGGTTGCCATAGGGGTAGTTTCTCAAGATGCTACAAGTGCATCATTAATTGATAGAACTCAAGGATTTATAGATGAAATGAAAGCTAAATGTGAAGAGATAGTAGGAGAAGGAAATGTAAGTGTTTCAGGACATGAAACATATAATGTAGCAGCTACAGGAGATGAAATAGTTAAAATCGTTGTAAATGTTCCCCCAACAACTTCTGCTACAGATGTTCAAAATGCAGCTCAATCTGTATTATCAACAAATAATTTAATTGCAGTATATGGTTCTAATCAAGGTGGAGTTGATGGTATATTAGCTGCGTCTAATGATGGTAAAGATTTCGATAAAGAAACTGGAAAATATAAAGATATAGTTGCCGTTGGATTTGATTCAGGTAAAGGTCAAATTACAGCTGTTAGAAATGGTTGGTTCTTAGGATCAGTTACACAAGATCCATACCAAATTGGTTATGATGCTGTTGCTCTTGCATATAAAGCATATAAGGGAGAAACAGTTTCTGATACAGATACTGGATCTAAATGGTATAATAAAGACAACATGGATGACGATGATATAAAGGATTTACTATACGAATAGAAGTTTTAAAGATTGTTACAAAACAAATATGTTTGTAACAATCTTTTTTGTATTTAGAAAACCACTTGCTATGCA